>JBDGUI010000032.1:51752-72938 GCA_042216015.1 Halodesulfurarchaeum sp. | reverse complement strand
CGTCATACAACCGTCGGACAGCGGTCGAAACCGGGGTTTTCGGGGTAGAGCCGTTTAGCGACGGTATATATAGGTTCTGGTCGCTGTTGGCCGGTCGGAATCGACCCAGGGTTGCTGAACCGCCAAAAGGGGTCGAACTGAGATCGACCAGACTTACTCCCAGGCCGATGGCGCAAATCCCAGATATCGAACCGCCGTGGGGTAGGCCAGCCCCAGAATCACCGCCACGCCGATCTGGACCCAGAGGCTCGGCTCGCCACCCGGCCAGAACAGGGTCATGCCGGTCAACAGGGCGGTCAGGATGATGATGAGCGCCAGATAGTGGGGCAGGAGTTCACGGAGCGTGTCCCAGTTCATACGGGATCATCGCGGGCCACCCGCTTGGTTCTTCTGGAATCAGGAGCTCAACAGGTGTCTCGCACCGAAATAGATCCCCCCGAGAGCCATCAGCAGGAAGACGAAGGGAATCGCGAGTCCGTACCCGGTATAGATGATCGACTCGAGGGCCCCGCCGAAGCGGCTCAGGGAAACGAGAACGAGCACCCCGAAGCCCAACAGGACGATCGACATGTCTCGGGAAGGGAGCGGTACGGTCATACCTGTCTCTGGGGACGGGTCGTGATAGACCTTCGCATCTCTCAGGGCGTCAGGCGACTGCAATGCTGGGCCTCGGGGTCATAACAGTCCGGGCACTCCTCGGGGAGTTCGACGAAGCGGTCCAGTCGGGCCGCGACCTCGTCCGTCGCGGCGTGTTCCAGCCGACAGGCCTCCTCGTGAAACCCCTCCGTGACGTCGAGTTCCTGGACGAGAAATCGCTCGATCCGGCAGTGCTTGCGCAACAGGCTGACCGCCTCGGCCTCCCCACGGTCGGTGAGCGACGCCCCCCGGTGTTTCTCGTAGGTCACCAGATCGAGATCCACCAGATGGTTGAGTCGGTCGGTCACGCTCGGCGGCGAGACGCCGAGGCGGTCGGCGATCGCCCCGGTCGCCGCCGGGTCGCCGTCCCGCGACAGCAGGTAGATCTCCTTCAAATACATCTCCACGCTCTCGCTGTAGGTCTTCTCGGATTCGTGGCTCATTGGGATCACGGGATCGGGCCGGGCCGATCGGTGGTAACTGTCTTGACGTTCGAGGTGCGTCGCCTTTTACCCTCCGGCCTCGGCGGCGTCTTCCAGCGCCGAGACGAACCGCTCCGCGAGCGAAACGGCCCGATCCCGCTCTCTTGCTTCCGCGTAGACCCGGACGACCGGCTCGGTGCCGCTCGGGCGGGCGAGCACCCAGGCGTCGCCGAAATCGACGCGATAGCCGTCGATGGTCGTGACCTCGCCGTCGGCCCCCCGAGCCCACTCGCCGGCCGCCTCCACCAGCGTCGCCCGTTCGGCCTCGTCGGCGTAGTGGACGTTCCGGCGGACGTTCGCATAGTCGTCGTAGGGAGCGATGACCTCACTCGCCCTCCGTTCTGCGAGGAGTGAAAGAAATCGGGCCGCGGTGTAGGCCCCGTCCCGGTTGATTCGATAGTCGGGAAAGATCACGCCGCCGTTTCCCTCTCCGGCGACCGGGACCGTCTCGCCGGCCCGCTGCAGGTCCCGTATGCGTGTCATGATCCGCGTGCTCCCGATCGGGGTCAACTCGAGTTCGGCCCCAGCGGCCTCGGCGACGTCGACCAGGCGCTGGGAGACGTTGACCGCCGAGACCGTCGTGTCACCCGGCTCGAGGGTCGCATCCGCGAGTGCGGCCAGCGTGGCGTCGCCCTCGATGTACGAGCCGGTCTCATCGAAGAAGATCGCCCGATCGGCATCGCCGTCGTGGGCGACCCCGACGTCGGCGTCGGTGGCCCGGACGAGCTGGCCGAGATCCGCGAGGTTCGACTCGACCGGCTCCGGGTCCCGGCCCGGAAAGTGGCCGTCGGGGTGGGCATTGACCGTCCGGACCGAGCAGCCGAGTTCGCGGAAGAAATCGGGGCTGGTGAGGGAACCGGCCCCGTGGCCCGGATCCAGCGCGACGGTGAGATTCGCCCCGGCGATGGCCTCCCGGTCGACCGCCTCGAGCAGTTCCTCGCGATAGGTCCGCCGGGCGCTCTCGACGGCCCGGTCCGTCCCCGTTCGATCCCAGGATGCGTAGGCTGGATCGTCGTCGAGAAGCGCCGATTCGATCGCCTCGAGCCGTTCCACGCTGAGTTCGACGCCATCGGCCCCGACCAGCTTGATGCCGTTGTACGCCGGCGGGTTGTGCGAGGCGGTGATCATCACGCCGGGGACGCCCTCGCGGGCGGCATAGGACTGGAGGGCCGGTGTCGGGACGACGCCCAGTCGATCCACGTCCGCGCCCACGCTCGCGAGACCGCTCGTGGCCGCGTTGGCAAGCATCGGCCCGGTTAGCCGGGTGTCCCGACCCAGTGCGACCCGGTCGGTCCCCCACACGGTCCCGGCGGCGGCCGCCACCCGCAGTGCGAAGTCGGGCGTCAGTTCCTCGGTGACCCGCCCTCGGGTGCCGCTGGAGCCGAACACTTGCATTGTCGGAGGGTTGGCTGGAACAACCAAAGCAATTGTGAAACCCTCTCCGGCAACAGGGGGCGATCCGCCGGCCCGGCAATACCGGGAGACCAGCTCCATCCCCCCCTTCCCAATTCGGTCGATCGGCCCTGGTTCCGTTCGAGCCATCACAACGCGTAAGCCAGCCCCACACGATCGATTCGACATGATCGTTCCCGGAACGGCCTCGCAGGCGATGGCCGCCGAGCTCGCCGCCGAACTCGAGGAGCCGCTGGCCGAGGTCGAGTCCCGACACTTTGCGGACGGTGAAATGCTCGTGGAAGTCCCGCCCCAGGACGGTCGGGCCATCGTCGTCGCCGCAACCGGATCGAGTGACGCCCACATCCAGTTGCTCCAGCTCCAGGACGCCGTTCGTGAGGCCGGCGCGAGCGAGATCGTGACCGTCATCCCGTACATGGGATACGCCCGCCAGGACGAGGCGTTCGAACCGGGCCAGCCGGTCTCCGCGCGGGCGATGGCCCGGGCGATCAGCACCGGAACGGACCGGGTACTCGTCGTCTCGCCCCACGAACCGGCCATCACCGACTTCTTCACCGTCCCGACCACCGCCGTCGACGCCGCAGAACGGCTGGCCGAGCCGCTCCCGGGAGACCTCCGTGACCCGGTCTTTCTCGCCCCGGACCACGGGGCGATCGACCTCGCGGAATCGGTCCGGGACGCCTACGGCACCGGGGAGACCGATGCCTTCGAGAAGCATCGCGATCGGGAGACCGGTGACGTGGAGATCCAGCCGGCGAACCTCTCCGTTGCCGGGCGCGACCTGGTCGTCGTCGACGACATCATCGCCACCGGCGGCACCATGAGCGGGGCGATCGCTGCGCTCGGTGAGGAGCCCGAACGAGTGTTCGTCGGGACCGTTCACCCGCTGCTGGTGGACAGCGCCCACTCGAGGCTCGCGAATGCGGGGTGCCAGAAGATCTATGGAACCGACACGATCGACCGGTCGGTCTCGGAGGTCAGCGTCGCACCCGTCCTGACCGAGGCCCTTCGGGACTGAGTGGCGCTTTCCCGGCTCGAACAGGGGTCGCGGATTTCACTATCGGGGAACCGGAAGTTTCACTCGACCGGGTCGATCGCCAGTTCCACCTGTGTCCCCTCGACCTCCCAGGTCTCCCGGTGCCCGTCCTCGACCTCGCCGACGTCGCGTGCCCGGACCTCATCGGCGATCAGGGCCTCGTGCTCGGCGACCAGCTTCCCGACCCGCTCGTCGTAGACGACGATTTCGAGCCGGATCTCGGCGTCCATCGCCAGATCGAGGTCCTTTCGCATCTTTTGGGCACGGCGGATGATCTCCCGGGCGTAGCCCTCGCTCTCGACGTCGCGGGTGAGCGTGGCGTCGACGTAGACCCGCCCACCGTCGAAGTCCGTTCCAGCCACCGGTTCCGGTGGAACGGCCGTGAAGGTGACCATCGACTCGGCGAGCGAAACCGACTCGCCGAGTTCCTCGGCCACTGCAGCCTCGAGGGACTCGAGGTCGGGCTCGTCGACGCGGGCGGCGTTCAGTGCCTCCATCACGGCGTGGGCCTGGTCCCCGAATGCGGGGCCCAGTTCGCTCATGTCCGCGGTCGCGGTGTAGGCGAGTTCGTCCCAGTCCGTCCCGGGCTCGACGACCTCGACGGTGCGGGCATTGAGTCGGTCGGCGAGCAGGTCGTCGTGGTCCGAGAGCGTCTCGACGACCGCCTCGTCCTGGGCGTCGACCACGACCCTGGTGACCGGCCAGCGGAGCTTTCGACCTGCGTCCTGCCGGGCCCGGGAGCCGGCCTCCTCGATGGCGCGGACGTGCTCGATTGCCGATTCGAGGGACTCCTTCCGGAGGTCCGAATCCGCCTCCGGCCAGTCGAGCATGTGCACCGACGTGCGCCCGCCATCGCCGGTTAGCCGCTGGTAGAGTTCTTCGGTGATGAACGGCGCGTAGGGGGCCAGCAGGGCGATGACCTCCCTGAGCACGTGGGTCAGCGTGGCGTAGGCGGCTCGCTTCGACCCGCTCTCCTCGGGGTCCCACATCCGCTCGCGGACGATCTGGATGTAGTACCGCGAGACGTCCTCGACGACGAAGTCGATGATCGCCTCGAGGGCCCGGTGTTGCTCGAAGTCCGCCCACCCCTCGGCGGCCGTCTCCTCGACGGCCTGGAGGCGGGAGAGGAGCCAACGATCGATCCGTTCGAGGGGTTCCTCGCGCACGTCGAGGGCGAGGGGATCGATGCCGTCCATCTCCATGTAGGGAAGCGGGAACCGGAATGCGTTCCAGAGGATGTTGAGGTCCCGCTGCATCGTCTCGGTCGCCTCCCAGGAGAAGCGCATGTCCTCGCCCTGGGGAGTCACCGAGAGGAGGAACAGCCGCATCGGATCGGCCCCGTACTCGGCCATGACTTCGCCGGGTTCGACGGTGATGTTCTTGGACTTGGACATCCCGCGACCGTCCGGCATCAGGGCAAAGCCGTGCATCAACACCTCCCTGTAGGGAACGTCCCCGAGTGCGGCCGTTCCCATGCCCAGCTGTGACCAGAACCAGCCCCGGGTCTGGTCGTGGGCCTCCATGATCAAATCCGCCGGCCAGAGTTCCTCGAACTGTTCGGTGTTCCCCGGATAGCCAAGCGTGCCCCAGGAGGCCACGGATGAGTCGAGCCACACGTCGAAGACGTCCGGCACGCGGCGGTGGATCCGGCCGTCTTCGGTGATGGTCAGGTCGTCGACGGTGCCCTTGTGGAGGTCGACCTGTTCGGGGTCGACTTCCTGGTCGACCCGGTCGGCCAGCTCCTCGCGGGTGCCGATCACGACCGCCTCGTCCATATCGCCGGACCAGTCCTCCGGGATCCAGATCGGGATCGGGATCCCCCAGTAGCGCTGGCGGGAGACGTTCCAGTCCGGGGCCTCCTCGACGAAGTCCCGGAAGCGACTGTCGCGGGCCCACTCGGGGTGCCACTCGGTCTCCTCGATGTTCTCGAGGAGGTCCTGTTTGACGTCGGTGATCGTGATGTACCACTGGTCGGTGACGATCTGGATGATCGGGGTATCACACCGCCAGCAGTGGCCGTAGGAGTGCTGTTCGGTCTCGCGAGCGAGCAGCGCACCGTTCGCCTCGAGGTCGGCGATGATCCGTTCGTCCGCGTCTTTCACGTACTCCCCGGCGTACTTCCCGGCCCGCTCGTCGAAGACGCCGTCCTCGCCCACGGGACAGAAGATCTCCAGTCCGAGTTCCTGGCCGCGCTCGAAGTCGACCTCGCCGTGCCCGGGCGCGGAGTGGACGAGCCCGGTGTCTTCGGCCTCGACGTAGTCGGCGGTGTAGACCTTTCCTGCGCCCTCGAAGTCCGGTGCCTCCGGGACCTCCTCGCGGAGCGGGTGGTCGTACGCCCAGCCGACCAGTTCCTCGCCGGCGTACGTCTCGAGGATCTCGTAGTCGGTGTACCGACCGGCCTCGAGGACCGCCTCGACGAGGGATTCTTCGAGGTAGAGGACCTCGCTTTCCCCGTCTTTTTCGGCCTCGACCCCGGCGTAGGTCAACTCCTCGTCGACGGCCACGAAGGTGTTCGCCGGAATGGTCCAGGGGGTGGTCGTCCAGATGACGAGCGAACCCTCCCGATCGGAGAGGGGAAACCTCACGTAGATCGAGGGGTCGGTGACCTCCTCGTACTCGACCTCGTTGTTCGCGATGGCAGTCTGACACCGGGGACACTGGTTGATCGATCGCTTGCCCTGCTCGACGAGGCCGCGATCGTGGGCCTGATCGAAGGCCCACCAGGCAGCTTCCATGTACTCCGGATCGACCGTCTTATAGGGGTTTTCCCAGTCCATCCAGACCCCAAAGGACTGGAAGTCCGACTGGAGCCCCTCGAGTTGTTCCTCGGCGAAGGCCTTGCACTCCTCGATGAACCGCTGCTCGCCGAATTCTTCGATGTCCTGCTTGTTTTCGAAACCCAGCTTCTCCTCGACCTTGGTCTCGATCGGCAGGCCGTGCATGTCATAGCCCGGCCGGTCGGTCACGTTGTAGCCCTGCATCCGACGGAAGCGGATGTGGGCGTCCTTCAGCGTCTTGTTCCAGGTGGTGCCCATGTGGGCGGCCCCCGAGGTGTAGGGCGGGCCGTCCACGAAGAAGAAGTCCTCACCATCCGCTCGATGCTCCTTCGTGGTTTCGTAGGCGTCGACGTCGTCCCAGTACGCAAAGACGCGCTCCTCGACCGCGTGCGGGTCGTACTGGTCGGGGACCTCCCCGGCGAAGTGAGTCATACGGTGAGCCAATCGCTCCCGGGTGAAATGATAATCGGTCCGCTCGCCGGGGAACGGAGGCGCTCACCCAAGGCCGCCACTCGCGGTCCACCGCCCGATTGAAGTGTCGTCGTTCGAATCTCAGACCATGCCCACAGACTGCATCTTCTGTCGGATCGCCGCCGGGGACGCCCCGGCAGCGACGATCGTCGAGACGGAGCGGGCGATGGCCTTCCTCGACGCGCGGCCGCTTTCCCCGGGGCACACGCTCGTGATTCCACACACGCACGCAGAGCGGCTCGGAGCCCTCGACGGGGAGACCGCCGGCGCGGTCATGGACATGCTCAGGCGACTCGCCCCTGCCGTCGAGGACGCAGTGGACGCCGACGCCACGACGATCGGGTTCAACAACGGTCGAGCGGCCGGCCAGGAAGTGCCCCACGTCCACGGGCATATCATCCCTCGCAATCGGGGCGACGGTGGTG
The DNA here is from genome assembly GCA_042216015.1 of Halodesulfurarchaeum sp. Taxonomy (GTDB): domain Archaea; phylum Halobacteriota; class Halobacteria; order Halobacteriales; family Halobacteriaceae; genus Halodesulfurarchaeum. The sequence goes on along the minus strand of JBDGUI010000032.1, from coordinate 65,698 downwards.
GACCCATCCACGCCGTATTGCCCAGGCAGTCCGGGGAGGGCGGGGAGGAACCCGAAGCCATCGCCGAGGCGATCGCCGAGCGGCTCTGAGAAGGGGGGTTTTTCCCACCCCGCCGCAATCGCCGAGTCATGGCAGGCACGAGTGTCGGATTCGTCGGCACCGTTGGCGGCGCGGGAACCACCCAGTCGATCCTCGAGATCGGTGGCGTCCTCGCTCGAGGCGGGGATCGCGTCCTCGTCTTCGATCTGGATTTCGCCACCCAGGGGCTCGCTCAGCACGTCGAGGGAGCCGTCGGCGTCGATTCGACGGGACTGGTGGCAGACTCAGACCGGGAACTCGAGGCGGCGATCCGGGAGTGGGACATGGACGGGAGCGGTCGGCTCGAACTGGTCCCGTCAAGGGCGCCCTTCGTCGACATCGCCGCGGCAAAGTCAGCTGCGGCTGGCGAACGGGTCGGAGCGCGACTCGCGGAGGCTGCCGAACGGGCCGACTGGGTGCTCGTTGACGTGCCCCCGGTCGTCTCGAACCAGGCGATCGGGGCCGTCACGTCCGTGGACCAGGTCGTCGCCGTCCTCCCGCCGAGCGATCGCGGCGTGGACGCGCTCCAGCGGGAGCGGGGCCGGATTGCGGACGTGGGCGGCTCGTTCGACGCGGTGCTCACCGTCGGTCCGGGCGAGCCCCCACCCGATGCGACCGCGCACATTCCGGAGCGGCCATCGGGCGCACCATCCCACCGCCCAGCCACGCTCGCTCCGGGCGGGGCCTTCGCGCGCGCCGTGAGTCAGGCGACGACCGCGCTACTCGGCGTCTCTGTCGAGATGGCAGAACCCAGCGGGCCGCTCGACCGACTGGGTGAACTGGGCGATCGGCTGGGCGTCTAGAGGAAGTCACTCGCCTGCGTCATCGTCTCGGCGAGGGCCTCCCGCTTCTCGACCATCGCGTCCCCGCTCGAGGAGAGGGCGTCCTCGATTGCCTCCCCCACCCCTGAAAGCGGGTCGTGGGTTTCGACGTAGGCTCCCAGCGCGAACTCGCGCTCTCCCACGTTCACGAGTTCCCTGGCGTCGGTTCGAGAGAGGTCCCCCGCCAGCCAGTCCCGGCAGATGTCCCGCTGGAGCGGCGACAGCGGCGAGAGTCCCTCGAATCCCAGAAGATGGAGGGTCTTCGCGGCCGTCGTCGGTGGGACACCGCCGCGCGTGGCCGCGTCGCCGACGCTCGCCCCGCCCCGGTAGGCCTCGAGGAGTGTGGTCGCCGTCTCCACGTCGCACGGGAGGGCCTCGGCGTGCTCGTCCAGGACGGCCGACAGGGGGGTCTCCGTCCGGTCCACCACGGCGACCCCGCGGTCGCGCTGGGACCGAGTCGTGGCGACTCCCTCGGCGATATCCGAAAGCGACATGTTCGACTCTCGGATGGCCCCGAACAAAAACCTTCGCCGGACGGTTGGATTGTTGAGAGGTGTGTCGGGAAACCTACCGGTAACCGGTCGGTTACGTCGCGCCCTCGGCGGGTTTGACCCCCGATTCGGTGCCACCTTAAATACCCGATCGGAGTCAATTTTCAGATGTGATGAGCGTCACCGAAGCGACCCGAACCTGTCCGGAATGTGCGGGGGCACTGCGCGTGGAAGGCATAGAGACCATCTGTGGGGAGTGTGGGCTGGTCGTCGAGGAGGACCGCCTCGATCGGGGACCGGAATGGCGTCCATTCGAGGACGGGCCCGACCGGCGCCGGACCGGCGCCCCGCTGTCCCGCTCCCGCCACGACCGGGGACTCTCGACCGAAATCGGACATTCGAACCGGCTGTCCGGACGGAAGCGTCGCCGACTCAGCCGAATGCGAACCCAACACGATCGGGCCCGCGTCAGTTCGACGGCCGAACGCAACCAGATCTACGGCTTCACCGAGATCCGGCGGGTCACCGCCCACCTCTCCCTGCCGAAGGACATCCGCGATCAGGCATGTGTGCTCTTCGAGTCGGCCCAGAGCGCGGATCTCCTGGCCGGCCGTTCGCTCGAGGGGTTTGCCGCTGCGGCGGTCTATGCGGTCTGTCGCACGAACGGACTGGCCCGAACGACCCGGGAGATCACCGAGATAGCGAAGGCCAACGACGACGAGTTCCGGGCGGCCTACGACGCGATGAACCGCGACCTCGGCCTCCGGACCGGCCCGATCGAGCCCGCCTCGTATCTCCCCCGCTTCGCCACGGAACTCGGGCTCTCCCCTGCCGTCGAGGCGGCCGCTCGGTCGCTCCTCGACGCGACCGACCCGGTCGACGTCGGGGGCCGGAATCCGAGCGGCGTCGCCGCGGCGGCCCTCTATGCGGCCACCGACGTCGAGGCCGGCGGCCCGACACAGGCCGAGGCCGCCGCGCTGGCCGACATCACGCCCGTCACGCTCCGATCGGCCGTTCGCGTGCTTCTCGACTGAGTCGATTACGTCCCCTGCGGGTTCGTCCCCCGGTCCCTGGCCAGCGTTCTCACGTGGGAAGCCACCGTGTCGAAGGGCTCCCGAGCCGCCGGCAGGGCGTCGGTGAGCGAGACCGGCAACCCGGATCGCTGGGCGGCGTGGATATCGGCGCGCTCCGGAATCGCAAACTGCGGCCCGCCGAGGGTCTCGGTGATCGAATCGCGGGGCGCTGTGGCTCGATTCAGCACCACGGCCCCGAGGTCGGTCCCGAGTTCTCTGGCCAGCGACCGGGTCCGCATCGCGTCGGCCAGCGTCGCCGGGTCGGGCGTCGTCACGAGCACACAGCAGTCCGCCGCGACGATCGGGAGGGCCGCGTCGGCGTCGAAACCGGCCGGGGCATCGACGACGACGTACTCGTAGGTGTCCGCGAGTGTCTCGAGCACCGAGACCAGCTCGGCCGGTCGGACCGACCGCGCGCCGGCGAGGGATCGACCAGCCGGCAACACGCCCACGGCCCACTCCGTCCGGACCGCCTCGAGGGGATCAACCCGTCCTGCGAGCACATCGTGAAGGGTCGGACCGCCGTCCGTGGGCAAGTCGGCCATGCCGAAGTCGGCGTCGACCACGACCGCATCGAGAGCCGCCCCGAGGTTGAGCGAGAGCGTGCTCTTTCCGACGCCTCCCTTGCCGCCGCAGACGGTGAGGATCACGGCCACTCACCGGTCGACCGATCCGTCGCGAAACCAAATCCTGGCGGCGTGAGGACGCTCCGGGGCGGGCGGGGGTCCCCAAAGGATCGGAGAGCCGAGCCGGCGACGTCCCCCGCCGGGTCGATCGATGGGATCGACGTCGCTTCCCGGCCAGTCGCGGAATTGCGGTCCCCCAGTCCATCGAGCGGGTCAGCCGGTTCGGTCCAGGCGATCCGCGCGACAGGATCGGCGGGCGGGGCCGGAACGGCATAGCCGATCGATTCGCGCTCGCCCACGCCGAGCACGCTTTCGTACCCCGACTCGTCCCAGCCCCGTTCCGGTATCCCCCGACGCCGCGGCGGCCAGATCGGCCCATCGAGTTCGTTCTCGAGACGGTATCGGGCGGCCTCCTCGTGCGGATTTTCAACGATCGCCGAGACGAGCGTCACCCCGTCGAGCGCGACCGTCGAAACGGTACAGTCCATGGCCGTCCCTGGTCCCATCCCCGGATTTAAACGCTTGCCAGGACGACCGGGCCGTCCAGCCCGGCCCGGGCCTCGACCGCCGTCTCGAACGGGCCATCGAGGAGCACCACCGGCGCGGAGAAGTCGGCGATTCGGGCGATTGCCAGCGCGGCCTCGTGGGAGCGGCCGGGAAACTCTCGCGGTTCGGCCGGATCGGTCGTGACCGGCAGGCTCCCCACTGCGCGTTCGAACGCGGTGCCGAGGGCCTCCCGAACCCACTGCCGTGCCTCCCGCCGGCGGTTTTCGCGCCGATCGACGAGCGAGAGGCGTCTCGCCCGTTCGTCACGGGCCGCCTCGGCTCGCTCTTCTGCCCGGGACAGGGCCTCGTCGGCCGCGATCGCCTCCGTCTCGGCCTCCGTGAGTTCGCGGGTGCGTGCGGCGAGTTCCTGTTTCACCTCGGCGATCCGGAGCCCGGCGTCCCGCCGGGCGTTCAACCGACCACCCGTTCTGGCCACCGCCTCCCGCAGGGCCGCGACGTCGGCCCCGGCCTCGGCAGCCCGCTGTCGGGCGGCCCGGAGATCCGGCGTCACGGGATCGATGGCCGCGATTTCCCGGTCCAGTCGGGCGATTTCTGCAGCCTGTGGGGATTCGAGGCCGATCGAGCGACCGGCCTCGAGAAGGGCGCCGCCGCAATCGAACTGCATCCCCGGACTGATGAGGCCGAGGTGGGTGTGGATCGGATTCGGCGGGGGACCGATTAGCAGGTCGGAGTCGGGGTCCCGGACCGCCGCAGCCAGTCGTGTTGCCCCCACGCCGTGGCCGCGGAGGTCGAGTGCCTGGCCGACCAGCGTGGTCTCGCCGAGTCGAACCCTCATAGATCCCGATCCCGGAGCGCCTCGATTCCCGGGTGAGGCGTCCCAGCGGCGAATTTCTCGTAGGGGGTCGAAGGGGACTCCCGATTGGCGTAGGCGACCGCTGCCTCCCGAACAGCCGGGGGCACGTCCCGAAACTCGTTGAGCGGTTCCGTGCGGGCGAGTTGCACGTCGGCACCGTGCTGCTCCCGGAGCCGCAGGGCAAGAAAGGCACCCAGTTCCGTCTCCACCAGCAGTCCCACCCGCCCGAATCGACGGCGGAACGCCTCGGGGTAGGCCCGCTCCGTGTTCCGGAGCTGCTGGCGGGCGGCCGACGAGTAGGCGATGACCAACAACACACGTTACCCCGAAGCTGTCCCCCGAAAAAAGGGATTCGATCAGTCCGCGCGTTCGACGTCGAAGGTTTTGGGATCCGCCTCCACCAGCTCGGCGATCCGCTCGCGGGCCGTCCCCGGGGAATCAGCAACGACGACCAGCCCCTCGACGGCCGGCTCTCCCGTGGCGCGGTAGGCCACGAGTCCCCCGTCCTCGAACTCGGTCGCGTAGGTTCGAAGGGTGCCCTGCACCCGGGCCGTCACCGTGTCGAGATCGATCTCCCCCCGCTCGAAGGCCGACAGGGCGTCCTCGACCGTCCGGAGGGCAGCGATGCGGTCCATGGACTGACCTGGGACGCCGGGCCAATGAGCGTTCGGATCCTCCTCCCGGGGTGCTCGGTCCCGGCCCCGAGTCATCGTCGTCCGGAGGTTCGGTCCTGGTCTCGGGGTTCACGTCGTCCGGAGGTGCTCGGTCGTCGGCTCGTAGACCTCGCCCTGGGTTTTGAGCTTCTCGATCTCGTGTTCGGCCTTCGCGCGGTCCATCTCGATCTCCTCCGCGCGGGCCAGCACCTCCTCGATCGGCGCGCCCTCGTCGAACTCGCTCTCGATCTCGGCGATGAGTTCCTTGATCGTGCGGATGCGGTCCCGCTGGGACTTCGATTGCCCGGTCTCGATGACATCCGCGTCGTACTGCCCGGTCTCGGGGTCCATCCCGATCTCCTTGAGCGTCGTCTCGACGATGTCGAGGGCGCGCTCTGCGTCCTCCGGTTCGACGGTGTCGGAGAGCCGCACCCGGGCCGAGGCCTCGGCGAGCCGGACGATCGCCTCGAGCTTCCGGGCGGTCACGGGCACCGGCGAGTCCTCGCCCGTGCCCTGGGAGCGCAGGTCGACGTAGAACTCCCGGATCCGTGACTCCGCGGCGTCGGTCATGGTCGGGAAGCACGTCGAGCGCGCGTAGGCGATGTACTTCCGCATGATGTCCGGGTCGATCGCCGGGGACACCGATTCTGTCGCCTTGTCGACGTCGTTCGCGGAGACGTTCGAGGTGCTGACCTTCGTCCGGTGGGTGTTGAGTTCGCCGGCGTAGTTGGTGTTGAGGATGTGCTCGGCGAGGTTGGCGTCCTTCTCCTCGTCGGGCTGGTCGGTGACGGTGAAGATCAGGTCGAACCGGGAGATCAGCGCGGGTTCGAGGTCGATCTGGTTGGCCGGGGTCTCGTAGCGGTCGAAGCGCCCGAGTTCGGGGTTCGCGGCGCCGAGGAGCGCACAGCGGGATTTGAGGGTGGCGTTGATCCCGGCCTTGGAGATGGAAATGCTCTGTTGTTCCAGCGCTTCGTGCATGGCCGAGCGGTCGTCCGAGTTGTGGACGACCATCCCGTTGGCGACGAAATTGTGGGTCCCTTCGACGGTGAGGTCATAGACGAACTCAGGCTGTTCGTCAAATCCCACTCGAGGTCGGATTTCGACAGAATCCACGGGAACGGAGTGAACGCCTCGGTCCGGCACCCGGTCCCCTGCCGTCTTGCCCTCTCCGACGGCTGTCAGACCCCCATCAGCAACCCGCTCCCCAGATTGCGGGACCAAGACTTCGTCCCCTGTTTGGAGAGAACTTGCTTCCCGTTCCACTCTATCTTCACCTTCGAGAACGAAAAACGGATGATCGGGGGTAGCAGTCAGAGATTCGCCGGATTCCAGGGTGACCTCACAAAGCTCCGCTGGTGCCTCGTACTCGTGAATTGCAGTCACGGGCCGCTCTTCGAGCGAACCGTCCTCCGTCATCGTCTCGACCGAAAGTCCCTCCACATCTCTGATAGTTCGGCCGTTTTCAAGCGGTTCGATCGAGCCCTCGGCAGCCTTTTCGTGGGCGAGTTCGCCGATGCGTTCGATCTCGCCGTTGCCGAGTGAGACGAGGGTTTCTCCAGTTACGCAAGCCATTTTGTCCAATTCGTCCACGGCCGCCACCCCCTTGTCCGCCAGAACCAGCGCCCCGGCCTCGAGTGACCACTGCTGACCGTCGCCGAAATCGTCCCGGACCGCGGCCGCCGTGAGCCCGGCCGCCGAGCTGCCCTTGCCGGACGTATAAACTGATCGAGGCGCGATGTGTCGGATATACTGAAGTATTTGAGATTTGCCAGTTCCGGGGTCACCCACCAGAAGAATGTGCACGTCCCCGCGAATCCGCGCGCCGTCGGGGAGGTGTTTGGTCACACCGGAGAACAGTTGCAGGGCGATCGCGAGTTTCGCCACCTCGAAGCCGTAGATGGTCGGCGCGATGGAGTCGATGATCCGCTCGTAGATGTCCGACTCCTCGGAGAGCCGGATGATCTCCTCCCGCTCGGCCTCGGAGATCTCCATCTCCTCGAACTCCTCGTCCTCGATCGTGACCGAGACTCCCTCGAGATACATGTCGAAGACCCGGGAATCCGTGGACTCGATGTCGCTGTCGTCGAGCCGGAGGATCCCGGTGGCGGTGACGTGATCGCCGGGGCTCACGTCGCCGGTGATGTCGTCCTCGATGTGCATGTCGATGCTCTCGGGGGTCTCCCCGCCGCCCAGTCCCTCCGGGCTCTCCTGGATGCGAAGCTTCTGGGCGTCGACGAACTCGGTCTCGTTTGCCTCGGTGAGGAACTGGAACGGCCCCTCGCGCTCGCAGCCGTCACACTGGTAGGGATCCTGGAAGTCGCCGTCGGCCTGCGGGACGACGGTGATCGTGCCACAGCGGAGACACTCGAAGGCCGCCTGCTCGATCTTGGGCTTGACGCTCGTCGCCTTCCGGACGATGCCCTGGACGGCGAGCAGCGTCCCCAGATGCTCCGCGCGGATGTCCCTGATCTCTGTCGGGTCCGGGAGGTTCGTGACCCGGACGTGCGCGTTCGCGAGGTCCTTCTCGACCGGCAGGTCATAGAGCCGCAGTGCCTCCTCGGCGGCGTCGAGAAAGCGCCGCGGCGTCTCCAGGAGGTCGTCTGCGAAGTCCGGATCGAAGCGAAAGAGATCCTCGTAATCGATCTCGAGGGACTTTGCCTCGCGAGGGTAGCGCCGCGCCAGATCGGCGATCGCGTCGCTGCGATACTCGCGATAGAACGTCTCGAATCGGTCGGTGAGTTCCTGATCCCGGGCCGAAGCCATTCGGACAGGAGTTTTGTCCAATCGGTTAAGAAGGTTCGTACTGGCCCCGATCAGTTCGATTCGAGGGCCGACTCCAGGGCGGCGAGGCGGTCGCGCTGGGCGGAGAGCTCAGCCTCGATTTCGCCCTCGGCCACCTTCTTTCGCTCCGCGTCGGTGAGTTCCGATCTCGCTCTCGCGGTCTTCCGAAGTCTCGCGTACCGCTCCGGATTCGCCCGGGCCATCTCGAAGGCCTCCCGAAACGCGGCGATGGTCTCCTCCGGGGCAAATCGGTCGAGCAGGGCCACCAGTTCTCGGCCGCGCCAGCGAAGTGACTCGGCCGCAGGCGGGGGCCACTCGACGGTGAACGGCTCGGCGTCGATTCCGTCGAGATAGGTCCGGTTCCCGCCGACGATCCGTGCGAAGGTCGCCGGCGACTCGACGTAGTGGGCGAGCTTGGATCGGGAGAACCCGGCGTACTCGAGGAGCGTGGGGATCGGCTCCTCGCCGACCTCGGCGGATTCGAGGTACTCGAGGAGGTCCGCAGGCGGCTCGGGAACCGGAACGAGCGGGAACCGCTCTGCTCGCCGGAGCACCGAGAGTACGTCACGCGCGGGGGCCGTGCGTCGGAAGTTCCCCATGGCCTCGCTGACCGACTCGTTGTACCGCTCGATGGGCTCGCGGAGGGCTTCGACCGGGGCGTCGAGGTCCGCGCTCCCGAGCGAACGGACGGTTTCCAGCCGATCGATCCGGGCCTTCGTCTCGTGAATCGCCTCCTGGACTTCGCCCTCGAGAGCCGCCACCTGCCGTTTGGCCTCGCTTCGGTCCTCGAGGCGGGCGAGCAGCTCCTCGACCGGTTCCAGGCGGGAGCGGGCCCACTCGAAGTCCGACTCGGTGAGCCGGCGCTTCTGGAGCCGGTCGTCGATTTCCTCGAAGGTCTCCCGCTCGGGGAGGGTGGCTGGAAGGTCCTCGATGAACGCGTCGAGGCGCTCCTGGAACTCGACGAAGGCCTGGAAGTCGCCGGATCCGCTGGCGCGGTCCTCGTACTTCGAAAGCAGGGTGGTGAACTCGCCGTGGATCTCCTCGAGCCGGTCGAGTTCGTCCTCGCCGATCTCCTCCACGCGCTCGATCGCGCGCTCGCGCTCGCGACGTGCTGTCTCGAGGTCCTCGATGAGCGAGTCGGCCTCGCGGGATGGTTCGAGGTCAGTAGACATGCTCGGGATCGAAGACGACCTGGCCGACATCGGTCCCGTCGGCGGTCCGGTAGAAACACGATCGATGGCCGGTGTGGCAGGCTCCACCCTCCTGCTCGACGCGGTAGAGCAGGGCGTCACCGTCGCAGTCGACCCGGATCTCCTCGACTGCCTGGGTGTGTCCGGAGGTCTGGCCCTTCTCCCAGAGTTCGTCGCGACTGCGCGAGTAGTAGTGGGCCCGGCCGGTCTCTGCGGTTCGCTCGACGGCCTCGCGGGTGGCGTACGCGAACATCAGGACGTCGTCGCTTTCGACGTCCTGGGCGATGACGGGGATCAGCCCGTCCTCGAACTCGAGGTCGACCTCGAGGGAAGTCATGGCCGAAGGAAGGATTCGTTCCCGGATAGCCGTTTCGTCCTCGTCGAAGCTGGCGAGACCGGATCGGCCGACGATGCCGAGCTCAGATTACGGACCGACGACGCCGGGACCGATCACGGACCGACGATGCCGAACCACAGAAGTCCGAGGTACAGGAGGTCCCCGACCGTGAGCGCGAGGAGAAGTCCCAGGAAGGTCGGGACGATGAAGGGAATGCCCGGCGAGACCCAGACGGACTCCGCCTCGACGATCCGGTCGAGAGCCGCCCGGAGGTCCTCGGGGTCGGTGCCGTACGCGGTCGTGTCGATGTCGGCGAGGAACGCCGCTGCCCCCCAGCGATCCTCGATTGGGCCATCGTCCCAGTTCGCCTGCCCCGTCCGATCCACGTCGAGGTGGTCCGTGGCGCCCTCGACCTCGACCGCCCCATCCGTCGGATTGCCCGGCTCGCGGGGGAGTGTCCCGGGGTCGACCAGTTGTGGCGTCGAGCGGAGGGTGGCGAGATCGGTCCGGCGCCATCGGAGATACATCCGGAACGCGTCCAGATCCAGCCCGGACTGGGTGAACGAGCCGTCAGTGTCGAGAAGCGTCCCATATCGCTGCGGGAGACTGGAAACGGACACCCGCCTGGCGACGAAGGCGAGTGGGGAGACGTGGCCCGACCGGGCGTTTGCGACGGCGAGCGCGAGTGGATAGGTCCCACCCACCAGCACGGCGTTGGTCAGAATGGAAAGCGAGAAGATCCCCAGATCGGTGACGACGACGGGCAGGGTCGTGCCGAGAACCCCGTAGGCAGGGTACGTCGGGAAGAGAACGGCGATGACCAGAAACGCCTTCGCGTCGGCCCCGCCGAAGCTCCCGAGGAACCAGAAGCCCAGGGCGAGCGCACCCACGATACCGATCCCCAGGACCGTCCGCAGGAGGAACAGGCCGAATCCCGAGCCCTCGAGTCCCATCGAGACGGCCTCCCAGAGGAGCAGGAGCACTCCCAGGGCCGCGAGCGGGTACCAGGTTCGATTGGGGACACGCCTGGTCCGGGCGTCCCGAACCGCGGCCCAGCCGAGGACCGGGACCGCGAGCAGCCTGAGGAGGTCTGGGATGGTCGCGTCCACGAGTGGATCTCTGGCCCGGTCGCGGTTTAGCTGTTATCTTCTCCCGAGCATTCGCGGTCGAACAGGCTTTCGAAAACTGGACTGCCCCGTGCCCTCACCCTTCAGTCGAAGCTCGTGTTCTCACTCCCCAGCCGAAATACTCCCCGCTCGGGGGAAAATCCGCGCGCCGATCAGATGACGCGGTCCTGGAGGAAGTCCAGGTGCTTGGCGTTGTAGACGAGTTTGACCTCGTCGGCCGCCGGCGAGCCGATGCAGGTCAGGCGGACGTTCTCGTCCTCGATCTCCTCGTCCGAGAGGATCTGCTGCATGTCCATCTCGATGTCGCCCTCCTTGACGATCCCGGCACAGTTCGCACAGGCGCCGGCCCGGCAGGAAAAGGGCCAGTCATAGCCCTGTGCCTCCGCAGCCTCGAGGATGTACTCGCCTTCGCCGACGTCGAGTGTTCCGTAGTCTTCGTCGTCGAGCCCGGCGTCTGCGGCGTTTTCGAACAGATCGTCGTCGTCCAGGTCCCAGCCGTGGTCGTCGAGTACCTCGTAGTTGACGTATTCTACTGTGGGCATCACCAGCATCGTTCACACGCAGAGGGGATAGTAGTTTTCCTTTTTGTCTCATGCTCCGGCAAAACCCGCCGACACGGCCTGGCCGACCGGGTGACTCGATGAAAACCGGGGAAGCGACAAGCGCCGAATTAAAAGGCCGGCCCGCGAAATCGAACCCATGCACGAGCGCTCCTTCGAGGTGATCCCGGCGGTGGATCTCAAAGACGGCGAGGTCGTCCAGCTCGTCCAGGGCGAACGGGGGACGGGCAAGACCTATGGAGACCCGGTCGCGGCCGCCACCGGGTGGGTCGAGGCGGGCGCAGAGACCCTCCATCTCGTCGACCTCGACGGCGCTTTCGAGGGCGAGCGACGGAACGCCGAGGCCATCGACGCGATCCTGGAGAGCGTCGAGGTGCCGGTCCAGCTCGGGGGAGGGATTCGAACCGAGGCCGACGCCCTCGAGCTCCTCGAGTCCGGAGTCGAGCGCGTGATATTGGGGACCGCCGCGCTCGATGATCCCCCGCTTGTCGAGCGAATCAGCGACTCCTACCCGGACGGCGTGCTCGTCAGTCTCGACGCGAAGGGCGGCGAGGTCGTCGTCTCGGGCTGGACGGAGGGAACCGGACTCGACCCCGCCGAGGCCGCGAGCCGGTACGAGGCTCTCGGCGCAGCGGGCATCCTCTTCACCGACGTCGACGTCGAGGGGAAGCAGACCGGAGTTCGAACCGAGCCGGTCGAGCGGGTCGTCGAACGCGTCGAGATTCCGGTGGTGGCAAGCGGCGGGGTCGGGAGCATCGAGGACATCGCGGCGCTCAAGGGAGTGGGCGCGGCGGCGGTCGTCGTCGGGACCGCCCTGTACGAGGGGAACTTCACCCTGAAAGCGGCCAAGTCGGCGGTCGAGTAGGGGCTGGCGGGCCAACTGGTTCATCACATGGGGGTCGGGGCCACCCGTCCACAACGGTCATATGGGTCCCCCGGGTGGATTGGGGTATGAGCGAACGGCAAGCGGCCCGGAAGCGGGAGACCGCCGAGACGGAGATCTCGGTCACGGTCGACCTCGACGGGACCGGCGAGGCGACCGTCGACACCGGCGTGGGCTTTCTCGACCACATGCTGACCGCGTTCGCGCGTCACGGCTACCTCGACCTCACGGTGCGGGCCGAGGGGGACCTGGCCGTCGACGAGCACCACACCGTCGAGGACGTCGGAATCGTGCTGGGCCAGGCCATCGACGAGGCGCTGGGGGAGCGACGCGCCATCCGCCGCTTCGCCGATCGGACCGTGCCCATGGACGAGGCGAGCGCCTCAGTCGTCCTCGACGTGAGCGGGCGCCCCTTCTTCGCGGCCGAGGGCGAGTTCTCACAGGACCGCGTGGGCGAGTTCACGAGCGTCCTCGCGACACACTTCGCGCGCTCGCTCGCCGAGAACGCGGGTATGACCCTGCAGGTCGCATTCGACGGGGCAAACGCTCACCACGAGATCGAGGCGCTGTTCAAGGGCCTCGGGATCGCCCTCGACGACGCGACCCGGATCGACGACCGCCGAAGTGACGCCCCGAGCACGAAGGGATCGATCGAATGACGAGCGCCGGGGGCGGGAGCGGGATGTTCGAATCCATCATGGAGAAGTTCGAGGGGAGTCCGGGCCAGCAGGCGGTGGTCAGGCTCCTGCTCGAGCGGGGGTTTTCCGTGAATGAGGAGGGACGGGTGGTCTCGGGCTCGATCGAGATTCCCAACACGCAGGTCGCCGAGGAGGTCGGCGTTGACCGCCGGGTCGTCGACACGACCACGAATGCCATCCTCGCAGATCCCGAACTCGAGCGGATCTTCCGGAACATCTCCCAGATCCCGAGCCTGATGGACCTCGCGCCCCTGCTGGACCTGACCGTGCTCACGATCGCCGTCACCAGCGCGGGAGAATCGGGCATCATCGCCACGATCACGGGCCGCCTGGCCGATCGGGAGATCACGATTCGCCAGGCGGTCAGCGAGGACCCGGAGTTCACCGACGAGCCGCGACTCCACATCATCACCGAACAGCAGATTCCGGGGGATCTGCTCACCGAACTCTCGAATCTCGAGTTCGTTCGGTCGATCGAGATCTCCTGACCGGCGTTCGACCGACTCTTTCCGGGGAAACCGCAACCCCGAAGGTTCTCAGCCACCCCAGTTGGGACGATGAGCGATCCCGCCGAAGCGCCCGAGCCCTACAGGACGGTTGCCGGCGAGGGGCGCTCCTCTTTCGAGATCCGGGGTTCCGAGTTCATCGGACACGTCGCCCCGGCGCGGAGCAAGGAGGCCGCCGAGGACTACGTCGAGGCGGTTCGGGGCGAGTTCTCCGGGGCGACGATCATCCCGGCCTATCGGGTCCGGGTCGACTCCGGGCACGGGTACATCCTCCGGGAGTACCAGGACGACCACTACGAGCCGACTGGTTCGGCCGGAAAGCCGGCGCTCAACGTCCTCGCACAGCAGGACCTCGAGAACGTGGTCGCGGTCGTCGCCCGCTACTACGGCGGGACGAACCTCGGGATCGGCGGCCTGGCCCGGGCCTTCGGTCGCGGGGTCAAGGAGGCCGTGGCTGACGCCGGCGTGACCGAGGCCAGACCGGAGGAGACCTTCGGCATCGAGGTCGTCTACGACGATTCGGGGACGGTCAGGGGCATCCTCGAGTCCGCGGACGCCGAGTTCGAGGCCGAGTATCAAGAACAGGTCTCGTTCTCGGTGACAGTCCCGATCGAGGAGGGAGAAGCGCTCAGAGAGCGGATTCGCAGCGCCACGAGCGGTCGGGCCGATATCGAAACGGGCAGGTAGGCTCATTCGGGCACCATTCGGATCCAGCCATCCCCCTCCCCGGCAGGATTCGATCCGGTCGGCCATCCCGGCAGG
>JBDGUI010000032.1:0-51652 GCA_042216015.1 Halodesulfurarchaeum sp. | reverse complement strand
CCCGGCAGGATTCGATCCGGTCGGCCATCCCGGCAGGTTTCGATCCGGTCGACCATCCCGGCAGGTTTCGATCCGGTCGAGGACGAATGAGCTCAGTCGACGATGAGTTCGTCCTCGCCGTCCTCGACGACCGCGGGTTCGGGGCGGGACTTCATCTCCGACTCGTAGCGGTCGATCCAGTCGGCGAAACACTCGGGACAGAGCCGCTGGGCGTCTATCTGGGAGCGATCGACGGTCAGGCGGATCGTCCGGGAGAGGGCATCCGAGACCGGCTCCCCACAGGCGTCACACTGTTCGTCGTCTGGCATACCCCAGACACCGGCGCGAATCGGCATATAAGTTGGTTCTTTTTCGCCCGGCGAGTAGACCTTCCCCCTTCATCCCTGTTCGGTGGGTCGACCGGAGGGCTCAGGCCGCCAGCGCCAACCCGCCTACTCCGATTCGGTGGTCCCGAAGGCGCGGTCGCCCGCGTCCCCCAGCCCGGGAACGATGTACCCGTCCTCGTCGAGGTGGTCGTCGACGGCGACGGTCAGGACCCGGACGTCGGGGTATTCCTCCTCGATCCGGATGATGCCGGCGGGGGCACTCACCGCGGCGAGCAGGACGACGTCGGCCCCCGGCGGGGCGTCTACCACCACGCGCCCGAGGACCGTGCTGGCGGTCGATCCGGTCGCGAGCATCGGATCCGCGACGATGACCGTGTCACTCGAGGTGATCTCGGGGAGTTTGACGTAGTCGATATCGATGGAGAAGGTGCCGTCCTCGTCCATTCCGCCCGCCTCGTCCCGACCAGCGCTGATCACCCCCTGCCGGGCCGCCGGAAAGGCCTTGAGCAGTCCCTCGACGAACGGTGTTGCCGCGCGCAGGACGTTGACGATGACCACGTCCTCGAGGCCGCTGACCCGTTCGCCCATCGTCTCGGTGAGCGGGGTCTCGATCTCGACGTACTCCGTCTCCATCGCGCCGTCGATGATCTCGTAGCCACAGATCCGACCGAGCTGGACGAGCCCCTTTCGAAACCCGATCTGTTCGGTCCCGCGATCCCGGAGTCGCGTGAGGGTGTCCGTCGCGAAGGCGTGTGAGATCAGGGCCCCGTGTTCTTGCTCCCGGATGGGCATGTGTGCGTGCTCGCACGAGGACCAATTATCGGTATCGGTCGACGGACCACCGCCGATCAGTATCGGTCGACGGACCACCGCCGATCGGCTCACGGAAGAGGTCCGGTGCGGATTCGACTCGCCGACCGGAGGACCGCAGGGAAAAGGTGTTTACTTCTCGGGGCGGAGACTCAATCAATGGAAGAGAGCATCTCGGGTTTCAAACAGCGGGGAACCTGGGGTGACGTCGTGGAGCACGGCGAGCGCATCACCACCGCCCTCAGAGAGGCGGAGGCGAGCGATGCCTACCCCGAGGCCTTCGCGGAGTGGGTCGACTGGCGACCCAAGATGCACGAGCAGATCGAGTCCGACGTCTCCGAAAAGACCGCCGATCAGGCGAGCGTCGGCGAGGGCAAGGGCGAGGCCGAGGGGAAGACGGCGGACGAGGACCTCCAGTCCGCCGGCGAGCGTCTCACCGAGTCCTACGAGCACATCGAGGAGAACGACGCCGGTGGGGCCGTCGAGAAGTGGCAGGACTCCCTCGATTACGTCGCCCGGGCGGCTGATACCGCGAGCCGGAAGGCGCTCCGAAAGCTCGAAAACACCGTCTACCGGAAGGTGATGACCCAGGTCGCCCCCTATTACTTCGACAACGATCTGATTAGCGCGAACATCCAGCGGGTCCGCTCCCAGGACGAGTTCGTCTTCGAGGTCAACGTCAACGACGAATCCCTCAAGGCGGAGGTGACAGAGCACCTACGCTCCTTCGAAGACGTCGATCGCTGGCACGTCGACACCGAGAAGGACGTCGAAACCGCGGAGGCCGTCGAGGGCGTCGAAGTCCCCGAGGGCACGGACACTCCCGATGACGCCAGGCCGGACTCACAGACGAACTGAACGAGAGGCTCGCGACCCGGCAAGCACTTAACGGGGCGACGTACAACCGAACGTGATGAGCGTCGGTGCCGTCTCGACCCTGGTGGTCGCCGGGCTGGCCAGTCTCTTCATGGCCTGGGCGATCGGCGCCGGCTCGAGTGGCTCCACCCCCTTCGCCCCGGCCGTCGGGGCGAACGCCATCTCGGTCATGCGGGCCGGATTTCTCGTCGGGATCCTGGGGTTTTCCGGGGCGGTCCTCCAGGGGGCAAACGTCTCGGAGACCGTCGGCACCGGCCTGATTCGGGGGGTCACGCTGACGCCACCAGCGGTCGTGACGGTGCTCGCCATCGCGGCCGCCCTCGTCGCAACCGGGGTGTTCGCGGGCTATCCCATCGCAACCGCCTTCACCGTGACAGGGGCGGTCGTCGGCGTCGGCCTCGCGCTGGGCGGAGAGCCCGCCTGGGCGACCTACCGGGAGATCGTTTCCCTCTGGGTCGCCGTTCCTTTCGTCGGTGGCGGGGTCGCCTACGCGACGGCGAAGACCCTCCGGTCGGTCGACCGCGACCGGCTGACGATCCCGGGGCTCGGGGCATTCGTGGGAGCGATCGTTGCGAACGTCCGCTTCGGCGTCCTCGGGGAGAGCGGGGCCCGCTCGATCGCTGAGGTGCTCGCGGACGTGGCCGGCGGACCACCACTGCTCACGCTCGTGGGTGCCACCGTCGGCCTCGGGGTGGCCGGTGCAGCCGTCCTCCGGTGGGACATCGGTCGGGATCCGATCGCCGGCATGCGTCACTTCCTGGTGGCGATGGGAAGTCTGGTGGCCTTCTCGGCCGGCGGCAGCCAGGTGGGACTGGCCGTCGGGCCGCTCATCCCGCTCGTGGGCAACACCGTGCCCCTGCTGGCGATCCTCCTCGGCGGTGGAATCGGGTTGCTCGTCGGCTCCTGGACCGGTGCCCCGCGAATGATCAAGGCGATCGCCCGGGATTACTCCTCGCTCGGTCCGCGGCGGTCGATCGCCGCGCTCATTCCGGCCTTCGTGCTGGCCCAGAGTGCCGTCTACCTCGGCGTGCCGGTCTCCTTCAACGAGATCGTCGTGAGTGCGATCATGGGCAGCGGGCTGGCCGTGGAGGGCAGCGAAGGGGTGAGTGCCTCCAAGATGGGATACACCGTGCTGGCGTGGGTCGGCTCGCTCCTCGGTTCGCTTGCGGTCGGCTACGCCGGGTTAACGCTCGTAGGCGTCCTTCGCTGAAGCCGTCTCCGATTCGAACTGGCCGCGCTGGCGAGCGAGTTGTGGCCCTGACCCCGCGACGATCGGGAAAACCGGTCAGTCCCGATTACAGTTCCTCGACGCCACGTTCCTCCGGATCCGGCCCCGAATCGTCCTCGTGCCTCCGCACCCGTGCCTTCATGATGCGGGTGTCCTCCACCGTCTCGACCAGGAGTTCGATGTTCTCGTAGGTGAAGACCTCGCCCTCCTCGACCAGGCGGCCCGCCCGGTTGAAGATGAAGCCCGCGATCGTCTCGAACTCCTCGCCCTCCGGGAGGTCGATGTCGAGGGCCGCGTTGACCTCCTCGATGTTGACCTCGCCCCGGACGACGACGGTCCGGTCGTCCACCCGGTCGACTGGACGCTCCTCCTCGCCCTCGAGAATCTCTCCGACGATCTCCTCGATGATGTCCTCGGTCGTGATCAGGCCCTCCGTGGTCCCGAACTCGTCGATGACGATGACCATCCCGACCCGCTCCTCCTGCATCTCCTGGAGGAGTTCGTCCACGTTCTTCGATTCTGGAACGTGGAGGGTGGGCTCGATGAGGTCCCGGAGGGTCGCCTCGCCGTTCTCGCTGTAGAGGTGCTCGCGGACCAGGTCGCGCAACCGGACGATCCCGATTACGGTGTCGAGGTCCGACTCGTAGACCGGCACCCGCTCGTGACCGCTCTGGGTGCAGGTCTGGATCGCGGTCTCGATCGAGTCCTCGGCGTCCACCGCCGTGACGTCGAGCCGCGGGGTCATCACCTCCTTCGCGATCGTGTTGTTGAACCGGAAGATGCGCTGGAACATCTCCCGCTCGTCGGCCTCGATGACGCCCTCGCGCTCGCCGGTCCTGATGAGTTTCTGGATCTCATCCCGGGTGACGTAGGAGGTCTCGATGGCGGCGTGGCCGCCGGTAACCCCGATCACGAGCCGGGAGAGCCAGTCGAAGAGGACCACGAGCGGGTAGAGCAGCCGTTCGGTGAACGCGAGCGGCCGTGAGACCTTGAGGGCCCAGGGTTCGGTGTGCTCGACGGCGTAGGACTTCGGCGCGATCTCGCCGAAGAGCAACACGAGGGCCGTGATCCCGAATGTCGCTGCAAAGACCGCCTGTCCCTGGGTGAGGTAATACCCCAGGAGGGCCGTCGCGATGGAAGACATCGCGATGTTGACCAGGTTGTTGCCGACCAGGATCGTCACGAGGAGGCGATGCGGGTCGGACTTGAGTTCCTTGACCACCGATGCACCCTTCCGGCCCTCCTCGTGGAGGGCGTCGATCCGGTGGCGGGCCAGGGAGAACATCGCGATCTCCGAGGAGGAGAAAAAGGCGGAGAGGATGACCAGCAGGAGGATGACGCTCGCGCCGAGGACGGTCCAGGTGGTCGGCGAACCAGCGATACCCACCCCGACGGCCATGCCAGGAGCAATGCCCATCAACACCGGGAATTCCGGTCCCGGTGCCTAAAGGGTTTCTTCAAGGCTCGGCCCGCATGCCCCCGTCGGTCGGACTCGGCAGGGTTTTCCACGCCCATCCCCGAGACCGGAATATGACACAGGCGGTACCCGAGGAGCCCGCGTCCGTGGACGTGGACCTCACGCTATATCGGTTGCAGGGCTGTCCCTTCTGTGAGCGGGTCGTCCGGACCCTCGACGATCTCGATGTCACCTATCACTCCCGCTTCATCGGGCCAATGCACTCCGAGCGGAACGTGATCAAGCGACTCTCGGGAAGCCGGGAGGTGCCGGTGATCGTGGATCACAACACGGGCGTGACCATGGGTGAGAGCGCACGGATCGTGAAGTACCTCCATGACACCTACCGCAGGCGGGGTGAGCGGTGATGCGGCGAAAGGTCGTCGAGTTCGAGGGGACCGACCACGTCGAGCGGGGCGAGCGAGCGCCGGATTTCACCCGGCCGCTCGTGACCGCCGAATTCTGGGAGGACGTCGCCCTCTCCGACCTGCTCGAGGAGGGGCCCGTCCTGCTCGTCTTCCACCCCATGGACGGAGCCTTCCCGACCACCTACGTCTACAACGAACTCGCGGATCGCTCGATCCTCGAGGGGCCGGCCCAGGTCGTCGGGATCACCATCTCGACGCCTTACGACCACGCAGGGACCATCGAGGAGCGGGACCTCGAATCGATACGCGGGCTGTATGCGGATCCGAAAAACGAGGTCGCCGCCGAGTACGACGTCGTCCACGACCTCGACGGAATGGCGGGGATCGAGGAACCCCGACTCTCGCTGTTTCTCATCGAGCCCGACCGCACCGTCTCCTTCGCCTGGGTGGCAGCGGCCTGGCCGGAGTTTCCGGACTACGACGGCCTCGAGGAGGCACTCGAGGACCGGTAGGACGGACGGCGGAAGTGAACCTCACCCGAGTGACGGGTAAAAACACTATTGGCGCCCGAGCTATCACCACACCCCATGCCCGACTTGGGTGACGGAGCCGAGGGGGGAGCCATTTTTCGGGCAGCGGACGCCATCGAACGCGGCGAGCTGGTCGTTTACCCGACGGAGACGGTCTACGGACTGGGTGCCGACGCGCTCGACCCGAAGGCGATCGAACGGGTGTTCCAGGCGAAGGGCCGGGATCGGGACGATCCCATCTCCCTTGCCGCCCCCACCGCCGAGGCGGCCCTCGAATACGTCTCGACGAGCGAGCGTTCGAGAGCGTTTATGGACGAATTTCTGCCCGGCCCGGTGACGGTCGTCGCGGCGAAGCGGGCGAACGTTCCGGACATGCTCACGGCCGGTGGCGATCGGGTCGGGATTCGCGTTCCGGACCATCCAGTTGCACTGGACCTCCTCCGGACCGTCGCACCGCTCACGGCCACCAGCGCGAACGTGAGTGGCCGCCCGAGCGTGACCGATCCCGCCGATCTCGATCCGGAGATCCGGTCGGCCGCCGCGGTCGTCCTCGACGGCGGCGAGACGGGTGGGACCGGGAGCACGGTCGTCGACGTCGAACGAGGGAAGATCCACCGAGAGGGGCCACTCGCTGCGGAGATCGCCGACTGGCTTTCAGCCAACCAGTGAGGGGGTGAGCCGATACTCCCGGCACCACCGGTGGGTAGACCGTCCGGTGCATCCCGACACTATCGAGACGTGTACCAGCCCGGTCACCCCGTCAAAAGCGATTTCAACGAGCGTGTCCGGACGCCACACTGATCGGCGAATCGGCAGGAGTGACACTTCCCGTCGTCCCGGGCCCGGGGTGGCGGCCCGTCCATGGCCCGGACCGAGCGGAGCGTCCGTCTGTAGGCGGCCTTGTGTCTGGTCGTGAGGGCGAGAGTCCGCACGACGCCGTGGCGGGGGTACTCCACGTACGCGCGCTCGACCTCGCTCCCGTGCTCCCAGGAGAGGGCCTTCGCCGCGCCGACGGCCTTGACCGCCTGTGGCTGCCAGACCCCCTCGGGCGGTGGAGCCCCGGGGGAGACGATCGACGGCGCCAGGGGATTCGCGAGGACCTTTGCCACCCGCCCGTGGACGTCCTTCCCCCTGAGAAACACGTCGACCCGGGACGGGTCGATCAGCTCCGCCCACGCTGGAAGTCCCTCACGGGCAGCCCGGAGTGACTCCCGGAACGTCGAGGGGTGCACGGCCAGCGTGTCGGCCGGCGGAGATTCGGGATCCGGTTCGAGAAACGTGGCATACCGGTTGCTCAGTTCGAGGGCCGCGCCGAATTCCGGCGGTGGCGAGCGGTCGGTCTGCCGGGCGTAGTGGAGTTTTCGCGGACAGAACGCGGCGAGGGCGAGGTCGGAGAGTGGGATGGAATCGGGCACGTGGCGGAGTGGTCCCATTCTGGGATATAAACCTTCGACCGGAATCGGCTGGCCCTGGGGCTGGGCCGGGTCCCAATTCGCTCCCCCTGCGGTCCCATTCGATCGAGGGTCCACTCGACTCGGTGGGCCGGGCAGCGACGACTGCGGACTACAGATCGACGTCGACTTCCTGGTCCTCCAGGGACTCCTCGAGACCGGTCTCCTCGAGGCTCGCCGTCAACCGGTCGGCGATGTCCCGATCCCCGAGTGCGGACTCGAAGGCCTGGCGGTAGCGATCGGCGACACGGCGTCGTTCGGCCTGGGTCTCCCGCACGGCGAGCCAGTGACGCACCGTCGATTCCGTCCGATCGAGGCGCTCAGCCACCGTGCTGACCGTTTCCGTGCCCTCCTCGACATCGCGAAGGTGGGGGACCGCCGCCTCCCCGGGACGTTCGTCCTCGCGGACGAGGTGAAGGTCGAGCCGGGCTCGTGCGATCGTTTTTTCGTCGATAGCATCGGGATCCGGTCCCGGTTCGACGGGATCGAGTTCCCGTCTGATGGCCTCGGCGAGCTCCCCGTCCGTCTGGCCGCGGTAGTAGCCCTGGACCACCCGCAGGAGCGCCGACCGCGGGAGGGCCGTCTCGAAGGACAGGGCCGTCGCCATCTCCTCGATGGTGTCGGCGATGGCCGCGACTGGCTCCGTCTCCGACCCGAGCGAGCCGTGGGCCTGACGCTGTCGCTCGGTGACGGTCTCGGTTCCGGTCACCGACTCGAAGAGGTCACGCAGCTTCTCGGTCCGGTCCGGCATCTACCAGAGAGTGGCCCACCGAGCGGGATAGGTCTATCGTCGGGACGGGCGGTGGATGAGAGTGCTCCGGTCCTGCCGATTCGTGCGCGGACCCGCCGACCACTCGAAAAGGCGCGATCGATCCACCGACGCTGCCGGGATTTTCGCCCGCGCGAAGCCTGAAACCCGACAATCCGTGGAAAACCAGACGATTCGGGGATCGCCTCACGTGTGCCCACGAAAGATAGGGCAAGATTTTCCCCATCTTTGGGCAGGGCTCGCAGCCGTCACAGGTCTTGGAAAGCTTTAAGCGCGACGTGTGGGCAGGATTCCGTATGGTGCTACTCGCCCAGGCAGGCGACATTTCCCGGGAGACGTTCTGGCAGATCACTCACGCCGGAGAGTTGATTTTCTACTATCTGACGATCGTCGCGGTGTTGCTCTTCCTGTACGGGTTCTACCGGCGCGTCGAGCGCTATCGGCTGGGGAGCGAGGACCCCTTCGACCGGGTCGACGACCTCGCCGGACGTATCCTCGAGGGGACGAAGATCGTCGGGAGCAACGTCAAGCAGTTCGATCGAGACCTCTTCGCGGGCCTGATGCACAGTTTCATCTTCTGGGGCTTCATGACCCTGCTGATGGCGACGACGATCCTCGCCTTCGAGATGGACATCTGGGTGAAGTTGCTCCGCCGGCAGCACTTCTTCAACGGGGACTTCTACCTCTCTTTCTCCTTCGTCGTGGACGTGATGGGCTTCGTCTTCCTTCTCGGAATGGCGATGGCGCTCTTCCAGCGCTACGTCACCCGCAAGGATCGGCTCTGGGGCGAGCACACCCGCCTCGAGGACGACCTGTTCGTCTGGTCGCTGTTCCTGCTCGGGGTGGGCGGCTTCCTCCAGGAGGGGGTTCGCATCGTCGGAGCCGGCATGCCCGACTTCGAGACCGTGAGCGTGGTGGGGTGGACCCTCGCCTCGATCTTCACGAGTGTGGGGATGACCCCGGACATGGCGGCGGCCCTCTACCGGCCGCTCTGGTGGTCACACGCCTTCCTCGCGCTCGGGTTCGTCGCGACGGTGCCCTACGCGAAGCCGGTCCACATGCTGACGAGCTACGCGAACGTCATCGCCCGGGATCCGAAGGCGGGCAAGCGCCTGCCCGGCGTCCCGGAGGACGCCAGTCCCGAGGAGATCGGCACCAGCACAATCGAGGACTTCAGCTGGAAGCAGCTCCTCGATCACGACGCCTGTACGAAGTGTGGACGGTGCACCTCGGTCTGTCCGGCAAACCAGTCCGGGCGCCCCCTCGACCCGCGGAACGTCATCCTCGACCTCCGAAAGTACGGCCGCGAACTCGAGGCCGGCGAGACCGAGGAGATCCCGATCATCTCCGGGGATGAGGACTCGGTCATCGATCCGATCACGATGGAGTCCTGCATGACCTGCATGGCCTGTGTCGACGCCTGCCCGGTCGAGATCGAGCACGTCACCCAGTTCACCGAGATGAACCGCCGGCTCACCGAGTCCGGCCAGATGGACGAGAACGTCCAGGAGGCCATGATGGCGCTCTTCCAGCAGGGCAACTCCTTCGGCGAGCCCGAAGGCACCCGTGCGGAGTGGACCGAGGAACTCGACTTCGAGGTCCCCGACGCCCGCGAGGAGGCCGTCGAGTACCTCTGGTACGTCGGGGACTACCCGAGCTTCGACGAGCGCAACAAGAAGGTCGCTCGCTCGCTGGCCCGGATCTTCGAGGCGGCCGAGGTCTCCTACGGCATCCTCTACGAGGACGAGAAAAACGCCGGCAACGACATCCGGCGCGTGGGCGAGGAGGGGCTCTTCGAGATGCTCGCCATGGAGAACATCGAGACCTTCGAGTCGGTAGAGTACGACACCATGGTCACCACCGACCCCCACGCCTACAACACGTTCGTGAACGAGTACGAGCAGTTCGGCTGGGAGCGGGGCGACGACGTGGCCCACTACACCCAGGTCGTCGAGGACCTCGTCGAATCGGGGGCGCTCCCGCTCTCCGGGACGGAACTCGACACCCGGGCGACCTTCCACGATCCGTGTCATCTGGGCCGGTACAACGAGGAGTTCGAGGCGCCGCGAGCGGTCCTTGCCTCCACCGGGGCCGAACTCGACGAGATGCCCCGCAACCGGAACGAGTCGTACTGCTGTGGCGGCGGCGGCGGCGGCCTCTGGCTCGACCCGGACGAGGACGAAAAGCCCTCCGAAGAGCGCATTCGCGAGGCCCTCGAGGACACGGCCGGCGGCAAAAACGTGGACCAGTTCGTCGTCTCCTGTCCGATGTGCATGACGATGTACGAGGACGGCATGAAATCGGGCGGCTACGAGGACGACATCGAGGTCGTCGACCTCGCCGAGATGGTCTGGGACGCCCTCGAGGCGGGCGACGGCGCCGAGACGGCCGTCGCTGCGGACTGAACGATCGATTTCCTGTTTTGCACGCTCACCAGTCGGTACGACAAGCAGTACCGGGTGTTCGAGAAGCGATTCGACGAACGGCACTTACAGCCCGAAGGCCGCAAGCGAGAGGGCAGCCAACCCCAGCAGGAGGGCGGGGGCGGCCGGTGACAGGAGAAAGAGTGCCATCAGCGGAACCGCGAGCGCCATCGCCAGCGAGAACCGCAGGGGCGGCGCGGGTCGGGGGCCGTTCGCGTGTGGTTCGTGTCGAGAGGGTCGGTCGTGTCGTCGCATTGGTATGGAGGGCCGAAGGGCTGTCAGGGGGCGATACGGGTCACCAGAAGGGTGGAATTAGCGAGAACGCCGGATCGACCGACGAACCGGATCAGGTCCGCCGAGAGAATCCGGAGGGGCGTGACGGGCGAATGCCCGCACTGCCACGCGCTCCCGCAGTCGACCACCCGGTGACAGAACTGTCACACCGGCTGGTGTAACGGAGGGGGGCGCTCGTTGTGGAGGTGGGGAAGCGCGTGGTCATGTCGATCACCGGGGGACGCGTTCCTGCATTTTGAGGGGTGGGTAAAAAAGCTTGTGGCGGTTGGGAGAGTTTCACACGGCTGATTTCCCCCGAATTGAGACTCGTTGGCAGGCGACATGTCAGGATCGCGGTCGCGAACTGTCAGGACTGCTGGCCCTCGGCAGGGGGCTCACTCACCCGCCATTCTGGGGCCAGCATCGAAAAACGAACCACGTCCCGGTACTCGACCCGGACGTATTTGGCGTCCCGCTCGATCCCCTCCCGCGTGAACCCGAGCGCTTCGAGCAGCGCCCGTGAGCCACGATTGTCCTCGAGGGCCCGGGCGACGACGCGGTGGAGGCGACGCTGGCCGAAGGCGTAATCGAGCAGCAGCGACGTGGCCTCGGTCATGTAGCCCTGTTTTTGGGCGGGCGGCGTGATCCAGTAGGCGATGACGCCGCTCCCCGCCGCTTCGTCGATATCGAAAAGACTGATGAATCCGACCGGTTCGATCGGCGGATTCCCGTCGGTCACGTATTCGGGGTTGTAGCCGGTTTCCTCGCCGGCGACCGAGACGAGGAACGCGGCGACGTCCTCGTCTTCCTCGATGTATTCCTCCTGTTCGTCGAGGGACGTCGGGCCGGTGAACGTCATGGGGAGCCGGATCGCCGGGTCGTTTGCGTGGTCCTGAAGGAAGGGGGCGTCCTCGATTTCGACCGTTCGGAGGGCAACGCGTTCAGCCTGGCTGAAGCGGGCACCTGGCATGCACTGGCCTTCGCGGAGGGGCACCATAGCAGTTGGCTCGCCTCCGTTAACTGTTCGTGTCGATCCTTCCGTGGCTTCTATCTTGCTCGCCGATCCAGTGGACGTATGGACCACACGCGACGCCCACGCAGACTTCGGCAGGACGGCATCCGGGCGCTCGTTCGGGAGACTGACTTGCACCCGAGTGACCTCATCGCCCCCGTCTTCGTCGACGCCACGACCGACGAGCGGGTGGAAATCCCCTCGATGCCCGGCCACGAGCGGGTGCCACTCGACGAAATCGTCGATCGGGTCGAGGAGGTGCTCGCGACCGGCGTCGAGGCGGTCATCCTCTTCGGCGTGCCCGAATCGAAGGACCCCGAGGGATCACGTGCCTGGGCAGAAGAGGGCGTCATCCAGAAGGCGACCCGCCGGGTGGGCGAGGCGACCGACGCCTCCCTCATCACGGACGTCTGTCTCTGCGAGTACACCGACCACGGCCATTGCGGCGTGCTCGAGCCCGGCGCACCCGCGGACGTGACCCTCACCGTCGACAACGATCCGACCCTCGACCGGATCGCCAGAACTGCCGTCTCCCACGCCGAGGCAGGGGCTGACATGGTCGCCCCGAGCGGCATGATGGACGGGATGGTCGGCGCGATCCGGGAGGCTCTGGACGGGGCCGGGTTCGAGCACACCCCGATCATGAGCTACGCGGCGAAATACGAGTCCGCCTTCTACGGCCCGTTCCGGGACGCTGCCGACGGCGCACCGAGCTTCGGCGACCGGCGGCACTACCAGATGGACCCGGGCAACGGCGAGGAGGCACTTAGGGAGGTCGCCCTCGACGTCGAGCAGGGGGCAGACGTGTTGATGGTGAAACCCGCGCTCCCGTACCTCGACGTCGTCCGCCGGGTGGACGTGTCCTTCGAGCACCCGGTTGCGGCGTACAACGTCAGCGGCGAGTACGCCATGCTCCACGCGGCCGCGGAGAACGGCTGGCTCGACCTCGAGGAGACCGCCATGGAGTCCCTCGTCTCGATCAAGCGGGCCGGCGCGGACCTGATTCTCACGTACTTCGCCGAGGACATGGCCGAGCAGCTGTAGGCGGAGGTCAGGGGGTCCCGGAAGTCCCACCTGCCGTTCCGCGAACCGAAGCCTATTGTGGTGGGGAGGGGTAAGGGAAGGCGATGGCATCGTGTGGGGCGACGCCCGAAGGAGCAATCCCATGAGCGGGGACGGGGCGGGGTCGGACGGGCGCCCGCTTGCAATCGTCCTGCTCGTGGTCTTCGTCGACCTGGTCGGCTTCGGCATCCTCATCCCGATCATTCCGCTCTACGCGGAGGCCTTCGGGGCCACCGAGTTCGTCGTGGGGATCCTGCTTGCCTCCTACTCGATCACCCAGTTCGTCTTCGCGCCGATTCTGGGACGGCTCTCCGACGATCGGGGTCGCCGGCCGGTGTTACTGCTCTCGCTTGCGGGCAGCGTGATCGCCTGGACGCTGTTCGGGCTCGCCCAGGCGCTCTGGGTCCTCTTTCTCGCCCGGTTTCTCGCCGGCGCCATGGGCGGGAACATCGCGGCCGCACAGGCGTACGTCGCCGACGTGACCACCGAGGAGAACCGGGCGAAGGGCCTCGGGTTGATCGGGGCGGCCTTCGGGCTCGGCTTCGTCTTCGGCCCGGCGATCGGCGGGCTCGTCTCGAGTCCGGCCGCACTTTCCGTCGCCGAGTCGGTCCTTCCGGCCGTCGTGCCGGTCTCGCAGTTCACGATTCCCTCCTTTACCGCCGCCCTCATCACGCTCGCGAACCTCGTGGTCGCGTTCTTCCTCCTGCCCGAGACGAACCGGCGGGCCAAAGCGCGTCAGCGGAAGAGCCGGGTCGCCGAACTCGAGCGGGCGCTCACCAGGCCCGTTCTCTCCACCCTCGTGGTCAGCTTCTTCCTCGCCTCGCTCGCTTTCTCGGGGATGGAGAGTATGTTCGTCCTGTTCACGAAGGACGTCTATGGCTATGGGACGGCGATGAACGGGTACATCCTGGCGTCCCTCGGGATGATCATCGCGATCGTGCAGGGCGGGCTCGTCGGCCGTGCCGCGGCCGTCTGGGACGAGAAGTCCCTTGCGATTGGCGGGGTGACAGTCGAGTTCGTCGGGCTGGTGGCCGTGCCATTCGCCCCGCAGGTGGGACAGTATCTGCCCGCGATCGGGCCGGTGGGCCCGGGCCTGCTCGCGCTCCTCCCTATCCTCTCGATTCTGGCTGTCGGCAACGGCTTCGCGAACGTCTCGCTGACGACCCTCGTCTCCCGCTCCGCCGCGGAAGAGGACCAGGGAAGTGCATTCGGGCTCACCCAGTCTGCGGGGAGCATCGCCCGGGCGATCGGGCCGGTCGTGGCCGGCGCGCTCTACACCGGCGTCGCGTTCTGGGCCCCCTTCGTGGCCGGCGGGATGGTCTTGCTCCCGATCGCCTGGCTGCTGTACCGGACGGGAATCGAGTCCCCCGAAACTCCCGGCGACAGTGCGGCCTGAGGTGTCCGGGCGCCCCCGGAACCGAAATCGGACAGCACTACCTTCATGGCCCCGCCTGCCCAACCTCGGGCCATGCGACACGACGCCTCCCGCGACCTGTACGATCGGGCCCTCTCGGTCATGCCCGGCGGGGTGAACTCCCCTGTCCGGGCGACCCACCCCTATCCCGCGTTCGTCGAGCGCGGGGATGGGGCCCACGTCATCGACGCCGACGGGAACCGATACGTCGACTACGTGGCCGGGTACGGTCCGGTCCTCCTGGGCCACGATCTGCCCGACCGGGTGATCGCGGCGATCCAGTCCCAGGTCAGCGATGGCCCGATGTACGGCGCCCCCACCGAGGTCGAGATCGAACTCGCGGAGTTCATCGCCCGACACGTCCCGAGTATCGAGATGGTTCGGTTCGTGAACTCCGGGACCGAGGCCACGACGGCGGCCGTGCGGCTCGCCCGCGGCTATACCGACCGCGACAAGGTGGTCGTCATGCAGGGCGGCTACCACGGCGCCCAGGAGAGCACGCTCGTCGAGACCGACGCGGGGCAGTCGGTGCCATCAAGCCCGGGCGTGCCGGCCGAATTCGCCGCGCACACGATACCCGTCCCGTTCAACGACACCGAGCGCATCGAGCAGGTCTTCGCGGAGCGGGGCGAGGAGATCGCCGCGGTGCTCACCGAACCGATCCTCGGGAATCGGGGCATCGTCATGCCGAAGCCGGGCTATCACGAGACCCTCCGGGAGGTGACCCGCGAACACGGGGCACTCCTGATCCTCGACGAGGTCATGACCGGCTTCCGGGTCGGCGGGCTGGGCTGTGCCCAGAGCCACTTCGGGATCGAACCCGACCTCACGACCCTCGCGAAGGTCATCGGGGGCGGGTTCCCTGTCGGCGCGGTGGGGGGCAAAGCCGAGATCATGGAGGCGCTGACACCCGCCGGCGACGTCTTCGAGGCCGGTACCTTCTCCGGGCACCCCGTGACGATGGCCGCGGGACTGGAGACGCTTCGCTATGCCGCGGAGGAAAACGTCTACGAGCACCTCGCCGACCTGGGCGACCGGCTCCGGTCCGGACTGGTGGACATCGTCGCCGACAGGGCCCCGAATTACACGGTGACCGGCATCGACAGCATGTTCAAGGTCGTCTTCACCCGCGACGGGCCGGTTCAGGACGAGGGGTGTTCGACCGGCTGTCGGCACGACGCCGAGTGTGCGAAACGTGGCGCCTGCCCGGAGAACGCGAGCGACGTCGAGGCGGCCGAGACCGACCGGTGGGAGCGGGTGTTCTACCACCGGATGCGCGAGGAGGGCGTGGTGCTCACCCCGAACCAGTTCGAATCGCAGTTCCTCACGGCCGCACACACCACAGAGGACATCGAGGAGACCCTCGAGGCCTACAGGGCGGTGCTGTGATGGGGAGCCGGCCGGCCCGAGCCGGGAGGTTTTCACTTCCGCGGGGGCGAGGACAGGTATGAGCGCAAAGGGGACGATCGAACTCGCGACTCGGGGCTCCGACCTGGCCCTCCGGCAGGCCGCACAGGTCCAGTCCCGACTCGCGGACCAGCGCATCGACGCCGACCTCCGCGAGGTCGAGACCCAGGGGGACCGCATCGAGGACGCCCTCATTCAGGACCTCGGGAAGACCGGCGCCTTCGTCCGGGAGCTCGACCGGCTCGTGATGGACGAGGAAGTAGACGGCGCGGTCCACTCGATGAAGGACGTCCCCACCGAGGAGCCCGCAAAGATCGTCATCGCGGCCGTTCCGTCCCGTGGCCCGGTCGAGGACGTGCTCGTCACACCGGACGGAGACACCCTGGCGGAGCTCCCTCAGGGGGCAATCGTCGGTACCTCGAGTCTCCGTCGCGGCGCGCAAGTTCGGGCCCGCCGGCCGGACCTCGAGATCGAGCCGCTGCGGGGGAACGTCGACACACGGGTCGAGAAGGTACTCGCCCCCAGCCTGCAGGCCGAGCACGAAATCCGTCTCGAGGCCGCAGCGTCCGAGTCCGACGTCGAGGCTCCCGACGACCGGTCGCCCGAGGAGTGGTTCGACTCGCTGTCGGAGGTCGAGCGGGGCGCGCTGGGGCGGGAGGTCGACACGGCGTACGACGCGATCGTTCTCGCGAAGGCCGGACTCGTCCGGAGCAGTCTGCTCGATGCAGTCTCACACGTGGAGCTCCCCGTCGAGTCACACGTCCCAGCGGCCGGACAGGGCGCCCTCGCGATCGCCGCCCACGGGGGAAGCGAGGTCGCCGAGGCGATCCACGCGGCCCTCGACCACCCCCCGACGCGGGTCGCGACGACCGTGGAGCGGGTGGTGCTCGCGGAACTCGGGGCCGGCTGTGTCGCTCCGCTCGGCATCCACGCGACCGTCCAGGGCGACGTCGTCCGGACGACCGTCCAGGTGCTGAGCCGGGACGGGAGCGAGGAAGTCAGGGAGACACGGGCCCTCGACGTCGAACAGTACGAAAACGAAGCCCGCCAGTTCGCGAGCGAACTCGCCGATCGTGGCGCGGCCGAACTCATCGCGGAGGCAAAGCGGGAATGACGGGGGCGCGACCACGGGTCGCGGTCTTCCGGCCCGCGGACGAGCGCATCGAGGAGGCGGTCGACTTGCTCGAGGACCTTGGTGCGACGCCAGTTCCGGACCCGATGCTCGCGATCGAGCCGACCGGCGCGACTCCCCGCACCGACGGGGCGTACACCGTCCTCACGAGCAAGACCGGCGTGGAACTGGCCGCCTCGGCTGGCTGGGAGCCGGGCGCGAGCACGCTGGTGACGATCGGTCCCTCGACGGCCGAAGCCGCCGAGTCCGCCGGGTTCGAGGTGGGATTCGTTCCCGACGAGTACACCTCCGCCGGACTCGTCCAGGCCCTCGAGAGCGAGGTCGACGGGGAGCGCGTCGAGATCGCCCGGAGCGATCACGGGAGCCAGGTGCTCCTCGACGGCCTCGGGGCGGCGGGCGCCTACCTGCACGAGACGATCCTCTACGAACTGGTGGTTCCGGACGGGGCGGGCGACTCCGTCGAACTCGCCGCGAGGGGCGACCTCGACGCGGCGCTTTTCACCTCCTCGTTGACGGTCGAGCACTTCCTCGCGGTCGCCAGGGACCGGGGCGTCGAGAGCGACGTCAGGGGGGGACTCGACGGGGCCGTCGTCGCGGCGATCGGGTCACCGACCGCCGAAACGGCCGCCGCGTCAGGGCTCACTGTCGACATCGTTCCCGAGTCCGCGGACTTCGAGGCGCTCGCACGAAGGGCGCTCGAGGACCTCGACCCGACCTGATCGGGCACACGTTTATCCCGCAAGACGACCCAGGTTTTCGTGATGGACCCACCCGTTCCCGCACTGCAAGAACGCGCCGATCGGTCGGCGGCCGTGCTCTGCGGGGCGGATTCGGTCCGCCTCGTCTCCCACGACGACGCCGACGGACTGACCAGCGCGGCCATCGCCCGGACCGCGCTCGAGTGGGCCGAGGTTCCGGTGACCACCGAGATCAAACACGACCTCGACGAGCCGGCGATCGACGAACTGGCCACCGGTTCCGAGGACGTCGTGCTCCTCACCGACCTGGGCAGCGGCGGCCTCGACCGGCTCGCCCACCACGCCGATCGGGGTCGATTCACGCCGGTCGTCGTCGACCACCACCAGCCGGTCGACGCGACGATCGAACAGCACCTCAACCCCGTCGACGTCGGGCTCGACGGCGGGCGTGAACTCGCCGGCGCGGGAGCGGCGTACGTGCTCGCCCGGGCGATCGCCGATCGGGTCGAACCCGAGAGTGATCCCCGGACGCTCGCCTCCTTGGCCGTCGTCGGCGCCGTCGGTGACCGACAGACCGAAGACGGGGAACTCGTGGGCGCGAACCGGGCAATCGCCGAGGAGGGCGAGGCCGCCGGGGCGGTGGAGATCGGGACGGATCTCGCCCTCTATGGCACCCAGACCCGGCCCCTGCCGAAGCTCCTCGAGTACACCTGGGAGATTCGGATCCCCGGCATCACGGGGAGTCGCCGCGGTGCGATCGAGTTCCTGCAATCCCTCCCGAAGCCAGTGCGAGACGGGGACCGCTGGCCGACCTGGGCAGAGCTAGACGCCGACACGCGCCAGCAGATCGTAAGCGGACTCATCGCCCGGGCGATCGATCGTGGCGTCCCGGCCGAACGGGTGGAGCGGCTCGTCGGAACCCGGTACATCCTCCCACGGGAGAAGCCGGGAACACAGCTCCGGGACGCGAGCGAGTTCGCCACGGTGCTCAACGCGACCGCCCGATACGAGCGGAGCGAGGTGGGGCTTGCCGTCTGCCGCGGCGACCGAGATGGGGCACTCGAGACGGCACTCCAGTTGCTCCGCGAGCACCGAAAGCACCTCTCGGCCGGCATCGAGTTCGTCGAGAAAACCGGCGTGAACCGGGAAGCTCACGTCCAGTGGTTCCACGCGGGACGGGAGATCCGGGCAACGATCGTCGGAATCGTCGCGGGAATGGTCCTGGGATCGAAGGGGATCGACCGCCAGCGGCCGATCGTCGGCTTCGCGACCAAGGACGACGAGGCGGGGATCAAGGTCTCGGCACGGGCACCGAACCGGCTTTCCGGCCGTGGGATCGACCTCTCGGTTGCCATGCGGGAGGCCGCAGCCAGCGTCGGGGGCGAAGGCGGTGGCCACGCGATGGCCGCCGGCGCGACGGTCCCCGAGGGGACAGAACCGGCCTTCGTCGAGGCGATCGACGGTCTGATCGGCAGTCAACTGGACAACGGGTAGCTCAGGAGAGGATTGCCGTCAGGAGCTTCGACTGGGCGGCGGAAAGGTGTTCGGTGAAGGTAGAAGTCGTGATGTCGAGTTCCTCGGCGACTTCGCCCGCATTCGCCCCCTTCGGGTGGTCGAAGTAGCCCAGTTCGTGGGCGGTTTCGAGGACCTCGCGCTGTCGGGTCGTCAGTTCCCCGCGGTCGACCAACACGAGGTCGCCCTCGGCCCCTTCTCTCGCGTGGACGAGCCGGACGATTCGCACCTCGGGGAATTCCGACCTGACACCGACGACGATCCGCCTGAGCTCGTCCATGTCCTCGACGTGAATGGCGAGGTGAAGCGAGCCGTCCACGGTGTGAATGTCCCGGACCGGGACGTCGAAGTCCTGGACCGTCTCGCAGGGACAACACCCGTCGTGGCCGCGCTGAAATCGGTAGATGGAACGGTTGCCATAGGAGAAGACCTCCGTCGGGCCCTCGACCGTGTGGGGGCCGTCCACGGCGAACTCCTCGGTGATCTGCCCGGACTCCGGCGCCACCGACCAGGAGATGGATGCGGCATCGGCATCACCATCGAGAAAGCCGGCGATTCGACACGCGTCGGGGTTCTCGAACGCCAGCTCCGCCCGGATGCCGGACGACATGGTGCGGATTCAGGGGAGGTGCTGGGTAAACCCTTCCGACCCCAGCAAGGCCAACCTCATCTGACTGGATCGTCTCCCGCATATTTGGGGTACACTAAAAATTCAAAAATGGCACGCATTCGTAAGAAAAAGGAGGTGAAATCGGCTGAAACGCCCGCAACTGGCATTTTCAATAATTGGGAAGGGGAGTGGATTTTAGGGTGTTGGAAACGATACCACCAAATATGTATGTAATGAACGGAATGATCGTCCCATCGTCCGGCCGCCCCATAGAGGCCCCCCGACCGGGGAGTGGACCGACCACGGGGAAAGGGCGATGAGTTCGCTCGCGAGCGAGGCCACGGCATCCGAGGGGATCAGGGCAAAGGTCCGACTCGCAGACCTCGAGAACTGTCCGATCGCCGAGGTCTCGGACGACGGCGTGGAGTGCTTCAACGTCTCGAAGCGGGTCGACCCGGAGACGGGACGGGTCACCGAGGAGTTCGCCACGGACGCGAGCGTGGAGCTCCCGGATGGGACCTTCGAGCCGGTCTTCTCCTACGGACAGCAGTCTGTCTACCGATTTCAGCGGAATTTCGGCCACGATTGCGCCTGCGAACTCGTCGAGGGATACGACTGCCCGATCGTGGACATCCAGGCCGAGGCGGGGGACCTCTCGATCGTGTTTCACGCCCCCTCGATCGACGATCTCCGAGGGGCCATCACGGCGTTGCGTGAATCCTATGACGACGTCGACGTCCAGCGATTGGTGAGTTCCCGCGAGGACGAGGGGAGTGAGGATCTGGTCTTCGTCGATCGCGGCGTCCTGACCGATCGGCAACGCGAGGTCCTCGAAGTCGCCCACGAGATGGGCTACTTCGAGCACCCGAAGGGCGCAAATGCCGGACAGGTCGCAGCGGAGCTCGGCATCACGACTTCTACCTTCACCGAACACCTCGCCGCCGCCCAGTCGAAGCTCCTCGAGTCGATTCTCGAGGAACCCGAAGCGACGACGCAGGCCTGAGGCGACTGACAGTTCTTCAACAGTATTGGTTTTGCGGCGTTTGTCAGGAAACTCGGTCATTGACCCCTTCTTCGATTGGCTTTCGACCACCCTATCAGGAGACGAAGGCCACCGAGACGTCCGTCGAGTGAACGCAAAACTACTGTGAGAGGAGTTCTATCGCACGATAATTGACGATCTGGACGCATTTGCGAGGACCCGGATGGTGGCTGCGGGAGAAAAATTTGATATAGCGCTATTGAGTTTAACTTATATATGAACGGCTAGCATTTGAACCGGGGGGCCGAACAGGGAGAACGCGCTGGCTGCTGATGGGCCAGATTCCCCGGGAGATCTTCACACATCACGTATACGATGATAGAAGCGACCCTGGGCCAGATTTCATGGCATAGGCCTTTCGCCGCGAGAGGTGAGCCGGCATCACTCCTTTGGAAATAACACGATCCGGAGCCCCATCGAAAAGGTCCTGGCAACGATAAACGTCATTTCGATATACGAAAATGTGGCAAACGGGCTGTGGCTTCAAGAATGCCATGAGGGGTCCGGTCGCTGGACCGCAACAGTTGAGCGAATATGTTTTCCGGCAGACCCTTCCGAGGGACTATTCGCTCATCTGGCGCGTTCTTTATAAGTTAAACTGTATTCCGCAATATTAAATTCCGAAGGGGTTCGCGCTCTGATGGTCAGTTTTTTCTATAACGTGAAACAGATGGCGAAACGATGAGGAGCACGGGCCGAACACACGAGACCACGAACACGTCCTTGCGGGTCCTCGAGGCCGTCTCGGACGGGAACGGGCCCACAGTCAGCGCGTTGGCCGAGGAACTCGGGATGGCGATCAGCACGACCCACAAACACCTCCAGACACTGCGGGAGAACGGGCTGGTCATCAAGCGAGATGGTCGCTACCGGTTGGGGTTGAAGCTCTATCACCTGGGGACGCGGGCCAAGCGCCGTGACACGGAGTTCATGCTGGCCAGAGAGAAGACCTACGAGATAGCCGATCGGACGAGCGAGGTCGTGAACTTCTCCGTGCTGGAGAACGGGCGGGCGATCACGCTCTTCGACAGTCTCGATACGGGAACCCTCGAGGGATTCCAGCGGGGACAGTATTTCTACCTCCATAGCACGGCCGCCGGAAAGGCGATGCTCGCCGAGATGGACGAGAAGCGGGTCGAGGAGATAATCGATCAGTGGGGATTGCCCCAACGGACCGAATTCACCATCACTGACAGAGAGACGCTGGAGGAGGAACTGGCACTGGTCAGAAAGCGGGGGTATGCGATCAACGAGCAGGAGGCCTGGGAGAACCTCAAGGCAGTCGCGGTCCCGGTTCACGGTTCCGATGGAGACGTCCTCGGGGCGATGGACATCTCGGGATCCCCCCGCCGAATCTCCTACGAACGGTCGATCGCCAGGACGCTTTCACGGGGCGTGGAGCAACTCGAACGGGCCCTGGAGTCCCATACCGTCCTCGAGTCCCGGTGGAATATGCGGTGATCCCAGCGCCGGATCGTGGGGCTTTTGCGGGGGCAATCGAGAGTTCCAACCGTGGGATCGCGAGACGTATCGTGAGACAGTCCCCCACGGTTGGGAGAGCGACGCCAAAACAGTCGAGCTACCATGGAAGAATCCGAACGAGACGAACGAGACGAGGAGTGGTGGTCGAACAGACAGGCCGAATTGCTGCACGCAGAAACGGATCGGACGGCCGGCGCGGCAAACGTCTCCCGCTTCGGCCTCGATGTCCACCCGGTCGTGTTTCCGGTCTCGCTTTTCATGATCGGGCTCTTTCTCATCGGAACGATCCTGCTCGGTGAGACCGCAGCCAGTGCGTATCGAACACTCAACGACTTCATCAACGCGAATTTCGGGTGGCTCTACATCTTCAGCGCGAACGCCTTCATCGTGGCGCTGGTCGCCATGGCGGCGAGTCGGTACGGTGACATCACGATCGGGGGCCTCGGGGCGAAGCCGAAATATTCGACCTTCGAGTGGATGGCCATGCTCTTCAGTGCGGGCATGGGTATCGGGCTGATGTTCTGGAGCGTGGCCGAACCCATGTATCATCTCTCGACGGGCGGCGGCACGATGTTTCCCTTCGATCCGAACACGGGCGAGGCAGCCAGGGCCGCACTGGGTATCACCCTCTTTCACTGGGGCATCCATCCCTGGGCGATCTACGGGCTCGTGGCCCTCGGACTGGCCTTCTTCTCGTTCAATCGGGGCCTCCCGCTGACCTTCCGGTCGATGTTCTACCCGCTCTTCGGCGACCGGGTCTTCGGCTGGCCGGGCCACGTCGTCGATCTCGTGACCGTCTTCGCGACGATCTTCGGACTGGCCACCTCGCTGGGCCTCGGGGCGGCCCAGATCAACGCCGGCCTCTCGATCGTGCTCGAGCGGACGATTGGAGTGGGAATCTCCGTGAATGCCGGCGTCCAGCTCGTCCTCATCGCGGCGATCACCGCGATTACGGGGCTCTCTGTCTGGGCCGGGATCGACAAGGGCCTGAAGCGGCTGAGCACGCTGAACGTCTACCTCATGATCATCCTCATGGCCTTCGTGCTGGTGGTCGGACCGACGCGCTACCTGCTCGAGAGCATTCTTCGGGGGATCGGGTTTTACCTGCAGAACCTCCCCCACATGGCGTTTTTCACCGAGACCTTCCTGGGATCGCTTCCCCAACAGGCCGGAAAGGCCGCCGGCTGGCAGGACCACTGGACGATCTTCTACTGGGGCTGGTGGATTGCCTGGTCACCGTTCGTGGGCCTGTTCATCGCCCGCATCTCGCGGGGGCGATCGATCCGGCAGATGGTCCTCGGCGTGCTCCTCCTCCCGACCGCGTTCTCGATGACCTGGCTCGGCTCCTTTGGCGGACTGGCGCTCTTCACCGAACTCGAACTGGGCGGGACCGTCCAGCGGACGGTCATGCAGCAGGGTTCGGCCTACGCCATGTTCGAGCTCCTCGGCGCGTATCCCCTCTCGATGGTGACCTCGGTCGTCGCCGTGGCCGTCATCGTGACCTTCTTCGTCACCAGTGCGGACTCGGGTTCCCAGGTCATCGCCCTCGTGACCGCCGGCGGGAAACTCGATGTCCCACGGCACCAGCGGATGCTCTGGGCGGTCGTTGTCGGGGTCGTCGCCGCGGCGCTGTTGGTCGGCGGGGGACTCGACGCCCTGCAGACGGCCGCGATCACCACGGGGCTCCCCTTTGCGGTCATCATCCTCGTCCTGATCTACACGCTGTTCAAAGGGCTGGCAAGAGAGCACGCGATGCTCGAGGCGATCGAGACGCCGAGTGAGACCCCCGCCGGATTGGAGCGAGAAGAGAACGCCCAGATAGACACCGAACGCGCCGATTGAGCAGTCATCGCGGAGACTGGGTCACATGAAGTCAGCGATGCCGCTCTGTTTGTTCTTGTCGTTCTCGAAGATCGAGTCGATCGAGCGCTCGAGAATCCGGAGGCGCTGTTTGGTGTACTCCCTCGAGCCGTACTCCTCGGCGACCTCGATTGCCGTCTCGAGGTACTTCGTCACCGAGCCCTCGTGGACGGTGAGATTTACGTTCCCGCCGCAGTTCCGGCAGGTGCCAGAGAGGGGCACGCGTCGGTACTTCGTCCCACAGGAGAGACACCGGACCTCCTGGCGGGTAAAGGCCCGCAGGTTGCCGATCAGGTCCGGCAGGAAGTGATACTCGATCACCCGTTCGGCGACGTCGCTCTCCGCTACGGCACGGAGCTTGCGGGCGAGTTCGAGCTGGGCCTCCATCTTGTCCATCATCGACCCCAGCGTCTTGTACGCGGAGAGATCGGGGCCGAGCGCGATGTTCGAGGTGTCATGGGTGAACCCGAAGTCCGAATACTCCCGGTCGGTGCCGAGGTGGTCCTCGGCGAGTTCGACGTCGACCGCGCCGGGATCGGCCATCTCGCGGGTCGCCTCGTAGAACTCACGGGAGTACTCCCGGACGGTGTCCATGTTGTGGGCCTCGTCGTCGATCTCCTCGGGGTCGATCCGGGAGGACATGACGAGTGGGGCGTCCATCCGCCCGCCCCGCGAGTCGGGCAAATATTTCTTCGAGAAGTTGAGCAGGCCGTCCATGAGGAGCATGACGCAATCTTCGTCGCCGTCGCACTGACCGACATGGTACCCATTCGCAAGGAGCGTATGTGTGTTCTCGACCGTTACCGAATACGTATGCTCGACGTCGCTTTCCCTGATCTCGACCGAGACGACTTCGTCAAGTTCCACTGGCCCGTTACTGCCGTCAGCAGCAAGAAAGTTCGACTGAACCTCACTCGACCCGGTGTTAGCGAGCCAGCTCTCGAGCTGTGAGCCATCGGAGATTGTTGCTCCCCCAGATTCGGTATCCGGCCGTGGAATCACGTCTCCGACCTCAATTTGTGATGCGGCCAGTTCGCAGACCCCCGCATCCCACTTTCGCATCGAATGGTCCGGCGTTACCGTCAGGGACCGGCCAGTTTCCAACTCGATTTCGAGGAGGTGATCAGTCGAGACGTGTTTCGATACCGCAGAGAT
The DNA here is from genome assembly GCA_042216015.1 of Halodesulfurarchaeum sp. Taxonomy (GTDB): domain Archaea; phylum Halobacteriota; class Halobacteria; order Halobacteriales; family Halobacteriaceae; genus Halodesulfurarchaeum. The sequence continues at coordinate 26,756 of JBDGUI010000032.1, read as the reverse complement.
AGGTTCCAACGACGGTGTTCCGTCCGCCTTGATGGATGGAACGTGGATCTGGCCCTCGAGTTCCTCGACCAACGTGCCGAAATCGTCCTCGCGGGGAGCTTCCAACCGGCCCTCCACGAATTCCTCGATCGGATCGTAGTGCCAGACACCCGTCTCGTCCTGGAACCAGAGTTTCGTCTCGGGATGGAAGCAGTTCCGCCGCTTCGAGGCGTGAAAGTACGGATGGGCGTAGCCCACAGCCGCGGAGGTAAAGCCCACGACCCGGCCCACGACCGCCGCGCTGGTGTGGGGTGCCATCCCGAAGACCAGTTCGCCGACCAGGTCCTCGCGATCCTCGAGTTCGTAGAAGGGGTCGAGGTCGTAGTAATCCGTGAGAAGTTCGTCGACGAAGGAAGCGGTCTTGAGCATGTGTTCGGCGGCGCCGTCGGAGAGGACGACGTCCTGGACCCGCAGTTCCACGAGCTGGTCGGGATGCTCGAGCGGTTCGCCGTTGATGTCCTCCTCGTAACCCAGTTCGCGGAAGTCCGCGACCGTCACGTCGAGTTCGGCCGGGCGGACCGCCGTCACCGGCAGGTCGGTCATGTCGTAGCGGACCGTGCCGTCCTTGAACGCCGTCACGCCGTGTTTGGCCCGGAGGATTCCCTTCTCCATCGGCTCGGGGACCTTGGTCGCGGACATCAACCCCTTGACGCCCTTCACGATGTCGAAGGCGGTCTCGCGCTCCCCGACCGAAGCGAGCGCCTCGTGAAACTCCCGCCCCACGTCGACGGTCTGGCGGTCGACGTTCGAGAGTTCCCGATCGCAGCGGGGGCACTCGACCCGCTCGCCGTCGTCCGGTTCGGCCCGCACGTTGCACTCTGGACACTCGTAATGCGGGTCGGTTTGCTCGCCACACCCGGGACAGCGGGGGCGGAAGGTTTCGGTCCCGCAGGCGGGACACTCCCGCCGGCCGAGTTCGACCTCGACGGTTCCCTGGCTCCCGTCGAGTTCGTCGCCCGCGGCGGCCGCCTTGGCGACGTCGCGCTGGTCGCCGCCCGCCTCGGCGATTGGGAAGAGCGTGTGAACCGCCGGGCTCAGGTCGCGGGATTCGGACTTCTCCGGTCGGCCCATCCGGTTCCCGATGCGAGTGGGAGCCCGCTCCCGGACGGCGAACGGGGCGACCTCCTCGATGGCCTTCATGGCGTTGTCCCACTCGCGGGCCGATTCGGAGAGGTCCCCCAGTTCCCACTCGCGTTCGAGGTCGGTCGTGAGTCCCATCGTCCGGACCAGCGGGCGCCAGTCCTCGATTTCGAGGGAGTCCATGGACTGGTGGTGGGTGACGAGCAGCACTTCGAGGATTTCGCGGACCGAGTCGGACCGGGGGACTGCGAGGGTGTCGCCATCGATCGACCCCTCGGCCAGGGCCGAGGCGAGTTCGTCGAGGGCCGCACAGTCGATATCGTGATAGAGATAGGTGTACTCGGGGTGCAGCGGCGCGTCGTGATCCCGGGCCCAGTTGAGCGCCTGCTCGGGGTCGGGGTTTGCGAGGTCGACGTATGGCGAGTCCTCGAGGGCCTGTACGTTGGCTCCCGCGGCCGCCATGTCTTTTTTCCACCACTCGACCGTGTAGGAGGCCGGGGCGAGGGGCTGGTTGTTCTCGACGAACTCGCCGTAGTTCACGAGGTACTCGCCCAGGTCGAGGACCGCCTCCACGCCGTTTCGCACCTCCAGGGCTTCGGCCGGGTCGTCGATCCGGCGTACGTCGCCGTTCGCGAGTTTGACCGTCGGCCCCTCGATCGAATCCACGGGGACGACCCCGGCGGCCTTGCCCGGTCGCTCGGTCTTGATCTGGGTGCCCGTCGCGAGGAAGTCATCGACGAGGTGCATCGTCGCCGGGTGGACCCCGGCGGTCGCAAAGCCATGATTGCGTGCACGGCCGTAGCGCAGCCTGAACCCGCCCGGTTCACTCGGGTGGGAGAAGACCGGGCGGCCGGCAATGAGGTCCCGGAGGTACTTCTCCGAGGGCTCGACGCGGGGCGGGCCGGTCGAGGGGTCCTCCGGTTCCTCGGCTCGTTCGAGGGCGTCCCCGTCTGCTGGCGCCGTCTCCGCCCCGAGGTCGCCGTCGATGAGCGACCCGAGCCACGGCCACTCGACGTCGTCGAGTTCGTCGGTGTACCGCTCGATCTTCGGGGCCTTGAGGGCGATCCCCTCCGCGAGCACGAGACACATGCCGCCGCGGGAGCGGTTCGTGTCGACTCGATCGAGGTCCCTGAACCCGGAGACCTCCCCCTCGCCGGTGGCCTCGCCGTCGAGCATGATCGGCACGTTCCGGGCGATGTGTTTGGCCTCCGCGTCGGAGGGGGTGTACTGCAACCCGGTCTCCTGGTCGTAGAGGGCGACCTCCTCGGCGTACCGTTCGACCTCGTCCTCCCGGGGATGATAGGCCTCGATCCCGAGCAGGGCGCGGGCGTAGTCGGCAACGAGCACGGAGAGCGCCTGGGCCGTCCCGCCGGCCGAGCGGATCGGCCCGGCATACGAGACTGCGACGAACTCCGAGCCGTCGTCGTTCTGGCGCAGCTCGACCCGGTCGATCCCCTCGATCGGCGCGGCGACGACACCCTCGGTCAACAGGGCGACCGCGGTCCGGACCGCCCCCTCGACTTTCCCCTCGCGGGTCTCGTAGTCGCCGACGGTTCCCTCGACGAAGTCCTCGACGAGCATGAGCGCGGCCCGCTCGCGGGAGTAATCGTCCTCGAGTTCCCTGACCCGCTCGGCCACCCCGTCGATGCCCAGGATGTTCTCGACGCGGTCGGCCATGTCCGTCGCCACAGGGATCTCGACCTCGGGGACCGGGTCCTCGCCGTTCTCGCGGGCGCGCTCGGCGATCGAGATGGCCCGCTGGAGCCTGGATTCGAGTTCCTCGAAGTACGCGGATTCGACCTCGCGCATCTACAGTGCGTAGCGGTCCATGCCAGTTTCCTCGGCGGGGGTTCTCTCGAGTGATTCCTCGAACGCCCAGACGACGGCCTCGCCACCGAAGACGGTGGCCGACTCGAGGCGGCCGGCGAGGGCCTGTCCAGAGGGCCGCGCGAGCACCGCCCGGGCACTCACCGTCGGCGTTTCGTCCCCGGTCCCGATGGTGGCGGCGAATACCGGCATCTCGAGCGGTTCGTCGAACGCGACGGCCTCGGGGTCGAACTCGTCCTGGTCGTAGACGGCCAGTTCGGCCGTCCGGAGAGCTCCCGACCCGAGGACCCAGGCCGACTGGAGGCCGGCGGCCTCGGCGAACGCGCGCAGTTCCGCGGCGAGTGACTCGTCATACGCGAGTTCGACGAGCAGGGTTCGCTCGGGCGTCACCTCCCTGAAGTGCATACCGTGCGGGACGGGGTCCGTCGGCAAAAAGGTGGCCTATCGCCACGCCTCGAGGTCGCGTGTCGCGGCCATCGGCGCCCTTACCCAGGCCTCGTCCCGGGTGATGTCGGCGATGACGTACCGCGACTGCGAATCGTCCTCCTCGACGGCAGCCATGACCTCGGGTTTCGGTTCCGCGGCGGCCATGGACGTGGCATTGGACACCATGACGTGTGGTACAAAGTCGCAATCGTTATTTAAGATCATCGGATCGGCGTCGACTGATTGGTCTCCCAACAATAATTTCGTCCCCCCAATCGGATGTCGGCCGGGCTCACTCCCCGTGTTCGTAGGCAAAAATGGCGTCGGGGTCGGGGAAAAACGCGGCCGGATCGTCGTGTTCGATCGTTCCCAGGATCGTTCCGTCGAGTGTCTTGACGTGGGTGTACAGGCGACCGCGGTCCATCGCGGCCCGGACGAGTTCGGGGGCGGCTTCCCTCGTGTAGCTCCCGGCGATCAGAAGGACGAGTTCGGCGTCGTGGTCGATGCACTCGGTCACGAGGAAGGTATCCCGGCCGATCGACGCCTGGTAGACCCCCGTCTCCTCGAAATCGGCCCGCTGCACGAGGTCCCGAAACGCCTCGGCGTCATCGCCCGGAATGACGTGAAAGAGCCCCCAGTCCGCTGACTCACCCTGCTCCGGGGCGATTGGGGCCGTGTTCCCGGCCTGGAGTGTGAGGGCTTCATAGCCGGCCTCACGTCGGTTCTCGGCCATCGCCCGCATATCCTCGATCGTCTGGCTCCAGCCGGTTCGTACATCGTCACTCCGCTGGGCCATCTGCTCGGCCTCGTCGAGTTCGGAATCGTCGGGCCCAATTCTGGCCATGGGAGGAAAACGGCGCGAGCAGGGATAAATGGTCGGCGGTCAGATCGCGACGCCGAAAGCCGCCTCGAGCAGGTAGGAACTCCCGAGGACGACCAGGCTGGCGAGAAAGAGTTTGATCGATCGCGAAACGCGGTCCTGTGGGGGAAGCCATTCGCCCCGAAGCCCCGGAAGCGACCAGAGACGGCGTTCGAACCAGATCTCCTCGGTTTCCGCGGGCCCGAGATCGATATTCGGCCAGATCGTCGGCCGTCGTCGGTTCCCCGCCCAGAGCGACCAGCTTCCGACGCCGAACAGCAGGAACCCGACGACGAACAGGAGGTACTTGAGCGTGAGCAGCCCGTCGCCGAACACGAAGGCGAGCACGGCGAGGCCGAGGACGACCATCCCGGAGACCGCGAGGATCCAGTAGAGCGCCTCGAGTGCCCGCAGGCGGCGCGTCATTGGGTCCGGCGTTCGAGCACCGGTCCGACGTCCTCGTGGTCCGGGCTGTGGCGGTGACAGTAACTCTGTCTGCCCGAGGCGCTGATATCGTGAAATTCGGGCCGTTCCCGGTCACACACGCTATTGAACGCCGAATCGAGATGGGCGCGTGCCTCCCCGGGATACCCCGCCCGGACTCGCGCTGCGGCCGTCTCGATGATCTCCGCGGTCTCCTGAGTGACGTCGACGTCCTCGAAGAGGTCATCCACCGTGTGGTCGATGTCGTCGTACCGCGAGAACAGCCCCACCTGCCGTTTGACGAGGTCGGGGACGCCCAGGCTGATGCGGGACCGTTCGCGGACGATCTCCCGGAACCGCTCGATCGCGTCCCAGCCGTCCTCGGAGAGGTCGTACCCGTCCGGTCGGATCTTCGCGGGACAGCGAGTCGAGAACTGGCAGCCAGCGGGTGGATCTCGGGGACTCGGTGGCGATCCCGGGAGGGTGATTCGGTGATCCGAGGCGGCCGGATCCGGGACCGGGATGGCCGAGAGCAACGATCGGGTGTAGGGGTTCGATGGGTTCTGGAACAGTTCCTCGGTCTCCCCGAGTTCCATGATCTTCCCGAGATACATCACCGCCACGCGGTCCGTGATGTGCCGGACCACGGAGAGGTCGTGGGCGATGAAGAGGTAGGTCAGGTCGAACTCGTCCTGGAGTCGCTCGAGGAGGCTGATGATCTTCGCCTGAACGCTCACGTCGAGGGCGCTCACCGGCTCGTCGAGGACGATGAACTCGGGCTCCAGTGCCAGCGCGCGGGCGATGCCGATCCGCTGGCGCTGCCCGCCGGAGAACTGGGTGGGATAGCGGTAGTAGTGCTCCTCCTGAAGTCCGACATCCTCGAGAAGGTCGAGGACCCTCCTCCGCCGGTCGCGGTCGCTTCCCCAGTCGTGGGCGTCGAGTGGTTCTCGAACGATTTCCCCCACCGTCATGCGGTCGTCCAGGCTCGACTCGGGGTCCTGGAAGACCATCTGGGCGTTTTTGCGCCACCGATGGAGGTCGCGACCGGAGAGGGTGGTGATGTCGGTCCCGTCGAACTCCACCGTGCCCTCGGTCGCCCGTTCGAGCCGAATCATCGTGCGGCCGAGCGTGCTCTTCCCACAGCCGGACTCGCCGACGAGCCCCAGGGTCTCCCCCCGCTTGATGGTAAAGCTGACGCCGTCGAGGGCCTTGACCGGCGGTCCGGCGAAGACTCCGTCGCCGCCGTAGTGCTTTTTCAGGCCGGAGACCTCGATGAGTGGCTCGCCCGGTCGAACCGTCCGGTCGGGACGGAGATCCGACTCGCTCATTGGTTCGTACCTCCGGACTCGGCGTCGCCGGCGGCCTGTAACTGTTGATGATACTCGAGGCGGGCCGCTTCGTCGAGGTCCTCGGGATAGAGCAGACAGGCCGCGGTGTGATCCGCCGTTTCGCCCGCCTCGACGTGGGCCGGTGGATGTGACTCACAGGCCTCGAAGGCGTACTCACACCGGGGGGCGAACCGACAGTACGACGCCGGCTCGTTGGGCGTCGGGACTTCGCCCTCGATGGTTCGGAGGCCCTGTTTCCGGGTCTTCTCGCCGGGGATGGTCTCGATGAGCGCCTCGGTGTAGGGATGTTTCGGCTGGGCAAAGAGCGGTTCGACGGGGGCCGTCTCGACGATCTGTCCGGCGTACATGACGTTCACTCGGTCCGCGATATCGGCGATCACGCCCATGTCGTGGGTGATGAAGAGGATCGAGAGGTTTCGCTCCTCCTGGAGGTCCTTGAGCAGGTCGAGGATCTGGGCCTGGATGGTCACGTCCAGGGCCGTCGTCGGCTCGTCGACGATCAGGAACTCCGGTTCGCAGGCGAGCACCATCGCGATGACCGCCCGCTGGTTCATCCCGCCGGAGAACTCGTGGGGGTACTCCCCGAGCCGGCGCTCCGCGTCCGGAATGCCGACGGCCTCGAGCAGGGTGATCGCCTCCTCGGTCGCCGCCTTTCCCGTGATTCCCCGGTTGACCTTCAGGGCCTCCTTGATTTGATTCCCGATGGTATAGACCGGATTCAACGAGTTCCGCGGGTCCTGGAAGACCATCCCGATGCCGCTGCCCCGTACCTTCCGGTACTCCGCGTTCGACAGGTCAGTGAGTTCACGACCCTCGAATCGGATCGAGGAACCGGACAGGATCCGGCCAGGGGATTCGATCATTCCCATGATCGATCGGGCGGTGACGCTCTTGCCGGATCCCGATTCGCCGACGAGACCGACGGTTTCGCCACGTTTCACGTCGAACGTGATGTCGTCGACGGCCCGTATCGTCTCGCGATCGGTGTAGAACACCGTCTGGAGATTCCGGACCGAGAGGATCGTTTCCGCCGTGGTGTCAGCCATCAGCCACCACCTCCCATCGTCGCCTCCTCGACGTCTCCACCCTCCGTCTCGGGATCGATCGCGTCCCGGATGCCGTCACCGAACGCGTTCAGTCCGGTCACGAGGAAGACGATCATCACCCCCGGGATGAAGGAGATGTGCCAGGACGGCCCGGAGACATAGGGTTGTCCGAGCGAGACGGCGCGTCCCCAGGCCGGCGTCGGTGGGGTGATACCCAGCCCGTTCCCGAGGAAGGAGAGTGCGGCGAGTCCGATGATGATCCCGCCCGTCGACATGGAGGCATACACCATCAGGTAGCCGACGATGTAGGGCAGCATGTGCTTGCGCATGATCGTCCTGGGCCGCTGGCCGAAGCTCTTTGCGGCCTTGATCCAGCCCTCCTCTGAGACCTGCAGTGCGGGGCCACGGACGGCCCGCCACAGGAACGGCCAGGTGGTGAACGCGAACACGAGCGCGAGGAGGAATCCACCGTCGAGGACTCCACCGAGCCAGTGGTTGGCAAAGACCACGCTCACCATGATGAGCAGGAGCAACCGGGGGATCGACATGACCCCCTCCGCGGTGGTCAGGATCGTGAGGTCGATCCACCCCGTGTAGTACGCTGAGATCATCGAGAGCACCGCTGCGATGAGCGAGGCGATCCCGATCGCCATTCCGGAGACGATGAGCGAGATGCGGGCCCCGCCCATCATGAACGTGAAGAGATCACGCCCGTTGGGGAGGGTTCCAAACGGGTGGAACCGGCCGAAATCGTCGTAGGTCATCGGGGCGACGTTCTGTCCCACCGACCCCTTGGATTTCGACAGGAAATTCGCCTTCCCGACCGGGACCGTTTCGACCTGGCCGGTTTCCTCGGAGAAGTACTTGATGTCGTAACTGTAGGGTTGCTGGATGTTCTGCTCGACCGTCGTCGGGCCGAGTGCCGGACCAAAGACCCCCATCATCAAGAACAGGACGAGGACGACGATTCCGAACTGGCCCCAGCGGTGGCCTCGAAGGCGGCGAACGATGTCGTCCGTTGGAGTCCACTCCTCGTGTCGGTAGTGCTCTCGGAACACGAGCCATCCCTTGAAGACCCAGAACGCGAAGAAGATCGAATAGCCGACGAGCAGTACGAATCGAATGGCCCAGGCGACCGCCGGCTGAAGACCCAGGAAGGTCCCGACCCACGATCCATTTGGCCCCATTCGATAGCCCTGGTTCGGGATGACGTCCCGACTGAGGAGGGTGGGGAGCTGTTCGAGAAATTCGTGAATGCCACCGAGAAAAGCGGTGGTCGCCGTCTGGAGGTCGACGATCGCCCCGGCGGCCGCGGGTGAGACGAGGCCGACGATGACGTCCAGCACTCCGGTGAGGCCAACGACCAGTGCATCGAGCATCGTCACCGCGATTTCGGCGAACGTGAAGATCTGGACGAGCACGAGAACCGCCATCACCGCGCTCCATCGCATGGCCGGTTCCGGGTTTTCGGCGATCCGCTCGCGAAGCGGGGTCTTTTCATTCTCGACCAGCTCCGCACGCGTCGTGGAAATGGTGTCCTCTGACATGGGAGTCACCGCTCAGCACCCTCCAGCGTGATGCGTGGATCGATGAAGGTGTACAACAGGTCCTGGGTGATGTTGAACAGGATCTGGAAGATGATGAAGAAGAACACGAGGGCCATCACCATCGGAATGTCAGGTCCCAGAACCGCCCGGAAGAACAGGTTTCCAAGCCCGTTGATCGAGAACACCCGCTCCACGAGGACCGACCCGCCGATCAACAGGTAGAACTCGCCCATGATGACGGGCAGGAGCGGGACTACCGCGTTTCGACCCACGTGCTTCGCGATGATCCGTCGCTCCGAGAGGCCCTTGGCCCGGGCGGTTTCCACGTACTTCGAATGGATGCTCTCGAGAACCGCCGTTCGGCCGATTCGAATCTCGTTCCCCATCGACGCCGAGCCGAGAACCAGGGCGGCCGGAAGGATCCACTTGAAGGCGGTCAATATCGAGCCCACGTTCGGAACGGGGATCCAGACCACCTCGAGGAGCGGAATCCCCTCGAACACGTGGAGCCCCGTGAAGAGGTGATACAGTTCGTCCGGCGTGCCGATCACGTCGGTCGTGATCCACCATCCCCGATAGAAGTCAAGCGCGCCCCCCGAGGACAGCAAGCCGGCGATCATCACGGCGAGCCAGAAGTTCGGCATGGCCCGCCAGATGATTCCGAACCCGGAGGAGAAGTAATCAGACCAGGTGTTCGCCCGGAGCCCGGCGAACAGCCCGATGGGAATCCCGAGGAGAAGCGCGATGGCGACCGACCAGAACCCCATCCAGACGGTCGCGGGCATCCGGGCCACGATGAGTTCACCGACCGGAGTGCCCCGCTGGATCGTCCAGGATTGGCCGAAGTTGAACGTGATGAGATCGGTGAGCACCATCCGGTACTGGTCCCACAGCGGAACCGGCGTTCCGTCCGGGTAGATGATCCCCAGCTGGATGCGCAATTGGTGGGCCGCCATCGGTTCGGCGTCCCGGCCCAGAATGGTCAACACCGGATCGATCGGACCCAGATACATGACCATGAAGGCCATGGTGAGCCCGAACAGCATCACCGGGACCCCAAGTGCCAGTCGTTTGAGGAGATACACCAGCCGATTCATCGTCGGTCACGAAATAGTCCCCTTCCACTGCTCTCAGCCCCCCACCGATTGCTGCCCGTTCGAGGGGGGAAATCGGCGATGCGACCCGGTGAATTGCCTGGCCGCTCCGCTCCGTGATCGGCGTCCTCCTTCAAAAGGGCCGCCCGGGTGGCGGATCCTGCCCGGCCGTCCGGCGCGGGTCTGGCCTGCCGGCGCATATTGAATACAGGTGTTTTCTTGGGACCAGTTAAGAAGATTACGCAGGCGACGTGGATGAAACGTCCCGCCGGAGCGAATCAGCCGAAGATCCCGTCACCCACGGAGGATTTACTCGGGGATCACCCACGGAGCCGACTCACTTGGGGATGTACTCGTTGTACGCGCTCGTTCCGCCCGGGTAGGCCTGCGGTGGCGTCAGGTGGAACGCGGATTCCCCCCGCTGTTTGAAGACGTTCGTGATGAACTGTTCGTGATTGATGACGTAGGCCATCGCCTCGCGAACGGCCTTTGGAACCTTCTCCATGTTGAACCCGACGAAATAGGTGTTGATCGACGGGGTGGTCGACATGTTGACCGTCTTTCCGTCGCCGATCGGCCCGTAGTCCGCAAGCGTCTGGCTCCCCTTCTGCCGCTCGTTCGATATCTTCGCCGGATCGTACTTCGAGGTCGGGATGCCCGAGACGTCGGCGTTCCCGTTGATGAAGTAGTTGTAGATGGCCGAGGGCTGGGACATAATTGCGTCGTGGACCCGTTCAACCGCCGATTCCGGCCCGTGATAGTCCTCGAATTTCGTCGCGGCGAACTCGCCGCCCACACCGGACTCCCAGGTCTCGAACACGAACGGCCCACACCCGACGGGATTCGTGGAGAACTCCTCCCAGGTCATCTCGCCCTCGTAGCCCTGGATATCCCCGACGATCCCCTCCGGCACGACCGAGAACGCGGAGTACGCGAGCACCGAGAGGGTGTATGCGAACGGCTTTCGGAGCGTGACCTTGAAGGAGTACTCCCCGGTCTTCTCGACGCCGGTCGTCCCCGGTTTCACGTTGCCCTTCTCGTCCTCCTCGCGTTCGATGTTGAGAACGCTGATCGGGAAGTAGGTGTTCGTGGAGTTCGGCGATTCGACGAGTCGCCGGAACGAATAGACCACGTCGTCGGCCGTGACCTCGCCGTGGTCACCGTGGAACTGGATCCCCTCCTTGAGCGTGAACTCGTACACGGTGGCGTCCTCGCTCACGCTGTAGTCCGTCACGAGCAGGTTGCGAACGTCCGTCGTGCCGTTGTGGTAGTTCAACGGCGCGTCGAACATGTCCATCACCTTGTTTCCGCTCGCGGTGTTGCCGGATGCGATCGGGTCGAGCGCGTTGAAGGTGACCGAGATGCCGTTCAGGGTGGATTTGCCCTCGAGACCCTTGATAGAGATGTTCGTTTTGGCACGCGAGGGGCCCATCCCGCCCGGCGGGTCGAAATCGACCCGGTCGTACCAGAAGAGCTGGTCGACCGAGTGATAGATCGGCAGCAGGCCAGCCGAATCCCAGAGGGCCTTCTCCATCTTCACGGCCGCGTCGTTCCTGATCTGCTGGGCCTCGTCGGTCGGCTCGGGATTGTTCTGGATCCGGTCGAACTGGGCGGTCATGTACTTCCGGATGCGGTCGTCACCGAGCGCATCCTTGGACCAGAACAGTCGGGCCCCGTTCGGCGTGTACCCCTCCGCGTCGTAGATCGTGTTTTTGGGATCGATGAGCTGGAGGAAGTTCTGCGGTGCGGGATAGTCCGCGATCCACCCCAGCGTGTAGGCCATGTGATCGCCCTTCTTCGTCGTGTTGAGAAGGGCGCCGAAGTCGGCCTGGCTGATGTTCATGTCGATGTACGCGGACCCGAGCCGGGCTCGAATCGTATTGGCCATCTCCTTCCAGGCCGGGCTCTGGTACTGGAGCCAGTCGAGTTTGAACCGGTTGTCCGGCCCGTACCCGGCCTCCTCCATCACCGCCTTGGCCTCCTCGACGTTCGTCTCGTTGGCCCCGTAGGGGTAGGTATCGGAGGGCGTGTATTCCCCGGTCGGACCCGCTTCCGTCGTGGTCTGTTGTCCGTCGCCGCCGCCGGCACACCCGGCCATGCTGGCGGTGAGGGCGGCAGCCCCGGTGGCTTCCAGAAATCGGCGCCTGTTGAGTTTGCGGCTTTTTGCCATACCACCAGGACCAATATTGTGAAGCGTTATAAAAATTGGTGTAAGATTTCGCCTCGCGCCGGGGGATCGTTCCGAGGGGAGACACGGTTTCCGAGGGGAGATACCGGTTCGAAATTCGACGATTGCCGGGCCAGATTTCCACCAGTCGGTGTCGTAGCCTACATATGCGAGGATCCTGTAAGCGGCTCACATGAAGGTTGCCGACGCGATGACACCCCGGGCCGACGTGGTCACGGTCTCGCTCCCCGGAACCCGTGACGACGTCCTCGAGTACCTGCAGGAGCGGTCGTTTTCCTCGGTTCCGGTCGTCAAAGAAACCGACGACGGCGAGCAGTATCGGGGCCTCGTTTCCCGCGAGAGCCTGATCGCCAGGCCGGACGAGGACCAGCTGGCCCTGCTCATGGAGGACGTCCCGACGACCTCGAGTGACGCCACGCTCGACGAGGTGGCCGAACTCATCGTCGAGACCGGCGAGCGGCGCATTCCGGTCGTCAATGGCGGGGGGCTAACCGGCATGGTCACCATCACCGACGTGGTGCGCGCCATCGCCGACGGAGACGCCAATGGGGACGTCGAGGTCGGGGAACTCGCGAGTCACGACGTGAACACGGTCTACGTCGGCACCCCACTCCCCGTCGCCGAACGGGAGATCGCCTTCGCGAACGTGCCATATGCGATCGCGCTCGACGACGACGGCGAGATGACCGGCATCATCACCGAGGTCGACATCATCGACGTCGCGAGGGTCGTCGAGGGCGAGGACGCCACCGGCGAGAGCATCGCCAACCAGGACGACGAGTGGATGTGGGAGGGGATCAAGGCCGTGGGCAACCGCTATCTCCCCACGCGGGACGTCGAGTTCCCCAACGAGCCGGTCCGGGAGTACATGTCCAGTTCCCTCGTGACCGTTACCGGGGGTCGGACTGCAAGCGAGGTCGCCGGGCTCCTCCTCGACAACGACATCGAGCAAGTGCCACTGAAGCAAGGTGACGAACTGAGCGGCATCGTCCGGGACGTCGACCTGCTCCGGGGGCTATGAGGGAGTTAACCGAACTGGCGAAGCGGCGCGGGTATTTCTTCCAGACCGGCTCGGCCTACGGCGGCGTCTCGGGCTTTTACACCTACGGTCCACACGGTGCGACGCTCAAGGCCAAGGTCGAGGCGAGCTGGCGGGAGCGCTGGGCCACCCGGGAGGGCCACCACGAGATCGACGCGCCGACGATCCTTCCAGAGGCGGTCTTCGAGGCCTCGGGCCATCTCGACGGCTTCGACGACCTGCTCGTCGAATGTCCCGAGTGCGAGGGGAGCCATCGGGCCGATCACCTCGTCGAAGGTCAGACCGAGATCACCGAGGCCGAGACCTTCTCGCCCGCGGAGATCGAGGATCTGCTCGCCGAGCATGGAATTACCTGCCCGAGCTGTGGCGCGGCCCTCGCCGAGGAGCCCGTCGAGGAGTTCAACCTGATGTTCGAGACGGCGATCGGGCCCGGGTCGAGCAACCGGGGCTACCTCCGCCCGGAGACCGCCCAGGGCATCTTCGTGGACTTCCCCCGGCTCCGCGAGTACGCCCGCGGCGAGTTGCCCTTCGGCGTCGCCCAGATCGGCCGGGCCTACCGCAACGAGATCAGCCCGCGAAACGCCATCGTCCGGACCCGGGAGTTCAGCCAGGCCGAACTCGAACTCTTCTTCGATCCGGAGACTGACGAACCCGACCTCGAGCGCGTGGCCGAGGTCGAGGCGCCACTCTACAGCGCCGAGGCCCAACAGGCCGGAGCCGAGCCGAGCTTTCAGTCGATCGGCGAGGCCATTTCGGCAGGGCCCATCGCGGACGCGTGGGTCGGGTATTACGTCGGAATCGCCACGGAGTGGTACGACCGGATCGGCGTCGACCTCGATCGGCTGCGGTTCAGACAGCACCAGCCGGCCGAGCGGGCGCACTACGCCCGGGCCTGCTGGGACGCCGAGGCCGACGTGAGCGGGCCGGACGAGGAGCCGGAGTGGATCGAACTCGCGGGAATCGCCAACCGGGGCACCTACGACCTGAGCCACCACGAGACCCACACCGGCGAACGCTATCAGGTGTTTGTGGAGTACGACGAGCCACGGACCGTCGACCGGACCACCGTCGATCCGGACATGGCCGCCCTCGGTCCCGAGTTCGGCTCGGAGGCCGCGGACATCGTCGCAGCCCTCGAGGAGCGGGCCGAGACCGACCCCGGGGCCTTCGAGGGCGAGAGCGTCAGCGTCGACCTCGAGGGCGAGACCGTCGAGATCCCGGTCGAGCAGACCGGCTTCGCGGTCGAGGAGGTCACCGAGCGCGGCGAGCACGTCACCCCGCACGTGATCGAGCCCTCGATGGGCATCGACCGGGCGGTCTACGCGGTCCTGGTCCACGCCTACGACGAGGACGAAATCGACGGCGAGGAGCGGACCGTACTCCGGTTGCCGCCCGAAATGGCGCCCACCCTCGTGGGCGTCTTCCCGCTCATGGACCGGGACGGCCTGGGCGAAAAGGCCCGTGACCTCGAGGCCGACCTGCGCGAGGCGGGGCTCTCGGTCACCTACGACGACTCGGGCGCGATCGGCCGGCGCTACCGCCGCCAGGACGAGATCGGGACTCCATACTGTGTCACCGTCGACTACGAGAGCCTCGAGACCGGGACGGTCACGGTCCGGGACCGGGACACGACCGAGCAGGTCCGCGTGGCGATCGAGGACCTGCCCGAGACGCTCGCTGCCCTCCGGGACGGCGAGATCCCCTTCGAGCAGCTGTGAGCGAACCCGGCCGTCGGCTGGTGCACGCGAGTGGCAGCCTGGTCCCGATCGCCTACGTGATGGAGCTCATCACCTGGCCGCAGGTGACTGGGCTCGTCCTGCTCGCCATGAGTGTCGCGGCCGTGCTCGAGGGGTTACGGCTCTCCGGTCGCCTCGACTGGTGGGTCTACCGGCGGTTCACCAGGGAGTACGAGGCCCACTGGCCCGCGGGCTACGCCATCGCGCTCGTCGGGGCGACGGTGACGGTCCTGGCGTTCGATCCCCGGGTGGCCGTCCCGGCCCTGCTCATGCTCACCATCGCCGATCCGGTGAGCGGAATGCTCTCGAGAAAAAGCCTCGAGGTCAAACGGGGCTACGTGTTGCTCGTCACGTTCGGCCTCAGCCTCGCGATTGCGGGGCTCCTGTTCGTCCCGACGATCCCGGCGGTGCTGGGGGCCACGGCGGCCACAGTGGCCGACGGCGTGAAGCCCACGATCGCCGGGTACGTGATCGACGACAATCTCACCATCCCGATCGGGGCCGCGACGGCGATGCAGATCGGATTCGTCCTGGTCTGAGTGGACACGAACCCTTAACCGCCAGAGCGAACAACTCCCAGCCGAATGCAGGACGGCACGGCGGACAGCGTGGATCACCCCCTGATCGAACCGGGCGCCATCGAGGCCCGGCCCTACCAGACCGATCTGGTCGAGAAGGCGCGGCAGGGCCACACGCTGGTCTCACTCCCCACCGGACTCGGGAAGACGGCGGTGAGCCTTCGGGTGACCGCCGACCGGCTGACGGACGATCCCGACGCGATGGCGATGCTCCTCGCCCCGACCAAGCCCCTCGTCGAGCAACACGCGGGCTTCTACCGCGAGGCGCTCGCGATTCCCGACGAGGACGTGGTCGTGTTCACCGGGGAAACCCGACCCGAGGACCGCGCCGAACGCTTCGAATCCGCCCGGGTGATCGTCGCCACGCCCCAGGTGATCGAGAACGACCTCCTTGGGAACCGCATCGACCTCGCACCCGTCGTCCACCTCACGTTCGACGAGTGCCACCGCGCGACCGGGGAGTACCCCTACGCCTACATCGCCGGGCGCTACCACGAGGCCGCCACCGACCCGCTCGTGACCGGGATGAGCGCCTCGCCCGGCGACGACGAGGAGGCCATCCGGACGGTGATGGCGAACCTCGGGCTGGAGCAGGTCGCGGTGAAGACCGAGTCGGATCCGGACGTCGCGGAGTACACCTACGGGACCGACGTCGAGTGGGTCCGGGTCGAACTCCCGGAGGAGGTACTGGAGATTCGTGACCGACTGCAGGGGGTCCTGTCCGATCGGCTCGAGAAACTCGCCGACCTGGGTGTGACCACCTCCACTGACCCCGAAATATCCCAGGGCGACCTCCAGCAGATACGCTCGAAGCTCCAGCGGCTGATCGATCGGGACGACCCGGCGGGCTACGAGGGAATGTCCATCCACGCCGAGATCATGAAGGTAAAGCGGGCGGTCGAGCTGGTCGAGACCCAGAGCGTTGACGCCCTCGATCGGTACTTCGAGCGCCAAAAGAACGCCGCCCGCTCCTCGGGGGCCTCGAAGGCGAGCCAGCGCTTCGTCTCGGACCCGGAGGTCCGCCGGGCGATGGAGCAGGCCCGAACCTTCGAGGATCTCCATCCGAAGTTCCGGCAGGTCAGAATCCTCCTCGCGGAGACCCTGGGAATCAAGGACGGCGAGCGGGTGATCGTCTTCACCGAGTCCCGGGACACCGCCGAGGCTCTGACCGAGTTCCTCTCGGAGGGATTCGAGGTCAGGCGGTTCGTCGGCCAGGGGGACAAGGAGGGGTCCTCGGGGATGACCCAGACCGAGCAGACCGCCGTCCTCGAGGACTTCCGCGCGGGTGAGTTCGAGGTCCTCGTCTCGACCTCGGTCGCAGAGGAGGGCCTCGACGTTCCCGAGGTCGACCTCGTTTGCTTCTTCGAGCCCGTACCAAACGCCATCCGCTCGATCCAGCGCAAGGGCCGAACCGGCCGGCAGACCGAGGGGAAGGTCGTCGTCCTCATGGCCGAGGACACCCGCGATGAGGCCTACTACTGGATCTCGAGGCGCCGCGAGAAGGAGATGGCCGCGGAACTCGAGGCGCTCAGAGAGGTCGCGCCGGATCTCGAGGCGGAATTCGGCGGGCAGGCGGATCTCGAGGCCTTCGCGGCCGGATCGGATTCGGGATCCGGGTCCGATGCCGCCCGTTCCGCCGACGGAGGCGGTGACGGCCAGTCAGACATCGGGGACTTCGCTTCGGGGGACGGTGGGGGCGACGACAGGGATCGAGCGGCCGACGAGAGGGAGGCGTCATCCGAGGAAGTCCTCGCCGAGGCGGGGGCCGAGGACCACGTCGAGATCGTGATCGACCAGCGGGAACTCGACGCTCACATCGCCCGGAAACTCTCGAAAGTCGACGGAGTAACGACGCGACTGGAGACCCTCGAGGTCGGGGACTACGTGCTCTCGGATCGGGTTGCCGTCGAGCGGAAGTCCATCTCCGATTTCCTCTCGACCCTGCTGGACGGCGGGGACCGGGCGCTCTTCGAGCAGGCCGGGAACCTGAGCCGACACTACGCTCGGCCCGTCCTTCTCGTCGAGGGCGAGGGGGACCTCTACGGGGAGCGGAACGTCCACCCGAACGCCATCCGGGGCGCGCTGGCCAGTCTCGCGGTCGATTTCGGCATCTCGGTCCTCTTTACCCGGGAAGAGGACGACACCGCCGCCCTCCTCGAAACCATCGCCAGACGGGAGCAGGAGGACCGGGACCGCGAGGTGAGCGTCCACGGCGAGTCGGCCGCGAAGACACTCACCGAACAGCAGGAGTACGTCATCAGCGCCATCGCCGACATCGGCCCCGTCACCGCCCGATCGCTCCTCGAGGCGCTGGGGAGTGTGGAAAGGGTCCTCACGGCCGACGCTGAAACCCTCGAGGAGGTCGACGGCGTCGGCGAAGTGACCGCCGAGCGGATCCGGGAGGTCGCGGGAAGCGACTACGATCCGTAAAAACCGAGCAGGGAGACCTCGGGCGAGCCGGTCAGGGCACGACCGTGAGCCTGACTCGCTCGCTCCGGAGGACGGTCTCGGCGGCGCTCCCGAGAATCGCCCGCTCGACCGGCCCCGGCGGCTCCTCGTGGCCCATCACGACGTGGTCGTAGCCCCGCTCGGCGACCAGGTCGAGGACGTCCTCCCCGAGTCGATCAGCCGGCCGGAAGTCGAGGTCGAGGTCGGGGGCGACCTCGAGAGAGGTCTCGACGTCGGCCTTCTCGAGAATCAACTCGGCCCGGTCGAGGACGGCGGTCACGTCCCCGCTATCCTCGGTGGTGTGATGGATCACCTCGAGGCTGGCGTCGAAGGCCTCGGCCAGTTCCGTCGCGAAGGAGAGCGCCCGAAATCCCACGTCCGTCCCGTCGATCGGGACGAGGATCTTCTCGATGGGCATGTCAGTTCCCCTGGAGCCTCGAGAGGGTCTCTGCGGCCTCGCGGGCGGCCTCCAGGAGCTTTTTCGCCCGGTTGGGATCCTCGCTTTCCCTGGCGCGGTCGGACAGCGAGACGATGGTCTCGGCGAGTGACTGGGTCACCGCATCCGGGGCCGCCTCGGTGGTCGGGGTGCCCCCACTGGTGCCCGAGGCCCGTGACTGCTCTGGCTGTCCCCCGAGTTCGGCCGTCCCGGTCGAGGCCGTTCCGACCGACTCGTGTCCCGCGTTCGCGGTGGGCGATTCGTCGGCTGATTGTTTCCCAGTGCCGTCCCGGGCATCGGACGCTGTCCCCCCATTCGAGTTTTCGCCCTCGGCCGCCTGTGTCGGTGGGTTACTGTCGCCATCGCCGGCAGCGGCCATCCCGCCCTCCGCGTTACCGGCACCCGCACCGGCCTCCACTTCTCCGGTATCCGCCCCGGCCCCCGCGACTGCCCCGTCCGCCTCGGTCTGGCAGGTCGGACAGAACTCCTGGCCCTGGTAGCGAAAGATCGGCGAGCCACAGGTGTCACAGTGCTTGTTCGTCATCGTCGCGCCCTGGAGGAGGAGCTGGCTCATGCGCTCGGTGACCTCGCGGTCGGCCGAGTCCGCCTCGTACTTCTCCCGGAGGCGCTTCCGTTCGGCCTCCTTATCGAAGTTCTCTCCCATTACGCGGTGAATCGGGCTGGATCGGTTAAAGTGACGCGCCTGTCGGGTGGGGTTCGGACGAGGTGCCCGTTTCGATGGGGCGGGCCGGATTCCACTCCACCGTCGAGCCCGGCAGTTTTTATCCGGTGACGGACAACTGTCGGGCGATGCAGCTCAGGGACCTGTCGGGACTGCCCGACGGGGTGGCCGAGTACTTCGCCGGCGAGGGGATCGAGGAACTCTACCCGCCCCAGGCCGCCGCCGTCGAGGCCGGCGTGCTGGAGGGCGAGAGCGTGGTTGCCAGCGTGCCGACCGCGAGCGGAAAGACCCTGGTCGCCGAGCTCGGGATGCTCTCGGCCATCGGGGACGGGGACGGAATGGCGCTTTACATCGTCCCGCTCCGGGCCCTGGCGAGCGAGAAGGCCGCCGAGTTCGAGGAACTCGAACGGTTCGGCCTCGATGTCGCGGTCTCGACGGGCAACTACGAGAGCGATGGGGACTGGCTCGGGAACAGCGACGTCGTCGTCGCGACCTCCGAGAAGGTCGACTCGCTCATCCGGAACGGGGCGGAGTGGATCGAGGACCTCGCGACCGTCGTCGCCGACGAGGTCCACCTCGTGGACGACCGGAGCCGCGGGCCGACCCTCGAGGTCACCCTCGCAAAGCTCCGGTCCCGCGTGGCCGCCCTCCAGGTGATCGCCCTCTCGGCGACCATCGGCAACGCCGAGGAGATCGCCGACTGGCTCGACGCGGAACTGGTCGATTCGGAGTGGCGCCCGATCGAACTCCGGACCGGGGTCCACTACGGCGACGCCCTCCACCTCGACGACGGCACGACACGCGAACTCCCCACCGGCTCGAACGAGCAGACGGAGGCCCTCGTGAACGACACGATCGAGGAGGGCGGGTCGGCGCTGGTCTTCGTCAACTCCCGGCGAAACGCCGAGGCCGCCGCCCGACGGCTGACCACCGTGACCGAACAGGACCTCGAGGCCGCAGACCGGGAACGACTCCAGGCCCTCGCCGGGGAGATCCGGTCGGTGAGCGACACGGAGACGAGCGAGGACCTCGCGACGGCCGTGGAGAAGGGGGCCGCCTTTCACCACGCCGGGCTCGCCAGGGGACATCGCAGCATCGTCGAGGACGCCTTCAGGGACCGGCTGATCCGGGCCGTCGCGGCGACGCCGACCCTCGCGGCGGGGGTGAACACGCCCAGCCGGCGAGTGATCGTCCGGGACTGGCGGCGCTATGACGGCTCGACGGGCGGGATGGCCCCCCTCTCGGTCCTCGAGGTCCACCAGATGTTCGGCCGGGCCGGGCGGCCGGGCCGGGATCCACACGGCGAGGCCGTCCTGCTCGCGAACACCCACGACGAGCTCGAGGAGCTCTTCGACCGCTACATCTACGGGGAGCCGGAGCCGGTCCGCTCGAAGCTGGCCGCCGAGCCCGCGCTTCGCTCCCACGTCCTCTCCACGGTCGCCACCGGCTTCGTCCACACTCACGACGGGCTTATCGAGTTCCTCGGTGAGACCCTCTATGCCTCCCAGACCGACGATCCCTCGCGGCTCGAGGCCGTGACCGAGGCCGTCCTCGAGTACCTCGTGACAAACGACTTCCTCCGCCGGGAGGGGGGAGACCTCTCCGCGACGCCGGCGGGCCACCTCGTCTCCCAGCTCTACCTCGATCCCATGTCCGCGGCGATCATCATCGACGGGCTGGAGGCCGGATCCGGGGATCCCTCGCCGCTCGGGCTCTATCACCTCGTGAGTCGCACGCCGGACATGTACGAGCTCTATCTGAAATCCGGCGACGCCTCGACGTACACCGAGATCGCCTACGAGCGCGAGGGGGAACTGCTGGGGAAGACCCCCTCCGAATTTTCCGAGAGCGAGTTCGAGGACTGGCTCTCGGCGCTGAAGACGGCGAAACTCCTCGAGGACTGGGCCGAGGAACTCGACGAGGATCGGATCACCGAGCGCTACGGCGTCGGGCCGGGGGACATCCGCGGAAAGGTCGAGACCGCCGAGTGGCTGCTGCAGGCGGCCGAGCGACTCGCTGGAGAGCTCTCGATGGGTTCGGCGACGACGATCCGTGAGGCACGGATCCGGGTCGAACACGGCATCCGCGAGGACCTCCTCGACCTGGTCGGGGTCCGTCACGTGGGGCGAAAGCGCGCTCGACGGCTGTACGACGCGGGCTTCGAGACGCGGGAGGACCTTCGCACCGCCGAGAAGGACCGCGTGTTGGCCGCCCTGAAGGGGCGGAAGAAGACCGCCGAGAAGGTGCTCGCGAGCGCCGGCCATCCGAATCCCGATCTCGATGACGTCGACGCCGGCGACGGGGAAGCCCGAGAGATCGCGAACGGCGACGGATCGACAGCCGACTCCGGGAATGACGGTCCTGGTTCCCGATCGAGCGGCGCCCAGGCCAACCTGGGTGAGTTCGAGTGAGGACCGTCACCGGGCGGGTCCGAATCGGAGCGGACGGGACGGAGAGCAAGCCGGAAAACGGGCCGAGTGGACGCTATGACTCCCTCGAGGCCTTCCTCGAGGCCCTTCACTCGATCGACCTGCAGCACGACGTGCTGCTCCAGGCCTTCGACGCCCGCTATATCGCTGGCGAGGCCCACCTCCGGGCGGCCCTCGATCACGCGAGACGATCGATGGAGCGGGGCGAGAACGTCGCCGACGACCTCGCAGTGGAGGTGTTACTCTACGCGGCCGGCCGGCGTCAGATCGATCGGGCGATGGAACTCGGACTCGGGACCGGCACCCAGCCGGTGATCGTCCTCGTCGACGGGGATCGGGAGGCCGACGCCGCAGCCGCCGTGCGGGAACTGCTCGAGCCGGGGCCGGTCGAACCGGACGAGGACCTGATCTGTGAATACTTCGACATTACGGCTGCGGAGCGACAGACCACGGGCGGAGACCTCGTGGACCTCGTTCGCGAGCGGGTCGCGCTTCTCGACATCGAGAAGTGATCCAGTCGAAACGAGGGCACCAAAGCGGGATTCGGTCCGCGCGGACGTGCCAAGTGGAGTTTCCAGTCGAAATACAGGGGTTTTGCGGCGCCTCCCTCTAGCGGTTTTGTGACCGTATTTATAAGGGGAGGAGGTCCCCCCTTCGGGACGAAAATGGGGGCGTCCGGCCGATGGGCGGGTCGTTCCACCTGAAACGGCGCCCGCGTCTGTCAGACGGGCGTCTGACGCTCGGTCGACGGAAAATGGAGCGATCGATCGAAACTACAGCGCGGCCTTGACCTGCTCGAGGAACTGCTGGGGCGGCTGAGCGCCGGTGAACTGGCCGGCCTCGTCGTTGATGTTGACCTGTGGCACGCCGCGGACCCCGAACTGCTGGGCCAGTTCCATGAACTCCTGGGACTCGACCATCTCGCTCGTGATGTTCGGGTTCTCGATCGCGAACTTGTGGGCGGTCTCGACGGCCTGGGGACAGTGCGGGCAGGTCAGGGTCACGAAGACCGTGATGTTGACCGGCTCGTCGATCTCGGCCAGTTCGGCCTTGATGTTCTCGTCGAGGCCACTCTCGCCCGTGGAGACGGCCACGATGTCCCGGACGTACGCCCCGAACTCCTGGCCGGAGGGGATCCCGTAGTACCGAACGCCCCGAATCTCGCCGTCGGTCAGGACGGTGACCGGCGCGCTGTCGTACTTCGTGGCGTCCCACTCCTCGGCTTCCTCGCTGTCCATGTCGTGGACCTCGACGGTGTACAGGTCGGTGAGATCGGCGAGTTCCTCGTTCAGTTCGACGGTCTCCTCGCAGTACTCACAGTCGTCGTCGACGAAGACGTACGCGGTGATCGGCTCGTCCATCTCGTCGAACACGTCCCTGACGTCGTCGCGGTTCTCGTCGGAGAGTATTGCCATCTTGATTCAACACTACTGTCCCAGCTATTAATATGTGTTGGGCTGGGACCAGGACCGGCAGCGAAAGGGGGGAGCGTTAACCGGGTTCTTTGACGTTGCTGGACGGGTATTGGATGATCCGGTCACCGTTTCATGGGAACGGTTGACAAATGACTGCGGCACGGTATTGTGAACCTGTTCAAATACTGTCCCGACGAGGGCTCACTCCTCGAGTTCCGCGAGGATCGCCTCGGCTTCGGCCTGACCGATGGAATCCTCCTCGATCATCCGCTCTGTGACCCGGTCGATCTGATCGCCCTCGGCCCCGGCCTGGATCGCGAGGTTCTGGGCGTGCAGCCGCATGTGTCCCCGCTGGATTCCCTCGCTCACGAGCGCGCGGAGGGCGGCGAGATTCTGGGCGAGCCCGACGGAGGCGAGCACGCCGGCCATCTCCGGGGCGGAGTCCACGTCGAGGATCTCCATTGCGGCCTGAGCCACCGGCTGGAGGCCCGTCGCGCCGCCCACGGTCCCGATCTGGACCGGGAGTTCGATGGTGCAGGCGAGGTTGCCCTCGGCGTCGACCTCGTAGCTCGTGAGCGAGTCGTAGCCGCCCCGGGACGCATAGACGTGGGCGCCGGCCTCCATCGCCCGCCAGTCGTTGAACGTGGCGGTGGTGACCGCGTCGATCCCGTTCATGATGCCCTTGTTGTGGGTCGCCGCACGGTACGGATCGCCCATGGCGAACGCCCAGGCGTCGACGATCCGATCCCGGACTTCTTCCCCCGTGAACTCGCTGTCCTCGTCGGCGAGTTCCTCGGGAGGAACCGTACAGGTCGCCCGTGCGAGACGGCGGTCGGCAAGGTTCGAGAGGATGCGCATCTCGACGTCGCCGCCCGCGAGGTCCTCGATTTCTGGGGCCAGGGCCTCGGCCATCGTGTTGACGGCGTTCCCGCCCATGGCATCCTGGACGTTGACAATGAGGTGAGTGACGACCATCTGGCCGGTCGGGGTGTCGATCACGCGGACCGCGAGGTCCTCGGCCCCGCCACCGAACTTCACGAGGGTCGGGTCCTGCTCGTCGGCCAGCTCCATCAGGCGCTCCTTGTCCTGTAGAATCCGCATGCGGGCGGCCTGCGGGTCGGTGACGTCGACGGCCTGGATCTGGGCGATCATCCGCGGGGCGTCGACCTCGGTCTCGAACCCCCCACCAGCACGGGCCATTCGTGCGGCATAGGAGGCCGCGGCCACGACGCTCGTCTCCTCGATGGCCATCGGAATCAGGCGATCCTCGCCGTCTATCTGGAAGTTCGTCGCCACCGAGATCGGATACTCGAGGGTGCCAATGACGTTCTCGCTGACGGTGTCAGCGAGGTCCTCCGTCAGGCCGGTTCCGCCGATCGCCTCGACTGCCTCTTCTGAGAGATCGGCGAGTTCCGCGATCCGCTCCCGCCGCTCTGTGACCGGGAGCTTGTAAAACCCGGATATGCGCGAGTCCATGGCACATCGGTAGATGGGTGAGAATAAAAATCCTCGCCGATGGCCCCGATCGGACAACGCTGTCCCCTCCCCTCGTTCAGTCCAGTTCGAGTACCGGATCCGACTCCCCAGTTCGAACGCCGATAGCTCGAGCACGGTTCCGCCTCGAGTCAGGCGTCGGCCGAGCGGTTGGTCGGGGCGCCATCCGAGCCGGATTCGACCACGTAGCGCTGCCCGACCATCGGATCGAGCAGCGAATCGACGGGGGCGTCGTCGTCCCGGAGGACGGGCACGTCGCCGGTCCGGACCGATTCGATCCGGCGATCGAGGGCGTCCTCGAGTCGGTACCCGACCGCTCGATTGGCCGCACGCTCCCGGAGTTCGGCCGTCGAGGGGGTAGACTGGCTGGTGGCGATCAGTTCGACGTTCTGGACCACGCCCGGCTCCGTGGTCCGGAAGGCCGAGACCGAGGCGAAACTCGTCTGCATCGTCCGGTACTCAGCCCGGAAGAAGGCCGACCCGGGGCCGCTCGGGGCCGAGATGACGTTCGCGAGCAACACGCCGTCCGCGTCGAGACGGGCGCGGGCCAGGGCGAAGAACTCCGTCGTCGTCAGATGGAATGGGACCGTGTCCCGGCGGTAGGCGTCGAGAACGATCACGTCGTACGTCGTCTCGGTCTCCCGGAGGTAGGCCCGCCCGTCCGTCGTGTGGACCGAGAGGTTCGGGCCGGTTTCGAGGCCGAAGTACTCGCGGGCGACACGGACCACCTCGGGATCGATCTCCACGACGTCGACGCTGACGTCGTAGCGATCCGTGAATATCTTCGGTCCGGTGAATCCGCCCCCGCCGATGAAGAGGACATTCCCGACGTCCTCGGTGTAGAGGAAGGGGAGATGGAAGTACCGCGTGTACGTGAAGACGTGCCGGTCGAGATCCGAGAGATCCATCGCGCTGTGGGAGACGCCGTCGAGATAGAGGGTCCGGACGCCGTCCTGGTCTGCGACCCGGAGGTTCTGGTAGGCCGACTGGGTCTCATAGACCGTCTCCCCGGACAGGGCGACACCGAACTGTGGAGCGAGGACTGCACCCACAAGGAGCAGGGCCACGACGGCGAGGCGGAGGACGTTCCGGTGGGAGGGGGCGGGCCAGGAGAGCCGGGCTGCCGTGAGCAGGAGGATTCCCCCGAAGAACAGGCCGATCCATTCGATGGAGAGGGAGGGAATCAGCACGTAGGTCGTCCCGAAGGCCCCCACGATGCTGCCGATGGTTCCAAGCGCGTAGACCCGGCCGGAAGCCTCCCCGGTGCTCTCTGCACCCGAGAGTTCGGCGGCGTAGGGACTGATGAACCCGAGGAGGTAGGTCGGCGGCCCGAAGAGCACCGTGACCGGCACCAGCGAATTGTACCGCGCCGGGATGGGCAACGTCCCACTCTGACGAATCAGGAACTCACCGGCAAAGAGGAGAAAGGCCACGTAGACGGTCGTCCACAGGAGCAATGTCTGAAGCGATGAGACCCGGGCGTGCCGGGCTGCCCGTCTCCCACCTCTGACGTACCCGAGACTCAGTGCGGCGAGAAAGACCCCGATGATGCTGCCCCAGGTGTAGATCGAACTGCCGAACTCCGGGGCGATCATCCGGCCCGCGAGAATCTCGAGGCCCATGCTCGCGATGCCGGAGACGAGCACGGCGAGTGCCGGCTCCGAGAGTCGGGTCACTCGAAGCCGACCAGGCGCGTCCATTGGGACCCCTACGAGCGACGACGGCCAAAACCGTTGTCTCTGGGGCGTTCTTCGTGATGACGGTGGCACGATCAACGAAACCAACTGCCGAGCGGTCGAATCGCCCGCCGTCGGACGAACACCCCTTCGTTTCAACTGGAGATTTCGACCGTAGCGGCCCGCTCGCGGTGGTAGATAAAAACACCGAGGCCGAGATGCCAGGTGCCATGTTTTCGGCAGCAGCGAACGAATCCTCACGTCCTCCGGCGATTGTGTGTTCGATTCGACGATGGCGTCGGCTCGCTCGACAGCCTCGTTGGGGGACCAGGGACGAAACGGTGACGATCAGGTCCGCCAGAAAACACCCCCTTGACTCTCCACGTCAGCGGACCCTTCTCACGGCGAAATGGTGCCAAACCCCGATTCAAACGTCAGATCGATCGACGTCGAGATCGAACCGCTCGAGTTCACCGAGCGCGGCGTCCGCTCGTTCCCCAGGGACACACGCTCGGAACCGGCCGGAGCCATGCATGTGTTTCTCACTCACGTCCGCGACGAATGAGGGCGTCTTATATAAGGGGAGTCACTATCCTGCAGATGGGTACTACCATCATGGCGACAGTTGAAGTCGATCAGGACCTCTGTATTGGCGATCAGGTTTGTGCATCGATGCACCCGGACATCTTCGAGATGCAGGACGACGGCTTCGCACACGTCGTCGAGGGCATGGAGGAAGTCGACGGTGCGGACGTCGACATGGCCAAGGAAGCGGCCGAGGCCTGCCCCGTCGACGCGATCACCGTCTCCGAGTGAATCGGCCGACCACCTGCGGTTTTTCCATCTGCGACCGGGCAGCCTCGGCCCTCTGAGGGGGGTGGTACACCACTCGGCGTGGGCGCCCGACCCTCGGAACTCAGCATGGGCGCCCGACCCTCGGAACTC
>JBDGUI010000014.1:0-73934 GCA_042216015.1 Halodesulfurarchaeum sp. | reverse complement strand
ACAAGAGCAGGTTTGCCCGTAGACCGGCAAATATCCCACCGCTCGGGAAGCCCCGTCGTTTACGACGGGGAGGAGGTCACTTCGGCGTCTACGAAGTCGATGAGTTCTACAAACCGACCGCTGGCAAGCGGAAGTACCGAGTGACCGTCTGGGACCACCTAATGCAAGTGCCGGTCGCCGAAGGCATCGCCGACCTGTACTCAAATACCGCGATGCAGTCGATCGCCTTCTTCCTGTTGGTCGGCGGGCTGATCTTCATCCAGTTAGTGGTCCGACTCGGCCGCACATTTCGGAGGTGGCTGAGATGAGTGTCACAAATCGCCTCAAACTCGCGCACCTTCGATCGACGCTTGAGCGGTGCGTCCGGCTGGCCCGGCGGGAGTGGGAGTTCCACTCCCAGATTATCGTGACCCTGTTCGTGCTCTTGGTGCCGCTCGTCTTGGTGTTGCTCATTAGCACCCAGACTAAAACCGAAATCCTTGATTTCACCTACCTCGGGGTGAGGAACGACGGGCTGGATAACTATCGCATCGTCCTCGAGAAGTCCAGCTTCCCAAATTAGCTGGAAAAACAGCTTCGTCATGGCCTCCCTGATCGTCGTGGGCAAAGTGGGCGATCTCGATGCTGGCTGCCCTGTCCATCGTCTTCTTCGACTTCCGGTTCAAGTGATTCCTGTTCCTGCTCATCCTGCTCATGCTGACCTTGCCGGTTTCGGTGCGAATCGTGTCGCTGTTCGCGATCATGGTCGACATGGGCTGGAACGACACGATGTATGCCTTCGTGCTCCCCTACCTTCCGAGTGCCACGTCGGTCCTCTTACTCCGGCAGCAGTTCTTCTCGATCTCGGAATCGCTCGTGGAAACCGCCCGGCTCAATGGCGTCGGGCAGCTCAAGTTCCTGGTGCACTTCTTGATTCCGATGTCCAAGAGCATGATCATCGGGCTCTACGTGATCGGGTTTATTGGGGGTTGAAACCAGCTCCTCTGGCCGCTGGTCGCCATCTAGTCCAGTAGCCAGCAGGTCGCCTAGGTCGGCCTCGGAGTCACAGGGCGCGACCGGGGGCGGGCAGACGCTGTGGGGGCCTCATCATGGCGGGGACGGTCCTGGCGCTCCTGCCGCCGCTTGTCATCCTGATCCTCGCGAACCGCTCGCTGATGGAAACGATCATCAAGAGGAAGTGAACCTGCCCGTTCCGGCCGTATTCTTTGCTCTCCGCCGGAACGTGTTCATCCCAACTGTCGATCGAAGGCCCGCTCAAACGAAGAGCATGATCAGCCCCGCGACCGTCGCCCCGGCGGCGACGAGCACCGACGTGGCGACCGCCACCGGCCGGGTGAGCGTCCGGTTCATCGAGACGACCAGCCCGAGTTTGGCGAGGATGCTGGCTGTCACCCCTGCGATGATGGCCCCCGAGGCGAGTTGGACGCTCACGTTCCCTGACTGGACGAGCAATACCGCACTCGTCGTGACCGCGCCACTCGAGACCAACCCGCTGAGGAAACTCGAGACGAGCAGCCCGGACGCGCCGTAGGCGCTCTGGGCGCCCGCCGAGAGCACGAGGACCACGAGGAAGAGGCCCCCAAAAGTGAGCGCCGACCGGAGGTTGAAGGGGGAGTCGAAGTCAAGCTTGAAGGTGACCATCCAGTCGCTCATCACGTAGGAGAGGATGATCCCGGTGACGACGATCGTGCCGAGTGGAGCGATGAGTGTGATGTTGATGCCCGGAATGAAGGCGACGGCGATGAGGAGGTCACGCGTGGCCATTGCCGCGTTGGCCAGCATGATCGACCCGACCGCGAGCGGATCCAGCGCCGGGTTCTTTCTGGTTCGGGAGACCATCTCCCCGATGACTGCCGTGGAGTTGACCAGGCCACCGAAGAAACTCGTCACTGCGATCCCTTTCGCTCCGTACCGAGCCACTACGAGGTAGTTCAGGAAGCCGATGAGGCTGATCACCACGACGAGCAACCACACTGTCTGCGGAACGACGGCGTTCCACGGGTCGATCGGGTCGTTCGGCAAGTGGGGGTAGACGACGAAGGCGATGACTGCGAACTCGACGGCACTCCTGATCTCGGCCTTCTCGAGGTTCTGCGCGAAGCCGTGAAGCTCCGGACGGAGCACGAGCAAGAGGGTGGTGGCGACCGCCGCCAGCACGCCCTCGAAGAACAGGGACTTCGCCACGAGCACCCCGATCACGTAGGCTAGGACCATCGAGACGGAGGTCGTGAGGAGGAACTTTTCTTCGTCTCCGAAGAGCCCGGCGGCGGCGAAGATACTCCCTTGAATCACCACGAGCAGCCCGCCGAGGGCGACCAGGCCCGACTCCCCGGCGATCACCGTCACCGCTCCGAGCGTCGAGATGATTGTGAAGGTCCGGAGACCCGCGGGCTTCTGTGACCACTCCCGCTCGATCCCCATGAGCAGCCCCAGGGCGGCGGCGATCACGAGCTTCGTCACGTTCGGGTAGTGGACGAGGAGGTACTCCGGGTCCGGCGTCGGCACTCCCTGGACCGCGATCACCGCCCCGACCGCTGGATCGGCCGGCACGAGCTCACCCCCGTGCCGCCCCGTTTGCCGTGTGTTTCATTGTCATACATAGTTCTATATAGGCCATACAAAAGGGTTGTGACCGCAGCGACCCGACGCCGATGGATCGCGGGCCGGGGGAGTCGGGCTCCTCGGTCCGTTTTCCCGCTCGGACGACCGGCCCGCAGCGCCGGTCGTGGCGTAACCTTAAGGGCGGAGACAGACAGAGTGGACACGAACAGCATGCCGGAGCACACCGGGGTCCTCGTGATCGGCGGCGGGTCGACCGGGACCGGTCTCGCCCGCGATCTCGCCCGCCGCGGTCTCGACGTGACCCTCGTTGAGTCCGGCACGCTCGCCAGCGGGACCACCGGCCGCATGCACGGGCTGCTCCACTCGGGCGCCCGCTACGCCGTCTCCGACCCCCAGAGTGCCGAGGAGTGCATCGCGGAGAACCGGGTCCTCCGGGAGATCGCCGGCCACTGTATCGAGGAGACCGGGGGGCTCTTCGTCAAACGCCCGGAGGACCCGGACGCGTACTTCGACCGCAAGGTCGCCGCCTGCCGGGACTGTGACATTCCGGTCGAGGTCATCTCGGGTGTGGCGGCACGCGAACGCGAACCGGCCCTCGCTCCCGACGTCGAGAAGGCGATCGCCGTCCCGGACGCCGCGATCGACCCCTTCCGGCTCTGTGTGGCCAACGCCGTGGACGCCGAAACACACGGCGCCCGCATCGAGACCCACGCCGAGGTCGTCGATTTGCTCCAGGACGACGGGGCGGTCACGGGCGCCGTCGTGGCCCACGAGGGCCCGGACGGCGCGGACGCGGGACCGACCGAACGGATCAGCGCCGACCACGTGGTCAACGCCACCGGCGCGTGGGCGGGCCAGATCGCCGCCCTGGCCGACCTCGAGATCGCGGTTCGGCCCTCGAAGGGGGCGATGACGGTGCTCAACTCCCGCCCGGTCGACACCGTGATCAACCGCTGTCGGCCGCGCGGCGACGCCGACATCGTGGTGCCACACGAGACGACCGCGCTGTTGGGCACGACGGACGTCGAGGTCGACGATCCCGACGAGTACGAGGAGGCCCAGTGGGAGGTCGAACTGCTCATCGAGGAGTTGAGCGAACTGATCCCCCGGATCCGGGAGGCACGGACCGTCCGCTCCTACTGGGGCGTCAGGCCGCTGTACGAACCGCCTGGGACCGAGACGGAGGACTCGACGGCTGTCACGCGGCAGTTCTCCGTCCTCGATCACGGCACCAGGGACGACACCCCCGGCCTGACGACGATCGTCGGGGGCAAACTCACGACCTACAGACTGATGGCCGAGGCCGTCGCCGACCACGTCTGTGCGGAATTGGGCGTCGACGCGGACTGTGACACGGCCACCGAACCGCTGCCGGGCAGCGAGCGACCCGGCGACCTCGAGGCGGCGATGGAGCGTTTCGGCCTCCGGTCGACGATCGCCCGCCGGAGCGCCGAGCGGCTCGGCTCCCGGACCGAAGCCGTCCTGGCGGGCACGGACCCGAACCCCGTCGTCTGCAACTGCGAAGCGGTGACGCGGGCCGAGGTCCGGGACGCCATCGAGGACACCGGCCCGGATCTGAACGCCGTGCGGATCCGGACGCGGGCCTCGATGGGGAACTGCCAGGGCGGGCGCTGTGGCCACCGACTCGCGGCCGAGCTCCACCCCGACGTCGGGGAGCCGCGGGCGCGGGCGGCTCTCGATGCACTCCGCGCGGAGCGGTGGAAGGGGCAGCGACACGCGCTCTGGGACACCCAGCTCGCCCAGGCTCGGCTCAACGACTGGCATGTCCGGACCACGCTGAACGAGGACCGCGATCCGGCCCGGACCGGGGCCGCGGTCGATTGGGGGGCCTTCGACGACGGGCCGACGGACGCGCCGGTCGGCGGGGGTGATTCGGGTGGCGATTGAGGACGACGTCCTCGTCGTCGGTGGCGGGCTCGCGGGCATGACCGCAGCGCTCGCCGCGGCCGACGCCGGGGCCGACGTCCGGCTCGCGAGCAAGAAGCAGAGCACGCTCCGCCAGGCGACCGGACTGGTGGACGTCCTCGGCTACGCGGACGGCGACCTCGTGTCGGACCCCTTCGAGGCCATCGACTCGCTGCAGCCCGACCACCCCTACTCGATCCTCGGCGAGTCCGCCGTCCGAGACGGCCTCCAGCGATTCGACCGGGTGACGGGGGACACGTACTGCGGCGCTCACACCGACCGCAACGCGCTCGTCCCGACCCACGGCGGGACGGTCAAACCCACCGCCAGGTACCCCCACGGTGTCGCCGCCGGCCTCGCGAGCGACGAGCGGCCCATGCTCCTCGTCGGCTTCGAGGGGTTGACCGATTTCGACGCGCCGGCCGCAGCCGCCCACCTCTCCGCGGCTGGCGTCCCCTTCGAAACGCGTGGCGTGACGATCACCTTCCCGCTCGACTTCGAGGCCGACGCGGCCACCACCAGGTACGCGCGGGCCCTCGAGGTGGACGAAGCGAACGTCAGGGACGCCGTGATCGACCGGATCGCGGCCGTCCACGAGGGCGCCCCGCGGATCGGGCTCCCCGCCGTGCTCGGGACCGACGAGCACCGCGAGCTGCGGGAATCTCTCGTGACGGCCCTCGAGGCGGCCGTCTTCGAGGTTCCGACCGGCCCGCCAAGCCTGCCCGGGATCCGCCTCGAGAGCCGCTACGAGGCCGCGCTGCGGGCGGCGGGCGTCGAGGTCGTGCGGAACGAGGTCGTCGATGTCGATGCGGCCGGCGACCGGATCAGGTCGGTCACGCTGGATCGGGACGGGCAGCGAATCCCCCTGTCCGCGGACTCCTACGTGCTCGCGACCGGCGGGCTCGTTGGCACCGGGCTGGACGCCGACCGCGAGGCGGTCCGGGAGCCGGTGTTCGACTGTCACGTCCCGGCGCCCGAGGACCGATCGGACTGGTCGGTGTCGGATCGTCACGGCGACCACCCCTACGCGCGGTTCGGCGTCCGTATCGACGACCAGCTCCGGCCGCAGTCCGCGGGAGGAGCGCCCGAGTTCGAGAACCTCCGGGCCGCCGGGTGCGTCCTCGGCGGTTTCGATCCCGCCGCCGCGTGCTCGGGATCGGGAATCAGCCTCGCGACGGGTGAGCTCGCCGGACGCCTGGCGGGGGAGGCGGCGTCATGAGCGACTCCGGCCCGCCGGAGACGGGTGCCGATCCGCTCGACGCGTCGGGGGAGTGGGTCGACCTCCGGCCGGGCAGCGACGACTGCTATGCCTGCTCGACCTGCGACACGAACTGCCCGGTCGCGGCCGTCGATGACGCCTTCCCCGGGCCGAAGTTTCAGGGGCCCGAGCAGTGGCGGCTCTCCAGAGCGGACGCACCGACGATCGACCCCTCGATCGAGGACTGCTCGAACTGCATGCGGTGTGACACGGCCTGTCCCTCCGACGTCCCGCTCTCGGAGATGCACAACCGGGCCCGGGCGGAGCACGTCCGGAGCGACCGTTCGACGCTGAGCCGAACCTACTGGCGCAATCGACTGCTCGCGAACTACCGGACCGCGGCCCGACTGGCGAGCAGGCTCCCCCGACTGGCCAACGCCGTCATGCAGTTCGGTCCGGTCAGGTGGCTCATGGAGCGGACGCTGGGCGTCACGGCCGAGCGGGAGTTCCCCGCCTTCGCGACCGAAACCTTCCGGGAGTGGTGGGCCGAGCGCGGCGGGCACGAGGCCTCCCGAATCCGGGCCCGCGAGGGCCGGGAACGGCTGGGACTGGCCCCGGACGCGGATCGCCGGATCGCGTACTTCCACGGCTGCTATGCCAACTACAACACTCCCGAGGTCGCGCGGGCGACGGTCCGGGTGTTCGAGCACTTCGGGTACGAGGTCCTCGTCCCCGAGCAGCGGTGCTCCGGCACGCCGATGTTCGCCAACGGGATGCTCGGGGACGCCCGTCGGCACGCGAAAGTCAACGTCGACTCCCTGGGCGAGGCCATCGCGGAGGGGTGTGCGGTCATCACGAGTTGCACCTCCTGCTCGATGGCCCTCCGGAAGGAGTATCCGGAACTGTTCGACCTGGACGGGATCGATACGGTGGCCGAGCACACCTGGGAGGCCATGGAGTTCCTCAGGGCGAACACCGACGTCGCCGAGGAACTGGCGGCCGGGGACGTTGACGAGGACGAATTCGGCGATCTGGCGTACCACGCCCCGTGTCACGCCCGGAACCAGGGACTGGACGGGCAGCCACTTGAGTTATTCGCCGACCTCTCAGGGGCCTCGCCGGCCGACGTCGGTGACTCCTGCTCCGGGATCTCGGGCACGTACGGGTGGAAGGACGAACACTACGAGACCTCGATGGCGATCGGCGCGGACATGTTCGAGCACATGGAGCGGGTGGCCGGGGAGACCGGGCTGACGGAGTGTCCGACCTGTGCCTCCCAGATGGCTCACGGGACCGAGTACGAAGTGCGCCATCCACTCGAGGTCGTCGAGGCGGCGCTCTGTGAGTGACGTCCTCGACGCCGATCCGGATCGCTCCGAGGGAGGACTTAATAACCGTCGGGTCGCATGGGACAGTGAGGCGTGATACCGATGGGCTTGCTCGATGACCTCACGGACTGGCTGAACTAGGAGCAAAAGGACAGCGGCCAGGGCGGCATGGAGAAAGACGAGGGGGTGACCAGGCTCTTCTTCGCCACGGACGTCCACGGCTCGACGGTCTGCTGGCGGAAGTTCCTCAACAGCGCGGAGTTCTACAGCGCCGACGTCCTGATACTGGGCAGGGACACCACCGGCAAGGCGATCATGCCGATCATCAAGGAGAACGGCTCCTATCGCTTCAACCGCGGCGGCCAGGAACAGCACGTCGAGGAGTCCGAACTCGAAGAGGCGAAAGCCTCGATGGAGGACGCCGGCTACTACCCCTACGTCCTCACGGAGGCCGAATACGAACGCTTGGAGGAGGCGCCTGACTCTGAGGAGCGTCAGAACGAGATCTTCGAGGAGAAGATGCTCGAACGCGCCGAGAAGTGGCGCGGGATGGCCGAAGAGCGGCTGCCCGACGGCGTGCCACTCTTCGTCTCCCCGGGCAACGACGACCCCTTCGTCGTCGATCAGGTCTGGGAGGAGTCAGACCGGATCGACCTCGTCGAGGGCGAGGTCGTCGAGGTCGGCCAGGGCTACGAGATGGCCAGTACCGGGTGGACGAACCCGACGCCGTGGGACACGGACCGGGTGGAGTCCGAGGCGGAACTGGCCGAACGGCTCGAAAACGTCATCGCCGACGTCGAGGACACGGATCGGGCGATCTTCAACTTCCACGCCCCGCCCTATGACTCCCAGCTCGACGAGGCCCCGGAACTCGACGAGAACCTCAAACCCAAGTTCGGGGCCCAGTCGACCGAACCGGTCGGGAGCAAAGCGGTCCGGGAGGCGATCGAGACCCACCAGCCGCCACTCAGCCTCCACGGTCACATCCACGAGTCCCGGGGCCAGTCCACCATCGGGGACACGATCGCGGTGAACCCGGGGAGCGTCTACTCCGAGGGCTCACTCCAGGGCGCGATCATCGACCTCCGCCTCGAGGTCGACGTCGTCGGCCTGGTCCGTGGATAACTTTAGGTGAATGCACGTGCTATCAATTCACATGACAGGCGACCGATCGGGGGACCACCCATGACGGCTGACACGCCACTCGAGGATCCGGTCGCGGAGGGCGACCGTGTCGTCGACGCCGCGACCGAGCGGGACCTCACCGTGCGGAAGATCGGCGGCACGGCGATCTACGACCGCTCGGAGACCGCCCGCGAGGAGCCCTTTGCCCGCTCCTACCGTGACGTCGACTTCGTCGGCCACCGCTCCGAGGAGTCGGACATCGAGTCGCTGATGGCGGACTTGGGGTATGAACCCAACGAGCGGTTCAACACGATGCGGCCCCACCGCCTCGAGTACCTGGATCCCGAACACGACCGGAAAGCGGACTTCATCCTCGATCGCTTTCGCTTCTCCCATGCCTGGAGCCTGGCCGATCGACTCGCCGTCCACGACCGGACGGTCCCGATCGAGGACCTCCTGCTCTCGAAGCTCCAGATCGCGGAGGTAAGCGACCGTGACATCCGGGACAGTCTCGCGATCCTCGCGGAGTACCCGGTGCGTGAGGACGCCGGGACCGATGCCATCGATCCGAGCTACGTGGCTGACCTCTGTCGGAACGACTGGGGGCTGTGGAAGACCCTCTCGATCAACATCGAGAAGGTACGGGAGTACCTCCGCGAGGAGTCCCTGCCGATCGACCAGGACGCCGTCGAGGACCGGCTGGCGACTCTCGAAACAGCGATCGACGAGGTCCCGAAGACACTCCGATGGAAGCTCCGCTCGCTTCTGGGCGAACGGAAACGCTGGTACCGCCGTCCGGAACTGGAGTAAAACGAAGCGAAAAACGGCCGGTTTGGTCAGTCAGTCGGGATATCCGAGTGGATCTTGTCCAGGTCGACGCCCTGCTTTTTCCGGTACCACTTCATGACGAAGTAGATCGCGGCCGCCAGGGCGTACAGGAAGACCATGAAGCCGGCCGACCGAACGTTGTTGATCCCGTAGACGTCCTTGACCGCCCACAGGTAGAACACCGAGAGCAGGAGGACCGCGTAGACGGCTCCGACGATCGTCACGATGGGCACCCCGGCGATCTCGTACCTGGAGATCCAGGTGTTCGAGAACAGGTCGGGGCGCCGGTAGGGCAGGAGGAGCGCGGCGATCGTCGTCCCGAAGTACGTGATCGCGATGAGGAAGGTCGCATCGAGGGTCAGGGTCTGGAACCCCGGGACGAAGAAGTAAATCACGGTGAGGATCAGCGACGGGATCGCCATCAGCAGGATGGCGTAGAAGGGCGCGTTGTACTTGCCCTTCACCGTCGCGAAGATTTCGGGGATCGCCCGGTCGAAGGACGTCGCGAAGATGACCCGGGTCGAGGAGAGGAAGACCGTCCCGGACCAGGCGAAGAACCACCCGGCCATCAAGACGGCCATGAGCTTCGCCAGGACGCCCCCACCCATGGCGATGGCCGCGATCGTCGTCGGCGCCGAGAGCCACTGCAGCTCGCCGGACCCGACGAAGTGCAGGTAGTTCAGCGACTGGTAGAACTCGTAGCCGATCGCGCTGTCGAAAGGCGGCCAGAGGATCATCGCGAACACGCCCGCGGCGATGAGTGCCGCCTCGAGGACGCCGAACATCTTCTTGAACTCCCCGGCCTCACGGACCTCGCCGAACAGGGTGGCCCCCCAGACCGTCCACATGATCCAGAACAGGAGCATCGGGAAGAGCCGGTAGGCCGGACCCAAATCGAGGTTGAACATCGGTGCGAAGCTGACCTCGACGCCGCTCAGGATCCCTTGGTAGGTCGTGTCGACGCCCCACTGGGCCATGTGAGCGTCGAAGGCAGCCTGGAACTGCGAGGGGGTCGTCGTCAACAGGCCGAAGAGGAAAAGCAACATGCCCGCCACGCCGACGTAGAAGAGGGCCTGCTGGATCCGGGCGTACCACTTCATGCCCAGACTGACGTAGATGAACACGAACGCGACCACGACCAGCGAGGAGACGAACAGGCCCATTCCGGAGTTCCAGAACGCCGCCATCGCCGGGTACCCGAAGAGGGCCGAGACCGGTCCGAACACGAGCCAGGAGAGGATCGACCCGTAGATCGGGACCCACAGCCAGAGGGAGAAGATCCAGCCGGGCCAGGAGAGGAACAGGCCCCAGAACCCACCCAACAGTCGACTCTGCCACACGTAATCGCCGCCGACCCGTGGCATCGCCGCGATCAGCGTCGCGAACACCACGTTCTGCAGCGTCAGGACGACGATCGAAATGACCGTCGCCAGGATCGGACTCGCCGCCGGAATGAAGGAGTTGAACGTCCAGATGTATAGTAACCGTCAGAATTATCTGCCCGTATTGAGTATTGTATTATATGGACCACCTAAAAGAGATATCCCTCGACGCACTCCATGACGCTCTCGACTCAGTCGAGGGGAAAAAGCCGACTCAGCGCCTCTTAGCAGCGATTGCGTACAAAAACGGAGTAACGCAGACCGAACTCGCCGAGTGGTACGGTACGGGCCGGCGAACGATCTACAGCTGGCTGATGCGATTTGACACTGATGAACCGTTAGCCGAAGCCGTTTCCGATGATCATAGATCTGGGAGGAATCGCAAACTATCGGACAAAGAACTCAAAGATTTTCGGCAAACGGTCCGAAATCCACCGGAGGAAGCAGGCTACGACGAACCGGCCTGGACGACAAAGCTCGTTCGTCACCACCTCAAAGAAACATACGACACCGACTACTCGATCCCGAGCTGTCGTCGGTTGTTGAAAGAGGCGGGCCTCAGCTACCAAAAACCGCGTCCTGAAAACGCGAAAGCTGATCCCGAAGATCGGGAGGAGTTCGACGAAACCCTCAAAAAAAGCGCAGGGAGATGGACGCCACAGTAGTCTGCATCGATCAGACGAAAACATCTGTCAATGGCGATCAGACACAGGCCTGGTTCGAACGAAATTCACGACCTAGCGTGGAGTTATCGGGACTTCGGGATTGGACGTGTCTGCTTGGAGCCGTCACCGACGACGGTCGATCGTTTTTCTCGCGGTTTCCCGAGTACGTGACAGCTGATCACGCCAAACATTTCATTTTAGCGTTATACAAAGAATTCGAAGATGATTTGCTCGTTGTTCTCGACGGAGCATCGTATTTTCGCGCGTCAACCGTGACAGATCTCGCCGATCGTGACGGCATCGAATTCGTGCGATTGCCAGCCTATCGTCCAGACCTAAATCCTGTCGAAGAGTGCTGGAGACAGTTAGAATCGGCGTTGGGCAATCGGTACTTCGATTCTATTGAAGAGTTGAGGGTGATGATTGATAAGAGCCTAGACCAGCTGAATCTTCCCAAAGTGAGCAATTATTTCTAACGGTTACTATAGCAGAACAGGCCCTACTATGACTTTCTTGGGAGATTTGATGAAACTCAGCAACGGGTATTATGCCCCTGGTCCTACCCGGGCCATCAAGATAACCGAATCTGAGGCACTACTTGTTTCCGGTCGACCGAGCAGCCATTTCCTTGATAGAGGGTTAGAGATCGAATTCAAGGGGATTTCCCGGGTTTTCTCCAATACCAGTGAGGAAGATCTGGAAGCTAAAGATATTCTCGTCCAATCACAGAAGACATACATAGACGCAGAAAACGTCGGGAATTTCGACTATGAATATCTCCAGGAATTCATTTCAATGCGGGAAAACCTGGAATGGAAGCCGAGTGCCGATTGGGAGGCGTACCTCGGCAATATCGGCTACGGGTTCAATTGGGGCGATGATGTCTTTGAGGTGACGACCGAAGACGGGACCTTAATTAGTCTATGGAAAAGCCCAGTCGAGTTCGGTGGCGATGAATTTTGGCTCAAACTTGATCCCGCAGATAGTATGACCAATGCCGAAATGGTGAAAATCCCATACAAATATAGGCGGCAGGTCTGTCTCCTTCTTGATGATATCAGCGGGCTGACCCGACGGGTGGAACTCACGCCAATGGAGGGTGGGATAAGACTTAGTACAAAATTCCCACCACCTCGTCCTCAGGGGAGGTGGCTAAATGCGATTGGAGCTCAATGGGAGGAGTCAAAACAAGATAAGATACACTGGCGGCTGGATCCGGCAGACAAAGAATCAGTGGAACAGGCATTCAGAAAATTGGCAGTCAACATCGAAGACGCGACCGTCAGCATTCAAAACTAATGCAGTCAATCAAAGAGGTCTCAGACCAGTTGGAAGCGGATTTGAAACAATACCTCGAATCGAGCTATCACCTACACCATCCACGACTATTGAAAGAACGTCGAGAACTGCTAAAGGAGGGTAAAATTTCAACGGAGCCGTGGGTTGAAGCCACTCCGTCATATGTCTCCGGAAGAAAGTTCAGGGACCTCAATCTGCCAACAAATGTTGTTGATATGCTGAAGGATCTTGAGGAAGATGGGCTCGATATATTCGATCCGCCCTACAAACATCAGGCAGACGCGTTAGAGGCGTTTTTCGACGACGAAAAGGATCTTATTGTCTCTACTGGAACTGGGTCTGGGAAGACTGAGATCTTCCTTTATTCTATTCTGGGTAAGCTTGCGGAGGAAGCAGAGCGAAACATCTCGCAGGATCAGCGGGGAATGCGGACGCTGATATTATATCCAATGAACGCACTGGTTGCCGATCAATTGTCACGAATGAGATTGCTATTTGGTGACGAAGATGGAGCCGATACAATTGAGGATTATATGGGCCGGCGAGTGCAGTTCGGGATGTATACGAGCCGAACACCGTACCACGGCGAATTTGATACAGATAAGAACGACCAAAGAATCAAACCAGTCATTCAGCGGTATTTACATCTAAAACGAGAAAAACCCGAATTATATAACGAACTTATGGATAAAGGGCGCATTCCTGCCAAAAATTTGGAAGGATTTCGCAACCGGAACGCGCTCAAGACGAACCAATACCAAACTCAGCCGGGAGACCGGGAACTGTTCACTCGGCAGGAAATGCATTCGGCCGGGGAGGATGATTATGGTGGAACGCCGGATATCCTCATCACCAACTATTCGATGCTTGAATATATGTTATTGCGGCCGATCGAACAGCCGCTATTTGAGGACACCAGGGAGTGGCTCGAAGAAGACGAAGATAACGAACTCACCATCGTCCTCGATGAAGCTCATCTTTATCGCGGTGCACAAGGTGCGGAAGTCGCTCTCCTAATGAGTCGGCTATTGCAAAATCTGCAGATTTCCCGGGATCGTGTCCGATTCATACTCACCAGCGCCACAATGGGTGAAAACATCGAAACCGCTGCGCCAGATTTCGCTGCGCAGCTAACCATTGGTTCCCCGGATGAATTTGCAGTAATTACTGGCGAACAGAAAACCTATGAACCTGGTGAGCCATCAGATCAGCGAACTGCAGAAATACTCTCTAGAATCGAGTATGAGATTGACGATGCGAAAATCCGGAATTTGGCTATAGAGCGTGATTGGACTTTACCTGATAAATCTGAGACAGATTCGACGCGAAAATATCTCGCAAATAAACTCGAAACAGATCCGCTGTTTCGTTTAGCGCATGACCACCTACAAGAAGAACCGATACCACTTGAGGACCTTGCAGCGCAACTTTTCGATGGGATTGACGCCGATCTCGCGCAAGAAGCCACCGGAAATCTACTTTACCTTTGTACTGAGGCTCAACGTAATGAAAACCAGGCATTGCTTCCGACCCGGCTTCACATGTTTTTGAAGGGGCTTCCAGCGCAATATGCCTGTGTAAATCCAGTGTGTGAGGGGCGCCGTGTAACGGAAGGTGAGGACCTTTTGGGCAGGATCTATACAACCCCACATACGACATGTCCTGAGTGTGGTAGCCGTGTCTTTGAGTTATTGAGTCATCGCACCTGTGGTGCAGCGTATCTCCAGGCTTATCGTCGTTCTGAAGACAACCATGGACCGACGTTTCTTTGGACAGATCCTGAGGATACGAATGATCTTGACGAACTCCATCTGTTGGTCGAGGAACCACGGTCGGATGAAGATCCCAAACACGAACAAAATAGACCGCTTTCAGAAACAACGAAATCGCGCCATCTCGATATCTCTTCTGGCCATCTGGTGAACGATCAACGAGCTCAGGAAAGCAACAATGAACACATCGAGGTATGGCTTCCAACGGAAGAACCGCCTGAAGAGGATTATCCTTGGAGTTGGACTCGCTGCCCAGCATGCGGGATTGAGGAACGGTGGTGGAAAGGCGAAACGAAGATCCAAGATTTGGAAACGAAAGGAGAGGAGCCGTTCGCGAATATCGTTCGGTCAATGTTCGGGATCCAGCCGGAAGATACCCGAAAGGCCGAGCTTCCCAATAAAGGAAAGAAGGTGCTTACCTTCTCCGACGGGCGACAGAAAGCGGCCAGACTAGCTCGCGACGTCCAGAAAAATGTCGAATTGGATTCATTCCGAGAAGTAGCCACTGGTATTATTTCAAACACCCCTGATGAAATTTCCATGTCCCGGTTTTTTGCAAAATTCGCAGTATACTATCGCAAGAACAACATTTTATTCTTTGACGATAGTGACGAACATATTACTCAAGAAGGTGTTCAATATCCTGGCTCCCGGACCCGGTTCCAGGACATACAAGAAATTCTACCGAAACTATACTAAGAGACAATAATAATCGACAGAACTTACTAGCTTGAGCTAGATAGATATTGTATGCCCAAGCTAGAGAATCTCTCGCTAGAGCAACTCCATGATGCGCTCGATCAGGTTGACGAGAAAAAGCCAACACAGCGCCTGATGCTAGCGATCTCGTACAAACAGGGTCCATCGGTTCCGATGATCGCCGACTGGTTCGATCTCCGCGAGCGACTCATCTATCGTTGGTTCAACGAAATGGAGGAAGAGCCGCTCATGGAGGCTATCTACGATGATTCACGTCCTGGAAGACCAACGAAACTCACCGACGAGCAACGCGAGCAATTCGAAGAGGCGTTCCAAAAACCGCCTGACGAGGTCGGGATCGACGCACCGGCTTGGACGCCGAAGATAGCTCGCCACTATCTCAAAGAGGAGTTCGGCGTCGAGTACACACTCCGTCACGTCCGGCGATTATTGAAGGAAGCGGGTCTCAGCTGGCAGACCCCGAGGCCGCAACCGCCGACCGCTGACGAGGACGAACGCGAAGAGTTTCGCGAAGACCTCAAAAAAACTGACGAGTAATCTTCCTGAGGAGTATACGACAGTAGCAATCGATCAAACGCGGAAAGCCGTCGGGTGTGAGCTATATCGAGCGTGGTTCCCGGAAGGCAAGCGCATCGGGTTGCCGTATTGGAAAACGTACGATGGCGTAAAGTTACTTGGCGCCGTCACCGAGGACGATGAATTGTTCGTGACCGAGGTCGCAGACTCGTTCAAGAGCGACGTTACCATCGAGTTCTTGAAGGCTCTTCAAACCCAATTTGGGCAACAGTTACACGTAATTCTCGATAATGCGACGTATTTTACGTCACAGAAAGTCCAGAAATTCATCGATGAGTCGGCGCTGAAAGTGACGTATTTGCCGACCGGATCGCCAGACATGAATCCGGTAGAAGAGTGCTGGAGACAGCTAAAACGACGTCTTGGGAATCGGTTCTTTGAGTCCCTTGACGAGTTGCGTCCCGCGATCTGGACCGCGATTGAGTCAATTGCCGTTCCTAATGTGAGTGATTATTTATGTCCGTCAGTATACGAGACGAACTTCGACAACTCCTCGACCCTCGAACCGACGCTTTTCGAGAGTCAAGGGAGAACACCCCCAGACTTTAGATTCCTATATAAGTTTGGCTCTAAACCTAAAGATCTAAGCCGCGGGAGGGATTCGAACCCTCGACCAGTTGATTACAAATCAACTGCTCTGCCGGGCTGAGCTACCGCGGCGCAGGCGTCGATTCGCGATGGGTGCCCAAGTGCGTGACGATTCGAATCAACCGAGGACGGTGGACCGATCGGGATTCCGCCCGAATGGCCCGCTCTCGAGTCACTGGGATGGGTGCCCGGCCTGGCGACTCCGGGCCGTCACGAAGATGCCGACGAGGACGATCATCCCACCGAGGATGGTCCACCGACTTGGGACCTCGAAAAAGATCACGAGGGCCAGGAGGGAACTCCCGAGTGGTTCCACGAGAAGTGTGACACTCACAACCGTGGATTCGACGTACCCGAGTGCCCAGTTGATGAGCGTGTGACCGAGGATTCCTGGGCCGATCGCCATGGCCAGAAAGAGGACCCATTCCCGCCCCGGATAGCCGGTGAACCGGTGGCCACCACTCGCGGCGAGGACGAAGAGGACCACCGTCGCGACGCCGTAGACGATCAGGACGTAGGGAATCAACGACATCCGCTGGCGGAG
This sequence comes from Halodesulfurarchaeum sp., assembly GCA_042216015.1. Classification (GTDB taxonomy): domain Archaea; phylum Halobacteriota; class Halobacteria; order Halobacteriales; family Halobacteriaceae; genus Halodesulfurarchaeum. The sequence continues at coordinate 57,421 of JBDGUI010000014.1, read as the reverse complement.
TGACCGTCCGGCAAGCACGTAGCCGGCAGCCATCACCGCGCCGAGGAGCGCGAGTGCATTCCCCAAGAGCGGATTCGCCCCGATGCCACCGCTCTCTAGCAACCCGCTCCCGGACATGAGCACCGATCCAACGAGGGCCGTCAGAATCCCGCCGACCATCCTGGGCGTGAGCCGTTCCTCGAGTACTGCCCAGGCGGCGATCGCGACGAATATGGGTTGGGTCTGGACGAGGGTCACCGAAGCGGCGATGCTGGTCCACTCGAGAGACTCGAACCAGGCGGCAAAGTGAACCGCCAACGCGACGCCCGCAGCCACGGCGAAGCCCCCATCTCGGCGGGAAATCAGGTCGAATTCCTCGCGGTAGGGAAGCGCCAGCGGAGCCAGGAAGAGAGTGGTGAAGAGCGATCGATAGAACGCTTTGATGAGACTCGGCGCCTCGCTCAGTCGGACGAGAATCGCACTCGTGCTAATGGCAACCATCGCGATTCCGAGCGCGATGAGCGGGGTTGGCCGCCGTTCCAGCCCGGCGAAACTCGTTGACACGTGTCGAAAGCGGGGTACATGCGACAAATCGATTCCCCTTCCATTTGGTGTCTGGCAGGTCGTTGGTCACGCACGAAAACCGCCCGTACTGCTCGGACCGATCGAGAGACGAGTGCTTAAAGCCACCCAATCAGTTGGAACCTGTCCTTGGGCACGACGGATGCCACCGTTCACATATGAATTCGCGAGGCGACTGCGATGAGGTTCCACCGAACGTCCAAATCATCTACCGGGAACTTCGAACGAACGCGCCGCTCACACGGCGGGACCTCCTCGAGAACACGACCCTTCGGCCTCGGCCCCCCAGAGAGGCGCTTGAAGAACTCAAGCGGACTGAATCGGTGACTGAACTCGTCTATTCTCACGGGCATTGCCGACTGTATCTATACACCGACGGGACTTCTGCGGGCGCCGCGAGAGAACCGGGTACAGTCTGAGACCGCATTGGCATTCAGCTCGCTGTCGGACGAATCGGTCCTCCACGCGCCGTGTCCACCGTCGCTTCGAGGCTCACTCGACGTCGATGACTTCGAGATCGAATGTGAGAGATTCACCCGCAAGCCTGTGGTTGAAGTCGACACGAATGGAGCCCTCATCGACGGCGACGATCTCCCCCACCGACCCGTCTTCCGTCTGAATATAGGTTCCCTCCTCGGGGATCTCCTCATCAAGCTTTGGGCCGAGTTCGTCGGTCTCGTACTCTTTGACGCGCTCGTCCGTCCATTCGCCGTATGCTTCATCCTGGGAGTTCGACCGTCACCGATTCTCCCTCCTTCATGCCGAGCAGTGCGTCGTCGATCCCCTCGATGAACTCGTCGGTCCCCACCGTCGCAGTCAGGGCCTTGTACTCCCGATCCGGGTCCGAGTCGGTCAGTCCCGCTTTCTCGCCGACGGATCGACGGGAGGTGTCAAAGACTGTGCCGTCTGGGAGCCGGCCCGTATATTCGATGGTCACCGAATCGCCGGATTCGATTGACATGTCCTCCCCACGGGCCATCATCCGGAAAAGGGATTGGATATCGTCTCCTCCGATTGGAGTTGGCACTGGCTTACCCGTAGGTCCGTTCGAGATACTTCACGATGTCGTCGCTTTCCGGCATTCCCGAGACGTCGTTTTCCGGATCGACGAGGACTGGGACGCCTGTCTGGCCACTGACCTCCGTTACCGTTTCGCGCCGGGAGCGAAGGTTGGGAACGTCGTGGCGTTCGTACTCCAGTCCGAGTTCCTCCAGCTTCCCCTCGACTTTCGCACAGTACGGGCATCCGGTGAGGCTGTATAGTTCTATCATGTGGTGTTTCCGTGAGAAACTCGAAATCAGCCGTTCCGGTATTCCTTCTCGAAGCCCCGAAATTCGGTTCGGTGGGCCTCCTCGTCTGCGAGAATTGTCACCGCGAGGTCCTCGGTGACTGGGTCGTCGGCGGTGCGGGCTGCGGCAATGAGCGATCGATACGTCTCGATCGCGTCCTCCTCGGCCTCGAGAACCCCCCGAATCACCGAGAGGACATCAGTCGAGTCGGTCGGTGGCTGAAGCGATTCCTGTCGAGGAGTGAAATCGGCCGAACTCGGTGGACGGGCGTCCAGCTGTTTGAGTCGGTTGCCGAGTTGCTGGGCGTGGGACAGTTCTTCCTGAATGTCTACCTGCAGGCTCTCTTTGATCTCTTCGGCCCGAACGCCATCGAGAACGATCGCGTTCGTCTGATAGTTCATGACCGTTTCCATCTCGTCACCGTAGGCCTTCCGAAGGAGATCGATCACTCGCTCTTCGCTCATATCATCGATGTTGGGTCCACGGCGGGATAAGCTATCGGGATTGCCAACATCTCTCCTCCCCTCGATACCGTCGAAAGCACCGGGCACTCACTCACTTTCTTTCGGGATGGACGACCTCGAGACAGCTCGGGCACTCGGCGTAATACTCGGTTCCGCTCGGAAGCTCGTAACTGATGAGGACGTCCCGATCGTCGATGGACTCACCACAGTTCGGACACCGCCCCTGAATCGACGTTTGGCCTGGCATAGCTGCAAAGAGGGACCGTCGCTGTTTCCCTGGGTACACGATCACCGTGCCCCTATATATTCCTCTCCCAAGCACGGTGAAAGTGAAGCGTGGTTGACGGGCCGAAGCGAGTCGGGTCTCCGACCCCTTGATCGAAAAGATGCACCCGAACGATACCAGAGCATGTGGCCTTCTCGCCGACTTGGTCTCAGAGATGAATTGATTGGGAAATTGAGGGGTGTGACACACTCGGTTCGAACACACCCGGTCGAACGGTGGCCGAAATATTTCGATTTGTGGCTCAATTCCAGGCCACAATCCTTCGAAAACTCCCAATCTGCCCGCCTGCCAGCGATTGAAAGATCTTGGGGTATTTAGTCGATGGCGATACTAAATTCACGTGTGAAATCGATCCGCTCGTTCCCCATTCTCCGGGGAATATTCGGGGGCAAATCCCCCGAAGACACACCGTATCGGTGTGTGAAGTGCGGGGCGGAGCTTGCAGTGCAGTATCAGGAGTGTCCGGAGTGTGGGGGTTACACGATCGACCGAGCAGCGTGGCTCAAGGACGAAAGTGCCGGCTAGGAGTGGTACTACTCGGGCCGAGATTTGTGAGGTGGAACGGCTGAGCCGGGGCCGGTAATCGGGCCGATTTTCAGGGCCCGACAGTCATATAGGCCATTTTACATTTTCTGGCTCCACTCTGATTCCCGGCAATCACGAACGGCGTCGGGCACCCGTCAAATTCTCGAGGCCCCGTTCATTGCAGACCGATTCCAAACTGGATGCAGGGCGATGGCAAAGGCCGTCACTCGTCTCCCCCATGACTCTTCTACGTTCCCTGTTGGGCTTCGATCTCTTCGAGAACGTCCGTGGCGTGTTCCTCGGGATCGACATCCTCGAGGACTGCGGCGATCGGCCCGTCGGGAGCAATGACGGACGTATTGCGGAACGTCCCCTCGACCTCGTTCCCGAACACGTTTTTCTCACCGCGCGAATCGTAGGCCCTGGCAACCGACCCGTCCTCGTCGCTCAACAGGTCGAAGGGGAGACCGTCCCTGTCGGCGAAATCGGCGAGGTCCTCGACGGGATCGTCGCTGATACCGAGGACCGGAACGTGCTGTGTCTCGAATTTTCCCCATTTATCTCGAAAACTGCAGGCTTCGGTCGTGCAGCCGGGGGTATCAGCACGGGGGTAGAAGGACACGACGACGAATTGTCCTTCGAACGTGGAGTGGGCGACGTCCGAACCCGCCTGGTTCGGCAGCGTAAATCCCGGGGCACTTGGCCCTTCTTTGAGCATACCCTCCCCTGAACCGGTAGCGGATAAAATAGTGGGTTTGGGGCGAGCGGTGTCGCCAGCAAGTCGTGAGCCCCTTCCCGAGTGATCAGGGAGCCCCGACCAGGACGAACGTGCTCTCGGTGGAACCGTTTTGAATTTGACGGGTGGCGGCGGGGTCGATCCGAACCGCGTCTCCCGCTTCCATGTTTACGTCCTCGTCGTCGATTTTCACCGAGGCGCTTCCCTCCAGAAGCAGGTACACCTCCTCGTGGTCCTCCTCTCCATGATCGTGTTCCATGCCGGTCCACCCGGGGTCGCACTCGAGGAGAGTGACCCCCACCTTCTCACACTCGAGTGGGTCTCGCAGAAAGTGCATTCCCTCGCTGACCGGTTCGACCTCGTGGGCGTTCGTTTTGGTATATCCCATGTTTCTGCAATACGTCCACATCGCCAAAATAGTACCCCCAGCATCGAATCGTTCCCGATGCTGCGTGTTTACCTTCACTTTCACCGTGCATGGGGAGGATATTTGAATTTACCAACTAATCGTACTGTAAGGGCGGAGCCGTCCGCTCCAAGCCCATGCCCCCCATACCAAGCATCACGCGGGTTGGACCTGTCCGGCACGATACCCGGAACAATCACTCATGAACTGGGTTGCCACCTGCACCGATTGCCGCTGGACGTTCGAAGGTGACGATCAAATCGAGGCGGCAGACGCCATGGAACGGCACTCCCGGAAGGAACGGCACCACGTCGACATCAAGCGCCAGCAGGTCGCCTGAGTACCGGGCGGTTCAAGCATCGTGATTATCGGTGATACCGTTCCAGAGACTGGGAAGTGGAATTTTCGCTATTCCTTCGGTTCGATTTTCCCGGCAAATGATTGGAACTGGATCGTTCCGTCGGGGATGTGAAAGGTGTCCGTACAGAATTCGTAGACGTTGTCCGGCGTTTCGGCGTCCCAGCGGAGAAAGGCGAACTCCCCCTCGACGATCATCTCGTCAACCTCGAGCGTCGTGGGTTCTTTGACGAATTCCTAGAAGAGGTCGGTGAACAGCCCCTCGATTTCCGATCGGCCCCTGAAAATCCCCAAATTGGTCACGACGACGGAGTCGTCGGTGTAATCGACCATGACTCCTCGAGATCCTGATTCCCGAACGCGTCGACGTGGTGCTCGAAGACGGCTTCGGTGTTTGTCATGCGGTCACTCCCCACCCTGGGGGATGTGCCTACTTGGAGTGGCGACATAAACCTTCGTGGGTGTCGTGCGGCTCGGAGGACGACAGTACGCTTCGACATCGCGTATCTATGATCCGATAGTCTAACTCCGACGAGTCTATCCACTTCTGCTCATTCGAAGGTGAGGGACGATGCAAGCAGATCTGCAGCCAGCCTCGTCGGTACCGGCTCCACCGTTGTTCCAGGGGATGAACCCGGAAATTTTGATAAGCAAAGCTGTTCGCTAGCTCCCCCTCTCACCGTCAACTCATCGACGGTCACGCCATTTCGAAGACTTATTGGCAAATTGAATGTAACGATCACGAAATGACCCTCGACCTCACTCTGAGCTGCGACAATAGCGATCTCAACCGGGCGCTACTCACGGGCGAAGTCGAGCCAAGAGGGATCGATCTGACGACTACGGTCACCTATCCACCACGCCGACACCCACCGTTCGCCCGCCGGCAGGAGTTCGACGTCAGTGAACTGGGTCTTGCGACGTATCTTTCCTCCCGAGAGGATCCGGAGAAGTATCCGTTCACGGCGATCCCGGTCTTTTCGAGGGAGACCACCCCGCTCATCGGTTCGAGAACGTGACCAAAGACGGTGAGTGGAGCGCCCTCCTCGATTCCCTGAAGAATGGCCGCCGTCGACGCATTCCCGAACTCGTCTTTGCCACCGCTGACTGCCTGGACGGTGGCTTGCGAGCCGGATGATTCATGAAACGTGACATCCAATCCCTCCGATGCCCAGGTTCCCAGTTCGACGCCAGCAACGTTGGCCGCCGGAGAGAGTCCCTCCATCTTGTATCTGTGACGATAGGATACCGATTTCTCCCCTCCACTGCCGAGAACCCCTGTACACCCGCCAAGCGAGGTGAGGGTGATCGCCCCTGCACTCCCGAGCATTTGACGACGGGAAAGGGTTCCTGACGCTAGTGTGTCTTTCCCATCACTGTCCTCGGTGGATTCGGGGTCAGGATCTGACCGCTGCATGCAGGAACCCTACCGCCCCCTCACTTGAAAGGATCCACCTGTATTTTCAACTCTTTTTACTTTCTCCTCTTCAAATACTTCGATTTCTTTCGTTTTCTTTATAAGGGGCCGTTGGCCTCGCCACGCGGCTGCGAAGGCCGTACCCCGAATTTGTAACGATCCACACGGGCAGTCCATCCACTTCGCTTCATGGAAGAATGTGGCTTTCGCGCAGCGAAAATGACTATGGGCGCTGCAGGATTTGAACCCGCGACCCCTTGGTCCGAAGCCAAGTGCTCTGTCCAAGCTGAGCTAAGCGCCCGTGATTTTCGGTATGCCGAGGGGACTGTTAAACCTCCCGATGCAAATTGGCAGAGCCCTGGATTCGAATCCAGGCGTCCGGCGCGGGTATCGGTGGGAAAGAGTTGCTCAGTCAATTTTTCCGTCGCCTGGCTCCGGAAAAGCCGATGATCGCGCCGAGTCGTCCCACTTATATCGGCGGCGACGGTCAGCGATTCCATGTGCGGTGCCGTCCGGAGCCATCTCGAACTCACCCGTCCGGTGAACAGCATCGCTGCGGGTGTACTCACCCTTACCGGCGGATTCGTCGCTGCTGGGTTGACGGCTGACACCTGGCTCCTGGGAGCGGCCGCAGTGGCGACCGTGCTCGCGGCCGGAGCTGGAAACGCGGTCAACGATTACTTCGACCGCGACATCGACCGGATCAACAATCCCGAGCGTCCGATTCCACGAGGCGACGTCTCGCCGAGGGGAGCGATCATCTTGAGTGCAGTCCTCTTCGCGACTGCCATCGGGTTGGCAGTGACGTTGCCACCGGTTGCCATTCTCATCGCCCTGCTCAATTTTCTGGGGCTCGTGGCCTATACGATGGTTTTCAAGGGTCGCCCAGGCGCCGGAAATGCGCTCGTTGCCTATCTCGGCGGGAGTACGTTCCTGTTCGGGGCCGCCGCCGTCGGCCGCGTGCAGGACGGGATCGTCCTCTTCGCCCTCGCGGCGCTTTCGACGTTTTCGCGCGAGATCATCAAAGATATCGAGGACGTGGCCGGGGATCGAGCGGAGGGGCTCAGGACGCTTCCGATCGCGTTCGGAACGGGAACGGCGTTCGGTATCGCGGGGGTGTCACTGGTGATCGCTGTCCTGGCGAGCCCGATTCCCTATCTGACAGATCTCTTCGGGCTGCCGTATCTCGGCGTCGTTGCCCCCGCCGATATGCTCATGCTCGCCGCGCTGGTTCGGAGCCGGACGGATCCCGGGCGAGGACACCGGTGGTTGAAGTATGGGATGTTTCTGGCAGCCGCAGCGTTTATCGTCGGTCGGATGAGCATCGTTCTCGGGTAGCGGCAACCCCGGGGGGGAGGGGGGCGGACTACTCGGTTCCTGTGTCCCGATCCGGTTCGACGGTTTCGGGATCGATATCTTCCGATTCGGCGATGGCCTCGAGCAGGGCGCGCTGTGATTCCAGTTCCGCTTCGAGTGACGCGACGCTCGTTTTCGTCTCCTCGATCGTATCCCGCATCCCGGCCAGGTCGGATTTGAGGTCGTTGAGCTTGGCATAGAGGTCGTCCGCCAGGTCGACGACTTGCTGGAGTTTCTTTGCAGTGCCTCCGAGTCCCATACCCGGACATGGGACACCAGCCTTTTGGCCGTTTCGACGGGCCAGATGGGCGGAGCCGACCCGAAAGGCCCTTAATGGAATGACGGGTAGGGAAACCTGGACTAGGCCGGGCGGTTTGGCCCCGCCCCTCGCCCGCCACATGGTCATCAGCGGGGGCCGAACGCCGAGGGCGTCCGGACAGACCGGTCCGGACCCTGGAAGCCGACTGCGAAGCCTCGTCCTTCGGGGACACCGGTTCGCGGGTCGCCCCTGCAGGGGGGTCGGTTCCGCGATTCGTCGGCGGCAGTCCGTCAGGCACGGAAGTGAGCAGCGGACCGCCGAACGGGCGTCGCTCGAAGGGTCACGGGGTGGAGGAGGCGACCGGGACTATCCGGGTCGGAACGCCGGGCCACCTCGGCCCGTCCACCATTCATCTCGGATTTCAAAGCGAGTCTGTGTCACTCGGTGAGCGCCTGCTCGCTCACCGACAGGTCTCCGTGGAGGACCCGCTGCGGATAGGGAATGTCGATGCCCGCCTCATCGAGTGCCTCCTTCGTCGATTTCACGAATTCGGACTGGACCCGGACGAAATCCGCCCGGGTGGGGTTCTCGATCCAGATGCGGGCCTGCAATCCCACGGATGAGTCTCCGAGGGTGGTCACTCTGACCGAGGGACCGGGATCGTCCATGATCTCCTCGTGCATCGTCGCCTTATCGAGGATTATCTCCGTTGCCTCCTCGATGTCGTCTTCATACCCGACCCCGAACACGAAGGTCCGTCGGAGCCGGTCGCCCTCCACCGGATTCTTGATGACGCCGTCGGTCAGGTTCGAGTTCGGAACGGTCAACAACTCGTTGTCGAAGGTTCTGACCCGGCTCACCCTGAGGGAGATGTCCTCGACGACCCCCGAGTGGCCGTCCCACTCGATCCAGTCACCGATCCGAAATGGACGATCAGTGTAGATGAACACGCCGGCGACGAAGTTCTTGATCACGTCCTGCATGGCAAACCCGACCGCCAGCGTGCCAGCCGCGGCGATGGTCGAAAGCGATTGGAGAAAGCCGGTAAATCCGGCGGCGCCAAAGGCCACTGTTACGGCGACGAACAGGATACCCGCCCTCGTCAATCGTTTGATCGGCGCTCTCGCGTGTTCGTCGAGCCCGCGCCGGTCCATACCTCGCGAGAGAACCGAACCGAGAATCGCGTTTCCGCCGTAGTAGATCACGAGAAAAACCACGGCGAAGGCAATCGCTGAGCCGACGGTTCCTGCCAGCGGGACGCCGAATTCACCGATCGCTTCTCCAATCGGACCGGCAGCGAGTGGCAGGGGGACCATTAATGATACACCCCCGTATTCCCTCGCGTCTCGACCAGTTCGGCATCGACGAGATCGGCAAGCTTTGCGGCGAGATCCTCGGTGTCGTCATTGCCGCGGGCCGATCGGAGGAACTTCACCTTGACGAGTTCGCGGCTGTCCAGTTGGTCGGCCAATTCCTCTCGGACGGAATCGATTCCCGCTTTGCCGACCCACACGGTGACATCGACGTTCTGGGCCTCGGCGCGGAGATCCTCGCTCATGCTACCTCGATATATACGAGGTGCCCCCGTCAAAGTTTGCTCTCCGGTGAGGTCTGGATCGGTATTGTGATTTGACTCGAAAGGCGGGTTGCCATCAGTTTCGATATGGATACCGGTCTTGAGACCCGCAGGAACAGGTGATGACGACGTGTCCATGCCGGGTTCGAACCCGCGCATTTCGGCCCGGAATCAGGTAGGTATCACAGCTGTCACAGGTGAACCGATCGAGGCGTGTGGGCAGGGAGAGTCGGTTCCGCTCGGCGATCCGGCGAGCGAGTCGGACGTAGCGTCGAGCCCGGTCCATTTTTCCGGCTCGAGCGGCCTGGTGAGCGAGATCCGCCAGCCGTTCGATGCGCTCGGCGGGTATGGACATATTCCACGATTGGCTGGGCCCGGCAAGAACGTGTCGCGACCGGATGGCAGAGTAGTGGATATTTATTGCCCCCTCGCCTCGAAGATGCATGCAGGTCGTCGAGCGAGGAATGAGGGTAAGTCACTACTTCGAGTGGGAGCAGTACATTACGGGAGGCCACAAGCAGTCGGTGAAGAACCAGCGGAAGATCCTCGAGCGATCCGGGATCGAGTACACCCGGTCGCCGGACCCCACGGCCGACCTCCTTCATCTGAATAACATGGGGCCGCGATCCCTGCTCGCGGCGAAACGGGCCAGAGCGGCCGGTACTCCCGTCGTCGTCCATACCCACCAGACAGCAGAAGATTTCGCGGGGAGTTTCGCACTCTCGGACCTGTTGGCAAAGCCCCTTCGCCCGTATCTCGAATATGTATACGACCTCGGCGATCGGTTGATCTGCCCCTCTCGCTACAACGAACGAACCATCAAGACCTACACCGATACCCCGACGACGGTCATCTCGAACGGCTACGATCCCGACAAGATCGACGGATTCGAATCGCTGAGAGAGACCTATCTCGAGCGCTACGACCTCACGCCACCGGTCGTGTTCAACGTCGGACACGTCATTCCTCGGAAGGGACTCGAAACCTTCGTGGAAACCGCCCGAGAGCTCCCGGAGCTGGATTTTGCGTGGTTCGGCTATCTCAATCCGACGGGGGGAACCTTCGATCGGGTCCTCCGAAGCCGCGAGACCGAGCGACTCGTGGAATCGGCTCCTGAAAACGTGACCTTCACCGGGTACGTCGAAGACATCCGTGGGGCGTTCGCGGCCGGAGACATCTTCTTCTTTCCGACACACAACGAGAACGAGGGAATGGCTCTTCTGGAGGCGATGGCCTCCGGGGCCGCACCCGTTGTGCGGGACATCGAGACGTTCGAGTGGCTCGAGGACGGCCGGGAATGTCTCAAGGCGGACTCGGACTTCGTTGCGGCCATCGAATCGCTGCTCGACCCGGAGCTCCGCGAGGAGATCGGTTCGCGGGCCGCAGCGCGGAGTGAGGCATTCAAGCTGGATGCGATCAAAGAGGACCTGATCCAGGTGTATACGGATCTCTTCGACGAATAACCCGTCGAGAACTCCGAGCCGAAATGGTAGGCTTCCGGAACGGTAAACCCCATCACGAGTAAGCAGGCTCTTAATGGCCCCTCTCTTACTCCGCCACGATGCCACCAGCGGTCGCCGCCTTCACTGACACCTACCTTCCGACCGTGAACGGCGTCACCTACACGATCTCCGCGTGGCGTGACCGCTATGCGTCACGGGGCGGCCGGATGGACGTCGTCTATCCAGCGTCCTCGTACGATCCTGACCCGGGCGAATATCCGGTCTACAGCCTTCCGTTCCCCTTTTATGAGGGATACCGGTTGGGGATCCCCAGTGTGCCGACGGCGACGGAAGACGTCGACCTGGTACACGCACACTCTCCTTTCTCCGTGGGTTTTGCAGGCTACCGACTCGCGAGGCGGGAATCGATTCCGTTCGTCGTCTCCTATCACACGCCGACGGGGGAATACGCCTCCTATGTCGTTCCCGATTCCCTCGCGTCACCGGTTGGGGCGGTGAGCAGTCGATACGAGCGATGGTTCCTCGAGCGGGCCGACATGGTGCTCGCACCGAGCGAGCAAACCGCTGGGACCCTCCGAGGGCGGCTCACGTCCAAGGTTCCCGTTCGGGTACATCCCAATGGTGTTGACACGACACGGTTTTACCCAAGGGAGACCGTCGACTTCGAGCGGCACTACGGGTTACCGGACGACAGGCCGCTGATCGGGTATACGGGCCGTCACGGCCACGAGAAGAATCTCGAGGCGATTCTCGAGGCAGCCGCGGGGCTCGACGTGACGGTCGTTTTCGGTGGTGAAGGCCCAGCCACTGATTCGCTCCGTCAGGCCGCCAAATTTCACGACGTCGACGCACGGTTTCTGGGTTTCCTCGACCGGGAGGAACTTCCCTCGTTCTACAGCGCGCTGGACGTCTTTGCATTTCCGAGCCCGGTCGAAACCCAGGGCATCGTTGCACTCGAGGCGACAGCCTGTGGAACACCGGTCGTCGGTGTCGACGCCGGCGCGCTTTCGGAGACGATCGTCGAGGGGAAAACGGGGTTTCACTACGAACTGGGAGACATCGAGGCGTTTCGCGCCGGCATCGAACGGGCCCTCGAGGAGCAGGAGGGGCTTTCTGTGTCCTGTCTCGATCACCGCTCCGAGATAAGTCTCTCGAACGCGGTCGACGGACTCGAATCGGCCTACTCGACGGTCTTGGATGCCTACCCGTGATCGGTTCGTTGACCCCCACCGTCTGAACGCGGTCTTGCAAACCCGCAAAAATTGGGCCGTATGGTTACCCCCGCTGGCCACGAGTATATATCCATGTTCGCCACCGACGACATGGCGACCGAGTCAGTCCTGAAGCGGGCCCAGGAGTACGCGGTGGAACAGGAGATTTCCACTGTCGTCGTCGCGTCGACGTCGGGGGAAACGGGAGCGAAGGCAGCATCCCTTTTCGATGCAACCGAGCGAGATGTGGTGGTCGTGGGACACGCAACCGGGTATCGTGATCCGAACGAACAGGAAATCCAGGAGCCCTATCGCGAAGAGATCGAACGGGCGGGCGGGTCCGTGTTCGTCGGCCCGATGGTCTTCAGCAACGTCGGATCGGCTTTACGGGACAAGGACGGATTCTCGGCTCACGAGGTCGTCGCGGACGTCCTCCGGCTCTTCGGTCAGGGGACGAAGGTCGCCCTCGAAATCGTGCTCATGGGTTGTGATGCGGGGGTAGTCCCGGCCAACGAACGGGTCCTCGCCGTCGCGGGCACGGGATCGGGGGCAGATACTGTTTTGACCGTCCAGTCTGCAAATAGCCGGGACCTGTTCGACGCCAGAATACTCGAGGTCGTCGGAAAACCCGTCGATCCCGAGAACCTGTTTTACTGGTAACCGAACGGCGGGTGGACGCCCACAGATACCGTGACGAAAGGTGGACGCTAACTGGCAACAGGATGGCTGGTGTCCGCGTACCGGTAACGTGACGGCTGGTGGATATGGGACTATCCGTCCCGGCAGTGGCAATCAATGATTCGGGGGGCTTACTCGTCCTCGAGGGCGTCTGCGATCCGCTCGAGTTGGGCAGTTGCCGCCGAAACCTCATCGCGGAGGGCCTCGATTTCTCGGGCCAACCGGACGTTATCCCCCCCTTCGCCGTGACCGCCGCCCATTGGGCCACCGCCCATCATGCCGCCCATCATCTGCGCGAAGGGGTTTCCTCCCATCCCGCCACCGCCCCCGCCCATCATGTCCTCCATTCGCTCACGGGGATCCTCGCCGGATTCCCCCTCCTCGGCCCGCTCCTCGCGGATCTTCTCGACGCGTTCCCGGAACGATTTCTCCTCGGCACCTCCCTCCTCGGGTTCGTCCTCGGCCATGCCACGGGGTTTGAAGGGACGACTGAAAAACTACCCGCTCCCGGTTAGAAGGCGCCGAGGCTCGCTTGCCGGTCCCTGTCGCTTCCACCGTCGGTGATCTCGTAGCCGACCAGGGCCTTGAGGTCGACGGCATAGGTCGTCTCGCCCCGCTCGAGGACGAGAATTCGCCCGCGGCTGCCCCGGATTCGACCAATTGCCATCGTCGTTGGAATCGGTTGCCGGTCGAGGTCGAGTCCGTAGTCGAAGGCGAACGTCTCGATGACCCCGAAGGGTTCGAGGAACTCCTCCCAGGCATCGACGTCGAGTGATCGGCCGAGCCCCTCGATCTTCGCCGCCTGGGTGAGCCGATCCGGAACGTCGGTGGCGATCTCGGCCTCGATCTGGCGGGCCGTCCGGCCGTTTTCCACCGTTCGAATGTGGGCAGCCCGACGGGCTCCCTGTTCGGTGAGTCGGGTTTCCAGCCGCCAGGATCTGGTCACCCCGACCTTGTACCGATCGGGTTCGAACGCGGCCAGATAGATCGCGTGTTCCTCGTGGCAGGTCTCGATGGGCATGGCACACTGCCCGCGACAGTGGGCACATGGCCACCGGGTGGTGTGGACCTCACAGTATGGGGCCGTCTCGGTGGCACACGACTCGTGGGTCGAATCGACCTTCCGGCCCGCACAGTGGCGTTCGTCGAGGGCGAACGACAGCTCTCGCCCTCGAACCAGCCGTTCCTTTTGTACCTCACCGTCTGCGGCCAGATGGAGTGCGGCCGGCTCGCGTGGTCTCCCCGACTCGTACCCGACTATCTGCACACCGCAGTCTCGAACCCGATCGAATAAATCGGTGCTGTTCTTCCCGGCCGGCAACACGCTTATTCCACCGCCGTGGATGGAAGACGTATGGCAATGGCGACCCCACTCGAGAGCCTCAGGGCCCAGCTGTCGCGTGCCGCGGAATCCCTCGATCTGGACGCGGGCGAACTCGATGCACTTTCGGCACCGGATCGGATCCTCGAGGCGACGCTCGAGGTCCAACTCGACGATGGACGGATCGAGACGTTTTCGGCCTATCGCTCGCAGTTCGACGATTCACGGGGGCCGTACAAGGGCGGAATTCGGTATCACCCCACCGTTTCGAGGGAAGAGATCGTCGCTCTTTCGGGGTGGATGACGTTCAAGACAGCCCTCGTCGGCCTGCCGCTGGGGGGTGGAAAGGGTGGTGTCTCGCTGGATCCCCGTGCGCATTCGGTGGCGGAACTCGAGCGGATCACGCGGGCATACGCCACGGAACTCCGCCCGGTGATCGGCGCGGATCGAGACATCGCCGCTCCAGATGTCAACACGGGCCAGCGCGAGATGAACTGGATCAAGGACACCTACGAGACCCTCGAAAGAACCACCGAACCGGGCGTTGTCACGGGAAAGGCGATCGAGAGTGGAGGCACGGCCGGCCGAGTCCAGGCGACCGGCCGGTCGGTCGCTCTCTCGACGTCGTTGATCCTGGATCATCTCGGCGAAGAGCTGGAGGGCACGACTGTCGCCGTTCAGGGGTTCGGAAACGTGGGACGAAACGCCGCCAGGCTACTCGAGGAACGCGGTGCCCGAATCGTGGCGGTGAGCGATTCGTCGGGTGGAATCACGCTCGAGTCGGGTTTCGACGTCGAACGCCTGGTCACGTACAAACGCGAGAGCAACTCGCTCGACGCGTTCGGGACGGGAGCGCAGATCTCGAACGAGGACTTGCTCACCCTCGACGTGGACGTCCTGATACCGGCAGCCCTCGAGGGAGCGATCGACGTCGATCTGGCCCCCGAGGTGCGAGCTGACGTAATCGTGGAGGGGGCGAACGGGCCGCTGACCGACGGTGCTGACCAGCGCCTTCGGGGAGAGGTGACGATCGTCCCCGATATTCTGGCGAACGCTGGTGGCGTGATCGCCTCCTATCTCGAGTGGGTCCAGAATCGACAGCGCCACTACTGGGAGGAGTCGGCGGTCAACGAGGAACTCGAGACGCGCATCGAGGAGGCCTTCGAGCGGATCGTGGCGACGAAATCGAACAGACCGGTCGAGGATCTCCGGACGGCGGCCTTTCTCGTGGCCATCGAACGCGTGCGAGAGGCGGCCGACGAGCGGGGGATCTGGCCGTAGTGGTCCCCGGATCGGTCAGTCCAAAAAGCCCGCCTCGCCGAGTCTGTCGATCGCCGTTTCGATCCGTTCGACATCGGCCGCGTACGAGAGTCGGGCATAACCCGGCGTTCCGAACGCACTTCCCGGGACGGTCGCCACGTGTGCCTGCTCGAGTGCCGTCGTACACCACTCCTCGTCGTCTGCGTCCACTGGGAGCATCAGGTAGAACGCTCCCTGGGGCGTGGGGACGTCGATTTCATACTCGCCGATTTTCTCGAGGAGCAAGTCGCGACGGTCCTCGAAGGCTGCGGCCATCTGTTCCGTCGGCTCTGACGGCCCCTGGAGCGCCGCCAGTCCGGCGTGCTGGACGAACGTGGCCGCCGAGGAGACCGAGTGGGACTGGATCTTTCCGGCCTGGTCGATGAGCCCGGTCGGCGCGGCGAAGTATCCGAGCCGCCAGCCGGTCATGGCATACGCCTTCGAGAAGCCGTTCACCGTGACCGTCCGATTCTCCATGCCCTCGAGGGTCGCCAGGCTCACCGTCTCGCCCGCGTACTGGATCTCCCGGTAGATCTCGTCTGCGACGACGGTGATGTCGTGTTCGACGGCGAGATCGCGAACCCCCTCCATCGCGGCCCGGCTGTACACGGCTCCACTCGGATTGCTGGGCGAATTGACGATGAGGAGTTCGGTTTCCTCGGAGAGTGCCTCTCCGAGAGCGTCGAGTGCCGGTTCGAGCCTGAAGGTAGTCCGACTGAGATCGATCCGGTTGAGTTTCGCCCCGGCGAGCTTCGCCATTGCCGAGTAGGATACCCAGGCCGGATCGAGCAGCGCGACCTCATCGCCGCCCTCGACGAGCGTCTGGACGATCTCGAAGAGGGCCTGTTTCGCCCCCGGTGTCACCATCACGTTCTCCGCACCATAGGGGAGCCCGTCGGACTGGAGGGAGGCGGCGATTTCCGTTCGAAGGGCCGGGATTCCTGCCGAGGGTGCATACTTCGTCTCACCCCTGGCGATTGCCTCCTGACCGGCAGACTTGACGTGTGCCGGGGTGTCGAAGTCGGGTTCGCCAACCGAGAGGTCGATGATGTCCACTCCATTGGCCTCGAGTTGGGAGGCGAGGTTGCTTACTGCGAGGGTCGCACTCGGTTCGACGCGGGTGACCCGGTCTGTATAGTTCATTGCTCTCCCGCGAGGGCAACGGCGCTTTCGACTGTTTCGGCTCCCTTCTCGACCCGATCACGGGCCTCTTCCGCCGTCATCCCGGGCCCGGTGACCCCGAAGGCGACCGGGGTATCCCGGGAGAGGCTGACGTCCGTCAATCCCTGCGCGCACGCGTCGGCGATGACCCGATCGTGATCGGTATCGCCGGTGATGATCGTCCCCAGCACTGCGACGGCATCGATCTCCTCCCGGCGCGCGAGTCGATCGGCGGCGAGCGGGGCGTCGTATGCGCCGGGAACGTGAGTGACGTCCCCGATTTCGGCTTTCAACTCCTCGGCCGTCTCCCTGGCTGCTGCCTCCATCCGTTCTGTAATGTGTCGATTGAATTCCGCGACGACGAGCCCAAGAACCACCATGAAGCCGTCTCGGACCCCCTCGGGCAAAACGGTACCGCCTCAGTAGCGGGCGTGTGCCACGCTCGAGTGCGGTCCCCGCTTATTCGGAATACCCTTCCTGCATGAACGCCCCTTCGGTCTCGTACATCGAGATGAGTTCCTCGATGAACTCTTCGACGGTCTCACCCTCCTCGAGGTGGCCATTGAGCCGTTCGTACAGGTCGGTATCGATTTCGATGGTGGTTCGCATCATGTACCTCTTCTCGGTGAATCCCTGTAGGTGTATCGGCGATTTCGGCTCTTGTGTCTTCCCGGAACGTGAATGCCGACCCGCTCATTTTTTATCTGCTGCGATGAAAGCGGGGCCATGTCCCGGCGTCGATTCGATCGCCGCACCGTGCTCGTGGCCCTCGGCGTTGTCGCCCTCCTCGCGCTGATTCTTCGATTTGCCGCACTCGGCTGGCGGGTCTTCCACTGGGACGAGGCCCGGGTGGGCTACTGGACGCTTCGCTATCTCGAAACCGGCGTCTGGGAGTATCGGCCCATCGTTCACGGGCCGCTACTCTTCCACGTGAACAGATTTCTCTTCGATACGTTCGGAGCCAGTGACGCGCTCGCCAGATCGCTCGTCGCGGTCGTTGGTGGCTTGCTTCCCCTAACCGCCTGGCTCTTCCGCTCGAGACTCCGGGATCTCGAGGTCGTCCTCGTCGGAGTCGTACTGGCCGTCGATCCGGTGTTGGTCTATTACTCGCGGTTCATGCGGAACGACGTGCCCGTGGCAGCGTTCGCCCTTCTCGTTCTGGGATTTGCGGTCAGGATGCTCGAGTCGAGACGACAGCGCTACCTCTACGGTGCGGTTCTGGCACTCGGGCTGGCTTTCGGGACCAAGGAGATCGCACTCGTGTACGTGGCAATCTGGGGCGGCGCACTCCTGCTGTTGC
The DNA here is from genome assembly GCA_042216015.1 of Halodesulfurarchaeum sp. Classification (GTDB taxonomy): domain Archaea; phylum Halobacteriota; class Halobacteria; order Halobacteriales; family Halobacteriaceae; genus Halodesulfurarchaeum. The sequence goes on along the minus strand of JBDGUI010000014.1, from coordinate 39,756 downwards.
TCGATCACCGTCTCTTCGTCGCCCGCGAGATGGGAGAGTCGTGGAAGAACCGGCTCCGCAGTGCGGTCACAAGCACGTATCGGGGGCTCAACGCCCACAGACGAGCACTCCTCGTGGCCGTCATCGAATTTCTCGCGATCCTCGTGGCTCTCTACGCACCCCGACCGGATCTCTATCGGGCGCTGACCGATCCGTCTCGAATTCCGTCGGTGCTCGAGGCGGCCACGATCGGGAGTGCGGAGAAATTGATCGATCTCTGGATCCAGGGTGGTCACGAACACAGTTACATCGCGTATCTGACCGATGCGTTGGAAACGACGGCGTTCGTCAGTCTCCCGCTCGTCGGATTTGCCGTCTTCGGGTTTCTGGTGGACCGGTACACGGGGGACTCTCCCCGCGATCTCGTCTCGTTCAGTTTCTACTGGGGGGCGACGGTGTTTCTCATCTACCCGGCGATCACGGACATCTCGGCCCCCTGGTCGCTCGTCCACGCGCTCGTTCCGCTCTCGATTCCCGCCGCGGTCGGGTTCCGAATCGTCCTCGAACGGGGCTATCGAGCGTGGGAACACGAGGACCGCGTGGGCGTTGCCATCGCGACGCTCGCAATTCTAGCCGTCACGGCCCAGGTGGGTGTCACGGTCGCAGCGACCTCCTTCCAGTCGCCACAGTCCGAGGACAATCCGCTCGTCCAGTACGGCCAGCCGGCGGGACACCTTCAGGAGACCCTCCAGGAGATCGAATCGGTCGCCGGGACGAACGAGGGAACCGACGTCGTCTTTTACGGCGATCACTTCGCTGTTCCCGAGGAATCCGTCGCCGATCGGCCACCGGCGAGTTCGAACTGGCTCAATCGCCTTCCACTCTCCTGGTATCTCGAACGGGCCGACGCGAGGACGGCCAGTGCCACGACTCCGGGGGGAATCACCGGCAGGCCGCCGGTCGTGATCGCCCGGGTCGAGCACTACAGCGAGCTCGCGAATCGATTCCCGGGATACGAGGCCTTAACCTACGAACTCACGGCCCCGGGGACCGAGACGGTCTTCTTCATCGAGAACGAGACCGATCCACGATCGTGAATACCTTCCCGGTGGCTCGACAACGTTTATCCATCCCCGTCGATAACTGCCGCGCAAATGAACCACGTGCCACCTGACATCACCCTCGGAATTGTGGGTGGGGGCCAACTCGGCCGGATGCTGGGTGAGGCCGCCAGTCCACTCGGCGTCGGGACGGTGGTCCTCGACCCCACGCCGGATTGTCCGGCCTACCCCCCGGCGCGCGATCAGCTCGTCGCCGATTTCGACGATCTCGCGGCGGTCAAATCGCTCGCCGAGCGCGTCGACGTTCTCACCCTCGAAATCGAACTCGCCGATCCGGATGCGCTGGAATCGGTCACCGAGGCGACGGGGACGCCCGTTCAGCCGGCTCCGGACGACCTTCGGATGACCCGGGACAAACTCGTGGAAAAGGAGACCCTCGACGCGGCCGACATTCCGATTCCGGCTTACGCGGGTGTCGGAGACGAATCGGATTTGCGTGTTGCCCTCGACGAGCTGGGATCGCCGCTGATGCTCAAGGCCCGTCGCGGCGGATACGACGGCCGTGGAAATGCTGTGGTCGAATCCGTCGAGGAGGCCACCGCGTATTTCGGATCGCTCTCGGGGCTGATCGCCGAGGAACTGGTCGACTTCGAGCGGGAACTCAGCGCCATCGGTGTCCGGGGTGTGAACGAACGGCGAACGTATCCCGTCGGCGAGAACGTTCACGAGGCGGAGATACTGCGGGAGACGCTGGTTCCGGCCCGCACCGACCAGGACCGAATCGACCGAGCGACCGACATCGCCCGCTCGGTGCTCTCGACCCTCGAGGGGCGCGGGGTCTTCGGCATCGAACTCTTCGAGGCCACGGATGGAACGATCCTCGTCAACGAAATCGCGCCGAGACCTCACAACTCGGGCCATTACACGATCGAGGGAACCGTGACCTCGCAGTTCGAACAACACGTAAGGGCAGTGCTCGGACTGCCTCTCGGCTCGACCGAACTCCGTGAACCGACGGCGATGGCCAACGTTCTCGGGGACGGGCAGAAGTCACGCCCGGTCTCGATGTCCGGCGTAGAGTCGATGCTGGACCTTGAGGGTGCACATCTTCACTGGTACGGCAAGCGAGAGGTCCGCCCGCTTCGAAAACTCGGTCACGTGACCGTTACGGGCCCCGATCTGGCGTCGAACCGCCGCCAGGCACGGAAGGCGAGGGAAACACTCAGGTTCGCGGGCGGGGATGACTGAGTCATGACGAGCGTCGCCGAACTCCGCGAGTTGTTCGAGCGGGAGGCAGCACTCGATCGACCGGCCGCGGATCGACCGGACGTGGGAATCATTATGGGAAGCGATTCGGATCTGGACGTCATGGCCGGAGCCTCGAAGACCCTGGAAGCGCTCGGATTCGAGGAACTCACCGAGTACGACGACCCTCCAGCGGCGGAATACACCTACGAGTCCTGGGTGGTCTCGGCCCACCGCACGCCGGACCTCATGTACGCGTACGGGGAGACCGCAGAGGCACGCGGTCTCGACGTCATCCTGGCCGGAGCCGGCGGGAAATCCGCCGATCTGCCGAACATGACGGCCTCCATCGCGTATCCGGTCCCGGTGATCGGGATTCCTGTCCGGGAGAAGTCAGTCGATTCGGTGATCGGGATGCCAACCGGGGCCCCGATCACGGCCGTCGATGCGGGCAAATCGTCCAATGCGGCACTCTCTGCTGTCCAGATTCTCGCGAGGACCGACGATACCCTCCGGGACCGCCTCGTCGAACGGCACGAGGACCAGGCCAGGGAGGTGGCAGCCGTCTCGCGCTCGCTTCACGAGCGGGGGACTCAGGCGTTCAGGGATTCGAACTGACCAGGCAACGACGGACATTCTGCCCCGCCGGTAACAACTGCGGGTCAGGCCGATCGGCGTGTCGTATAGCGCCGTTTGACGTCCTCGAGCAGGAGTTTCGCACCGAGTCGGGCCAGAGCCAGACCGCCACGGAACCCATCGCTCGGCCACCAGAGCTCGTCTTCGCCGGCGATACTGTTCTCCCCGAAATCGTCGAATTCGCTGTACTCCTCGAAGAGGGCCTCGAGTGCCCGCTCCCGCTCGGCTTCTTCGGTCGTCTCATAGACCTCGTCCACCCGCTCGAGGAGCTCCTGTGAGGTGTCAAGTCGGTCGATCATCGTTCGGTAGGTTGCCTCGTCGAGCAGCCCGTGTTCGTACTTCAACTCGCTCATCCCCCGGGCGGCCTCGTAGGTGGCCTCGGCGATATCGTCCCGCGAGAGGTGGTCGGTCTCGTAACTCAACATTCGCTTCCAGCTCGGTTCGAGGAGAAGCTGGCGGTGCTCCTCGAGCCCCTCGGCGTGAAGTGTGAAGCCGTACTCTGCCGGGTTCTCGAAGGCGGGGCTTCCCGGATCGAGGAAGGGAGCATACGGGGCGACAAAGGGGATGATGCGGTCGTCGTCGATATCTTCGAGGAGGTGTCTGGCGTATTCGACGGTTCCAACGGCGTCCTCGTAGGTCTGTCCCGGGAGGCCGACCATGTAGAAGAGATCGATGTTCTGGCAGCCGTTGTCCAGGGCCGCGCGCATCGTCTTCTCGATGGCCTCGTTCGACACGGCAAATTTGCCCATCTTCTCTCTGACCTCGGGGTTGTGGGACTCGGGACTCAACTCCAGGTTGTACCTCGAGACGGCGTTGTCGATCATTTCGAAGTACTCCTCGCTCGCCGGACCGAACAGTTCGAAGATGAATTCGTTTGGAACGTCCTCTGCAGCCAACCGGTCGAAAAAGTCCCTGGCGTAGTCCCACCCGCCCTGGCGAAGGTCGTGGACGACGAAAATCGGGCCTTCCGAGAAGGTGCGGATCGCCCTGATGTCCTCGATCAACTTCACCGGTGACCGAAAGGCGGGTCCCTGTCGGCCATGGACGGCCGCGTTGGAATCACTGCCGCCGCAAAAGGAACAGGCGTGTCGACACCCTCGGGACGTCAGGAGCATCGTGATCGGTTTGTCCAGCCAGCCTTTGTGTGGAATCACCTTTCGGATGCTCCCGTACTTGAACACCGACTTGACCGCGTAAGTGTAGGAGGGAATGGAAGCGTCGTCCAGGGCATCCGGAAGGTTGGAGAGCGTGTTGACGACCGTTTCGCCATCCTCCACGTACGTCAAATTCGGCACCGTCGAGAGGTCGCCGTCCCTCTCCAGGACCTCGATCAGGTCCGCGACCGGTTTCTCGGTCGAATCGCCCCGAACGACGTAATCCACCGCGTCGTACTGGATCAGGTCCTCGTGGAAGTACGTCGAACTGAGTCCGCCGAAGAAGACCGGCGCCTCCGGGTGATGGCGTTTGATCAGGCGAGCGATTTCGATGGCGCCGTGAGCGTGGGGCAACCAGTGGAGATCAACCCCGAATGCCCAGGCGTTCGATCTGGCGATTTCGGCCTCAGCGTCGAACTCCGGATCCACCAGCATCTCGTGGGCGAGGTTGACGATCTGGGCGTTGTACCCGTTTCGTTCGAGCGTGTCCGCGATCGACGTCAACCCGATCGGGTACATTTCGAAGACCGGCGAGGATGGGATGACGTCGCTGATCGGTCCGATGACCTCCGTTCGGTCCCGGAAATCGTAGATGCTGGGCGGGTGGAAGAAGGTCACGTCCGGATCGGAACTAAAGAAATCGGTCACGCCGTCGAAACCGGACGGCTTCAAACCCATATTGGACCTCCCCATTCGAGTACAAAGGCATTGATGGTTTTTCTCACGTTCCGCGAGAACGTGTGAAGCCAGTACGCGGCGGAAAGAAACGGGGATGTTACAGGGAGGGACGTGAAGAATCCACGAGCCGGCAGTAGATTGGCTGGGGTAGTCCCCTCTACTCGTGTTCTCATTTCGGCCGGTAGAGTGGACCGAGTGGATCGTCCCGAGCACCCATTTCGCTATGGCGGTTTTCCCATTTCTGCGCTTCTATAACGGCAGATTCGGGGGATATTGTTGATTGGTAGCACTTTACAATTGTGTGTGAATCTCCGGCGTGTGGTAATCGCTGATTCACCCAAGAATACGGGTCTCACGCGAACTATCGCAAGAATCAACGTTTATGGTGGGGCAAATCGAAGCCCCGAGTGTTACGAATCCACTTATGAACCCATGGATCGCTGTCGGTATGTTGGCCGTTGTCGCGATTCTCATCATCGCGGCAATGATGGGCATCTCGATGCTACTGCGGCCCAGCGTGCCGGAACAAAGCAAACGGACGACCTACGAAAGTGGGGAGGTACCGACCGGCAATACTCACGTTCGGTTCAACATCCAGTACTACATGGTCGCGCTGTTGTTCCTCGTCTTCGACATCGAGACCGTGTTGATATTCCCGTGGGCTTCCATCTACCGGGATGTCGTCGGCACGGAGGGGCTGGTATGGGCACTCGGACCGATGGTCCTGTTCATCGGTATTCTGCTCGTGGCCCTCGCCTGGGCGTGGAGAAACGGCGCACTCGGCTGGGTGCGGAACCCGAAGTACGAACGGAGGATGTCGAGACATGAGTAGCGATCGACCACGTGAGGACATTCTCGAGCCGACCGCTCCGTCCACGGACACTCGGGATTCGCGGATCGGGGAGGCTGTGGACGACCGTTTCAACTCCAGGCTTCGCGAGGCACTCGGGTCGACGCCCTTCATCCTCACGAAGCTCGATAAGTTCATGAACTGGGCGCGGGGCTCCTCGATGTTCATGCTGCAGTTCGGGATCGCCTGCTGCAGCATCGAGATGATGCACACCTACTCGGTGAAACACGACCTCGACCGCTTCCACGCCGGCGTGCCGCGGGCGTCGCCGCGGCAGGCCGACGTGATGATCGTCCCGGGGACGATCGTCTCGAAGTTCGCCCCGCGGATGAAGCGGGTCTACGACCAGATGCCCGAACCCAAGTTCGTCGTGAACATGGGCAACTGTTCGGCATCTGGTGGCCCGTTCCAGGAGGGCTACAACGTCGTGAAGGGGGCCGAAGAGGTCATCCCCGTGGACATTCACGTCCCCGGATGCCCACCCCGACCCGAGGCGCTGGTCTATGGAATCGTGAAACTCCAGGAGCGCATCGCGAACGGCGAATCCTCGCCGGTGACGGTGAAGCCCTACGAACTGGAGGAGTTCGGCGACCTCGAACGCGACGAGGTCGTGGAGTCACTCGCCGAGGATATCGACGAGGAGACCCTCGTCATGCGGTACAACTGGGCTGATTCGCCATGAGCATGCAAGACGAACCCGAGACGGACGAACGCGAATCTGCGGTGGAAACCCCAGCGGCAGGAGCCGTCGACTACGACGCACTCGAATCCCTGCTCGGTGACGCAGTCGTCGACCGCGAGAGCCATCTCAACGCTGAGGCCTTCGTTGTCCGTGGCGACGCCGTCACGGACGCCCTGTCGACGCTGAAGGACCAGGGCTTCGACCACCTGGCAAGCGTCACCGCCCAGGATTACGAGGACCGCTACGAGTCCATCTACCACCTCCGCAAATACGAGGATGCACAGGCGGAAGTGGGAGTCGTGGTCCCAACGCCTCGGGACGATCCGAGTCACGAGAGCGCGACTGACGTGTTCTCGACGGCGAACTGGCACGAACGGGAGGCCTACGACCTCGTCGGGGTCAACTACGAGGGTCACCCGGACCTCCGACGGATCCTCCTGCCACAGAGCTGGACGGGACACCCGTTGAGCAAGGACTACGACCAGGACAAACCCCAGATCGTCACGCTCGAGAAACACAGGAACCCAATCGAGGAAGACATGGCGGTCGAGCCGACGGGCGAGGACCTCGACACCATGTTCCTCAACATCGGCCCGCACCACCCGGCGACACACGGGGTCCTCCATCTGAAGACGGTCCTCGACGGCGAGCAGGTGGCAGATGTCGACCCTGACATCGGGTATCTGCACCGATGTCAGGAGCAGATGTGCGAGAAGAGCACGTACCGCCACCAGATCATGCCGTATCCGGACCGCTGGGACTACACCCCGGCTGGAACCATCAACGAATGGGCCTACGCGCGTGCGGCCGAGGACCTCGCGGACATCGAGGTTCCCGAGTACGCCCAGGTCATCCGGACGATGGTCGCGGAACTCAATCGCATCTCGGCCCACCTGCTCGCGGTCGCGACCTTCGGCCTCGACATCGTCGGTGACTTCGCGGCCGTGTTCATGTACGCGATGAGGGACCGCGACATCGTGATGGACATTCTCGAGGACCTCACCGGGCAGCGGATGATGTACAACTACCTCAGGCTGGGCGGGGTCGTCTGGGACCTGCCCGAACCCCGGGAGGAGTTCCTCGAGAAGATCCGGCAGTTCCTCGAGTCCGTTCCGGAGAAGACCGACGAGTATCACAACGTCCTCACACAGAACGAACTCTTCCAGATGCGGACGGTCGACACGGGCTACTTGGCCCCGGAGGTCGCGAAGGATTACGGCGCGACTGGCCCGATTGCGCGGGCTTCAGGCGTCGATTACGACCTCCGTCGGGACGATCCCTACGGGATTTACGACCAACTCGACTGGGACGTGGTCACCCTCGAGGGCGGTGACAACTACGCCCGACTCATGGTCCGCATGCGAGAGGTGGAGGAAGCAGCGAAGATCATCGAGCAGTGCGTGGATCTCCTCGAGGACTGGCCCGAAGACGAGCGTGAGATTCAGGCCAACGTCCCGCGAAGTCTCAAGCCGGACCCAGGCCAGGAAATCTATCGGGCGGTCGAGGGAGCGAAGGGCGAACTCGGGATTTACATCCGCACGGACGGAACGGACAAACCCGCCCGGTTCAAGATTCGCGGGCCGAGTTTCGTCAACCTCTCGGCGCTTCACGAGATGTCCGAGGGCGAGCTCATCAGTGACCTCGTCGCGACCATCGGCAGTCTCGACATCGTGCTGGCGGAGGTGGATCGATAATGCCCTCCGCCGCACCGATGGTGGATGGCATCTCGACGTTCCTCAACCTCGAGGGGCTGCTCGGCCAGATCGTTGGCGGGCTCCTCGGCTCGCTGCTCGTCGCAGTCATCGTGCTCCTCTTCGCGGCGCTTGCCGGCCCGTACATGAAGCGGAAGCTGACGGCTGCGTTCACCGACCGCATCGCCGTCGACCGGGTCGGACCGTACGGCATCCTTACGATCGCCGTCGACGCCATCCGTCTGTTGACCAAGGAGCGCATCGTCCCGGAGAACGTCGACCGCCCGGCCTGGGACCTCGGGCCGATGCTGGTCGTCGTCTCGGCGACGATGGGCTTTGCCGTGATCCCCTTCGGAAGTGGCATTCACCTTGCCGACCCACAGGTCGGCTTCGTCTATCTGTTCGCGGTCTCCTCGATCGCGTCGCTGGGTATCGTTTCCGGGGCCTATGCCTCGAACAACAAGTACTCCATGCTTGGTGGATTGCGAGGCGTTTCCCAGAACATCGCCTACGAGATTCCGCTCGTGCTGACCGGCGCCTCTGTGGTGCTCTTTGCGGGTTCCCTTCGCATCTCCGAAATCGTCTCGGCGCAGTCGGTCGAACTCTTCTCGATCGGTGGCCTGGTCGTGCCCTCGTGGTTCGGGTTCGTCAACCCGTTCGCGTTCGCGCTCTTCATGGTCGCGAACATGGCCGAGATCGGACGGAACCCGTTCGACCTCCCGGAGGCGCCGAACGACCTCGTCGCCGGGTATCAGACGGAGTACTCCTCGGTGTATTTCGTGCTGTTCTATCTCGGTGAGTTTCTCCACATCTTCCTGGGCGGGGCCATCATCACGACCCTGTTCCTGGGCGGACCGACCGCCCCAATCTCGGCCCTCGACTTCATCCCGGGCATCGTGTGGTTCGTCGCGAAGGTCTGGGGGGTGTTCTTCTTCACCCAGTGGGCTCGCTCTGGCGTCCCGCGGGTCCGGCCCGACCAGCTGCTCGACATCGGCTGGAAGGGGATGTTGGGGCTCTCCTTCGTGAACTTGCTGTTGACGGCCGTCATCATCGGGGTGATCGTATGATAGGCGTACTCAAATCCCTCGCGACGACGATGAAGCACGCACTCGACGGCGAGACGTTCACCGTCGAGTATCCCGACCAGGCTCCCGAGGTCAGTCCCCGGTTCCGGGGCGTCCACAAGTGGAGCCAGGAGCGGTGCATCTGGTGTCGCCAGTGTGAGACGGTGTGTCCAAACGACACCATTCAGATCGTCATGGACGAGGACCGAAACGGCGAGCAGTACAACCTCCACGTGGGTCAGTGTATCTACTGTCGGCTCTGCGAGGAGGTCTGCCCCACCGAAGCGATCCTTCTCACCGAGAACTTCGAGTTCACGGGTGACACCAAGCACGATCTGGCGTTCAACAAGGAACAGCTGAAAAACGTCCCGTGGTACAAGGGCATGGACCCGGTTCAGGCACGGGAACCCGACCGCGAAGCGTGGGTCGGTGACGGTGACGGCGAGGTGGATTACCAATGAGCGACTATCGGAGGTGGTTCCAATGATCGAGACCCTCGCCTTTGGCCTCTTCGCGCTCGTGACCCTCGCCAGTAGCCTGGGTGTCGTGCTGGTCGAGGACGTGTGGCACTCCGCACTCTTCCTCGGTGCAGCGCTGCTCAGCGTCGCCGTGCACTTCCTCCTGCTCGAGGCCGCGTTCCTCGCGGCCGTGCAGGTACTCGTGTACGTCGGCGGCGTCCTGATCCTGATCGCCTTTGCGGTCATGCTCACCCGCGACCCAGGAGGTGTCGGCCAATGACGACGAAACCGGAACTCTCCCAGAAGGTCGATGTCCTGCCTGGATTGGCGGCACTCGCCCTGTTCGCCGTCATGGCGGTGGCGATCCTGACGGCGACGTTCGGGCCGGCTGCGGGATTCGACCCGGGTGCAGCGATCACGAAGAGCTTGGGCTATGCCCTGTTCAACCTCGAACGGGGAGCACCGATGGTCATGAGCGAGGGCTTCCTGCTGCCGTTTTTCGCGGTGGCGTTCGTCCTCGATGCGGCCCTCGGTGCCGCCGTGATGCTGGCCCGACGTGATGGAGGTGAGAACTGATGGTCGTCGAAACCCAGTACTACGTGCTGCTTTCGGCCGCGATGTTCAGCATCGGCGTGTTCGGGCTGCTCACCCGCCGGAACGCGCTCAGGTTCCTCATGTCCGTCGAGTTGATGCTCAACGCGGCAAACGTCAACCTGGTCGCATTTTCGGTCCAGTGGGGGAATCTGACCGGACAGACGTTCAGCCTGTTCGTCCTCGCCCTGGCGGCCGCGGAAGTGGCCGTCGGAATTGGGATCATCCTGGTCCTGTTCCGCAACTTCAGGGACGTGGACGTGACCGAGCCGAATACGATGAGGTGGTAAGATGGTAGGTGCATTTGACTTCGCCGCGGCGGTCCCGATGTTGCCGTTTGCGTCCTTCGTGATCGCGATTCTCGCGGGGTACTTCACTCCGCGACTGTTGCCGAAAGGCGGCGCGATCCCGGGGATCCTGGCGACAGCCGGATCGCTGCTCGTGTCCGGGTGGCTTCTGGTCACCGTCAGTGGTAGCGAACCGTACAACGAAACGATCTACACGTGGACGACAGGTCTCGGGGGGACGTTCGATCTGTCCTTCGGGATCCTGATCGATCCCCTCTCTGCGTACATGCTGGTGATCGTCGCGCTCGTCAGCTTCCTCGTACACGTGTTCAGCCTCGGCTATATGAACGACGAGGGCGAGACGGGTCTGCCCCGGTACTACGCCGGACTCGGCCTGTTCAGCTTCTCGATGCTGGCTTTCGTGATGGCCTCGAACATCCTGATGGCCTTCATGTTTTTCGAACTGGTCGGGCTCTGCTCCTGGCTGCTCATCGGGTTCTGGTTCCGCGAACCGGGCCCGCCGAGCGCCGCCAAGAAGGCCTTCCTGGTCACCCGGTTCGGAGATTACTTCTTCCTCATCGGCGTGGTGGCCATCTTCGCGACGTTCGGCACCGGCCTGTTCGCGCCCCGCGCAGGGGTCAAGAGCTTCCCCGAGATGGCCGGCAATGCGCTGAGTGGCGAGATGGCGCCAGTCGTCTCTGACTTCCTCGGGACGATCGGGCTCGAGCCGCAGACGTGGTTTGCCATCATCGGACTCCTCGTCCTGGGTGGGGTGATCGGGAAGTCCGCGCAGTTCCCGCTTCACACCTGGCTTCCCGACGCGATGGAGGGCCCGACTCCGGTTTCGGCGCTCATCCACGCGGCGACGATGGTCGCAGCCGGCGTGTACCTGATCATGCGGATGTACGGGTTCTACGCCCACCTCCCCCAGGTGCTTGCACTGATCGCGCTCGTCGGTGGCCTGACCGCGCTGATGGCCGCGACGATGGCCATGGTCAAACGGGAGATCAAGCAGGTGCTCGCGTACTCGACGATATCTCAGTATGGATACATGATGCTCGCGCTGGGTGCCGGTGGCTACGTCGCGGCAACCTTCCACCTGATGACCCACGCATTCTTCAAGGCGCTCCTGTTCCTGGGAGCGGGGTCGGTCATCATCGCGATGCACCACAACGAGAACATGTGGGACATGGGCGGACTCAAGGAGAAGATGCCAGTCACGTACTGGACGTTCCTCTCCGGTTCGCTCGCGCTCGCGGGAATCTTCCCATTTGCCGGCTTCTGGTCGAAGGACGAGGTGCTGCACGCGGCCCTCGTGAACGGGATGTCGAACCCGATGATCCTGTTGGCCTATGCCCTGGGTCTCATCGCTGTGGCGTTTACCGGGTTCTACACGTTCCGGATGGTCATCCTGACCTTCCACGGCGAGCCACGCAGTGAGACCGCGGCGGACCCTCACGGCGTGCGATGGAACGTCAAGTTCCCACTCGTCGTTCTGGGGACGCTCGCGGCAGTCATCGGCGTGGTGAACATGACGCCAGTCGCGGAGGTAACCGGCCTCCACATCGAGTTCCTGCACGAGTGGTTCGCCAGTGGCTATGAGGCATTGACCGTCGAAAGCTACCACCACGTTCTCCACGACGCGGCCGGGTACGGAAACGAGACGGTCTTCGGACTTGGGGCGACGGCGACGACGCTCCTGGCGAGTGCAGTTTCACTCGCGCTCGCGCTCGGGGGTGCCAGTCTCGCCTGGCTGCTCTACAGCGGACCCGAGCCGACGCGGCACACGGACAAATTGGGCTCGCTCAAGACCCTGCTCTACAACAATTACTATCAGGACGAGTACCAGGTCTGGCTCGCCGAGGGGGTGACCCTTCCACTCGCCCGTATCGCGGACAAGTTCGACCAGGGCATCATCGACGGCGTCGTCAACGCCGTCTCGAGTCTCGCGCTGTTCTCGGGCTCGCGCATCCGTCGACTCCAGACGGGCCGAGTGACGAACTACGCCGCCATGCTCACGCTGGGGCTGGTCGTCATCGTTCTGGTCGTCGCGCTCGTCGGGGGGTGGTTCTAGATGATGATCGAGGCACTCCTGCTGGTGACGGTCGCAAGCGCGGTCGCGGTCATGATCGCGGACGACGAGATCGCTGGACGGCTCGCCTTCGGTCTGAGCCTGCTCCCCCTTGCCGGCGCATTGCTCATGTTCCTCGGCTTCGACGGTTCAGGGAACGCGCTTCTCGGGGGGGACATCGCGTATCACACCCAGGTCGACTGGATCACTCTCGGCGACATCACGATCGGCTATCAGGTCGGCGTGGACGGCATTTCGCTCGCCCTGGTGGTGCTGACGACGGTGCTGATGAGCCTCGCCATCCTCTCGGCGTGGACGCCGATCGACCGGCGACAGTCCCAGTTCTACGGGCTGATGCTCTTCATGGAGGCGAGCCTGCTCGGGGTGTTCACCGCACTCGACTTCCTCGCGTGGTTCGTCGCCTGGGAGTTCGTGCTGGTGCCGATGTACTTCCTGATCGCCATCTGGGGCGGTCCGCGTCGGAAGTACGCCGCGATCAAGTTCTTCGTCTACACCAACGTGGCGAGCCTGGTGATGTTCATCGGGTTCATCGCGCTGGTGTTTGGTCTGGGTGACAGCATCTCCTCACTCGGGCTGCCGGAGATCGCACAGGCGTTGCACGCGGGCGAACTCGGATCGCTCGCTGGCATCGAAGCGGGCACGCTGAAGGCAGTCGCCTTCATCGCGATGTTCGCCGGGTTCGCCGTGAAGGTCCCGATGGTTCCATTCCACACGTGGCTCCCGGACGCCCACGTCGAAGCACCGACGCCAGTGTCGGTGATCCTGGCCGGCGTCCTGCTGAAAATGGGAACCTACGCGATGCTCCGGTTCAACTTCACGATGCTCCCCCAGCAGGCAATCGAGTTCGCCGTTCCGATCGCGCTCCTTGCGGTGATCAGCGTGATCTACGGGGCGATGCTGGCGCTGGCCCAGCAGGACCTCAAGCGGATCGTGGCGTACTCCTCCATCTCCTCGATGGGCTACGTCCTGCTCGGACTCGTTGCCTACAACCTGTACGGCCTCGGTGGGGCGACCTTCCAGATGGTGGCCCACGGCCTCATCTCGGGGTTGATGTTCATGTCCGTCGGCGTGATCTACAACGTCGCTCACACGCGCATGGTGGGTGACCTCTCGGGGATCGCCGACCGCATGCCGCTGACGGCGACAGTCTTCACCGCGGCGGCCTTCGGCTACATGGGCCTGCCATTGATGGCCGGCTTCGCCGGGGAACTGTACATCTTCCTCGGCGGCATGCAGTCGACGGTGCTCCCCTACGCGCAGGTATTCACCGGGGTTGCAATGTTCGGCATCGTGATCGTCGCCGGCTATCTGCTGCTCGCGATGCAGCGGGTCCTGTTCGGCCCGTTCGAGGCCGACACCGACCACGACATCGTCCCGGCGGCCGTGACCGACCGGGTTTCCATCGTGGTGCTCCTGCTGTTCGTCATCCTGCTCGGGACGGCCCCGGACCTGATCTACGGGATGATCCAGGACGCCGTTCGACCGATCCTCACGATTGGAGGTGGTCTCTAGATGAACGAACTCGTCATGCCCCATCTGACACCGCAGTACCTCTTCGCGATCACCGCGATCGCGCTCCTGCTGGCAGACACGGTCTTCCCGAAGTCGAAGCGACCCAAACTGCTCGCCGCCATCGCGGCCCTGGGTTCGTCTCTCGTTGCGCTGATCAGTGCCTGGTTCTTGGCCGCAGGCACGGGGTCCGGGACCACTGTGCCCGAAGTGTTCGCCGGAATGATCGTGGTGGACGGCATGAGCCTGTTCTTCACGTTCATCTTCGGGAGCGTGGCCACACTCGTCGTGATCGCGAGTTTCGACTATCTCCAGGGCTCGGAGGCCATTGCGGAGTACTACTCGCTCGTCTCCCTCGCCGCGCTCGGGATGAGTCTCATGGCGGTCTCCAACAACCTCGCGGCGGTCTTCGTGAGCCTGGAACTGGCCTCGCTCCCCTCCTATGGTCTCGTGGCCTACCTCAAACACGACGAAGGAAGTGTCGAGGCCGGTCTGAAGTATTTCCTCATCGGCGCTCTCTCCTCGGCGGTGATGGTCTACGGGATCAGCCTCGTGTATGGAGCCACCGGCACGCTCCACCTGAGCGGTATCGCAGAAGCACTCCAGGGCGGGCTCGCGGGCCTCGAGGGCCTGCTCGGGCTCGGGCTGGTGATGCTGATCGGCGGGTTCCTCTTCAAGACTGCGAGCGTCCCGTTCCACTTCTGGGCCCCGGAGGCCTACGAGGGGGCGCCGGCGCCGATCTCGGCGTTCATCTCCTCGGCCTCGAAGGCCGCCGGCTTCGCCGTGGCCTTCCGCGTGCTCGTCCAGGGCTTCCCGCTCGATCTGGTCGGCGGGATGGTGCCCTGGGGCTGGCTGTTCGTGGTGCTTGCGATCATCACGATGACCGTTGGGAACTTCGCCGCGGCCACCCAGGAGAACGTGAAGCGGATGCTCGCGTACTCCTCGATCGGCCACGCTGGCTACGTCCTGATGGGGCTTGCCGCCCTCACCGGGTCGGGTGAGTTGGGCACGCAGGCACTGGTGCTCGGCGCGGCGATGATGCACCTGCTGGTCTATGGCTTCATGAACACCGGGGCGTTCCTCTTCGTGGCCCTCGCCGAGAAGTGGAACGTCGGTCGCACCTTCGAGGACTACAACGGCCTCGCTCGGCAGGCACCGTACGTGAGCGTCGCGATGACCGTGTTCATGTTCAGTCTTGCTGGCCTTCCGGTCGGGGGCGGCTTCCTCTCGAAGTACGTCCTCTTCGCCGGAACCGTCCAGGCCGGGTTCTGGTGGCTGGCCGGTATCGCCGCCATTAACAGCGCCCTGTCGCTCTATTACTACAGCCGGGTCGTGAAGGCCCTCTGGATCGAAGATCCGACAGATTCCCAGGACCTCGGTCCGACCCCGACGGGCATGTACGTCGCCGTGATCGGTGCGGCCGTCGTCACCGTCGGGCTGCTCGTTGCCTTCGATCCCGTGGCCGAGACTGCGATCTCGGCCGCATCGCTGTTGCTCGAGGGCGGCATCTGAGCGGAGAGGGAACCGCTTTTTATCCGTCGGCTCTCAGGTAATGGCGTATGGTCGACCGGCTCGTCCTGGGCTGTGGGGACCTCTGTCTCTCGATTGCCAGAACGCTCCGGGACTGGCCAGGCAGACTACACATCATCGATCACGACGAGGGGCGGGTCGAACACCTGCGGGACCTCTCGGTGACCGCAGAGACAGGTGACAGTACCGATCCGGCTGTCCTGCGGCGGACGGATTTCGACCCGGATGTCGTGATCGTGTTGACCGACGATCGCGCCCGGGCAGCGAAGACGGTCGAGGCCGCCCGGCGGGTGTTTCCGGAGGCGTATTTGCTCTCCATGCCGGCCCAAACTGGGACGGCAGGTCAATCGATCGCTGCCGCCGACAGGGTGCTTTCACCCGGTGGAATGATACTCGACGCGATCGACGCCCGGGAAGGCGATTCCCGCATCGATCGGGCCGCGCGCCTCCGGGAAACACTCGAGGGAATGAACGGTCATCTCGCGATCTGTACCCACGACAATCCCGACCCTGACGCGCTCGGCGCGGCACTGGCGCTGCGGTCGATTGCGGATCGCTTCGGCGTCGACGCCGAGATATGTTACTTTGGCGATATCACTCACCAGGAAAACCGTGCGTTCGTGAACCTGCTCGACGTGGATCTCGAACAGCTCGAGCGGCCGGCGGACATCGGCGACGATCACCTCGCTCTGGTCGACCATTCCCGCCCGGGGATCAATGACCAGCTTCCGGAGGGGATGCCGGTCGACATCGTGATCGACCATCATCCAACGCCGACGGACTGCGAGGCGGATTTCGTCGATATCAGGTCGGCCGTCGGGGCGACGAGCACGCTCCTCGTCGACTATCTACAGGACTTCGAAATCGACGTCGAAGAGGACGTGGCCACGGGGCTGCTCTACGGGATCCGGGTCGACACCCGTGACTTCGGCCGCGAAACGACGGCCAAGGACTTCGAGGCCGCAGCGTGGTTGCTTCCCCACGCCGATCTCGAGGTGTTGAATCTGGTCGAAAGCCCGTCTCTCAGCCCCTCGACCCTGGACACGATCGGTCGGGCCATCAGGAACCGGGAAGTCGAGGGGGAGGTGCTTTCGAGTTTCGTCGGTGAGGTGAACTCCCGTGATTCCCTGGCTCAGGCCGCGGACAGATTGCTGGGGCTCGAGGGCATTTCGATCGCCGTCGTCTATGGCTCCGCCGCGGAGACGGTCTATCTCTCCGGACGGGCCAAGGGAGGAGCGGTCGATCTCGGGGCCGTGTTCCGACGGGCCTTCGACCAGATCGGGAGCGCCGGTGGACACGACCAGATGGCCGGGGCTCAGATCCCACTGGGGATCTTCGAGATGGTCGAGACGGAAGAGGGAGACGATTCACTCCAGGCGTTCGTGGCCGAGCAGATCAAGGATCGATTGCTCGAGACCCTCGAAACCACGGATACCAATCGTTGATTCGCAAACCTTGCCTGAAACGGCGTCTCGAGACGCTCCGCTCGAACGAAACCTATTTTGGATGGTGTCGAGTTTACCCTCTCACACTATGTCAATCCGTATCGGAGCCAGCAGCTCGTCAGGATCCGTCCGCTTCGTACAGCGAGGACCGTCAACGGGATCACTTCGGGGTGAACGGTAATGGAATTCGCCGACCGCGTCCACGCCGTCGAGCCGGCGGCCCCGTTCGTCATCTCGAATCTCGTCTCCGAACTCGAGGAGGAGGGTGCGGACATCGTCGATCTGAGCGTTGGTCAGCCCGATGTCGAGACTCCCGAGCACATCCTCGACGCGACGAAGGACGCCCTCGATGCGGGTCACACCACCTATACGCCCTCCAATGGGATCATGGAGCTCCGACGCTCCATTGCCGGCTACCTCCAGGATCGCTTCGACCTCGACTACGGGCCGGAAAACATCATCGTGACGCCGGGCGGCAAACACGCCCTCTACGAGACGATACAGGCCGTCGTCAATCCCGGCGACGAGGTCATCGTCATCGACCCGGTGTGGTCCTCCTACGAGCCGATGGTGAAGCTCGCCGGCGGTGAGGCCGTCCACGTCGATACGGCTCCCTATGACTTCCAGCTCGAACCCGCACTCGACGACCTCGAGGCAGCCGTCTCCGAGGACACGGCACTCATCATGCTCAACTCCCCGACGAACCCAAGCGGGATGGTCTTCTCCGAGGCCGCCTTCGGCGGCGTTCGGGACATCGCCGTCGAGTACGATCTGCCGGTCCTTTCGGATGAGATCTACGCCGAGTTGATGTATGGCGATAGCGAACAGCGGAGCCTCGCCACCTTCGATGGCATGATGGAACGGACGATCACGATCAACGGCTTCTCGAAGACGTTCTCGATGACGGGCTATCGGCTCGGGTTCATGGCCGCGCCGACCGATCACACGACCCAGGCCGGAAAGGTCCACTCCCACTCGGTTTCCTGTGCCTCGAACTTCGTCCAGCGGGCCGGAATCGAGGCCCTCGAGAACACCGACATCGACGCGCTCACTGCCGACATGATGGACACCTTCGAATCCCGTCGGGACCTTCTCGTGGAGCTGCTCGAGGAGCGGGGCATCGACGTTCCGGTTCCGGAGGGTGCCTTCTACGTCATGTTCCCGATCGAGGCCGAGGACGACATGGAGTGGTGCAAGGATGCGGTTCGAGAGGCCGGCGTCGGCCTGGTTCCGGGCAAGGCCTTTGGCACGCCCGGCTACGTGCGTGCATCCCTCGTCGAGAGCGAGGAGCGGATCAGGGAGGGTATCGACCGACTGGAAGACGCCGGGTTCCTGTAACCCGTACCGACTCGCAATATTTCGTCCGACCCCGAATTACAAACCCGATTACCGAGCAACCCAAAGCATGACGGAGAAACCGACAGTATACGTAACTCGCCGCATCCCCGATGCGGGTATCGAACGCCTCGAAACCGAGTACGACGTCCACGTCTGGGAGGAGAAATTGCCCCCCTCGAAGGAACACATCATCGAGACACTCGAGGATCTCGAGGCCGAGGGATTGCTGTGCCTGCTCTCGGACGACATCGACGGGGAGGTCATGGACGCCTCGCCCAATCTGCGGGTCATCTCGACGTTCTCGGTCGGCTACGACCACATCGACATGGGCGCCGCCGCGGAGCGGGACATGCCGGTCGGCCACACGCCAGGGGTGCTCTCTGAGACCACCGCCGACTTCGCGTGGGCCCTGCTGATGACGACGGCCCGGCGCACGGTCGAGGGCCAGGAGTACGTGCTGAGCGGCGAGTGGGAGACCTGGGGTCCCAAGCTGCTCACCGGACCGGATGTCCACCACGCGACACTCGGCATCGTCGGCATGGGCAACATCGGCACGGAAGTCGCCCGCCGCGGGGCCGGATTCGACATGGACGTTCTTTACACCGACGTCGAACCGAACGAAGCCGCAGAGGCCGAGCTGGCCGAGGCCGGCGTCGAGGCGTCCTTCGTCGATCAGGACGAACTGCTCGCGGAGAGCGACTTCGTCTCCCTGCACGTGCCGCTCCTCGAGTCGACCCATCACCTCATCGGCGAGGAGGAGTTCCGACAGATGAGGGAGGAGGCGATCCTCATCAACACGAGTCGCGGACCGGTCATCGACCCCGACGCCATGGACGTGGCACTCGAGAACGATTGGCTCACCCGGGTCGGACTCGACGTGACCGAACCCGAACCCTTGCCTGCGGATCACGAGTTGACCCGACACATCCCGGAGAAACTCGTGGTCACCCCTCACATCGCGAGCGCGAGCATCCAGACCCGAAACAAGATGGCCCGAATGGCCGCGGACAATCTCGTCGCCGGGCTCGAGGGCGAGCCGCTCCCGAATTCGGCCCACGAGGACTGAGCGGGTCACGACCAGGGAAAACCGGTTCTGGGGAAGCGAACCCGGATGCCACGTCCCACCCGACCCCAGCGGAGTTCGCCGCCCACGGGGGAACGGAAAAGACGGAAGGCAGGGCGGCTCGAAGTGGGTGTATGGACCGACGAACGCGCGACGCTTTTGCTGGAGGGAGCGATGGACTCGCCCTTTGAATTCGATCTCGAGAGCGGGACGAAGCGCCCCCGCGTCGAGGAGTACATGACCCGGGAGGTGGCCACGGTCTCCGCGGAGGAGACCGTCGAGGAGGTCGCAAAACGGATCAAGGAGAGTGACGATTACAACGGCTTTCCGGTCACCGACGGCCGCTACGTCGAGGGATTCGTCACGGCCCGTGACCTCCTCCTCCAGGACCCCGAGACACCACTCTTCAGGGTGATGAGCGAGGAACTCATCGTTGCACACCCAGAGATGAAGGTCACCGACGCCGCGCGAGTCATTCTCCGTTCGGGAATCCAGAAGCTCCCGGTGGTGGACGACGCCGGCAATCTCGTCGGGATCATCTCGAATGCCGACGTGATCCGCTCCCAGATCGAACGGGCGACCCCGGAGAAGGTGGGCAAACTCAAACGGACACTCGAGACGATTCACGACGTGGAGGCAGGGGAGGAGCGACGAACGGTCAAGCTCGCGGAATTGACCCCCACACAGGGGACGGTCTATGCGGACGAACTGGAGGGCCGGGAATACGAACTCGAGCGCGGTCTTGCAGAGCCACTCGTCATCATCGACAATGGAGGAGACCTGTTGCTCGCCGATGGCCACCATCGAGTGATGGCCGCACGTCGCATGGGGGTCGAGGAGATGGACGCCTACGTGATCGTGCTCCCGGGTCGGATCGATCTCGGTATGGCCCGAACCGCCAGAAACGAGGGACTCGAGACGCTCGCCGACGTGGAGGTCGTCGATTACGCCCGTCACCCACTCGTCGAGGCGACCGAGCGACTCAGCGACGACTCCGACTGAAAGTGCACGAACGACCCTCCTCGTGGACCGACGCGAGGACGGGTGGAAGCCCCGAACTCACACGAGATCGAAGACGAGCAGACGATCCTCGTTCGTGTCCGTTACATCGGTATCGAGGGTCACATCCTGCCCGTTTTCGACCGCGTGCGGATCGTCGATTCGGACCTGGCCGGTGAGGGAGAGGGGGCCGAAGTCGGCGATCGCGGTCGCGTAGGGGGTGTCATCGGCGAATCTGGGGGTCGGGACGTGAACCACGTTATGGACCACGATCGTCCCGACTTCGGGCAGGTCTGTCCGATCGAGTTCGCCGCTGCCACACTCCGGACAGACCTGCCGGGGCGGAAGCGATCCATGTTTCTCGGGGCATTCGAGGTAAAACGCAGAACCCTCCCCAACGGCGTCGAGGAAGTCGTCATAGCCCGCATCGCGGACGGGTTCGTCGCTCATTCGACCACCTCCAGGACGTGGACGGCCGTGCTGGCGACGGTTCCTCCAGCGTTGTGCGTGACGCCGACGGTTGGGTCGGCCACGGCATCGGCGTTGTGGTGAGTCCCCTCGAGAAGTTTGGTCATTTCGACAACCTGGCTCGCACCGGTCGCGCCGACCGGGTGACCCTTGGCTTTCAGGCCGCCGGAGAGGTTGATCGGGAGCTCGCCATCGGCGGTCGTCTCCCCGCGGCGGGCCGCACCGATCCCCTCACCGGCGTCGAAGAGGCCCAGCGCCTCGATGGCCAGCGCTTCGGCGATGGTGAAACAGTCATGGACCTCCGCGAGGTCGACGTCTCCGGCCTCGATATCGGCGTCCTCGTAGGCCTCCCTTCCCGCGTCTTCCGCCGCGGGGGTGCGCGCGAGGTAGTCCCGGTCCTGGAGGGCGAGGCGGTCGCTCCCCTGGCCCGTGCCAGTGATCGCGACCGGGGCGTCGAGGTCGTGTTCGGCAGCATACTCCTCGCTCACGAGGACCATCGCGGCGGCGCCGTCGGTGATCGGGCAGGCGTCATAGAGGTGGATCGGCTCTGCAACCGGCGGGGCATCCATGGCTTTCTCGACGCTGATCTCCTGCTGGAACTGGGCGTACTCGTTGTCCAGTGCGTTCTCGTGGTTCTTCACCGCGATGTGGGCGAGATCCTCTCTGGAGCCGCCGTATTCCTCGAAGTAGGCGTCTTCCATCAGTGCGTACGCACCCGGGAAGGTCATTCCCGCCCGAACCTCGTAGAGGTCGTCGGCGGCGATCGCGAGGGCGTCAGTCGCCTCGGCCGTTGGGAGGTTGTTCATTCGTTCCGAACCGCCGACGAGAACGACGTCTGCCTCGCCCGAGCGGACGTTCAACACGGCCTGGCGAACGGCCACGCCGCTCGAGGCACACGCGCTCTCATAGCGGGTGGCGGGAGCGTCGACACCGAGTGCCTCGGCGGCCAGGGGCCCCATGTGACCCTGGTGCTCGGCGAGTTCACCCATGAAATTCCCGTAGAAGATCGATTCGATGTCCGAACGTTCGATTCCAGCGTCCTCGATCGCGGCCGCGCCCGCTTCGCCGAAGAGTGCGCGACTCGTCCGCTCCGGATGGACGCCGAAGTGTGTCAATCCGCCGCCAGCGACTCGTACCCGGGTCATGTCCATCCCAGATTTCGGCGACCCTCGGTATAAATCATGTGCATTCGTCGAACCTGGCATCGTCGTTCGACTAACATCCAACGGGATCCACTCCCGGGCAGCCACGGAGTGGTCAGGGCCTTCGAACGGTGAAAACACTCAAGCCACTCGCGGGCGGATGCTCTGGCGGTGGACTCGTGTCCGAGGATTTGACCGACGTAAAATTCGTCGGGCCGGCGACCGAGGCGGTCCTCGAGCGGGCAGGTATCGAGGCGGCCGCGATCAGGGAGCGACGGGTCTCTCACACCCAGTTGGTCGATGCGGGGGTCAATCCCGGCGTGGCCGCGAAAATCCGCCGGGAGCACTCCCTGTCGTGGTCTCTCGAGGGTGGTGAGGACCTGGATCGGCGGGCCGATCAGGTGAGAGGGCTGAAGGCGGGCGAACGCGAGTGGGTGGCCGCGAGCGCGAGCGACTGGGATGGAAAGGTAGCATCGGGTCGAGGGGGAACCGATCAAGACGACACCCAGCCGACCTGGGAGCGCCGCCCGTGGCCGAATCAACCGGACGTGGAACGGGAGTTCGATGCCGAGGCGGAGTGGCGCGAGCAGAGCGAGCCGACCCCAATTTCGGCCATCCCGGCCCTGGATGGCGAGGCCGAATCCGCACTCAGGGAGGCGGGAATCAACTCGGTGCGACGACTCGCCTCGTGTAACCCGGAAGCCGTGGCCGACTCGCTGGCCATCGACGAGGAGATCGTTCGAAAGTGGCGCAACGCAGCCCGGGCCGTCGAGTGATCGACCCCGGAGTGGGTCGACTGTTCAGTTAGGTTATTAAACGACGCCCACCGACAGTTCCCTGATGCGTTCACTCGAGTCCTCGCCGATCGCGAGAGATGGCAAACTGCTCGTTCTCGCCTACGACCACGGGTTGGAGCACGGACCGACCGACTTCGATGCCGTTCCGGAGACGATGGATCCGGAGACCGTCTTCGAGTTGGCCACCCACGACGCAGTGACCGGATTCGCGGTTCAGAAGGGTGTCGCCGAAACCTACTATCCATCCTACGAGGAGAGCGTGAACCTCGTGGCGAAGCTCAATGGCACCTCCAACCTCTGGATGGGCGAGTACGACAGTAGCGTCAACTGGTCGGTCGAGTACGCCCAGGAACTCGGGGCCGATGCCATCGGATTCACCCTGTACGGTGGGTCGAACCACGAGGTCGAGATGGCAGAGGAGTTTGCTCGAGCACAGGAGGCAGCCCGCGACCGAGACCTGCCGGTCATCATGTGGTCCTATCCGCGAGGGCAGGGCGTGAAAAGCGACACCAAAGACGAGGTCATCGCGTATGCGGCCCGCCTGGCCCTCGAACTGGGCGCCGACGTCGCGAAGGTGAAATATCCTGGCAGCGAGGACGCGATGGAGTGGGTCGTCGACAGCGCGGGTCCGGTCGAGGTCATCATGAGCGGCGGTTCGAAAACCACCGATCGTGCGTTTCTCGAATCCGTCAAGACCGTCCTCGACGCCGGCGGCTCCGGCCTGGCAGTCGGGCGAAACGTCTGGCAGCGGGAGAACGCCGAGGCGATGCTCGACGCCCTCGAGGCGCTCATCTTCGAGGAGACGAGCGTCGATGCAGCCCTCGACCGGATGTAAATGACCGGAATCGACCCGATCGACGCCGTTTTCGAGACCGTCGCGACCACCGCACCGAAGATCCGGGCGGGCCTGCCGAACCGACGGACCGCGCTTGATCAGTCAAACGTGACCGGCGATCGGCAACTGGAGGCGGACGTCTGGGCAGATAACGTGTTCAGGGAGCGCTTCGAGAGCGTCCAGGGCATCGGCGAATACGCGAGCGAGGAGCGCGAGACCGTGGAGGACGTGGGTGAGGGATACGCCGTTGCCATCGATCCGCTCGATGGCTCCTCGAACCTGAAGTCGAACAACCCGATGGGCACGGTCATCGGGGTCTACGATGGCTCACTCCCGACCGGGGGACGGGACCTTCTCGCGGCCGGGTTCGTCCTGTACGGCCCGATCACCACGATGGTGATCGCCCGAGACGATACGGCAGCGGGCTACGTCGTGGACGACGGAGCCATGCAGTCGACCGGGCCCGTCGAACTGCCCGAAGATCCGACCGTGTACGGTTTCGGCGGGCGGGAGCCCGACTGGCCGGCTGACTTCGCCGAGTACGTCGGGACGGTTCGATCGGAACTCAAACTCCGCTATGGAGGGGCGATGATCGCCGACGTCAGCCAGGTGCTCACGTACGGAGGCATCTTTGGATATCCGGCCCTCGAGAGTCGACCGAACGGCAAACTTCGCCTGCTGTTCGAGGCAGCCCCAATTGCCTACATCGTTGAACGGGCGGGTGGAGCCTCGACAGACGGTGCTCGCTCCTTGCTCGACGTGCCGGCGACAGCGGTCCACCAGCGGACGCCGACTTTCGTGGGGAACCGGGGCTACATCTCCCGGCTCGAGGACGCCGTCTCGGGGCCGGTCTAATTTCGGCGAGCCGGGGAATTCCATTGGCGGTGTGCATTGCTGCTACCGAACTTTGATGCCCGTGTCGGACGAAGGTAGGTGGACATGACTGGCATTTCGTACGCGGACTTTGTCGAGACCGAGTACCGGCCCGACACCGAGGAACTCGTCTGTGACTTCGCCATCCAGCCGGCGGAGGGGCTCACGATGGAGGAGGCCGCCGGACGGGTGGCCTCGGAGAGTTCGAATGGAACCTGGGCGGCACTCGAGGTCGGCGATGGGTTCACTGACGTGGGCGCGACGGCATTCGTGGTTGGGGACGGCCAGATTCGGGTCGCCTATCCGCCGACGCTCTTCGAGTTCGGCAACATGCCCCAGGTGCTCTCCTGCATTGCCGGGAACATCTTGGGGATGAAGGCCGTGGACTCGATCAGGCTCCAGGACTGTGACTGGCCCGAGGGACTGACGCGTTCGTTCCCGGGCCCGCAATTCGGTTCGGCGGTCAAGGATCGATTCCTCGATGCCGGAAATCGACCCGTCCTCGCGACGGTCCCGAAGCCAAAGGTGGGACTGTCGAGCGAGAAGCACGCAGAAATCGGATACGAGGCCTGGACCGGAGGTGTGGACCTCCTGAAGGACGACGAGAACCTCACCGACCAGTCCTTCAACGCCTTTGCCGACCGGGTGACCGCGAGTTTCGAGCAGGCAGAACGCGCAGAGGCCGAAACGGGCGAGCGAAAGGATTACCTCGTCAACATCACCGCCGACGTGGACACGATGAAGGAGCGGGCGACGTTCGTCGCCGAACAGGGCGGGAATTTCGTCATGGTCGACGTGATCACCGTCGGCTGGGGTGCCGTCCAGTCGATCCGGGAGCACACCGACGATCTCGGTATGGCGATACACGCTCACCGGGCGATGCACGCGGCCTTCGACCGACTGAGCCATCATGGCGTTTCGATGCGGGTGCTCGCACAGCTCGCTCGAATAGTGGGTGTCGATCACCTCCACACGGGCACTGCGAACCTCGGCAAACTCGAAAACGAGGACACCGCCGGAATCAACGAGTGGCTCCGGAGTGAATTGTACGGGGTCAGAGACGTGCTCCCGGTCGCCTCGGGTGGCCTTCACCCAGGGACCGTCGAACCCCTTCTCGACGCGCTCGGAACGGACCTGATCGTCCAGGCTGGAGGGGGAATTCACGGCCACCCAGGTGGGACCCACCAGGGGGCCAGGGCACTCCGACAATCCGTCGAGGCCTACACGTCCGGGACGTCGCTCTCCGAGGCCGCGGCCGAACACGAGGCACTGGGTCGGGCAATCGAGCAGTGGGGGAGTGAAACGCCCATCTGAACGGATCCCAAATTCGTCGGTGGGTGAGAAACTGAAAGAAATCTGTCTTTCCGGTCCACGGGTATCGCTGCCCACCCGTGAGTCATCAGGGGGACCGTGGAATTGTCAGGGGGACCGTGGAATTCAGACTTCGGCTTCCGCGGGGCTCTCGCTTGCCGGGGCCGAGAGCGTATAGAGGTTCTGCCGAGCGTCCGGGATGTAGATGTTCTTCTCGACGATGGTCCGATCCTGTAGCCGGTCGAGGGCATCCCGGACGGTACGCTGGGAGAGACGGGACTTGTCCACGATCTGCTTCTGGGTCAGGCCTCCGTTGTACTCGAGAACCTTCAGGACGAGCTTGGCACTCGGGGGCAGGTCTTCCACCTGGGTATCAGCTACCACCATGGTAGTTACCCCAACGAATGGAGGGGTTTTATATTTATTGGACGGATTGAAAGTAATCAGTCGAGTCACTGATGTCCGAAAAAACGACCCTATTCCTCGGTCTCCTCTGTGGTAGCTTCGGACTCCTCGGCCGCTGGCTCGGATTCCCCCTCGACCGAGTACCCGGCGTAATCGACCGCGTCGATCAGGTCGCCGGTCGCGGCGTCGCCCTCGACGTCCACTGTGCCGGCCTCGTGGTCGGCGTTCGCCGATTCGACACCCGTGACTTCCTCGAGGGCGTTCTGCACGATGTCTTCACAGCCGTCACAACTCATGTCTGGGACACGCAGCGTGCTCGACATGGGAAGGCGTTGGGGATGGGGGGCTTAGGGCGTTTCGGGTTGGAGCTGCTCACTCGGCGCCCGCGCTGAGCTCTTCGTATCGTTCCAAGTAGCGGGATTCACATGACGGACAGCAGAACTGTTTGACCTCGTCCCCGACGCGGGCGGTGACGCCTTCGCTCGTGACGGTGTTGCCACACTCATCACACACTGTCGCGAAGTCCGTCGCTCCGATGGTGGGGGACCAGTGACTCTCGCTCAGGAGCGAGACGTCGACGTCCCGAATGCCGTCGGTGACGAGCAGACGGTCCAGCCAGGCACCCACGTCCTCGGGTGCATTCGCGTGGAAGATCACCACGTCGTCGACGGTCACGTAGAGGTGTTCGACGGCCTCCAGTTCGCCGATGGCGTCTTTCACGCCAGCCACGGCGTCCGGGGCGACCGAGAGGCTCACGAGAACGGGTGTCCCCTCCCGAAGCTGTCGGCGATCCACGTCGACGGTGAACCGACGAACGATCCCCTGCTCTTTGAGCCGGGCGACGCGATCCGAGACCGCGGGTGCGGAGAGGTCGACCGTTTCTGCGATCTCCCGGTAGGGTCGACGGGCGTCCTCGACCAGCAGTCGAAGTATCTCGAGGTCGGTGTCGTCGAGTGCGTGCATATCCGCCATTCGTGACGTGTCCTCATACGTTTTTGTGCCCACGATGATCGGGGGTCCGGCCCCCGTAGTCGATCGACTCTTTAAGCCACCGCCCGAGAGTCTACGGGTATGGATCGAACGCGCCGACACGGGCTCTATTACATCCTCGCGATGGTCGTGCTGATCCTCCTGTATACTTTGAGTTACCAGTACGGGATGGTCTACCTCGAGGGCGTCGAGCGCGGATTTTTCGAATCGCTGCAGGTCGTCGTCCAGAGCATCACGACCACCGGATATGGCGAGGACGCCCCGTGGTCGAGTACGCCGATGCTGCTTTTGGTAATCCTCATGCAATTCACCGGCGTGTTTTTCTTTTTTCTCACGTTGCCGCTGTTTCTCGTCCCCTGGATCGAACGGCGGCTGGAGGAGCGCCGACCGACGACCTATCGGGGAGAAGACCACATCGTCATCTGTGGATCGAGCGAGATCGGGGACACACTCGTCGTCGGGACCGACGCGAACCTTCGCGAATTTCAGGAGGTTGCCGGTGTCAACTCGGTCCAATAGCCGATCACTCACCGAGTCCGCGTTGAATGAACAGAGTGCGACGGAATTTCTCACATCACCTCCGCTCCAGTCCCCGGATCGGGCCGGTGGCCCCACCACGAATTGCTCGACACTTTCCAAGTATACTTATGGTCCACGCGCGAACTGAACTACATAGCCCCGGTGAGTGCACTACGGAAAGGACGGGACACAAATGAGCTATGAACTTGGCGACGCCGTGCCGGCCCCGCTCGTCGACAGCGTGGAACCGGGAACGAACATCCTGGTGAGCGGTCCTGCGATGTCCGGCAAACGACAGCTCATGTTCGACGTGCTGAGCCACGGCGCAACTCGTGGAGAGGGATCGGTGATCGTCACCGCGAACGACAGTGGCACACAGGTTTATGAGCAATTCGGGGAACACGTCCCCAATGATGCCTACGTTCGGATCGTCGACAGTGTTGGCTCGGATTCCCCCGGGGACCACGATGAGATCATCAGGAGCTGTGGCTCTCCGGGTGATTTGACGGGGATCGGGATCGAATTCTCACAGCTCTCCAAGGAGACTGATTCCCAGGGGATCGATCGGGTGCGGGTTGCCTTCGATTCGCTCACACCGGTGCTCATGTACGTCGATCTCGAGCGACTCTTTCGGTTCCTTCACGTCTTCACCAGACAGATCCAGTCGATGGGCTGGCTCGGCCTGTTTTCGATCGACCCGGATTCCCACGATGCCCAGACGATCAACACGCTCAATCAGCTCTTCGACGGCGTGATCCAGTTGCGCGTTCCAGATGACGGACCACGAGAGATCAGAACACGGGGGTTCGGTCAGTCCCCCTCGGAGTGGCTTACCGACGAATAGCGCTTCTCGTGTACGGCTTCGATCGCTGTGGTCAGTGTCGAACGGTCGGTATGGAACACGAGATGGCTCTCACAGGAACAGTCCGACGAGCCGATGCCCGGAAGGGGGTCCCCCAGGAGTGCTCCGGCGATCTCGCATTCGTTTCGTCGATGGGGGCTCACCCAGGTGCCAATCCATGTGACCGCGGAATTGTCGAGAAGATAATCGACGTGCCAGTGGCGGGTCGAGTTGCGTCCCCGGAGTACCCGACGGTGACGATCGACCCGCGAGAGTCCACCGGGACCGAACGCACTCCCCGTATACGCGTAAAATCCGGGCGCCAACTCCCGAGAGCCGGCGGCCCCGAACGTCACCGTCCGCTCCTCCTCGAGTTCGAGGAGTATCGTGTAGGTGCCCGGGTTCATCGATCGTATTCTGGATCGGTTTGCCAATAAACGCCGCGTTCCTCACCGGGGTCTCACTCCCGGTTGCCTCCTCTGCGATGGTGTTCGGCGGATTCACCGAATGGAGGAGCATCCTGCCAAACAGGAGGTCAATGGACCGATCCGAACTCCACGTGGAAGCTGACGTTGCGTACAGCGACCACGTCGCCGTCTCGCTTGGACAACCCTCGACGTGGATCACTGGGTGGTACCGGGA
Source organism: Halodesulfurarchaeum sp. (assembly GCA_042216015.1). Taxonomy (GTDB): domain Archaea; phylum Halobacteriota; class Halobacteria; order Halobacteriales; family Halobacteriaceae; genus Halodesulfurarchaeum. The sequence continues at coordinate 10,581 of JBDGUI010000014.1, read as the reverse complement.
GAAGGGGCCCTCACTTTGACTCCCGGTGGTCGGTCAGGACCGGTACGCTGAGGCGTGAATGCTCACGTACCTGTTCGAGCGGAGTTTGTACCGCTCGTATCGATACGCGAGATAGAGTTTGACAGCGGGGAGACCTGCCGTAAGTGCCGAACGAAGTTTCGGCACGGCTCCCTCCTGTTTGCCAAGCATCCGCTGTCCGATTCGGAAGACCCGGTCCCAGTCGGCGGGTTCGTAGTTTCGAACCATGTCGGCGAGGGTGACGTTTCGTCGGACCTCGGGCCCGATCGCGGCCTTCCAGGCGTCGTTGTATGCCCCGAGGCGCCCGGTCGCGCCGAGTCTTCCGGCGAGTTTGCCCGTCCTGAGAGCGACGTGGTCTCCTCCCTCGTGAAATGCCGAGGTCGCCCCCATCGCCCCGCCCACGACGGCGATCCCGTGTGCGGTCGGGGAGTCGATTGGGCGAGTCGATGAGATGGGGTAGGTTTCAGTCCCCCCGTCCTTTCCGTAGGTTTCGAGCCGTGGGAAGTCCCCCGCCACGTCGTACTCCTCCCCGTAGAGCCGCTCGAGAAAGCGTTCGAGGAAGGTGCGAGGAGAGGGCATGGTCTCGTCGTCCGGTTCGATCAATTCGTAGGCTCTCGGATCGTGAATGTCCTCGAGTGACAGGCCGATGGGCATCGTGAGACCCACCCTGGCCACGTTGTCGCTGTTCGGGAAGATCCACGGGTAGGCGGTATGACCGGGGATCCATCCCCACCAGAATTTGATGCGGTCGGGATCGAATTCCTCGCTCGGGAACTGTCTGTACTCCTGATAGGCGATGTGATTCGCTGTTGGCGGCGAGAGGGCTGTCGAGGCCGATCGATCGGCGGGGAGCAATTCGTCGAGGACACGAAGTGTCAGCTGGCGTTGGGGGCCGTCGGCGAGTATCAGCGTATCGGCTCGAATCGTCGATCCGTCGGCGAGAGTCACCAGGTGGGCAGAACTCCGTCGGCCGACGTCGATGGACCGAACGCCGGTTCCAACCCGGTAGTCAGCACCCGCCTCTTCGGCCCGTTCGCGGTGCCAATCGTCGAATTTCGCCCGATCGAAGGTGAACCCGAAGTGCGGATAGGACGAATCGATACCGGTCTTCCTGATCGTGATCGACTCCTCCCGGCTCCGGAATTCTGCACCCGTGAGGTGCTGATGAATGATATCCTCGGGCCAGGTCGTCGGATCGACGTCGGCGATTTCGCTCCAGAAGTCCAGAAATCCGGCCGCGTCCGTCGAGTCCGGTCCCACCGACTCCCGATCCTCTCGCGGGACCCCTTTCTCGATGACGACAGCGCGTGCGCCGTGGTCGGCAGCGGCCCGCCCGGCGGCCGTGCCGGCCGGACCACCGCCGACGATCGCGACGTCGACCTGCTCCATAGTCCATGAAATTGGAGCGCGATTAAGAATGTTCCCACCCACGGCTGGTTTTCGTATGGTGAGTGATGATCGAATACGCATGCCAGCACCTCTAAGTGGATCCCCACCGACGTTCCGATAATGGCGTTGGGTTTTGGATCGACGATCGGAGACCTCCTCGGCGGGGCCGGATCGATCGAAATGCAGATCGGCGTCTCGGTGGGAGTTGGACTGCTCGCTATCTTCGCCATCTTGGTGTTGGTTCCTCGGGCAGTGGAACTCATCGGACGTGGTCTTCTCTGGCTCCTGAATCTCCTACGAATGGAATCGGGGAGCGGTCCAATCCATCTCACGGACATTCCTGGCGTTGAACGGGGGGCCGTTCGAATCGGCCAAGCGAGTGTTGCCATCCTGGCGACCGTCGCATTGCTTGGCATCTGGGGCGAGATTGGATCCGCCAAGGAGTTCGTGAGGGGACTCTCGATTCCGATGTCGATGATCCTCAAGGGACTCCTCACCGTCCTCCTGCTCGTGGGCGCCTACTCCGGCATGGGGGTTCTCCACAGCTGGCTCGGCGAGTTGACGAAGCGCTCGGAGAAGATCTCCCCCCACCAGGAGGAAATCTGGTTGCGGGTCCTCCAGATCATCTTCCTGATCGCGGCCTCGATCGTCGCGCTCTCGCTCTGGGGGGTCGATCTCGGTGGACTCCTCGTCGGGGCGGGATTTCTGGGCATCGTGGCCGGTCTCGCCGCCCAGCAGACCCTCGGAGCGCTCATCGCCGGATTCGTCCTGATGCTCTCGCGACCGTTCGAGATCGGCGACTGGGTGCAGATCGGTGAGCACGAGGGAATCGTCTCGGAAATCACCATCGTGAACACCCGGCTCCAGAACTTCGATGGCGAACTGATCGCCCTTCCGAACGACCTGGTCGGCAATTCGACCATCGTCAACCGAACCACGAAGGGGAGGCTCCGATTGCGTGTCGAGGTGGGGATCGATTACGATGCGGATCCCGATCACGCAAGCGACGTGGCAGAGGAGGCTCTCGGGGATGTCGATCGGGTTCTTACGGTCCCTCGCCCCAGGGTCGTGACGAGTCGATTCGCCGATTCGGCGATCGTTCTCGAGCTTCGATTCTGGATCGACAAGCCGAGTGCCCGCCGCCGGGCGCTTGCAATCAGCGATTCCATCACGGCCGTTGCTGCCGCCTTCGAGGAGGAGGACATCAAGATCCCCTTCCCGCAGCGTGAACTCTCCGGTCGCACTGAGACCGATGGATTCCGCGTCATCGATGAGGGTTCGACCGAAGAATAGCCCGGCAGATGGTCTCACGCGGACGAATCGATTCGTGTTCCTCGACTCGAGTTCCCTGGCACACAACTAGTTGAGGCTTCGGGACGTAGTGCATCCATGGACCTCGGCCGACTGTTCTATCACCTCCTCCGGCTCTACGTGTGGGGATTGGTGCTGCTTGGGCTGGGGACGATCGTGCTGCTCTTGCTCCCGCGGGATCCGCCGAGCGGGGCACTTGCAGGGATCTGGTTTGCCGTCGGTGGATTCGGCGGCCTCGTGTTGGTGATCGCCGTACTCGTCGGTCTGTACGAGTGATGGCGAACGGGGTTATGGAAGTTTCGAGGCTAGAACCCCGCCATTTGGGCGGGGGGCCGTCAAGGGATGGCCGATCATTACGCGATTCACTCGGTCTCGTCGTCGGTCAGTTTGACGACGTTTTCCCGGCCGATCCGGAACTTCTCGATGGTTCCCGTCTCAGTCATCTCCGTGAGCACCTGGCTCGTCTTTGCCTCCGTCCAGTCGAGAGCCTCGACGATTTCCTGCTGCTTCGCTCGACCGCCGACCGATTCGAGGTACTGCTCGACCCGCTCTTCATTGCTCAGCAGTTCGGCCGGCGGTTCGCCATTCTGACTTTCCGCCGGGTGATCGGCCAGATCAGATCCATCTGAAGAACTCGGCTGCTCCACGAATCCGCCACGCCGCCAGTACCAACCGCCGACAAGCAGGAGAACGATCACGCCGATGCCCAGAAGGGTCACCGGAAATGCCCCTCCCGAAGTCGGGGGTTTCTCGGTCGTCGGTCCCAGGGTGGGGGCGGATTCCTGTGTGGTCGATTCGGGATCGGTCTCGGTCGTCTCGAGGACCAGGGTCACCGAGGGCCCGCCAGCGTCGAATTCGCGGGGTCCCATCCAGACCACTTCAGTCTCGGAGGATTCGTCCGGTGATGGCTTCACGGACTCGAGTTGATAGGTCTCGGGCCACTGGAGTACGAATCGGGTATCCTGGTCGATGAACAGTCCCTCGAGTGCATCGCCGATTGTGAGCCGGTTCCCGGTAGCATTCGCGAACCCCCGCCAGGTCGCAGAATATGTGACCAGGCCGTATTCCTTCCCGAGGCTCGTCCGGTTCGTCCAGACGTCGACGTTGCCGATGGACATCGGTCGGCCGGTGGCCCGTTCTGCCGCCTCGACGGTCGCGTTCATTCGGTCTGCAAACCGATCCAGATACGCCGATTCGTTCGCCTCGATGTCCGCGGCGAGTTCGCCAAACGCCTGACTCTCGTTTTCGCCATTCAGTTCGATGGCGTACTGGATCTGGAAGTCCGCGTTCCCGGCCGCGGTCACCCTCGCCTGGATGGTGACGAGATCGGTCTGGAGTCCACCGATCTGTTCGGTCTCGGAGCCGAAGGTCGAAACGGCGGTCGCTCCCGGAATCACCCCGGCAACCAAAAGGAGGGTCACGATGATCCCAATCCCTGTCGCCCGCTTCATACCTAATCGGTAGTTTCCAGGGTTGAAATGCTTCCGCTCTTGGAACCGGGCGCCCATTCGGGAATCGTCGTCAACGAAAGGACGTGTCGATGTATATCGAACGTCGATGCGGATCGACCGACATCTCGATCGATAAAACTCGGAGCACGTAAGTGGATCGCGGAGCGACCGTCAGGTGATGAAGGTCGTCGTGGTGGCCGGCAACCGCAATGCCGGGAAGACCTCGCTGATCGAAGAGCTTCTCGAGGTGATACCCCCCGCTCTGTCGGTCGCGACGGTCAAGTCGATTCACCACGAGGTCGAATTCGATTCGCCCGGAACCGACACCCATCGCCACCGAACGGCCGGAGCGGACACCGTCGTCGGTGTCACGCCTTCCCAGACCGCCGAGTTCCGGAACGAGGGAAAAGAGGATGGTGTCACACTTCGTGAGACGCTTGCGGAACTCGCCGATCGAGACGTCGACTGGGTGTTCGTGGAGGGGTTCAAGTCGGCCGAGCTTCCCACCATTCTCGTCGGTGACATCAACGAATCGGCTGTCGAGGGGCCAGTCCGCTTTCGAATTTCCGATGGGACCGCAGTCGACGGGGAACGGATATTTTCCAGACTCGAGTCCGTGACGGATTGGCAGGCGGATTCGGCGTCCCAATCGGGGTAGCGTGCACGTGGAGTCCTGGGATGACTGTGCATGGTTGTGATCGCTACACGTCCTCCCGATTTTACCCATCTTTCCCGTCGAAATCACTCGATCATTCCCACTGGGGACCCCTCGAAACAGGCGCTGACCGACGAGGCCCGACCCCTCGTACTGGACGGAGGCCGATCCGGACCGGCCACCCGCTCGACACAACCCTTTTAGTGAGGTGCACCAAACTCACAATATCCATGGCAGAATCGATGAGCGAGTATCTCTCTCAGGACATGCAATGTGAGGGCCTCCTCGAATGCATGCACGGACTCAAGGAACTCGACAAGGAGGTGTTCATGGTCCTCACCGACGCCTCGGACCCACTCACCGTGGACGATATTGCTGACGCCGTTGATCGGGAACGGTCCACCGCCTACCGGTCCGTCCAGCGCCTCCTGCAGTCCGGTTTCATTCAGAAGGAGCAGGTGAATTACGAACAGGGGGGATACTATCACGTCTATCGACCGACCGACCCCGACCGGATCGCCGACGACATGCAACGACTGCTCAACGACTGGTATGCCAAAATGGGTCAACTAATCACGGAGTTCCGGGACCAGTACGAATCCGCGACACAGGGCGAACAGTAGGACTCGGCAGTTGCTCCTTCGGTGTGACCGGGAGTTGTTTCAGGACTTCTCAGAGCAGGGTGTTCAGCGCCTCGAGGAATCCGTCCGCGTAACTCCCACTGGTGACCGAGTCCGCCGCCTTTTTGGCGTCATCGGTCGCGTTGGCCACGGCAAACGAGGTGCCGACGATCTCGAAGAGCGAGATGTCGTTTGGCGAATCCCCGATGGCGACCGTCATTTCGGGATCGAATTCCAGGTGGTCGGCGATCGATTCGAAGGCCGCACCCTTGCTCACGGCTGGCGATTTGACGTGGTATGCGTACTCCGAATCGACGACCTCCAGACCATGCTCCCGGGCGAGCGCTTCGAGGGGTTCGAGGGGCTGGTCGCGACTGACGACGATCTCGGTTTCGCGCCACCGGTTCGCGAGATCGGGCTTCCCGAAGCCCAACTCGTGGCCCTGGGAGCGGTATTCGGCCGCGACCTCGTCGGCGGCGGTTCGATCTCCATGGACCTGCAGCCTGTCCCCTGCGACGGCAACCCCTCCGTTTTCCGCGACGACAGTGGGCTCGATCCCGACGTACTGGGCGAGTGCGACCGGGTAGGGAAGCGCCTTCCCCGTCGCGATGACGACCGGACCCGGCCAGGCGGCGAGGGCGTCGATGATCCGAGGATCGATCGACCGATCCGGGCGGCTCAGCGTGCCGTCGATATCGACGACGATTGGGTGGGCCATGGATCCCGTACCGTCGCCTTTCATTTGACGGATTCGTTCCCGGTCGGTTCTCAGGGGGGTTTCTCCCGGGTGCTCCGGAGCTTCACCGCTTCGGTGAGGGTGCGGTTCACGGGAACGCGTACGTCATGTGATGCCGCCCGATCCACGATCGCGCCGTTCAGGGCCTCGATCTCCGTCCGGGAGTTCGATTCGAGGTCGCGAAGCATCGACGATCGGTTCTGCGCCGTCGCATCGGCGACGGCGATCGCCCGTTCGACGGGTGAATCGACGGGGAACCCCTCAGCCCTTGCAACGCACTGGGCCTCCTCGATGGCTGTCTCGAGGAGGCTGCGCCCGAACCCCGATCGAAGACGACCGTTCGGTACCCCACCCAGTGCAGTGACGGGGTTGATGCCCACGTTGACGAGCACCTTTTCCCAGATCGTCCGACGAATCCGATCGTCGATTTCGGTTTGCAACCCGGCCGATTCGAAGGTCGCGGTCACCCGTTCGAGGATCGGATCGGTCTCCCCCCAGGGACGCCCGATTCTCGTTTCTCCACGGCTCTCGATTCGAACCGTTCCAGGTTTGGGCACGAACGCACCCATCGTGGTCGTTCCGCCGATGACCCGTTCGGGCGCGACTGACTCCCGAATCCGTTCGATATTGCCGAGTCCGTTCTGGAGAGTCATGACTGCCGCGTCCCCCAGGCCGGACTCGATGTCGGTCATCGCCCCGTCCGTGTCGTAACTCTTCACGGCGAGAATGACGAGATCGGCTCTTTCGACAACCGAATGGTCGGTCGTCACGGCCAGTTTTACGGGCGTGGGCGAGTTACCGGGGGCTCGTACGTCGAGCCGACCGGTCTCGATCGCCCGCAGGTGCGGGTTTTCGTGACCGACCAGCGTGACCGGGGCGGTCCGGGACAGGTGGGCTCCGAGTGCCGAGCCGATCGCTCCCGTACCGATAACCGCGACGTGCATGGTCGCTTCTACACGCGGAGGTGGCAAAGGCGTGCCGGGCGAGCAAGTCTTTTCGTCCTGACCGATAAAGGGCGGGCATGGGACGATCGAGGGGACAGATCCTGCTCGTGGCCGCCTTCGCGATGGCGATCATTTTCGTCGCCCTGGCGCTGATCCTCAACACCGCAATCTACACGGAAAACCTGGCCACCCGGGAGACGGTCGGTGGACACGAAGTCCTGGACTTTCAGGAGTCCGTGATCGAGGTCGGTGCGGTCCTCCTCCGACGAACCAACGCGGAGGAATCGACCTATCAGACCCTTCGATCGACGTATCGCGAGCGCATACGGAATTACAGCGACGCCGAGCTGGCCCACGCGCTCACTCGAGGAACCATTCGAAACGTGACGCTTCTCGAAACACACAACGGGACACTCCTCAACCAATCGACTGTATCGAATTTCGAGAACGAGGGGGGCAATTCGACCTGGCAACTCGTTCACGGGGTGACAGACGCTCGAGCAGTCAGGTTCGAGGTGACGGACGTGGATTCGAATGCGACCCTCAGGATCAACGCCACGAATGGCTCTGAGACCTGGGGACTCTTGGTGAACGAATCGAACGGCTCGTTCGGTGTCTCGGTACAGACCCCAACGAACGGATCGAGTTCACGGATGTATTCGACCGAGTCCCTCGAAATCAGACCGACCGAGGGGTCCATCGAAAACCGGACCTGGGCCGATCTCGAATTTCAGAACGCGTTTCCTGATGAATTCGACCTCTGGATCAAGAACGGCTCGAACGCGACGGGAACCTATCGCCTGATCGTGGACGAAGCGGTGAATCAAATAGACGGGTCCGACTACGCCGACCGCCAACTGAGACCCGTCATCTACAACGCGACCCTGCAAATCGCGCTCCTGCAGGACAAACTGGAGTACCGGGCCAACGTCACCATCGAACCGGACGGAACGAACGCTCGGTGACACCGTTTTACGTGGACTGGGTGGATTCAATGCGAATTCCTCGGGAACTCCGGTGGACATCGAGTGGGTGATCGAACGCCGAGAGCAACGAAATCGACGACCGAATGTGGGCTGTGCGCTTCGGGGTCGTGATGGTCCCACCGGAGCGTGCGAGAAATGGCAATAGCTGGTCTGCGAGATGTCTCTCGACTGCTGCACGTGTGTCATGGAACGTCAAAAACGCCGAAGCGGCAGCCGCTCCGACCTCTTCGGCCGGCCAGCCCGGTTCCCCGAGCGCCGAAAATCCCGCTCGGGACCGTTCGTACTGTGCCACGACGAGCACGACGGTTCCGGTCGATGGAGACTCGACAACGTCCCGATGATCCGAAATGGGTACGGAAACATCGCCATTCAGTGTCCGTTTGACGCCGTCGATCTGTCGTGTTGTCACCTCCGCGCTCGAGAGGTCGTCCGTCGCCACCGAATGGATCGAAATCGCCTCGAGTCCTCCGCGGTCGACACAGTCAATCGAGTTTATCGACACGGGAACGAGTTTCAGCGTCGCCGAGCCACCTCCCTGCGGATAAAATCCTCGCGAGACCTGCTCGATGGTCGCCTCGAGTCCGAATCGCTCGAGGACGGGGAATTTCACGGTTCGGAGAAAGTCGATCGGTGGAGCCCATTTGACGTCGGTACCGCCGGTGGCGTGGAGCAAAATGGGCGACTCGGCCGCCATGGCAAGCGGCAACACCGCGTCGAAGACGAGCGGAATGCTGCCAGCAGTCCCGACATCGACTGCCGTCTCTCCCCCGATGGAGTCTCCCGGTTCGAAGGTGACCGTCTCGGAACCGACCCGGACCCCGTCGGATTCCCCATCCGTCAGAGCGGTGATCGACTCGATTGCAGCCACGTGCTGGGCTCGCAGGCCCGGGTTTTCCCGTCCTCCCCGGACGTTCTCGACGGTGATGGAGGTGTTCTCGAGGGCGGCGAACGAGACGGCCAGCCGGAGGACCTGTCCACCCCCACCCTCACCGTCGATCCGCTTCATGAGCCGTGATCGCTCGGGATCGGGTTGAAGGTTTGGACCGACACTCGAGAGCCTCCCCACGTTGGATTGATACCTGAAGTGTCCAATCACTGGACCGACATCCGAGTGACCATTCATTGGTTCGACAATTGAGGCCCCGTTTCTTACCGATCAACCCCCGAGGGCACCAATTCCGGACGGTTCCGGATCCCAACCGTTACCCATCTCCCCTCGAAGAATCGCCATGGACGACAATTCGAGGGGCGGGGACTGGCCCGAGATGATTCACACCCACAGGACCGAGAAGGAGGCCGCCTTCGCCTCCGAGAGCGACACGCCGCTCTCCGAGACCGCTCGTGCCCAGTTCGATGGGTTGGCATTCTTTCCGATATCGGCGGAGTACCGTCTCACTGGCCGATTGGAACCGTTCGAGGAGCCACGAGATGTAACCCTCGACACAACCCAAGGGCCACCGATGTCCTTCGAGAAAGTGGGACAACTCGGTCTCGAACTCGACGGAGAATTCTCAGTTCTCGCGGCGTATCGGGCCCCGGGGGTACCGTCCCTCCTTGTTCCGTTTCGGGATTCTACGAACGGCAGCACCACCTGGAAACACGGCCGATACCTGAACGTCGCTGCGCCGAAAGGGACGGCCGGTGAGGAGGACCAAATCGATCGGGCAAGGCCTGTGGACGTGACGGTCGACTTCAACCTGGCGTATCATCCGCTCTGTGTGTACGACGAGACGGTCCGGAGCGCGAAACCGCCAACTGACAGCGAACTATCGGTCGCTATTCGGGCCGGGGAACGATTATAATTCAGGCCGAACGAGTGGAAATGGCGAAAGAGCGGGGAATCGCCGTTCGTGATTCGTCGAGTTACGCCGGAACGTCAGCCGCCTCGAGCAGCTCCTGGTACCGGTTCCGGATGGTGACCTCCGACACGTTGGTCACATCGCTGACCTCGCTCTGGGTGACCCGTCGATTGGTCAAAAGCGACGCGGCGTAGATGGCCGCGGCCGCGAGCCCGACGGGGCTCTTTCCACTGGTCACACCCTTCTCCTGGGCCGTCGAGAGGAGCTGGCGAGCCCGTCGCTCTACCTCTTCGGCGAGATCAAGTTCCGAGGCAAACCGGGGCACGTAGCTGGCCGGATCCGCGGGCTGGACCTCGAGACTGAGTTCGCGGACGATGTATCGGTAGGTCCGTTTGAACTCCATCTCGTCGATTCGGCTCACGGCGGCCATCTCGTCGAGGCTTCGCGGCGTGGTCATCTGTCGAGCGGCCGCATAGAGTGCAGCCGTTGCGACGCCCTCGATCGACCGACCTGGGAGGAGATCCTCCTCCAGTGCCCGGCGATAGATCACCGAGGCGGTCTCCCGCACCTCCTGTGGGAGGCCGAGAGCCGAACTCATCCGCTCGATCTCGCCGAGGGCCTGCTTGAGGTTGCGCTCCTTCGAGTTTCGGGTGCGGAAGCGCTCGTTCCAGG
>JBDGUI010000013.1:0-86837 GCA_042216015.1 Halodesulfurarchaeum sp. | reverse complement strand
CAGGCTCCTCCGGTTGTAGTGCTCCCCCGCCAATTCCTTTAAGTTTCATCCTTGCAGACGTACTTCCCAGGCGGTCCGCTTCACGGCTTCCCTACGGCACAGCGCAGGCTCGTAGCCTGCGCCACACCTAGCGGACATCGTTTACGGCCAGGACTACCCGGGTATCTAATCCGGTTCGAGACCCTGGCTTTCGTCCCTCACTGTCGGGTCCGTCTTCCCGAGGCGCTTTCGCCACAGGCGGTCCGTCCGGGATTACAGGATTTCACTCCTACCCCGGACGTACCCCTCGGGTCTTCCGGTCCCAAGCCGGACAGTTTCCGCTGGACGCCCGCACGTTAAGCGTGCGGATTTCCCAACGGACTTGTCCGGCCAGCTACGGACGCTTTAGGCCCAATAATATCGGCCATCACTTGGGCTGCCGGTATTACCGCGGCGGCTGGCACCGGTCTTGCCCAGCCCTTCTTCCTGTACCACCTTACGGTACAGAAAAGCGAGGGCTCTATGCCCTCGCACTCGGAGTCCCCCTATCGCACTGTCGTGCAGTGTAAAGGTTTCGCGCCTGCTGCGCCCCGTAGGGCCCGGAATCTTGTCTCAGATTCCGTCTCCGGGCTCTTGCTCTCACAACCCGTACCGATTATGGGCACGGTGGGCCGTTACCCCACCGTCTACCTAATCGGCCGCAGCCGCATCCTGTGGCGCGGACGCATTTCCGGCTCCCCATATTCCAATAGGGGAGCGTTATCCGGAATTGTCCTCAGTTTCCCGAGGGTATTCCGGTCCACAGGGTAGCTTGGCCACGTGTTACTGAGCTTTTCGCCACGGGTCTGAACCCGTGCGACTAGCATGGCTAAATCGGACTCCGATAGCAATGGCCTCCGGCAGGATCAACCGGAATGTTGCCGGGGAAAGACCCCGGCGGCCAGAGAGAGTCACTCTGGTTGGCGGGTATCGGTAGGCCACCACGAGCGTGGCCGACCGGATATCACCAAACCATCAAGGCTAACATCAGATCCCATCTGTACGGCGGACCGCAGGGGTGGAATCCTCATTTCCTCCGGACCCGTATATTGTCGACGACGGGTGTTAAACCCATCGAAGGGACCCGGCACCGATGGTCGATCCATCGGGACACCGATGCCGAAAGTGACCCCTGCAGAATTGCAGGAGATCGACCGGCGATCGGGGGCGGCCCGGCACTGCTGCCGGCCGCCGAACGCATTAAACCCGAATCGCCAGGAAGTACATAAGGCCATCGAACCGTCGACCGCCTTGATGTCGGCATCGTACATCAGTGGCGCCAGTCACCTGGGCCACCTCATCGTCACATCACATCCGAGGCCCGGGTCCAACATAAGGCCGTCGAACCGAGCCCGGTTCGTGACGGTGTTTCATGGCAGAAGCGGCGGGATCGACATCCCTATGCCCGTCCGACCGAGCGGGCTCGTGAGCCCCCAGCAACGGGGGTCTTGGGAGGTCCCCTGTCGGTGCCTCCGCCACACATGGACAGCTGCCGGGACGCCTGGATCAGTCGCCGGACTGTGGACACGCCACCCAGCTCTCGGGACGGTGTCCTCCGTCGGACCGTGAAAAGAAACCAGTCGGTACTGGTTCCGAAACTGTTGCGCGGTCGGAGGGCGGCCGGTCATCCCGCGTTCGTACGCCTGGTCGGGCCGGGAGAGACCGCGCAGATGTCCCTGATGGACGGCGGTCGGGTATGCGTTTCGAGTCTCAGACCTCTTCGAGGTGTTCGATCCCCTGTTTCGAGACGTTTCCTTTCGTGATCTCCTCGGGCATCCAGTCCGGCGAGTCCGCCGGTGCTGACTCGTTCCAGGCCCAGGCCTCGTAGATGTGGACCTTGTCTGTCCCCTTTTCGCGCAGCTGGATTTCGGTCCGTGGGGCGCCCTCCTCGGTATCACCCACATCAGAAAGCCGTCTGGCTGCTTTTTTGGCGGCCTGTCGTGGCGTATTCCCGCTGAATACGCTCGGTTCCGAGCCGTCGTCCTCACGAAGCGCGAAGTTCCGCTTGCCGTCCTCTCGTACCATGGTTATGTCCCATGCGAACCCAACACAAGAATGTGGTATAAATATACCGGCGATTTCGGCAGCAATCGCCGACCAGTCGGCGGGTTCGACCCCCCGAGTCGGCCAGATCGGTGGCGATCGATGAAAAACGGACTCGGAAGAACTTAAGTATCCGCTGTTGCCAAGGGCACCTAAGACCCCGCGATGGTTCGAAAGAAGACGCTCAGTCCGTCGGGTGCGAAAGGCGAGGATGAGGCCTACCACAACGCGCACGTGAACCTCCACGAGGACGAACTCGCCGTGGCCGGCCTCGAGATCGGCGACGAGGTCTTCGTGCGGGTTCGCGAGGACAAGATAATCATTCAGAAAGCCGATCCCGAGGACGTGGAACACGACTTCTAGGGGCATGTATCGCTCCCTCAGGCGGCTACTCTTTGCCCTGCCGCCGGAAACCGCCCACGAGACCGTGGTGACGGCACTCAGGGCGGGACAGTGGGGACCGATCCGGACGGCACTCGCAACGTACCTGCAGGTCGAGGACCCGCGCCTCGAGACAAGCGTCTTCGGCATTCCCTTCGACAACCCCGTGGGCGTCGCCGCCGGCTTCGACAAGAACGCACGAATCCCCACAATGCTCGGCGCCCTCGGCTTCGGGCACGTCGAGATCGGGGCCGTCACGGCGGAGGGCCAGTCCGGCAATCCCAGACCCCGACTCTTCAGACTCCCCGAGGACAGAGCCATCATCAACCGGATGGGATTCAACAACGCGGGCGCTGACGCGATCGCCGATCGGCTCTCGACCGTCGAGCCCACCGTCCCGATCGGGGCCAACATCGGCAAGACGAAGACCACGCCCCTCGAGGACGCCGCCTCGGACTACCTGTACACCTACGAGCGCCTGGCCCCCCACGCCGATTTCTTCGTGGTCAACGTCTCCAGCCCGAACACGCCGGGGCTCCGCGAACTGCAAGACAGGGAGCCCCTCGAACGAATTCTCCGGACGCTCGTCGGGGCCGGAGCCGATCCGCTGCTCGTGAAACTCTCCCCGGATCTCCACCGGGAGGCGATCGCCGACGTGGTCGACCTCGCCGAGGAGGTGGGCCTCTCCGGCATCGTGGCGACGAACACGACCATCGACCGGCCGGAGACCCTCGCAAGCGCCGCTGCGGAGGAATCCGGCGGCCTCTCCGGGGAGCCCATAGCCGACCGGGCGACCGAGACGGTCCGCTTCGTCGCGGAGCGAACCGACCTCCCGATCGTCGGGGTCGGTGGCATCTTCACGGCCGAGGACGCCTACGAGAAGATCCGAGCCGGCGCGGACCTCGTCCAGCTCTACACCGGCTTCATCTACCAGGGCCCGACCGTCGCGCGGGACATCAACGAGGGGCTGCTCGACCTGCTCGAGGCCGACGGCTTCGACTCCGTCGAGGCGGCCGTCGGTGCGGACCTGGAATGAGAAGGGCGATCCCCGTCGGCAGCCCGCGAACTAACGAAGGGCTTCGAGGTCGAGTTCGAACCCGGAAACCGGCACCTCGAGGTCGTGCTCCTCAAGCACGGCCGGGTCGAGTTCGCCGATGACGCCGGCGACGGTACCGTCGAGGACGACGTCCGCCACGCGTCCCTCGATGAAGCTCGGGTGGGAGGTCGAGGGCGTTTCCAGCTCCACGCCGAAATTGCGCGCCAGCGCCTGCAACCGACCCTTCGCCGTCTCGTAGGACGCCTCGGGCTCCGCGAGGACCGCGGCCACGGAGCGGCGCTCTGCCACGTTGGTCACGGTCGACTCGTCGATTTCGGCCACGAATCCGATCTCCGCAAGGTGCTGGGGATACGAGCGATGGGTGTTGTTCTCGAGTACCTGCACGAGGGAGGGGAGCGCCCAGGTTCGCAACACCGTGAAGTCCTCGCTGTAGGACTCGACGAGTTCCGGCGGGTCGCTGGCCCCGTGGGCCTCGGCCCCTGGATCGAGACCCATTCGGTCGAACAGTTCCACGGGGCTCGTGAGATTGAAGTTGAGGAGGTCTTCGAATCCGAGCCCGAGCAGCAGATCGCGGACGGCCTCCTCGTGGCGTGAGTCCTCGGTCCGGGCCCCGACCGTACTCACGTCCGGGTACCGCGGAACGAGTTGATTGAAGCCGTAGGCTCGCCCGATGTCGTCGACCAGGTCGACCGGGTGGAGCACGTCGACCCGATAGGCCGGGACCAGGACCTCGTAGCTGTCGGGAGTCGTCCCGGATGCCGCGTCGTCGACCTCGAGGCCGGATCGCTCGAGCAGCTCGCGGACCTGCGCCGGTTCGAGATCGAGGCCGAGCGTGTTCTCGACCCGGTCGTGAGAGAGGGTCTTCGTGGAGAGTGAGAGGTCCGGGCGGACCAGTTCGCGGTCGGGATAGGCGATCTGGACCTCCTCGACCTGCCCGCCCCGGGCGTCGAGGGCATACACCATGATCGCGAGCATCCTGTCGATGGTCCACTGGTCGGTCCCCGTCATCTCGACGAAGAGGTCCCGGGATTCCGTCGAGACCTCGGTGCGGGCGCCGTTGATCACCGGTGGGAAGCTGAACAGGCCGATGTCGTCGTAGATGGCCGGGTAGCGGTCGTACTCGGCGACCAGATCGGCGTACTCACGGCCGGTCGAGTGCTCGGTGAGTACCGCGGCCGGCGTCATCGCGCTGTCGCTGTCGAGAGGGACGAAGCGATCGCCATCGGGCTCGACGCCCGCATAGCGGATGGAGTTTTCCGCACCTCCTCTGGCCGACCCGCCCTTCAGCATCGTCAGATCGTGGACCCCGATCGCCCCCTTCGCGCGCTTGCGCCCCATCGTGGCGTGGAGCTTCTCCTGGAGCTGGATGATCGCCTCGAGGTCCGTCTCGTCGAGGTCGAGCCCCCTGATGACGGCGCCGGTCACGTACGGGCGCTCGTCGGGCACGCTGTCTGCGACCTCGATCGTCCAGTCGGGGTCGTTCGTGTCCGGCACGTGAATCCCCGAGAGATCGCCGTAATGATACGACAGGGAGCGGGCGATGCCGGTGATCGAGAGCCGGTCGAGCCGGTCGGCCTCGAACTCGAGGCGCATCTTTCCGTCCTCGGTCTCGCCCTCGTACTCGATCCCGAGGGTGAAGAGGTCGTCCTTGAGTTCGTCCTCAGTCTTCTCCGTTCGACCGGTCAGCTCCCGGAGTTCGTCGGCATCGACGTCGACGACCGGCATCAGTACTCCACCTCCACCGATCGGAGAAAGTCGAGATCGGCGAGTGTCCCGTGGACGTCCCGGATGTCCTCGAACCCGGAGACGAGCATCAGAAGGCGTTCGAGGGCCAGCCCCCACGCCATCACGTCGGCCTCGACGCCGAGCGGTTCGAGCATCTCCGGGCGGAAGATCCCGCTGTTGCCGATCTCGATGAGTTCGTCGGTCTCGGGATGGCGACCGAAGAGTTCGAAGCTCGGCTCGGTGTAGGGGTTGTAGGTCGGCTTGAAGCGGAGATCGGTGATGCCGAAGTGGCTGTAGAACTCCGTGAACGTCCCCATCAGGTCCCGAACCGTGAGGTCCTCGGCCATCACCCACCCCTCGATCTGGAAGAACTCGAGGAGGTGGGTCGCATCGAGGGTGTCGTTCCGGTAGGCCTTCTCGACGCTGAAGTAGCGCTGGGGCGGCTCGAGGTCGCCCACCTGCTCCCCGGAGAGATACCGGGCCGAGAGCGAGGTCGTGTGGCCGCGAAGCGCGAGTTCGGAGGCGAACTCGCGGGTCCACGGCGAGTGATAGCCCTCGCCGTCCGCTCCAACGCCCTCCCGGTGGGCCCGCTCGACCCGTTCTAAAAGCTCCTCGGGGAGTTCGTCGATCCGGCTCGGCGAGGCGAGCGCGAACCGGTCCCAGTGGGTGCGTGCGGGGTGGTCCTGGGGCATGAACAGGCAGTCGTTGATCCAGAAGTCCGCGTCGACGTGGGGACCCTGCATCTCCTCGAAGCCCATGCCCACGAGTACCTCCTTCACCCGCTTTGCCATCTGTCGGAGGACGTGTCGCTTGCCCGGCGTCGGCGCCTCCGCCTCGGCCTCGACGTTGTACGCCGCGAACGCGAGGTCCTCCCAGTCCCCCGAACTCAGGTGCTCGGGCCGCAGCCGGTCGACCCGCTCTGCGACCTCGACGCCGGCCATGAGTTCGGTCACCCCGTCCTCGGTGAGCGTCACGGCCCGTCGGGTGCGCTCGGTGGTCTCGATCAGGTTCCGGGATTCGAGGGACGCCCGGACGTTCTCGTCGACGGCCTCGCCCTCGGCGATCGCCTCGAGGGCCCGGGCCTCGGCGTCCGCCTCGGGGTCGACTTCCGGGGCGGCGGTGAGTTGGCCCGACTCGATCTCGCCGTAGCCCTTCCGGGCGAAGTTCGAGAGCGCGATGTCGACGGCCTGGCCGTCCAGACCGGCCGCCGCGATCACCTCGCCCATCGGGACGGGTTCGGTCTCCGCGCCGGCCTCGATCGCGGCCCGGTACAGCCGAACCTCCGGGAGTCCGTTTTCGGCGTAGCGGCGGCCCTCCGCGGTCAGCGAGACCTCGATGTCCTCGGTCTCGGTGATCGAGAGCAGGCCCTCCTCCTCGAGGGCGAAGGCTGCGCCCGTGACCGTCTCGGGTTTTTCTGCGAGCTGTGCCGCGAGTTCGTCGACGTCGGTCGGGTCGTCGGCGCTCGCCGCTTCGAGCACCGCGACTTGCGTTGGTGGGAGTTTCATCGTCTGCTGGAGTCGTCGGTTCGATCGATGCGAGTCAGGCCCCGAAAAAGAAGCCGAATCCCTGGCTGCGGGGCGTTTCGCCGACACCGTGCATCCCGCTTGCGGATTCGGCAAGCATGAGTACGACTGCCACGAGCACGGACAAAAGCGTTGCGAACCCAATCCCCCATATCGGTGTGTCGCCAGTTCAGATCCGGTCGGGGCTGATCGCGACGTCGAGATCCTCGAGGACCGGACGGAGTTCCTCCCGGCGCTCCTGGTGCTCCGCGAGGAACGTCTCCATCTCCTCTGCGGCCTCGGCCTTGCACCCGCCACACAGGCGTTTGCCGCCCTCACACTCCGCGTAGACCCGCTCGGCGTAGGAGTCGTCGTCCCCGGCCAGCAGGTAGGCGTAGAGTTCGTAGACCGGGCACCTGTCGGGTTCGCCGCCGAGTTCGCGCTGCTCTTCGGCGGTTTCGCGTCCGCCAGTGGTCGCCGAGCGGACCTTCTCGGCTCCCTCTTCGGGGTCGTCGAGGAGGCTGATGTGACTGGCCGGGATCGAGGAGGACATCTTCCCTCCCGTGAGCCCGGTCATGAAGCGGTGGTAGATCGAGGAGGGCTGGACGAAGCCGTAGCCGCCGTGTTCGACCTCGACCTCCCGGGCGAGTGCCTCGGCGTCCGCCCGATCCATGTCGAAGGCGTCGACGTGTTCGTCGTACACCCGCTTTTCGCCCTCGATCGCCTCGATGAGTCCCTCGAAGGCTTCCGCCGTCGCGTTCCGGTCGAGGAAGCGGACCCGCGGCCGGAGCGGTTCCTGGCCGGCGGCCCTGAGTTTCTCGATGGCACCGGAGCGGCCCGAGTCGTCGACCGCGCCGACCCCCTCCGCGACTGGATCGGACCCGTCGTCCTCGAGCCAGTCCGCGGCGTCCGCACAGCGCACCGTTTCCTGGTCCGCCAGGGCATCGGACGCCCGCTCGATGTGGGCCAACTCCGCAGGCTCCGCCTCGAAACTCGCGTACGCACGCGTGACGCCGAAGTACCGCATCCGCGAGGCGAGATCCCGGGACAGCCGCATGTGCGGGTCCTGGTCCGGCCCGACCGGAATCACCGTCGGCTTCGGTTCCTCGAGTTGCGGGTAGAGGATATCCGCGACCTGTGTCACGACACTCTGCATGTGGGAGATGTCGGTCTCGCCGTCGAAGCCGTAGATGGCCCCGAGTTCCGAGAAGTTCGCCTCGATGCCCAGCTCGAAAGCCAGGTCCTGCACCTCGCGGCGTTCGGACTGGCGGTAGAGGGTCCCCTCCTCGGGATCGAATCCGAAGGCCAGCAGGGAGAGGAGGTAGTCCTCTGCGTGCTCGTCGATCTCGTCCCACGACAGGCCGCGAGCGCTGTGGGCCTCGAGGTCCGCGATGAGGCCGTAGGTGTCCCCGCCCTGCTGCTGGTGCCAGATGAGTTCCTCGAAGACCAGCTTGTGGCCGATGTGCGGGTCGCCCGTCGGCATGAACCCCGAGAGGGCGGCGAAGGGGCGGTCCGTACGCATGGCCTCGACGACGCGGTCGTAGTCCCGGTGGCCGAAGATGATCGCCCGCCGCATCAGGTAGTGTGGCGAGGGGACCTCGGGCAGGAGCGCCTCGAAGGCCTCGATTCCGAACTCCTCGAAGAGCGAGCGGTAATCCGCGATCGTCGAGGAGCCCCACGGGTCCAGGGTGACCTCGTCGGCCCCCGCCGCCCGATCCTCGGGTGATGTGTCCTCTGTCATGTTAGGGGGTGAGGCGACTCACCGCGAGCCACCGTGTCTGTTCGCCCTTGGCCCCGTCGAGCGCAAAAACCATTCGTTTCCTGACCCCGTGGGCCATCCGCACGTCGAGGGCCAGATCGCGTGGGCCGAAGACGTGATCCGCCCGGCGGACCCGGACCAGAAACGCTGAGTGGCCGAGGTCGGCGGCGGATTCCACGGCCCGGTAGACCCGGAAGTCCGCCCCGAACTTGAACCCGGTCCGGGGAGCGGTGTGGCGATCCCGGAGGGTCCGATAGACCCGGAGCCGGCGGTCGAAGCGCTCCCCCTCGACCGCCCTGCCACGGTCCAGAATCGCCTCGACGCCATCCCCCGATTCGATTCCCAGGACTCCCCGAGCCGCGAGGTCCGCCGCTTCGAGCAGCGAGAGGTGGAGGACGTCGTGTGTCGCCCCTCGGCCCGCGAGCGGCTGGCCGTAGAAGCCGTCCTCGTGGAGACGTCCGGGCGGGTCCAAGACGAGCACGCGGTCGTCGAGAAGCGAACCGGAGACCGTTCCCCGCGGCTCGAACTCGGTCTCGCCGTCCGGATCGAAGGCCGAGACTTCAAGGTAGGTCAGGTCGCCCTCCTCGTCGGCCACGGCGATGACCCCTGGACGGAGTGCCGTTCCCGGGATTTCGGCCCGCTCCCCGACGACCGTCACTCGATGGGCGACCGCACCGTTCTGGGGGCCCTTCCCCCGCGGATAGACCACGAAGTCCGGATCCGTCGGGGTGGTTCCATCGCGGTCCGACCCGCCGCCCGTGGAAGCCTCGTCCCGGCCGTCACCGGTGGCGTCGATTCCTTCGGGGATCCATCCATCGCGTGCGGGCGAGAGGTAGAATCCCCGGTCCCGCAGATCGACGTAGACCAGAAAGCGGGGGGCAAAGCCCGGCTCCCGGCTGGCGAGGAACGCCCGGAATCCCATCCCCGAGACCGAGTCGAGGTCACCCCGGTAGAGGAGGTGGGCCGCCTCGACCGGCGCCAGAGCGATGGAATCGCCCGTCAGGGGGCGGCCATACCCCCGGGAGTCGTGAAAGCGCTGCTTCGCGTCCCCGCCGACGTGAATCTCTCCATCCCGCAACGCGCCGTCCATACCGGCCACTGGGACGGGGCCCGCATCAATGTGACTCTCGGGGCCCGGCTGGAGTGAGTCGGCCCGAGTCCCAGCGACCGGGTCAGAGCGTCGGCGTCGCCGCCGAACACGCCGGGTCGAGACACCGACCGCCGTGGTCGGTCTCGAACCAGGGGAGCCCACAGTCACAGGTGCCGGCGACCCTCCCGTCCGGGATCGGGAAGTGGGTCTCACAGGTCGGACACCGAGCACCCAGGGTTCTGGCCCGGGCGATCTCCAGGGTCGACCCACAGGTCGGACAGTGCCATTCGCCCTCGAAGGTCGCCCGCACGACCGCGTCGATCGGGTCACACTCCCGGTCGAGGCAGACCTCGAGGTCGGTTCCCCGCGTGAGCGAGATGGTTGGCAAGTCACAGGTTTCACAGGTCGAGTCCGTGACCGCCGCGTTCCGCGGAAGGGGATACGTGGCCCCACAGCCCAGACAGGAGACCTCCCCGGCGGCCCGGACCATCGTGGCCGCACAGTCCGGACAGGTTCCGACGACGGGGCCTGCCGTCGTCGCGGGGAGCTCCGCGACCGTGGGGTCCTCGCCGGTGACCTGGAGGGTCTCCCCGCCCGAGTTTGCGTGAAGCTCGAAGGAGCGCTCTGACAGCGAGAGCTGGACCGAATCCGCTCGCGTCAGCCACCCGGCCGGTCGGTACCCCGACGCGTCGTGCACGAGCACCGTGTTGTCGGGCTTGACCAGCACGACCACGTCGCCCTCCGATTCTGACTGCTCGTCTGCCTCGTGACGGACCGTACATCGACCGGCGATCATTCGAATCGCGTCCTGCATGGCCCTCCCTGGCCCGGTCTTCGGATTTAAACCTCATTCGACGGCCACGGCGCGGGTCTCGATGACCGGCCGGAGCGGGTGATCGGGGAACGTGACCTCGATGGCGTAGGTGAGTTCGTCGCTATCCGCGCCGAAGACGCCGACCGGGACCGTCTCGGCATCGGTGACGTACCGGACCGACCGGGTCATCTCGACGCCGTTGACCGTCACCCTGACCCCGAGTCGGGCGCCCCCACCCTCGGTTCGGACGGTCACCTCCTGCATGTCGTTCTCTCCGGCCGGCACCGAGTCGGGAAAGTCCCCCCAGTCGATCTCGACGCGGGGAAGCTGGACCGCCTGTCTCGCGACCGTTCCCGCCACTTCCTCGCCGAGTCCGGCGTCCACGAGCCCCGTGACCCCGGCCTCGACGACGGCACCCGGGTCCGTCAGCCCGGCCTTGGCGAGTCGTTGCCCGCGCCCCGCACCGACCCCGTCGATGGCCGTGAGCCCGACCGCTTCGGGCGGGACGCCCGTCTCGACCCGGGCCTCGAGCCGCCGGCAGAGATTCGCGCCCCCCGGTCGGTCGAAGCGGTCGAAGAAGGCCCGGGCGGCCGCGAGCAGCCGGAGTGCGTTCTGTTTGATGACCCACGCGTCCGAGCGGAGTTCCGGTGGCAACTCCCCATCCATGCTGGCCTCGAGAATCGCGAGGATCTTCCGGGCCCCCTGCTCGTGCGAGCCGGTGTCCCGGCCGAGCACCGACTCGATGGCGTCCCGTTCGTCGCCTCTCGCGCTCACGCTGTCGAACTCCTCGGCCTGGGCCACCGCCGCGAGGATTTCGCGCTCCTCGGGTTCGACGTCGACCAGGTCCCGGAAACGCGCTGCGGTCGGGAGGCGGAGGTAGTACCGGGAGGCCAGCTGGCCCATCGGCGTCGGCGAGAGCACCAGCTCCCCGTCGGTCTCGACGAAGCCACGGTCGAGGAGATCCGCCAGGACGGCACGCACGCGCTCGCGAACGTCCTCGTAGGCCGAATCGCCGGGGGCGTAGCCGGCCCGCTGGAAGTAGAAGGTCGTCTCGAGCCAGTCGAGGACGTCCTCGAGTCCCGCGATCGTGCCGAGCGAGATTTCGGCGTTGACGTGTTCCGGGAGGTTCTCCGCCAGCCGGGACTCGATCTCCTTTCCGTCCCGGAGCAGGCGCCGGTACTTCTCGGCCTCGACGCGGTCGGCGATCACCCAGCCGTAGCCCACGTCGTCGTAGCCCGGGCGGCCGGCCCGGCCGAGCATCTGGAGGATGTCGAGCGGGCTCATGTCCACCTCGCCCTCGAGCGGGTCGTGGAGCTTCGTATCGCGGATCACGACACACCGGGCGGGGAGGTTGACCCCCCAGGCGAGCGTGGACGTCGAGAAGAGCAGGTCGATCCGCCCCTCACGGAACCACGCCTCGACGTGGTCCTTGTCGTTCTTCGAGAGTCCCGCGTGATGGAAGGCCACCCCGTCGAGGATCGACTGGCGGAGCGTGTCGTTGTCAAGCACCTGCGTTTTCGAGTGAAAGTCATAATCGCCCCGGTCCCCGAGCGGGATGTCGCGCTCGGTGATCTCGTCCCTGGCGGTTTCGGCGGCCTTCACGGTGTCCTGGCGGGAGGAGACGAAGACCAGCGCCTGTCCGTCCTCCGCGAGGTGTGGCTCGGCGAGGTCGAGGGCGGTGTAGAGCCGCCGGTACTTGTCCGCGAAGGCGTTCTCGCCGTGGGTGTAGGTCTCTACCCCGGCGTGGAGATCCACCGGCCGGTAGCTCGACCCGAAGTCGAAGGTGGTCCCCTCGGGGGCGTCGAGCCAGGCGGCGACCTCCTCGATGTTCTGCATGGTCGCCGAGAGTGCCACGAAGCGCGGATCGACCAGCCGCCGGAGCCGCGAGACGACCACCTCCAGCACGCTTCCCCGCGACCGGGAATCGAGCAGGTGGACCTCATCGATAACGACCACGTCCACGTCGGTGACGAAGGCGTATCGCGGGGTGTCGTGCTTCCGGGTGGCAGAGTCGACTTTCTCCGGTGTCATCACGAGCACGTCCGCGCGCTCTGCGCGCCGAGGATTGAGATCGCGCTCGCCGGTCACCACGTAGACCGAATAGCCAAGCGCCTCGATGCGCTCCCACTCGCTTTCCTTCTCGTTCGTGAGCGCGCGCATGGGAGCGACAAAGAGCGCCGTGCCACCGGATTCGAGGGCCTCGATGATCGCGAGTTCCGCGAGGGCGGTCTTGCCGCTGCCCGTCGGCGCACTGATGACGACGTTGTCATCCGTTTCGAGCACGGCTGGAAGCGCCGTCCGCTGCATCTCGTTGAAGGAATCGAAGGAGAATACGTCGGCGAACTCGGGGACAACCTCGGCGACGTCCATCTATGCGTTGGGACGGGTGGTCCCCGGAAAGCCGTTTCGTCCCGAGCGGGTCCGAGATCCCGTTCGTCCGGAGCGAAGGGAATCGCTCAATAGCCCCCCGCCAGTATGGCCGACAATGCCCGCAGATTCGGAGTCGACACACACGGAAGTCGCAATCGTCGGGGCCGGAACGGGCGGCTACGTCGCCGCGATCCGGGCCGCCCAGTTCGATCTGGACGTCACGCTCATCGAGGCCGGGGAGTTCGGGGGCACCTGTCTGAACGCCGGTTGCATCCCCTCCAAGGCACTGATCCACGCCACGAACGTGGCCCACGACGCCGCCCACGCCGAGGAGATGGGCGTTTACGCGGACCCCGAGGTCGACTTCGGGGAGATGGTCGACTGGAAGGACGGCGTCGTCGACACCCTCACCGGGGCCGTCGAGAAACTCTGCAAGGCCAACCGCGTGAACATCGTGGAGGGAACGGCCACCTTCGAGGACGAACACTCGCTCACCGTCGATCTTCTGGAGGGTGGTGAGGAGCGCTACGGGTTCGATCACGCGATCGTCGCGACCGGCTCCCGACCGATCGAGGTTCCCGGCTTCGAATTCGACGGCGAGCACGTGCTCTCCTCGCGTCACGCCCTCGACCTCGAGGAACTCCCCGAGGAACTCGTGGTCGTCGGCGCGGGCTACATCGGCATGGAACTCTCGACGGTCTTCGCCAAGCTCGGGGTCTCCGTGACCGTGATCGAGATGCTCGAGGAGATGCTGCCGGGGTACGACCGGGACCTCACCCGTCCGGTCGAGCAAAAGGCCGCGGATCTCGGCATCGAATTCCAGTTCGGCGAGGCCGCGAGCGACTGGGAGTCGACCGATTCCGGCATCGTCCTCGAAACCGAGACCGAGGACGGCGACGTGTCGAGTTACGAGGCCGACACGGCCATCGTCGCGGTGGGCCGCGAGCCGGTCACCGACACGGCGAACCTCGAGGCCCTCGGGATCGACATCGACGACCGCGGGTTCGTCGAGACCGACGACCAGTGTCACACGAGCCAGGAGCACGTCTTCGCGATCGGCGACGTGGCCGGCGAACCGCTACTCGCCCACGCCGGGAGCGCGGAGGGCCTGGTCGCCGCAGACGCCATCGCCGGCGGGGACGCCTCGATGGCCGAGAAGGTCGTCCCCGCGGTCGTGTTCACCGACCCCGAGATCGCGATGGTCGGCCAGTCCGAGACGGAGGCGGAGGACGCCGGCCACGAGACCGTCGTCGGCGAGTTCCCCTTCCGGTCCAGCGGGCGCGCACTGAGCACCGGGCACACCGAGGGCTTCGTCCGGATCATCGGCAGCGCGGACACGGGGGCCGTCCTCGGCGCCCGGATCGTCGGTCCGGAGGCCTCCGAACTCGTCGCGGAACTCGGATTGGCCGTCCAGACCGGCGCGACCGTCGACGAGGTGGCCGAGACGATCCACACCCACCCGACGCTCGCGGAGGCCACGATGGAGGCCGCGGAGAACGCCCTCGGGCACGCGATCCACACGCTGAACCGGTAGATCGGGCTAAATCGGTGAATCGGCCGCCGATCGAGTGATTCCCCGCCCCGATGACCTTTTCCCACGCCACGCTGTATCCCGAAGCATGACGACCGTCACGCTGGGCCCGGAAGGCACCTACTCCCATCGCGCCGCGACCGCCGTCGCCGAGGGGGAGATTGCGTTCCGGGAGTCGGTCCACGGCATCGTGAGCGGGGTGGCCTCCGGGGAGTTCAACCGGGGGGTCGTGCCCATCGAGAACAGCATCGAGGGATCGGTCACCGAAAGCCTGGACGCGCTCGCCGACGCCGACGTTGCGGTGACCCGCGAGATCGTCACCCCGATCCGGCACGCACTGTTAGCCCAGGGAGCGGACTTTTCGATCGTCGCGAGCCACTCCCAGGCCCTCGCGCAGTGCCGGAGTTATCTGCTCGATGCCTATCCCGAGGCCGACCTCGAGGCGGTGGCCTCAACCGCCAGAGGAGTCGAGCGGGCCCGAGAGGACCCCACTATCGCCGGGATCGGCCATCCCGACAACGCGGGCGATGATCTCACGGTTCTCGCCGAGGACATCCAGGACCGGACGTCGAATGCCACCCGGTTTTTCGCCATCGCCGGGCCGGCCGAACGGACCACCTCGGGCGGGAAGACCTCGCTGATCGTCTACCCGAACACGAACTACCCCGGACTCCTGCTCGAGCTACTCGAACCGTTCGCCGACCGCGACATCAACCTCTCGCGGCTCGAATCCCGACCCAGCGGCGAGCGGCTCGGCGATTACGTCTTCCACATCGACCTCGAGGCCGGGCTCTACGAGGACCGGACCCAGGCCGCGATCGAGGAGATCGACACCCTGGCCGAAAACGGCTGGGTCAAACGGATGGGTTCTTACGACGTCGAACACGTCGTCTGACGGGATGTCCGGGCCGGTCCGATCCGAGGAATAGCTTTTTGTCCTTTGCGAGCCGATATAATACTGGCATGACCAGAAAGCCGACCCCTATAGACGAAATCGAACGGCTCTTCGAGCGCATGAGCGACCAGTTCCAGGACGTCGAGCAGTGGAGCGGGATCGAATCGGCCTGGCCGGGCCGACTCAAGGTGGATGTCGCGGAGTTCGACGATTCCTTCGAGGTCACCGCCGACCTTCCGGGCTTCGAGCCCGAGGACATCGAGGTCGAACTCCTCGAGGACACCCTCCGGATCCAGGCCGAGACGGAATCCGAGGAGGAAGAGGCGGAGCCGGGCCGGTACGTCCGCCGAGAGCGACGCGAGCGGTCGGTCGACCGACGGGTTTCACTCCCGGGGCCAGTCGAGGCCGACGAGGTCGAGGCGAGCTTCACGAACGGCGTTCTGACCGTCCGTCTCCCGAAAGTGGAGACGGACGAGGACGCCCACCATATCGACATCGACTGACCGGGCACCGGCGGCCCGTCTATCGAGTGAACGGAACGTCGCCGCGTGAGCCGCCCGGGGATTCGAATCGGTGTCACAAGTCCTTTTATCGCCGCCCCGAGACCCAGTGGTATGGACTACACCCCCCGGGACATCGAGCGGAAGTGGCAGGAGCGCTGGGCGAGGGACGGGCGGTACGAGGTCGATCCCGACGACGGGGAGGCGACCTTCGTCACCGTCCCGTATCCCTACCCCAGCGGCGGGATGCACATCGGCCACGCCCGCACGTACACGGTCCCGGACGTGTACGCCCGGTATCGACGCCTCCAGGGGGACAACGTCCTCTTCCCCATCGGCTGGCACGTCACGGGGACGCCGATCGTCGGAGCCGTGAACCGCCTGCAGAAGGGCGAGGAAGAGCAGCTCTCCGTCCTCCGTGACACCTACGGCGTCCCCGAGGACGAACTCTCCGATCTCGAGACGCCCATGGGGTATGCCCGCTACTTCATCGAGAATCACTACAAGCAGAACATGCAGTCCCTGGGGCTCTCGATCGACTGGCGCCGGGAGTTCACCACGAACGACGAGCGCTACTCGAAGTTCATCTCCTGGCAGTACGAGACCCTCCGGGACCGCGGCCGGCTGGAGAAGGGTCTCCACCCCGTCAAGTACTGCACCGAGGAGGAGAACCCGGTCACGACCCACGACCTCCTCGAGGGCGAGGAGGCCGAGTTCCAGGAGTACACCCTCATCAAGTTCGACCACGACGGCACGACGATTCCGATGGCCACGCTCCGACCGGAGACCGTTCGGGGGGTCACGAACGCCTTCATCCTGCCCGACGGGAACTACGTCGAGGCAGAGGTGGACGGCGAGTCGTGGATCGTCTCGGTCCCGGCCGTGGAGAAGCTCGAACTCCAGCAACGCGAGGTCACCGTCAGGCGAGAGTTCGAGGGAGAGGAGCTGGTCGGCGAGACGGTCAGCAACCCGGTCACCGACGAGGAGGTATTGATCCTCCCGGCCAGTTTCGTCGACCCCGAGAACGCAACGGGCGTCGTCATGTCAGTTCCGGGCCACAGCCCCGATGACTGGGTGGCCCTCGAGGAGGCAAAGGCCGACGCAGATCGCATGCGCGAGTTCGGCATCGACCCCGAGGCCGTCGGAGCCATCGAGCCCCGCTCGATCATCGACGTCGAGGGCTACGGCGAGTTCCCGGCCAGAGACGCCGTCGAGGAACACGACATCGAGAGCCAGGACGACCCCGCCCTCGAAGAGGCGACCCAGGAGGTGTACAACCGGGAGTTCCACGCCGGACGGCTCAAGGACCTGTACGACGAGTACGCCGGCGAGATCGTCGAGGACGTCCGGGACGAACTCGACGCACACTTCCAGTCCCGGGGCGCTTTCGACTCGATGCACGAGTTCTCGGAAAAGGTCGTCTGCCGGTGTGGCGGGGACGTCGAGGTCGCCAAGCAGGAGACCTGGTTTCTCAGCTACAGCGACGAAGACTGGAAAGCACAGACCCGGAAGATCGTCGAGAACATGGACGCCATCCCGGAGAACACCCGGGAGCAGTACTACCACACGATCGACTGGCTGAACGAGTGGCCCTGCATCCGGAACTACGGTCTCGGCACCCGGCTCCCGTGGGACGAGGACTTCGTCATCGAGCCGCTCTCGGACTCCACGATCTACATGGCCTACTACACGATCGCCCACCGGATCGACGAGGTCCCCGTCGAGGATCTCACGAGGGAGTTCTTCGACACGCTCTTTTACGGTCCGGATGCGGTGGATGAGCCGGACGAACAGGCCCTCGAATTGCGCGAGGAGTGGGACTACTGGTACCCCGTCGACTACCGGTGCTCGGCCAACGACCTCATCTCCAATCACCTCTCCTTCTATCTCTTCCACCACGCCGAACTCTTCGAGGAGCCCCAGTGGCCCCAGGGAATCACCATCATGGGGATGGGGCTCCTCGAGGGAACGAAGATGTCCTCCTCGAAGGGGCACGTCGTCCTCCCCACGGACGCCATCGAGGAGTACGGCGCAGACACCGTCCGGTTCTTCCTGCTCAACTCCGCGGAGCCCTGGCAGGACTACGACTGGCGCGCCGAGGACGTTCAGGGGACCCGCGATCAGCTCGCGGGCTTCTGGCGGCGGGCACAGGAGGTCATCCAGACCGACGTCCCCGAAACCCGGCCCGACCTCGAGCGCATCGATCGGTGGCTGCTCTCGAAGCTCCAGGGAGTCGTCCGGGACGTCACCGAGGCGATGGACGGGTTCAGTACCCGACACGCCAGTCAGGACGCCTTTTACCAGCTAGAGGAGGCGCTTCGCTGGTACCGGAAGCGGACCGACCTGAATCCCCCGGGCGCACGCTGGACCCGGGCGAAAGTCCTCCAGACCCGCCTCCGGCTGCTCGCTCCGATCATTCCGTTCATGACGAACGAACTCCACGAGCAGCTGGTCGGCGAACCGGTCGAAGACGCCAGCTGGCCCGAGCCGGATCCCGAGCTCGAGAGCCAGGTCGTCGAGTTCGAAGAGGATCTCATCGACGATGTCACCGAGGACGTTCGGGACATCGTGGACGTGACCGGAACCGATCCCGAGACGATCCAGCTCTTCCTCGCGGCCGACTGGAAGACCGAGGTCTTCGAGACCCTTCTCGAGACCGGTCCAGACCGGGGCGCTGTAATGGGACGGGTCATGGAGAACCCCGACCTCAGGGAGCGCGGCGAGGCCGTCAACGACCTCGTCGGGGACCTGATCGAGACCGTCCACGGACTCGACGACGCCGAACTCGAGGCCATGACCGAAATCGACGAGCGAGCGCTCTACGAGGAGGCCGCCAGGTTCCTCGAGAGCGAGTTCGACGCCACGGTCGAGGTCGTTTCAGAAGCCGACACGAACGAGGACAAAGCGAGCCAGGCCGAGCCGTTCAGGCCGGCGATTCTTCTGTCGTAGCTTTCTGGTAGCAATTTTGCCCACGTTTTGGCGAGCAGGTGACCGAATGAAGAACCCGAGACGAGGAGTCACACCGGCGAGCGGGCAGGCTCACCGGCAAGCGTCATCGCTTGCAGCCGCGCATCGCCCCGGGCCAGTGCTCAGAACATGAGCCGGACTGGCCCGGTCATCGGAGAAAAACGTTAGGGGGTCTGAATGAGACGGCGGACGGGTTGGAATTACACGCCGGGCCGCCCGGAATGAGATGTCGGAGAGGTAGAATTAGACCCCGAGCAGGTCGAACTCCGTGCCGATGTCCTCCTCGATCGCGTGTTCGTAGACGACGTGGGCGGCCGCGACGTCCTGAATCGCGAGACCCGTGCTGTCGAAGACGGTGACGCCCTCGATGGCCTCCCGCCCGGCCTTGTTCCCGGCGACGATCTGTCCGATCTCGCCGTAGATGTCCTCGTCGGCCAGGTCCCCGTCGTGGAACGGGACGTTGATCTCGCCGGAGTGGGTGCACTGCTCGTAGTCGTCGATGACGACGGTCGCCTCGAGGAGCAGGTCGGTTGCCAGTTCCTGTTTGCCCTCGGCGTCGGCGCCCATCGCATTGATGTGGGTGTGCTCGCCGACGTCCTCGGGGTTCACGATCGGCTCGCGAACGGGTGTGACCGTCGAGAGCACGTCACAGCTCGCGGCCTCCGCGTTCGAGCCGCCGCGGACCTCGAATCGGTCCTCGAAGTGATCGATGAAGGCCTGGATCTTCTCGTCGTCGACGTCAGCGACGACGACCTCCTCGATGTCCCGGACGGTGGCGACCGCCTCGAGCTGGGTGTAGGCCTGGATCCCGGCCCCGATGATCCCCATCGAGGAGGCGTTCTCGACGGCGAGATGGTCCGTGGCGACCCCGGCGGCGGCGCCGGTCCGCTTCTGGGTGAGGATCGTGCCGTCGAGCAGCGCGAGCGGATAGGCCGTCTCCGGGTCGCTGTAGATGACCGTCCCCATGACCGTGGGCAGGTCGAATTTGTCGGGGTTGTCGGGGTGAACGTTGACCCACTTGATCGCGGCCGCGTCCCAGTCCTCGGTCTCGAGGTACGCGGGCATCGAGCGGAAGTCGCCGTTGTACTTCCGGAGGTCGATGTAGGACTTCGCGGGCATCTGGGCGTTGCCGAGCTCGTAGGCCCGGAACGCGTCCTCCACGCCGGCGATGAGTTCGTCCATCGGCATCTCGCGGTCGACCTGGTCGCTCGTCAAGAGCCGCGTCGTGCGCGCTGGCATGTCCGTAAGTTTTGCGAGGTCGTACTTATAGGGAGGAGAATTCGATTCGTCGTCGCTTCATCGCGTCAGCGGATCCCGGGCCCGGCTCCGCGGTCGCCAAGCGAGGCTCAGTCCCAGAACACCGCGGCCTGTGCCTGCTGGGTTTCGGTCTCCGCGACGGCGGTGTATGGCGCTTTGAGCTGATCGGGGCTGTATTCCTCGATCATGGTGATCGCCCGGGCGAACCACGTGAACAGCCCCCGCCGGTAGATCTCCTGCTGGGTCTCGATCGGCGCGCCCCGGTAGACGTGGATCGTTCCCCCCTCCCGGAGGTTCTTTACCGACCGTTCGAGGATCCCGGCCTCCACGAGCGGATCGAGATGGTTCGAGGCGGTGCTCTCGCTCAGGCCGCTCATCTCCGCGACTTCGGCGACCGTCGTCGGCTCGTCCATCAACACACAGATGCAGACGAGGATGCGTGTGCGAGAGAGACCGAAGATCTCCCGCCAGAGGGTCTCGAGGTCCGGCTCCTCGACGATCGGTTCGTCCGCCTGGATCGGGGTCATCGGGGCCCCACAGCAGTGCAGTTCCTCGGGTCGGTGCTCGGCCACGAGCGTGTTGCCACACGACTCGCACTCGAAGACCTGTGCATCGGGAGTTGCCATGCCAAACGGTAGTGAGAGAAGGCATGTAAATTCGGGTGACCGGAGGACTCTTCGGGTGGCCGCGGACTCGGGCCGGATCGCCAGTCGACTTAACTATTTCGTGCTCTCCAGCCTCACGTTGGGGAGCGACGTGGGCCTATGATGCCAGGGGACGTTTGACCTCGTGCAATGGCACTCAAACTCGACTGTCCCGTCGACGGCTGTGACGGGTTCTGCCAGGCCGGCACCGAGGAGGAAGTCATGGAACAGGCCCGCGAACACGTCGAAAGCGCACACCCGGAGATGGAACTGGACGAAGCGACGGTCAGCCAGCTCCAGGATAGCATCTACGAAGTGTAGCGACGGCTCCTTCTTTCGATACGCAGAAACGGAACGTGCGTTCTCAGCGGTCGGTTCGAGTCGGTTGGGGTGAGGAAGATGGGCTGAGTGACGGGATCCGGCTCGCGGGCCCCGAACGGCCCGCTCGCTCGTTCGGAGAAGCGCTTCGCGCTTCTCCAGTCTCACGAGCCACAAGTGGCCCGTTCGTCCGTTCGATAGATCTTCGACCTATCCTACATCGCGCCGCCCATGCCACCCATACCGCCCATACCGCCCATTCCGCCACCCATGCCGCCCATGCCGCCGGCACCGCCGGGGCCGCCTGCGGGCATGTCGTCGTCATCGTCACCGCCGACCTCACCGCCCTTCAGGTCGCCGGCGGCGATCACGTCGTCGATGCGGAGGATCATCACCGCGGCCTCGGTAGCGGACTCGATGGCCTGGGTCTTCACGCGGAGCGGCTCGACGACGCCTTCCTCCTCCATGTCGATCACGCTTCCAGTGTAGGCGTCAAGCCCGGAGCCGGTCGAACCGGCGTCGTGCTGGCTGCGGAGTTCGACGAGGGAATCGATCGGGTCGTGACCCGCGTTCTCCGCGAGCGTGCGTGGGACGACCTCGAGTGCGTCAGCGAAGTGCTCGATGGCCAGGGCCTCGCGACCGCCGACGGAGTCGGCAAAGTCACGCAGCTCGAGAGCCAGTTCGGTCTCCGGCGAGCCGCCGCCTGGGACGACCTTGCCGTCCTCGAGCGTGACGCGGACGACGTGGAGCGAGTCCACGATGGCCCGCTCGACCTCGTCAACCACGTGCTCGGTGCCACCGCGGAGGATCATCGTGACGGATTTGGCCTCCT
Organism: Halodesulfurarchaeum sp.; assembly: GCA_042216015.1. Classification (GTDB taxonomy): domain Archaea; phylum Halobacteriota; class Halobacteria; order Halobacteriales; family Halobacteriaceae; genus Halodesulfurarchaeum. Next base: position 65,134 of record JBDGUI010000013.1, on the reverse strand, counting down.
CGACGTCCTCGATGAAGATGCGCTCGTCGCCGCCCACGTCCTTTTGAGCCACGGAGCCGGCGTGACCGAGATCGTCGGCGGAGATATCCCGCACGCTCGAGACCGGGGTCCCGCCGGTGGCCCGGGCGATGCGGGTCATGTCGTCTCCCTTCACGCGCCGGACGGCAAGAATGCCCTTCTTGGCGAGGAAGTGCTGGGCCATGTCGTCGATGCCCCCGTCGACGAAGACGACGTCGGTGCCGACCTCGACGAGCGCGTCGACGAGTTCGCGCAGCTGGGCCTCCTCGCGCTCTAAGAACTCCTCGAGCTGGTCGGGATCGGTGACGTTGACCTCCGTGTCGATCTCGGTTTCCTCGACCTCGAGCCCGGTGTCGACCAGGGCGACGTTGGCGTCCTCGACGGCGTAGGGCATGTTCTCGTCGACGCGGGTCTTATCGACGATGACGCCATCGATCAGCTCGGAGTTGTCGATGGCACCGCCGACGACCTTTTCGATTTTCACGTTGTCCGTATCGATGCCTTCCTCGTCTGCGACGGACTGGACGGCGGAGACGACCAGCGAGGAGAGCGCGTCCTTCGCGGTCTCGGCGCCCTTGCCGGTCATCGCCGTCGCGGCGATCTGCTCGAGGTGCTCGGTGTCCTCGGTGGAGATCTCGATGGCCTGTTCCTCGAGCTGATCTTTTGCCGCTTCGGCAGCCTGGCGGTACCCCTGAGCCAGGGTGGTGGCGTGAATGTCCTGTTCGAGCAGGTTCTCGGCCTCTTTCAAGAGTTCACCGGCGACGATGACGGCAGTGGTGGTGCCGTCACCGACCTCGTTCTCCTGGGTCTCGGCGACCTCGACGATCATGTTGGCCGCCGGGTGCTCGATATCCATCTCCTTGAGGATCGTGACGCCGTCGTTCGTCACGACGACGTTGCCCGTCGAGTCGACGAGCATCTTGTCCATCCCCTTCGGGCCGAGGGTCGTGCGGACCGACTCCGCGACGGCCTTCCCGGCCGTGATATTCATCGACTGTGCGTCTTCCCCGGACGTTCGCTGGGACTCCTCGGAGAGTACAATGAGGGGTTGATTACCCATCTGCGCCATGTTCGGAAGGGAGTTGTTTTGCTATTCTATATAAGCGTGTTGGTCCAAGGTACAGCGACGGCAAGAGGACCACGAAATCCGTGTGGTGGCCTCACATGCCACGATCATTTACGTGGCTCACGGACGACGGTGGCAAGCGACTCAGCCCGTGAATTCGTGGTAATCCATTCCCTGGCTTTTCAGCTCCTCGACGCGCTTTCGCTCGAGGAAGGAGTAGACGGCACCGTGGGGAGCCCCGTCGAGCAACATGTCCGCGGCGCTTCGCACGATCTCGACCTCGCGCGGGGACCCAATGATGCCCATCGTCGAGCCGTAGATCGCCACGCTCGCGCCGGTCAGTTCCTCCATGAGTTCTCGCGTTCGACCTCCCTCTCCGATGAGCCGCCCCTTCTGGCGGCGCAGGTCGTTGTCGTTCCGGGCGACCCGCTCGATGTCGAGCAGGTCGAACATCCGCATCTCGTCCTCGAGGAGGGTCAGGGCTTCCTCCGGGGCGAAACCACGGCCGATCGCCCGGACGATGTCCGAGGCGGTCATCCCCTTGACCGAGTCGCCGACCGACTCGATCTTCACGGCGCCGTTCTCCGAGTCGATGGTGAGTTCGACCTCCGCGGCCTCCTCGATCGTCTCGACGGTCTCACCTCCCTCGCCGATCAGCACCCCGATCCGCTCCGTCGGAATCTTCACGTGTGTCATGGCCGAGACTAGCGACGCTGTGGGTTTAAGGGTTCTCCGGGAGTCAGTCCTCGTGTGGCGCGGCCTCGCGGTCGAGATGGGCCCGAAGGGACTCAGCGGTTACGTCCACGCCGAGGTCGGCGAAGAAGGCGGCGACGTTTCGGCAGTCCCGCTCGAGGAGGTCCTCGGCGTTTGGATGGTGAACGGTGACCGCCTGTCCGACGTCGATGACGATGATCTGTCCGTCGTGGACGACCAGGTTGTACTCGCTCAGGTCGCCGTGGACCAGTCCCGCGTCGTGGAGTCGACGCATGTACTCCCGAACGACCGAGAAGGCCGTCTCGGGGTTCTCGATGGTGACGTCGTTGAGGGTGGGCGCCGGGTCGTCCTCCTCGCCGAGATACTCCATCACGAGGACGTTCCGCTGGACGGCGATCGGGTCCGGAACGGCGACGCCGGCCGCCTTGGCCCGTTTGAGGTTGGAGTACTCCTTTTTGACCCACGCGATGACCACCTTCGTCGTCGAGCCCTGGATGCCCTCGAAGCGGGGGTCCCCCTCGAGATAGTCGCTCATCTGCCGGAAGTTGCTCGTCGTCGTGAGATAGACCTTCACGGCGACGGTGTCGCCGGCCTCGTCGAGGGCCTCGTAGACGTTTGCCTCCTTGCCCGTGGAGATTGGGCCGCCGAAGGCCTGGAGGTGGCCGTCCTGAACGAGCTTGTACAGGGCGGCGTAGGTCGCATCGTCGAAGACCGACCCCTCGACTTTGAACTGCTCCGTGTCCTTCAGGCGCTTGCGGAACTCGGAAAATTCGCGGTCCTGCTTCCGGGCGATCCGGTCGGCCGCCGTGTCCGAGACGTCGAGTTCCTCCCACTCGTCGCCGACCCCATCGACGGCGTCGGACTCGACGAATTCATCGGTCACAGCTCACCCGATGTGGCCCTCCTCCCGGAGTTGGTCGGCCTCGCTCTTCTCGTAGCGCCAGACGATGTCGGCCTTCTCGTCCTGCCAGTCCCACGGTTCGACCAGAACCACGTCGTCCTCGCGGATCCAGACCCGCTTTTGCATCCGGCCCGGGATGCGGGCCGTGCGTTCGACCCCGTCCTCGCACCTCACTTTCACGCGATTCGCGCCGAGCATGTTTTCGACCACCGCGAATACCTCGTCGTCGTCGGGCATCCTGAGGTCAGTCCGTCCACGCTCGTTCTCGCTCATGCCACCGAATTTGCAACACAGCGGCTTAAACCCCATCACACGCGGTCGCCTGCCGACCGCCGCCGAGGGTTCACAGAATTTCTCGCCGCACGAACGGCCCGCTCAGTCCCGAAGCTCCCGCAACCGCTCCCGACCGGGGGCGATCAGGTCGTCGAGGTGACTGGCCAATGCCGACTTCGCGTCGGCCGGGTGGAGGTCGCCTGATTCGAGGTCGTCGGCGAGCGCCTCGTGGGTCGCATACTCGAGATTCCCGCCGTACTTCTCGGGGCGCTCGACGACGACGCGGTCGAATCGGGGGAATATCTGGTACTCGAACAGCTCGAGAACTGGGTTGACTTTCTCGCCCTCGGGATCTCGAGTCGGTGGACAAAACGCCGAATTGACCTTCTCCTCGATCGACGCAGTGGAGTCCTCCATCGAGAGCGTGACGCCCGCACTCGAGGACATCTTGCCCTCGCCGGTCGTCAGGTCCCCCAGAATCGGCGTGTGGATCGCCGGGCGCACGGCATATCCCAGGTCCGGAAGTTTCTCGCGGGCGAGCATGTGCACCTTGCGCTGGTCCAGCCCGCCGACCGCGAGATCGAGATCGAGATACTCGATGTCGAGGACCTGCATTAGTGGGTAGATCACGTGGGAGACCGTGACCGTCTCCCCGCTTTGAATCTCGGCCATCGCCCGCTGGGCGCGATTGATCGACGTTTCGAGGGCCAGGGTGTGGAGGTCGAGCACGTACTCCTCCTCGAACTGGAAGGCCGAGCCGTAGCGAAACTCCGTCTGTTCTGGATCGAGGCCGTAGGCGAGAAACTGGGCCTTCATCTGCTCGGCGGTCTCCCGGATCTCCTCGAACGTGCCCTTGCCGTTGAGATACGCGTGCACGTCCGCAAGCAACACCACGACCTCCAGACCCGCCTCCTGCAGGTCGATCAGCTTGTTCGCGGTCAACAGGTGCCCGATGTGGAGAACTCCTGAGGGCTCGTATCCCACGTAGGCCCGCTTGCCCATGGGGTCGTCCGCGATCGTCCGGAGTTCCGTCTCCGTGACCACCTCCGAGGCGTTCCGCGTCAGGAGGTCGTAGGGATCCATATCCCACCGCAATCGTGCCGGGAGGTTATGGCTTCTGGAAGGGTTCCATCGAGGGGTCAAAATCCCGCCGTGCCGACCCGAGGTTCAAGTACGAAAACCTGACCATCTCGCCCCATGCCCTGACCCGTCGCCCGGAACGGTTCGCGAGAGCGGATTTTCCGACCGCGGCAGGCGTGCTCCTGCGATCATTCCCGTTCCCCTGCCGGGTGTGGCCCACCGTTCCGGAGACCGCCAGTTCCTGCAGGCCACCTGTTCGATCCGCCACTCGAACCTCAGGAATCGAGCAACTCGCTCGGGTCGGCGTCCCGCCGGTCGGCCCGGTGCTCGGAGATGAGTTGATCGACCATTTCGGCATTCCGTGAGCGGCGGCGCTCCGCGGCCCGGTCCTCCCAGTCCTCGATCGCCGCCTCGACGTCAGCCTCGCGGGCCACCGCCAGCTCGTCGACCTCCTGGATCGTCACCAGTTCGGCCGGAGCCAGGGGGACCTCGTTCTCGAAGAGCAATCGGTCGGCCACGTCCGAGATCCCGCCGTTCCGCACGACGAGCCGCGGTTCGAACTCGACCAGCCGCTCGGCCGTCCGACGGCCAGCCCCGGAGGCGTCCCGGAGGTAGACGACGTCCCCGGCCGCAATTCCGTAGGTCTCGTGGGTGGCTTCGATCGCCTCGACGGTGAACTTCTCGACCACCTTGACCGGGGTGAGATCGCCGGACTGGTCCACGTCGGGGAAGTTCGAGTGATCGAGCTTCCAGAGTTCCTTCAGCCGCTCGAGTTTCCCCTCGAGGTCCTCGCGCGCACGGCGCTCCTCCTCGAGTTCGGCCTCCAACCGATCGGTCTCCCACTGAAGCCTCGAGACCTCCCGGCGGGCGCGGGCCTCGGTTCGCTCCTCGCGCTTGGCCTCGGTGAGCCGGTCCTGGAGATCCTCGATGGTCGCGTCCTTCTCGTCGAGGCGGCCCTTGAGATCCTCGACGTGGGACTGGAGTCGCTCGACCTGTGTTTCGAGATCGCGGATCCGACGCTGTTCGGGGCTCGGTTCGGCGGGTTCCGACTCCGTTTCGGTGTCCGATTCCGCCTGGGTCTCCTCCTGTTCCCTGAGGACCGCCTCCACGGAGGTTTGTTCTTTGATCACCCGGCCAACGACCGCCTCCCGGTCGGCCGTCCGGGGCGCCTTCGAGACGACTCGCTCGATCGTCTCCTCGTGGGCGTCGAACGCGTAAAGCGCCGCGGCGAGAGCGTCCCGCTCGTGGTCGTTCGCCGTCGCCGCCTCGCGGGTCCGGTGAAGCTTCTCGTCGACCGGCAGGTCCGTCGCGGGGGTCCAGGCCGCCGCGTCGAAGCTCCGCCGGATCTTCTCGACGGTCTCGGGCATCGGCGTCACGTCGGCGGCAACGAGCACCGGCTGCCCGCGCTCGATGATCCACTCGATGACCCGGGCCCTGTCGGCGGTCCGGCTGTGCCAGGTCGCAAGTGGATTCCCGTCGAGGTCCACGATCCCCACGGCGGTCGTCGTGCCGGGGTCGACGCCGACGAAGACCCTGTCTCGCCGGGTCACGAGCGGTTGGAAGTCGATGCCATCGCGCTCGACCGGCTCGATCTCGATTCTGGTGTCACCCGAGCGGCCGGCGGACACGGGAATCTCGCTCACCGGTGCCTCGACCGTGAAAACCGCGTTCGAAAAACCGCCGTACTTCTCGGTCACCTCCCGCTCGAACTCCAGTCCGGCCTCCTCGAGGGCGGACTCCACGCGTCGGGCCTCGGTCTTGACGTGGCCGTGGATCCGGCGGGTGTACCGATCTTCGCTCGATCCGCCCTTCCCGATCGAGCGCCCTCTCGAGATCTTCACCGTCGTGCGATCGGCGAAGGCCCGAACGGCGGAGCCGACGTTCCGCGCCGCGAGCCGCGCTGCGGCCTCGGCTTCGGCCATCGGGTCCGTGTCGTACGGGACGCCATGCCGGTTGGCCACCCGGGAGAGGGGTTCCGGCCGTTCGTCGCCGGTCACCTGGACGAGCGTGGTTTCTGCCGGCAGACGCTGGAGAAAGCGAACGAGGTCGTCCTTGTCCGCCGCCAGTTCGTACATGTTGTCCGTCGCGACGAGATCGGGTTCGACGTCCTGAATCCGCCGGAGGAGGTTGTGATAGCTCACCGTCGTCCGTTCCACCGGCTTCCCGTCGAAGACACAGAGCGCATAGGACGGCGTGTCCCCGCGCACGTCGCCGCTCTGCACGTCGACGCCGAAGACCAGGGCGTCGAGGGCCTCGGTCCGGGTGCTCACGGGACTGGATAAGGTGGCGAGCCAAATAAGTCCGTTCCGGGCCAGCGGGGTTGTTCCGTTCGGTGACCATGTGCGAGGGGGCCGAACCTGCACTGCCGTCCACCGGGAAAAAGAGGTGGATTCATTGCTGGGGCCCGCAAAGTTTGCCAACACTGGTGCAAGAGACCCGGCGCGCGACCGGTTGGAGGGCAAATCTACCGCCCGTTAGAACGCGTTTCCCGCCCGCTAGCCGGACGATCGGATCGGATCACGGAGCCGGCCTACCACCATCGATACGCATATGTCACGAGAATGGAACATAGTCGTCTGCGTCAAACAGGTGCCCGACGCGGACGACGTCTCGATCGATCCCGACACCGGAACGCTGAATCGCTCCGACGCCGAGGCCGTCCTCAACAAGCCCGACTACAACGCGATCGAGGCGGCCCTGGAACTGAAAGCGGCGGTCGGCGGCACGGTGACCGCCGTCACGATGGGCCCGCCATTCGCAAAAGCCGTCCTCGAGACGGCGGTCGGCCTCGGAGCCGACGACGGCGTGCTCCTCACCGACCGGGCCTTCGGCGGCAGTGACACCTGGCCGACGAGCCTGGCGCTGGCCTCGATCGCGAAGGAACTCGACGCAGACGTGGTGATCTGCGGCGAGGAGAGTACCGACTCCTCGACGGGGCAGGTGCCACCGGGGATCGCCGCCCACAACGACTGGTCCCAGCTCACCTACGTCGAGGAACTCGACCCGCATCCCGAGGACGACGAACTGGTTGCGATCCGGGACATCGAGGGGGGACACGAGGAGGTCGCCGCAAGCCTCCCGGTCGTCGTGGCCGTCGGTTTCGGCATGAACGAGCCCCGGGTCGCCGGACTCCATCGGAAGATCTACTCCGAGACGGAGTTCGAGCCCGAGCAGTACACCGCGAGTGACCTCGGCATCGAGGAATCCGTGGGGCTTGCGGCCTCGCCCACCTCCGTCGGCGGCATGGACACCGCCGAGCCGGTCGAGCGCAAACGGCAGATGCTTGACTCGGTCGATGAACTCGTCGAGGCACTCCGCGAGGAGGGGGCGATCTAGATGCCGGGTGAAGTGAACACCGAGGAATACGAGGACGTCTGGGTCTTCATCGAACAGCACGACGGCGAGCCCGCCAAGGTCTCGTGGGAGCTGCTCCAGAAGGGGCGAGAACTCGCGGACGCGAAGGGCGAGCGACTCGTGGCGCTGGTCATGGGCGAGGAGGTGACCCACCTCGCAGCGGAAGCCACGAAGCGCGGGGCCGACGAGGTGCTCGTGGTCGAGGACGGGATCTTCGAACCGTACCTCCCCGGCCCGTACGGGGAGCAGTTCCGAATCCTCGTCGAGGAGCGCAAACCGGACGTCGTCCTCATCGGCGGCAGTCACACCGGCCGGGACTTCGCCGGCCGCGTGGCCGTCCCGACCTACGCCGGTCTGACTGCCGACTGTACGGAACTCGAGATCGAGGCCGACACCGACTTGCTTTTGGCCAAGCGACCCACCTTCGGCGGCGACGCGATGGCGACGATCAAGTGCGTCGACCACCGGCCACAGATGGCGACGGTCCGACCCGGCGTCTTCGACGCGGCCGAGCCGGACCCCGACCGCGAGGGGACGATCACGGAGATCGAGGCCGGTGTGGACGAGTCGAGTGTCCACGCCCGGGTCATCGAGCGGGTCGTGGGCGACATCACCGACATCACCGACGCGGAGGTGATCGTCGCGGGTGGCTTCGGCACCGAGGGCGACTTCGGCCCCATCGAGGATCTCGCCGAGGTCCTGGGGGGCGAGGTGGCCGCGACACGCGAGGCCGTCGAGGAGGGATGGATCGAGGCTGCCAGACAGGTCGGACAGACCGGAAAGACCGTCAAACCCGATCTCTACATCGCCGCTGGCATCAGCGGCGCCATCCAGCACCTCGAGGGCATGAACGACTCGAAGACCATCGTCGCGATCAACGACGACCCGAACGCACCGATCTTCGACGATGCCGACTATGGGCTGGTCGGTGACCTCTTCGAGATCCTGCCCGCCCTCACAGATGCGATTCGGAACACGATGGAGGAAACAGCATGACTGAAACGCCGAACTACGACGACCACTTCGACGCCATCGTCGTCGGGGCCGGCCTCGCGGGCAGTGCGGCCGCGTTGACCATGGCCCAGCGGGGACTGGAGCCACTCGTCATCGAACGGGGAAACTACCCCGGCGCGAAGAACGTCTTCGGCGGGACCCTGTTCACCCCCCGGATCCGGGAACTCGCCGGCGAGGACTTCGAGGACGCCCCGGTCGAGCGCTACCTGGCGGAGAAGCAGTTCAGCCTGCTCTCCGAGACCGACGAGACCGCCGTCTCGATGCGGCCGGGGGCCTGGCGGGAGGAGCCACACAACGACACCTACACCGTCCTCAGGAGCAACTTCGACGAGTGGTTCGCCGAGCAGGCCGAGGCGGCGGGTGCCACGGTCGTCACCCAGACCACGGTGACGGGGCTGCTCCGGGACGACGGGGACTCGATCGTCGGCGTCGAGACCGACCGACCGGACGGGACGATCCGGGCACCGGTCGTCGTGCTGGCCGAGGGTGGCAACTCCCTCGTCGCCGAGGCCGCCGGGCTCAAGGAGCCCGACGAGCGCGACGAGGTCGCCATCGGCGTGAAGGAGGTCAGGAAGTACGACCGAGAGACGATCCAGGAGCGCTTCGGCCTGGGCGAGGACGACGGCGCGGCCTACCATTACTTCGGTGAAGGAGCCTGCGGAAACGCCGTCGGCGGTGGCTTCATCTACACGAACAAGCGCACCCTCGCCATCGGCCTGGCCTACACCATCGCCGACGCCGTCGAGGACCCACGAAAGCCGGACGAGGTGCTTTCGGACTTCAAGGAGCATCCGGCCGTCGCACCGCTGGTCAAGGGCGGTCGCGTGGTCGAGTATTCGGCCAAGGCCATCCCCGAGGGCGGGGCCTCTGCGGTCCCGGACCTCGCTCACGACGGGGCCGTCATCGTCGGCGACGCGGCCAGCCTCGTGCTCAACAACGGCATCCACCTCGAGGGCACGAACATGGCCGTCGAGAGCGGCTATCTGGCCGGCGAGGCCGTCGCGGAGGCCGTCGAGGCGGGCCGAACGGACGCCGAGGGACTGCAGGGGTATCCCGACCGCATCGAGGACTCCTACGTGCTCGAGAACCTCCGGAACTACGACTGGTTCGGCGACTTCGCCCGGGGCGAGAAGGACTTCCTCTTCACCGAGTTGCCGGACGTGGTCGCAAACGCCGAGGAGGAGTTCTTCCGCCAGGATTACGAGCCGAAAGAGACTCACGCGACCCGCGCGAAGACGATGGTGATACGCGCCCTCGGCGGCTGGACCGGCGCGGCGAAGAAGGCCTGGAAATACCGGAAACTCCTCTCATGAGCGCACAACCAAAGACACCCGAGGTCGAGCGGCCGAGCATCGAGGATCGCCTCTACGCCAACAAGTACACCGACCACGAGGACTCCCACCTCGGCGTCTTCGAGGAGGACACCTGCATCGACTGTGAGACCTACGACTGCGTCTCGGTCTGTCCCGCGAACGTCTGGCGTAACGAGGGCGAGGAGGACGGCGTCCCCCTCATCGCCTACGAGAACTGCCTCGAGTGTGGCAGCTGTCGCTGGGCCTGCCCCTACGACAACGTCATCTGGGAGAACCCACCCAACGGGTCGGGAATGACCTACAAGTACGGCTGAAGGGCCCGATTTCGGGGCGGTTTTTTCGCATCAAGCGCGGTTCGAACGAAACGCCCGACCTACTCGTCCGGATACGGGATCTCGATCGTCTGGCCGTCTTCGGCGAGTATCACCTCGCCGTCGTAGGCGTCGCGTGCTTCCGTGAGGAGGATCCCCGAATCGCCCGCGTAGCGCGGTGAGACGTGTGTCAGTGCCAATCGCTTCGCCCCTGCCCGGGTCGCGAGCCGGCCGGCCTCCCGGGCGGTCGAGTGGCCAGTCTCGCGAGCCCGGTCGCGTTGGGCCTCGGCGAACGTCGCGTCGTGAATCAGGAGATCCGCGTCACGGGCGGCCGATTCGAGTGACCCGACGGGGCGCGTATCTCCCGTGTAGACGAGTCGGCGACCGGGTCTCGACGGGCCGACGACTTGCTCGGGCTCGACGACGGTCCCATCCTCGAGTTCCACCGACTCCCCCTCGTGAAGCCGCGAGAACTTCGGCCCGGCCGGGACGCCCAGTTCCTCGGCACGCTCGCGGTCGAAGCGACCCTTTCGGTCGGCCTCCACGAGCGCATATCCCACCGCAGAGGTGCGATGGTCGACCTCGATGGCCCGGATCTCGTATTCCTCGCGCTCCCGGACGGTCGAGCCGGGCGTGACCTCCTCCACCGTGATGGGATAGGCCGGTTCCTCAGTGATCGCGTGGATGAGGGAGACGACTTCGGTCCGGGTTCCCCGCGGGGTGTAGATCGCGAGCGGGTCGGTCCGCTCGTTGAACCCCCAGGTCTGGATCAGGCCAGGGAGACCGAGGACGTGATCGCCGTGGACGTGAGTCAGAAAGACCGCGTCGATGTCGAATCCGGTCCCAAACCGCATCATCTGGCGCTGGGTCCCCTCCCCGACGTCGAAGAGAAAGGCCTCGCCGGCCCGCCGGCAGAAGATCGAACAGGGGTTGCGGGCCGTCGTCGGAATGGCCCCGCTGGTCCCCAGAAACGTCACGCGAAGGGTCATACCCCCGTTTCGGCCGGTCCCGGTAAACCCGCTTCGGACCCGGCCCGGGAGACCGACCGATTCTTATCCGGCCGACGGGTACCCACGCCCGATGGAGCGGCCCCTCTGGATCGACCGGCACGCCCCCGACCTGTCGGAACTCCCCCAGGAATCGGTGCGGGATCGGCTCGCGGATGCGGTCGACGAGCCGGTTAATCTCGTCCTGCATGGTCCCGCCGGAGTGGGGAAGACGGCCGCCGTGCGCGCGCTCGCGGACGCGGCCCACGAGGACCCGGCGGGCGACCTGATCGAGATCAACGTCGCTGACTTCTTCGGGATGACCAAAAACGAGTTGAGCGAGGACCCCCGCTTCGAGCGGTTCATCACCCCGAAGCGGAAGCGCAACTCATCGAAGGCCGATCTGATCAACCACGTCCTCACCGAGAGCGCGAGCCACCCGCCGGTGTCCGGCTCGTACAACACGATCCTGCTCGACAACGCGGAGGCGATCCGGGAGGACTTCCAGCAGGCTCTCAGGCGGGTGATGGAGCAGTACTACGAGGCCACCCAGTTCGTCATCACCACCCGACAACCGAGCAAGCTCATCTCGCCGATCCGGTCGCGGTGTGTCCCGATCCCGGTGCGGGCCCCGACCCGCGAGGAGACCGTCGCCGTCCTCGAGTCGATCGCGACCGACGAGGGCGTCGAGTACGACGAGGAGGGACTCTCGTACCTGGCCTCCTACGCCGAGGGAGACCTCCGGGAGGCGATTCTGGCCGCCCAGACCGCATTCGAGGAGATCGGCGAACTGCGGGGGACAGCCGTGCTGGAACCGCTGCAGGACGTGGGCCTGGACGACCGCATCGCGGAGATGCTCGACGCCGCGGAGGCCGGCGAGTTCCAGGACGCACGATCGATCCTCGACGACCTCCTCATCGACGAGGGGCGCTCGGGGGAGGAACTCCTCGAGGAGATGATGGATGCCGTTCGAACGCGCCACAGCGGGGCCAGGCTCGCGAAACTCCACGAGGTCGCCGGCCGGGTCGAATTCGACCTCACCCGGGGAACGAGTGCCCGGATCCACCTCGCACACTTCCTCTCGCTGCTGGATCCGGACGCCACTCTCGAACCGTCCCGATCCCCGAAACCCCGAGAGCTCAGTCGGCACGCAGGACGTGGACGTGCCTGGTGAGCGAACGGTGGACCCGCCGCTCGTATGTCTCCCGCACCGTCCAGCCGGCCTCCCGGGCTCCGGCCTCGGCGGAGCGATCGGCCACGACGACGGCTCGCGGGGCCACTCGCCTGGCCTCGGCGAGGGCACCACGGACCAGATCCGTGAGCCCGTGGCGCTCGATTTTCGACTGGCGGCCGTAGGGGACGTCGAAGACGACTGCATCCACGCTCTTCGCCGGGAGCGGGAGGGCCGTTCCGTCGCCACGAGCCACGAACGGCGATCGGTCGAGTTCGGCCTGTAAATTCCGCAACGTCCCCCGGACCATCTTCTCCTGAGCGTCGATGCCGATCACTCGGCCGCCCAGCAGCCCGGCCTCGATGAGCAAACCGCCGGTTCCACACAGGGGATCGAGCACGAGGTCGCCCGGCTCGATCCTGGCCAGGTTACAGACCGCACGGGCGAGCAGCGGGTCCATGCTCCCGGGCTGGAAGAACGGTCTGTCGGTCGGCGCCCGCTCGCCGTACTCGCGGGTCGAGGTGGCGACCTCCCAGCCGAGGACCGCCGACTCGTCCGCGAAGAGGGCCACGAGCGTGTGATCCGGTGCCGAAAGGTCGACGGAAAAGCCCCGGTCGACGAGGACCCGGCCCAGTTCCCGTTCGGCGGCCTGCGTGTCGATATCGGCGGTTCCCCGCACGTCCCTGGCCCGGACGGCGACGCTCCCCGATCGCGAGACGTCGACCTGTTCGAGGTGTGCCGCAGCGGCCTCGACGTCGGCGTCGACCCGACCCACGAGTTCCGACACCCGCCGCGTGAAGGCCAGTCCCCCCACCCGGGCGACGTCGACGGTGTCGGCCGTGCCGATCCCCGAGGCGAGAATGGAGACGTCGCTCGCGGCCGCCCGGGCCTCCGCCGCCGCGAACGGATCGTCCTCCCCCGCGAACTCCAGGACGTACACGCCGGGACCAAATCGGGCCACCCCCCTGAGCGTATCGGTCCACAGGGGTGTTCGTGACCTGCGACTCACCGTCGATCCGGGGCGGTCGGCCGGACAGTGTTCCCGACTCATCAGCTCGTGTGAACGAGTCGTGCACTGCAAATATTTATAAAGCTTAAATACAAGCCTTAAAACGCACATGAGTGATCCCAAGGAAACCATCAACATCGAGAACGTGGTCGCCTCGACCGGGATCGGGCAGGAGCTCGATCTCCAGTCGGTCGCCATGGATCTCGAGGGGGCGGACTACGACCCGGAGCAGTTCCCGGGACTGGTCTACCGGACCCAGGACCCCAAGTCGGCTGCGCTCATCTTCCGTTCCGGGAAGATCGTCTGCACCGGGGCGAAGAGCACCGACGACGTCCACGAGAGCCTCCACATCGTCTTCGACAAGCTTCGTGATCTCTCAATCAAGGTCGAGGAGGAGCCGGAGATCGTCGTCCAGAACATCGTGACGAGTGCCGACCTGGGCCGGCAACTCAATCTCAACGCCATCGCCATCGGCCTCGGACTGGAGAACATCGAGTACGAACCCGAGCAGTTCCCCGGGCTGGTCTACCGCCTCGACGAGCCGGAGGTCGTCGCCCTCCTCTTCGGCAGCGGAAAGCTGGTCATCACCGGTGGCAAGCGCCCCGAGGACGCCGAACACGCCGTCGACAAGATCGTCTCCCGCCTCGAGGAACTCGGTCTGCTCGAATAGCGATTCGGAGTCGATCGATTCTGTCTACTCGACCAGCCGCTCGATCTCGGTGACGAGGATGTCGGTCGCCCCTTCCGCCTTGAGCCGCGTGACCGTCCGAAAGACCTCGTCCTCCCTGATGACGGCGTGAATTGCGACCTGTTCGGTCCCGGCGATATCCATCACCGTCGGGCCACCCATGCCGGGGATGACCTCCTCGATCTTCTCGAGGTTCGACTTCGGCGCGTTGAGCATGATGTAGCGACGGCCCTCCGCCGCGAGCACCGATTCGAGCGCCCGGTCGATCTCGGAGGTCTTCCGGTCGTTCACGACGTCCTCGTGGGCGAAGAGGCGGGCCGAACTCTCGAGAACCTCGTCGATGATCGCGAGTCGGTTGACCGCCAGGGTCGTGCCCGTGCTCGTGATGTCCACGATGGCGTCGGCCATCTCGACATGCGGGGTGAGTTCCGTCGCCCCCGACACCTCGACGATCTCGGCGTCGACGCCGGCATCGGCGAAGTGTTTTTTCGTGATGTGGGGAAACTCCGTCGCGACGGTCTTGCCGTCCAGATCCTCGATATCCGTGATCTCACCGTCCTCCGGGGCCGCGACGACGATCCGGCACTGCCCGAACTCCAGATCGAGAAGCGACACGACCGCCTCATTGTCGGCCTCCTGGGCCTGGTCGAACCCGGTGATGCCGAGGTCGGCCGCGCCGTCGGCGATGTACTCGGGGATGTCCGCGGCCCGCGCGAAGAGGATCGTGATGTCCGGGTCGACCGTGTCGGCGTAGAGCTGGCGGTCCTCGCCGTCGACGACGTGGATACCCGCCCGGTCGAGGAGTTCGACGGCCGGGTCGTGGAGCCGCCCCTTGTTCGGAATCGCGATACGCATTGGCGCCACGTAGCGGGGGCTCGCGTATTTGCGTTTCCATCGCGAGCCACGACGATGCGGTCCCCCATCGGGCCGGTCGGCATCGAGGGGGCAACCAAGCGGCAGATTCAGGGCCGCCCATCCCGAACCCGCGGCCATGTCGACCATCAGTGTGACCGACGGGCACGTGCTCCACCCCGACGCCTCGGTCTCGCGGGCGGACGTCCTCGTTGACGAGGACGACGGCGAGATTCGAGCCGTCGGCCAGGACCTCGCCGGAGACCGGACCCTCTCGGCGGCCGGCGGGCTCGTCATGCCCGGGCTGGTCAACGCTCACACCCACGCCGCGATGACGCTCCTTCGCGGCTACGCCGACGACAGGCCCCTCGACGCGTGGCTTCGAGAGGACATCTGGCCGGCCGAGGCCGCCCTCGAACCGGCGGACGTCCGGGCGGGCACCGACCTCGCGCTGCTCGAGATGATCCGCTCGGGGACGACCGCCTTCGCGGACATGTACTTCCACATGGACGAGGTCCTCGCGAGCGTCGAGCGGGCCGGGCTCCGGGCTCGACTCTCCCACGGCATCGTCACCGTCGGGAAGGACGAGGAGGGAGCCGAAGCCGATGTCCAGGAGGGGATCGACTTCGCTCGCCGAACGGTCGAGTGCGAGAACGACCGAATCCGGCCGGCGCTCTCCCCGCACTCGCTCACGACCGTCAGCGAGGACGCCCTCCGCGACACGGTCGCGGCCGCCCGGGACCTCGACGTGCCGCTCCACATCCATG
The DNA here is from genome assembly GCA_042216015.1 of Halodesulfurarchaeum sp. Lineage (GTDB taxonomy): Archaea > Halobacteriota > Halobacteria > Halobacteriales > Halobacteriaceae > Halodesulfurarchaeum. The sequence continues at coordinate 49,617 of JBDGUI010000013.1, read as the reverse complement.
CAAACGAGACACCCGACGAGGTCGAACCGATCGTCGAGAGCGAGGGTGTGCGACCGCTCGAATACGCCGTCGAGCTTGGCCTGCTCGAGGCCCAGGATTTCCTCGCACACGGCGTCCACGTCGACGGGACGGAGGTGGACATTCTGGCCGATCAGGGGCCGAGTGTCGTCCACTGCCCGGCCTCGAACATGAAGCTGGCCTCGGGCATGGCGCCAATCGAGCGATTGCTCGATCGGGGGGTCCCGCTGGCGCTTGGAACCGATGGGGCCGCCTCGAACAATGACCTCGACATGGTCGGGGAGATGCGCGATGCGGCGCTTTTGGGCAAGCTGGCAGCGGACGAGGCCAGCGCCGTGCCGGCCGAGGCCGTCGTCCGCATGGCGACCGAGGGGGGTTCCCGGGCGCTGGGGCTCCCCGGGGGTCGCATCGAGCCTGGTGCGGCCGCGGATCTGATCGTTGTCGACTTCGGCGCGGCGCGCATGACGCCGGTCCACGAGCACGTCTCTCACCTCGTGTATGCCGCCCACGGGGAGGACGTCCGCCACACGATGGTGGACGGAGCGGTCCTCATGGCGGACCGCAAGGTGCGGGTTCTCGAGGAGCAAGCCGTCCGAGCGGCGGCCAGATCGCGGGCCGCCGACCTGGCCGATCGCGCCTGACCGTCTCCGATACCCATTAAAGCTCGCTGGCCCTCCGTTCGGGCATGACCGCTTCTCCGATCAGTGACCGACTCTCCGACGTCGATGGGGCCGTCGCCGACGGCCGAAAGAAGATCGACTGGGCGTTCGAGCACATGCCGATCGTCCAGTCCCTCCGAGCCGATTTCGAGGCCGAACAACCCTTTGCAGGCTACACCATCGGGATGGCCCTCCACGTCGAGGCCAAGACCGCGGCGCTCGTCGAAACGCTCGCCGCCGGCGGGGCGGAGATCGCCATCACTGGCTGCAACCCGCTCTCGACTCACGACGACGTGAGCGCGGCCCTCGACGCGAACGATGCAATCACCTCCTACGCCGAGCGGGGCGTCGACGAAACGGGCTACTACGACGCCATCGAGGCCGTGATCGGCCACGAGCCGGACATCACCGTCGACGACGGCGGGGATCTGGTCTTCCGCATCCACGAGAAACACCCGGAGCTGATCGACTCGATCGTCGGCGGCTCGGAGGAGACGACCACCGGCGTCCACCGGCTCCGCTCGATGGACGAAGACGGCGCGCTCGAGTATCCGGTCTTCGCCGTGAACGACACGCCGATGAAGCGGCTCTTCGACAACGTCCACGGCACGGGGGAGGCTTCCCTCTCGAGCATCGCGATGACGACGAACCTCTCCTGGGCCGGAAAGACCGTCGTGGTCGCGGGCTTCGGCCAGTGTGGTCGCGGCGTCGCCCGGAAGGCCTCGGGCCAGAACGCCTCGGTCGTCGTCACCGAGATCGATCCCCGCAGAGCCCTCGAGGCCCACATGGAGGGCTACGAGGTCCTGCCGATGGCCGACGCTGCCGAAAAGGGTGACGTCTTCATCACCACCACCGGCAACCGGGACATAATCACACCCGAGCACGTCGAGCGGATGCAAGACGGCGTGGTGCTGGCAAACGCCGGCCACTTCGACGTCGAGATCGACCTCGAGGGTCTGTCCGAACTCGCCGTGGCGGAGTCCGAAGTCCGTGACGGCATCCGGGAGTACGAACTGCGGGACGGACGCCGGATCAACGTACTCGCCGAGGGACGGCTGGTGAACCTGGCGAGCCCGGTCTCGCTCGGCCATCCCGTCGAGGTCATGGACCAGAGCTTCGGCATCCAGGCCGTCTGTGTCCGCGAACTCGTCACGAACGGCGAGGACTACGCTGCCGGTGTCCACGAGGTCCCCGACGAACTCGACCGGGAGGTCGCAGAGATCAAGCTCGAGGCCGAGGACATCGCGATCGACGAGCTCACTCCGACCCAGCAGGAGTACATGGACAGCTGGCAGCAGGGCACCTGATCGGGTTCGGTCGGCGAACGGGACGAGACGGGGCGAACAGGCGACTGAATCGTGCCGAATCGGGTCGTCGCACTCCCGCGAACCGATCCGGGCGTCGGGTTAGGGCATGAACCGGACTGGCCCGGTTTTTGCTGATAAACCTTCGGCTGGTGCGATGAAACCGAACCCAGCGGTCGAAAAAGCGGCAGTCGAAAATTAGGCGTAGCGCTCGAGAGCCGGATCGTCGAGCGCCTCGATGACCTCGCCGGCGGTCTCGTCGAGGAGCTGTTGGCCCTCGGGCGTGATGTCCCGGCCTTCACCGTCGCGAGTCATGATCAGGCCCTCCTCCTCGAGGTCCTGGAGAATCTCGCGGAGGATCTTCTGTGAGCCGTCGCTGCGCTTGCTCGGCGCGACCTCGTAGCGGTTCGAGCCGTCCTTCGTGCCACCGTAGGCCGTCGAGAGGCGCTCCACGCCGATCGGGGCGTTCATCGCCACTTTTCGAAGGACACTCGCGGTGCGGGTGGCCCAGAAGTCCTCCTGTTCGGGGGGGAGTTCCCGGCTCGCGCCGGTCTTCGTGTACGTGGCCCAGTCGGGCTCCTCGAGTCGCTCGGCGAGCTCCTCGGCGAGCGCCGCGATGAGCTCGTCCGCAGGGGCGTCGTAGAGAGTTGCCATGCCCGCGGATTCTCGATGCCGCCGTTTAAACCATTCGTTAGGCGTTCGACGGCGGTTCTGTCCCCCGGACCGGACGGCTTTTTTTCCCGCCGGGCAAGTGAGTGACATGGACGAGCACGGGGCGCTCTCACTGGTCACGGATTTCATCGCCGGTGAGGGTGACGACGCGGCCATCCTCGACGAGACGGTCCTCACCATCGACATGCTCCACGAGACGACGGATTTCCCCCCGGGAACGAGCCGATACACCGCCGGCTGGCGGTCCATCGGCGTCTCGCTCTCCGACGTCGCCGCGATGGGGGCGGAGGCGACCGCGACCGTCGCGGCCGTCGGAGTCCCGGAATTCGACGCGAAGGACCTCGAGCCGTTCCTCGAGGGTGCCAGCGCCGTCTCGGAGGCCGTCGGTGCGAGCTACGTCGGCGGCGACCTGGACACCCATCGGGAGTTCACGGTCGCGACGGCGGCGATCGGTCGAGCGACGGATCCGGTCACCCGCGACGGGGCCAGTCCGGGCGAGGTCGTCTGTGTCACCGGGACCCTCGGACGCGCTGCCGCGGGGATTCGGGCCTTCGAGGCGGGAGCGATCGACGGAGGAAACGACCTGTTCCAGTTCACGCCCCGGGTCGCCGCCGGTCGAGCACTCGGCCCGGACGCCACCGCGATGATCGATTCGAGCGACGGCCTGGCACGCTCGCTTCACCAACTCGCTGCCGCGAGTGGGGTCGGGGTTGCCATCGACGGGTCGGCGATTCCGATCGCCGAGGACCTCGACACCTACCTCGGGGTTGGAACGGATCCGCTCGAGGCGGCCATCACCCACGGCGGCGATTTCGAACTCGTCTGTACGCTCCCCGAGGAGCGGGTCGAGACGGTTCGAGAGCGGCTGTCGGTCCCGCTCTCCGTGCTCGGGACGGTCGAACCGGCGGAGGCGGGGATCGAACTGGACGGGGAGCCACTCGCGAATGAGGGCTACACCCACGGGAGGACCTGATCGACTACAGGCCGATGATTTCGATCGGGATCGGCGTGAAACAGAGCAACCCGAGCAGAAAGGTCAGGACGCCGAGTGCCTTCCGCCGGGGATCGAGTCGCTCCTCCGCGATCGGCGCCGCGCTCCCGATGTAGGTCGCGATCATCGCCATGAACCCCCAGAGGACCCAGACCCCGACCATCTGGCCCGCGTCCGTGAACAGATAGAGCCCCGCGGCGAGGGAGAACAGGGCGATCGGAATCAGCGGCGCAACCCGCTCCTGGGCGGGTCCGACGATCGCCCGGAGGATGTGGCCGCCGTCGAGTTGGCCGACCGGGATCAGGTTCAGGAACGTGATGAACATCCCGACCCAGCCGCCGATCACGACCGGATTCACGACGAGCCGCGGGTCGGCATAGGAGAGCGGTTCGCCGAGCAGATAGGCGATGCCCGTCAAAAGCGGCGGGTAGTTGAACTGTATCTCCACCGTCGATCCGGCGGCGAAGATCCAGTCCGGGACCGACACCGGCGGGAGCGAGAGTCCGATCGCGGTGACGATCACCGTCGCGACGAGCCCGGCGAGCGGTCCGGCCACGCCGATGTCGAAGAGCGCCCGGCGGTCCGGGATCCGGCCGCGGATGCGGATCACCGCCCCCATCGTCCCGATGACCGAGGGGAACGGGATGAAATAGGGAAGCGACGCCGGGACGTCGTGATGGCGGCTCATGACGTAGTGGCCGAGTTCGTGGGTGCCGAGGACTCCCATCACGGCGAGCGTGAACGGCACGGCATCGAGCAGTTCCAGCGAGAGGGGGTCCTGAACGTAGTACCACCTCGTCCCCACGTAGAGCGTCGAGAGGACGGTCAAGAGGGCCAACCCGATGTTCGTCCACGGAATGCCGTCCTCGCCGGTCTCGCGGGGCTTGGCCACGAGCACGAACTCGCCCAGCCGACGCCTTAGGGACACCTCATAGCCGGCCTCGCGGAACTGCGGCCAGACGGCCTCGAGGAGTTGTTGCTGGTTCACGAGGGGATCGCCGTAGTAGTGGACGCCCTCGCCGTCCTGCGTCACCTCGTAGACCCGGAAGACCGACTGGAGGGCCTCGGGCGAGGGCAACTCCTCGGAGGTCTCCGGCGGCATTGCGCGTTTGTTTGGGGTCGGGCAGTTTAACGTCGTCGTGTGCGCCAACCATTCGGTTCGATTGGAACGGGGCCTCAACGGACCCCGTCCACGGCGAACTCCGCGAGCCAATCCTGGAGGTCGGCGAGGTCCGTCACCGGGGGCGAACAGCTCCGACGGCAAACGAAGGCCGTTGGCTCGCCACGCGCGGCCCGGCCCTCCCAGATTGGCGGGACCGACTCGAGCGCGAGCACATCGAGCCACCGGCCGAGCGTCCGTTCGTCGGGGGGTCGTCTGGTGAGCAACAGGTTCGGCTGGGCGACGTTCCCGAGTGCGGTTCGCCAGTCTGACGGGATCGAGTCCGCGGCGATCGTGACTTCGAGGTGCCCCTGCTCGAGGGTATCGGCGGCCATCGCGAGGGTCACAAAGCGGTCCGGGCTCGAGGCCAGTTGCTCGCGGTGGGAGCGCAGGATGCTGTCGGCCATCGATTCGAACCCGGCCCCCGGATCGAAGTGGTGCAGGGCGGCGAGGGCCTCGACGGCGACGCCCGTACTCGACGGCGTGGACTCGTCCTGGGCGCCAGTCGGACGAATCGGAAGGCCGTCCGCCCCCTCCGTGGTGAAAAAGAGCGTCTCCTGTTCCGGATCCCAGAACCGGGTTCGCATCGCTCGGCCCAGATCGAGCGCGAATGCGAGCGGGGCGAGATTACCCGTCACACCGTGGAGTTTGAGGGCGCCGCGGGCGAGGAACGCGTAATCCGCCAGGTAGTCCACCTCGAGGCGATCGCCGTCCCGGTACCGATGGGCGAGCCGAGTGCCGTCCCAGTGATGCTCGCGGACGAACTCAAGGGCCGCGGTCGCTCGCTCGGCGAACTCCGGCGTATCCAGGACGATCGACCCGGTGGCCAGCGAACCGATCAACAGGCCGTTCCAGTCGGCCAGGATCTTCTCGTCCCGCGGTGGGCGGGGCCGTTTCTCGCGAGCACGGCGGGCACGGTCGATGGCCGCCTCCAGAGCCGCTTCGATTTCGACAGGGCGACGGTCGAATTCGGCGGCCAATTCGTCGATCGGCCGTGACTGCGTAAGAACCGTCTCGTCCTCGAAGTTCCCCGTCTTGGTCACGCCGAACCGCTCCCGAAAGAGCGTCGCGAGCCAGTCGGGATCGAACCTGCTGTCCCCAGCCGCGGTGGTTTCCATCGCCGAGCGAACCGCACTCGGCGTCCAGGTGTAATAGGCGCCTTCGACGGCCTCCTCCGTGACGTCTTTGTCTTTCGGCGGGCTCCTCGCGTCGAGCGTGCTGTAGAAGCCGCCGTCAGGATGGGTCAACTCCCGCTTGAGGAAATCGAACGTCTCCTCGGCGACCATCGCAAATGAGTCCTTTCCGGTGAGTGCGTGGCCGGCGAGGAACGCCCGCGGGATCAGGGCGTTGTCATAGAGCATCTTCTCGAAGTGGGGAACCGTCCAGTCCCGATCCACGCAGTAGCGGTGGAAGCCGCCCCCGAGCTGGTCGCGGAGGCCGCCGGTCGCCATCGCTGAGAGCGACTCCGAGAGGACCGACTCGTACTCCATCCGGTCGGTTCGCCGGGCGAGACGAGCCAGCACGAGCAGGCGGTCGACGTGCGGGAACTTCTGGCCCGTGCCGAATCCCCCGTGAGTCCGGTCGGCAGTCTGGCAGAACTGATCGCCGGCGGCCGCGAGCAGGTCGGTCGAATCGGCCGCCGTTTCCGGCTCGGAATTCCCCGGGATCGGCACGGATTCCAATTCGTCGCGGGCCGCGGCGAGCCACGCCTCACCCCGCTCCTCGAGTTCCCGTCGATCCGTCTCCCAGGAATCGGCGATGCCATCGAGCAGGTCTCCGAAGGCCGGACGGCCGTGTGCTTCCGACGGCGGGTAGTACGTGCCGACGAAGAATGGGTGACGATCCGGCGTGAGCCACACCGAGAGCGGCCAGCCACAGCCACCACGGGTCACCAGCCGGCAGACGGTCATGTAGATGCTGTCGACGTCGGGGCGCTCCTCCCGGTCGACCTTGATCGGGACGAAATCGCGATTCAGGCGCTCGGCGATGGCCGGGTCCTCGAAGGATTCCTCGGCCATGAGGTGACACCAGAGACAGGAGGAGTACCCCACACTGAGAAAGATCGGCCGGTCCAGCTCGCGGGCCGCAGCGAGGGCCGTCTCGTCCCACGGTTGCCAGTGGACCGGGTTCTCGGCGTGTTGCTGGAGGTAGGGACTCGCCGCCTCGTTCAGACGGTTCCGGTCCGTGGGCCGTGTCATGTCCCGGCATACAAAGGCGGAGCCTGAAACGTGTCGTGTCCCCGCGGGACTCGCCCCGTCGCGGCTGCGGAGTCGGTTTCGAACCCGCCGAGCCGCGTGAACCGGTGACCGACGAAAACTCGATGGTGCTGGCGTGCATACCGTTCACACATGGCACCGGAATCGACCGACCGGATCGCGGCACTCGAAGCACAGATCGAGGAGCTGGAGACGGTCCGGGACAAGCTCATCAGCGCGCTGAAGGCCACGAACACCTACGCATGGGAGTGGGACCTCGAGACGGATACCGTCGACCGGTATCCATCCTTCGAGGCCCTCTTCGACGTGGACGCGAGCGAACTCGAGCCGATCTTCGAGAACTTCGTCGAGCGGGTGCCCGCCAAGTATCGAGACGAGGTCGTCGAGGCGTTCGAGCGGGCCATCGACGAGGGAACCTCCTACCACGTCCAGTACCCGCTCAAGCTGGCGTCCGGCGAGGTGTGGCTCGAGGGGCAGGGTGACGTCATCACCGAGAACGGGGAGCCGGTCCGGATCATCGGGACGACGCGGCAAATCCCGGAGCCCGAATCGGAGTTGTGAAGAGTCGGAGTCAAGCAAAGGAACTCCCTCGACCGACTGAGGCGGCAGTCTCATCGCCGAAACGACGATTGGGAAAACAATCGTGGTACGATTGTGGTCCGGAGCAGTGACGACCGACGAGATGAGGCAAATCCTGCACGATGAGTGGAAATGCACCGCTCCTCGGTAAAAACGGTGGGAGAATGGGCCGGCGCGAATTTGAATCGCGGTTACGGCCACCCGAAGGCCGAAGGATACCAAGCTACCCCACCGGCCCGCAGGCGAGACAACGTGATGGTGCGGGTTTAACGTTTCGAAACACTGGGGTTAGCGGGAATACCCGCCCGTGTCCAGATAATTGTGCACCACCGAGATCACGTGATCCGCGTGAAGGGCCTCCGGCCCCACACGAACCCGCCGGGTGGCGAGTTCCTCCAGCAGGGCCTGCTCGTCGGAAGTGAAATCCTGATGGTCCGAGAGCACGAACGCCGGGTTCTCCGGCGGCTCGACCTCCCAGAGCGGGTCGCCGTCCTCGTGGAGCTGGACGATCGCTCCCTCGCGGGCGGCGGCCCTGAGCACGTCCTCGAAGCCGCGATTCGAAACGTAGATCCCCGGGGTGGACTCGACCTCGCTGTGGCCGATGGCTTCCTCGCGGGCCTCCAGCGCCTGGCGAAGCAGCGCCGCGATGTTGCGCTCGTCGGGGTTCATATACCGGAGCTCCACGCCCTCGAGGCGGATCGTGACCGCATCCGAGAGGACCAGATACACCCGGACCGTCTCGCGAATGCCATGAGAGAGGAAGAACGCCGAGTTGACACACCGCGCGAGGACGTCGAGCCGCCCGGCCCCGCCCGCGAGGTCGTCCAGGCTGAAATCCGGGTCGGTGGGGGCGGTGTGCCCGAGGACGATGAAACGGCGCATGGGCGTACCACGTCGGCCACTCAGGAAGTCGTTTCGCCTCGCACCGCCCCTCGACGGTCCGGAATCAGGTCGAGTTCGGGCTCGATGTCACCCAGCACGAGGAGCGCCCAGTGTCGGAGGTACGTCTGGACCGGCACCTGCACCATCGCCCACGCGAGGATGGCGAGAACGGCTGCCGGAATTCCAAGGAGGGCGGCCAGAAGCGGTCCACCGGCGAGCAGCGCCACGAAGACCGGCAGGGCGATTCCCACCCCGATCACCGCCATCGCGATCCCCACGACGATCCCGATCGCGATCATGAGGAACAGTCCCACGAGCACGAAGACGAGGAAGTCCGTCCACGCCGATTTGAACACGCCCCAGAAGCGCTTCCACGCCGAGAGCACCCCCCTGTCCTCGAGGAGCATGATGGGTGCCACGAAGGCCGTGGTGAAGACGTAGCCGACCGCGGCAACGATCCCCAGCACGAAGGAGACCGGGATCAGGAACACGAGCAAGAGGAGCGGGGCGGCGGGTGAAATGCCCATCAGGAGCGGGCCGATGGCCAGCAGCGCGAGTCCACCGAACACCAGAAGCGTGGCCAGTCCAAACAGGATCCGGAAGGCGAAGAGACGCGTCCCGAGCCCCGTGTATTCACTCGTGAATTCCCTGACGTGGACCTCGTCGGTGCGGAGGGATTCGAGAAAGGTGAACTCGAAGGTCGCTGAAACCCACTGGAGGACCAACCCCAGAAGGAAGAAAACGCCGATGACGCCCAGGATGAACCAGAGGTTGTTCGAAAGCATCGCCCCGATCTGATCGATCGTGCCGCCAAACTCGGTCCCGCCGCCGGGAGTGAGATCGGGGCTCGTGCCCAGGGGTCCCTGGAAGCCACCCGTCGGGGCGCCGCCGCCGCTGCTCCCCGCGACGAACAGGGAGAGCAGCGCCAGTCGGAGCCAGCGCCCCCACTCGAGCGGGAGCAGGAACGCCCGGGTCGCCCGGTACGCGTCCGATAAATCGTCGACTGCGTGGAGGGCCATACGGGTGAGACACCGACCGCGGGCCACAAAGAAGTATCCATTTCGACAGGAACGGTGGTGGCACGATGCAGTGGGCGATGTCCACGGGTCCGGACCGAAGCATACGAACCCCTCCGCTCGGTAGACTCCCCCATGACGCTGCTCGCCGACGCAGGCTCGGTCCTCGAAACCGGGCCGCTCTGTGACCCCTGCCTTGGCCGGCCCTTCGCCCACCTGAGCCACGGACTGACGAACGCAAAGCGGGGCCGCGGGCTCCGGGTCGCCGTCGCGATGGAGAGGGACGAGCCCTTCGAAGCGCCCGGGGAGTGCTGGGTCTGTGAGGGGGAGACCGCTACCTTCGACGAGTGGGCCGAGCGGGCGGTCGCGGCCATCGGCGACGTGGCCTTCGAGACCTATCAGGTCGGCACCCGGCCCTCGCCGCTGATCGAGGAGAACGAGACCATGCTTCGCGAGCTGGCCGATCTATCCGAGGATGCGGGCGAGCGGTTCAACTCCGAGATGAATCGCGAGGTGGGAAAGCGAATCGGCGAGGCCACCGGCGCCACCGCCGACTTCGAGCGCCCGGACGTCCAGTTGGTGATCGATGTCGCCGAGGACACGGTCGAAGCGACGATCAACTCGGGGTTCGTCTACGGCCGCTACCGCAAACTCGAACGGGGCATCCCCCAGACCGAGTGGCCCTGCCGGGAGTGTGGCGGCTCGGGCACCCGGTCGGGCGAACCGTGTGTCTACTGTGACGGAACCGGGTACCAGTACCCCGAGTCCGTCGAGCAGTTGACCGCCCCACCCATCGAAGCGGCCATGGACGGCGCGGATTCGACGTTTCACGGCGCCGGCCGCGAGGACATCGACGCGAAAATGCTCGGGACCGGCCGCCCCTTCGTCGTGGAGGTCGAGGCGCCCAGAGACCGATTCCCCGACGTCGAGACGCTCGAAGAGCGCGTCAACGACTTCGCCGACGGGAAAGTCGAGGTCGAGGGCTTGCGCCTCGCGACATACGAGAGCGTCGAGCGCGTGAAGGAACTCCCCGCCTCGAAGACCTACCGGGCACAGGTGAGTTTCGAGGAACCGATCGAAGAGACGGCCTTCGAGGAGGCCCTCGTGGCGCTCGACGGTGCCACCATCGAACAGGAGACCCCGAGCCGGGTCGACCACCGGCGCGCCTCGAAGGTCCGGACCCGCGAGGTCTATGCCATCTCGGGGACCCTCGAGTCGCCGACCGAGGCCACCGTCGAGATCCACGGCGAAGGAGGGCTCTACGTCAAGGAACTCGTGAGTTCCGACGCGGGCCGAACCACCCCCAGCCTCGCCGGCGAACTCGGCGTCGATTGCCACGTGACCGCCCTCGACGTGCTGGCCGTCGAGGGCGAGGACGAGCCCTTCGAGGACGAGGCGTACTTTCGGGAGCCGCCGGCCTGAGTTCGATGGATCCGGCCCGGAGGACTGTCCCCGACCGGTCCCGAAACGACTAACCGAGGGGTCGTCGATGACTCGGCCATGCCCTTCGGCGTCGACGAGGCGGGAAAGGGCCCAGTGCTCGGATCGATGTTCGCCGCGAGCGTCGTCGCCGACCCCGGGCAACTCCCCGGGGAGATCGCCGACTCGAAGACCCTCACCCCCGAGCGACGCGAGGAACTGGCAGACCGACTCCGTGAGGACCCCGCAGTCTCGATCGGACTCGCGGAGGTTCCGGTGGCCCGGATCGACGACCCCACAACTGACATGAACGAACTCACCGTCGAGGCCCACGCCCGCGCACTCGAGGCAGTCGACGTGGCGGGCGAGTCCGGCACCGTCGACGCTGCCGACGTGAACGCCGATCGGTTCGGCCGGCGGGTGGCAGGGCAAGTGGACGCCGACCTCACGATCCGGGCCGAACACCGGGCCGACGAGCACCACCCACTGGTGAGTGCCGCAAGCGTCGTGGCCAAGGTCACCCGTGACGACCACATCGCCGCGCTCGGGGAGCGCTACGACCCTCCCATCGGGAGCGGCTATCCCGGGGACGAACGGACACGTCACTTTCTCGAGGAGTACGTCGAGCAGCACGGCGAGTTGCCCCCGTGTGCTCGTCGGTCGTGGCAAACGAGTGCCGACGTTCTCGCGGCGGCCGCCCAGTCCGATCTGGGCGCGTTCTGAGCCGTCAGTCCCCTCGGACGAGCATCAGGTTTCGCAGGATGTCCCCGTAGGCCGGTCGGGTGATGAAGACCCCAATGAGGACCCCCACGATGGTGATGATCGCGAAGCCGGAGAGGTCGCCCAGGGAGAGCACCGTCAGCGGGCTCATCGCGACGATCGTCGTCGCCGCGGCCCCGCCGATCACCCAGAAGGCCTTCCGGAAGCGACTCTGGAAGACCCGCCCGGTGGCCACGTCCCCCTGCTGGAGGATCTCGTCGGCGATGATGACCAGGTCGTCGACCCCGGTCCCGATGACCGCAATGAACCCGGCGATGTGAGAGAGGTTGAGCGGGTACTGCACGAAGGAGACGAACCCGAGCAGGAGAAACACCTCCGAGAGTGCCGTGACGACCATCGGCGCAGCGATCTCCGGCCGGCGATAGCGCCAGTAGACCACGAAGCTCACCGCGATGACCGCGAGTATCCCGACGATCAGCGAGTTGGTTTTGAACTGCTCGGCGAGCGCCGGCGACACCGAGAGGCTATCGGCCTGCTCGAAGTCGAGGGGTGCGGGCAACCGTCCGGCCTTGAGACTCAACTCGAGGTTTCGGGCCTGCTTCATCGAGGTGGTCGTCATGGTGAAGGTCGGGCTCTTGGCGAAGTCCCCGCTCGCGAACTCCTGCCCGAGGCTGGGTTCGACCCCGCCCACGAAGACCGGGTTGCCGTTGAGCGTGGTCACCATGCACTGGCCCTCGATCGTCTCGATGGAGTCGTGTGCCGCCGCGTCGACGGTACACGTCGACCCGTCGCCGAAGCCCAGCTCGGCCATCCGGTTCGAGAAGGTTTCGGCGACGGCGCCTTCGATCGTCACCTCCACGCCAGGCTTGCCGTTCTGATTCGTCCCGGCATTCCCGACGCTGGCGAAGTCGTCCTGGCTCAGGACCTGCGTGTGGACATACGTCCCGTTCTCGGCCCGAGTCACGGCGTAGATCCTGACCACCCCTCGCTCCTCGAGGATGCTCACGAGTTCCTCGCGGTCCCGATCGGGGGCCGTGATGCTGATGATCTGTCGGCCACCGAGCGTCATCTTCTGGACTGAGCCCCCGCTCAATGCGGACTTGCTCAGCTTCTCCTCGACGCGCTCGACCAGGGCGTTCATCGTGTGCGTGGTGACGCCCTCTCGGATCTCCGATGGATCGTATCCCTTCGCCTCCAGCGCCGTGCGGAGCTCCGAGTGGGTCACGTTCTTGCTGAACACCTCCACGGTGCTCGTCTCGCTTGCCACCCGAACGTCGATCGTGTCGATGCCAAGGCGCTGGGCGATCGACTGGGCGAGTGGGGTCTCCTGGTCTGCCGGCACCGCCACCCCCTCGGCGGTGATCCCGACCGGCGGAACCCGGATCTTGGTGCCGCCGTCCAGCTGGATTCCGTACTGGAGGTTCGTCACTCCCGCTGACTGATTCCCGGCCTCGCTCTCGACGGCCCCGGCCGGGGCGCCCGGCACGAACAGCGCGACCCCACTCAGCACGATCAACACGGCGAGCAGAACGAGTCGCCAGTTCTCGCGAACGTTCATCGCGCCACCCCCTCGTACTTGTACCAGCGAAGCAGGGCGATGTTGAACATGTAGGTATTGACCAGGTCCATACTCAGACCGATGACGAGAATCAGCCCGATCGAGGCCATGAGTTCGATCCCGAAGAAGGTTGCGGCGACCGCCATGACGGCCATCGCCGCGATAGAGGTGACTGTCATCGTGACACCGGTCTCCATCGCCCGGACGGTCGACTCATAAAAGCCACCGGAGCGCCGAAGCACGTGATTGGTCAACAGGATGTCGGAGTCCACGGAGTACCCGATGAGCATCAGGAGGGCGGCGACGGTCCCCAGGGTCACCTTCAACCCGAGGAGGTCGAACACTGCGATGGGAACGAGCATGTCAGAGAACGCCGAAACGACGATCGCCAGGCTCGGGACGAGGGTCCTGAAAAGGGCGAAGGCGACGATGCTCATCCCCGTGAACGCGATGGCCAGCCCGATGATGGCCCACTTCTTGTTCTCGTCACTGAAGACCGGATCGGTCTCCCCGCTCCCCAGCACGGTTATCGACTCGTGGGCCTCTGCAGTGTCGCGAACTGCTTCAACGTTGGCCGTTTCGAAGGTCACGATGTAGTTGTTCCCGCCCTCGATTCCCTGGACGGACACGACGGGTTCCTCGAACTGTGCGGCGAGTTCCGACGAGGACAGACTGGTCTCCACGGTCAGTTCCGATCCACCCGTGAATTCAACACCCAGGTCGGCCGGCGAACCGGTCATCACCCACATCCCACCGACGATCAGGAGGGCAACGAGAAGCACCGCCAGCGGGATCGAAAGAAGCTGGCGGTTCGAGTACCGGCTGTAATCGACCTCCGGGACCTCGAACTGCGGCATATCGGGCTCTGAGGCGGCGCGGTGGTTAAGACTTCGTATCTGCGCCGACGCTCTCCTCGAGAAAGCGCTCGGGGAGCCAGGACCTGACCGATCCGGGAACCCGCTCGAAGAGCCACTCCGCGACCGAGACCATGGGCTTGCGGACGAGCGTGTAGAGTGCCGAAAGTCCCAGCAACACGAGGATCACCCGGGCGAGCACCCCGTCGAAGACGAGCAACCCGGGAATGGCGACCAGCCCACCCAGCACGAGGTCCTCGGGGGCACCGTCGTAGGGCACGATCCGACGGGGGCGGAGCCACCGCCCGTGATAGTGGCTGTAGACGGCCCGGTCGGAGGTGCCCCGCCAGGGACGCAGTTCGAGGCCCCCGCCGGCCGCGTCCATAACCGAGTGGGCCCCAGCGGCAACGACGAAGAGCGCAACCGCCCACCCGATCGGCATCGCGAGAAGGGCGGCCAACAGGACGGCGGGCGCGGCCAGCCACGCGTAATAGATCGGGAAGTGGAGTGTCTCCCGGTGACCCGCGTAGAGATCGAGATCGGGGAAGATCCCGCCGGCTGCAGCCGCGAACACCCCGATGACGGTGATTTCGGGGACGACCAGCGACGCGCCGGCCGCGATCGCAATCCCCACGAGGGCGTGGGTGGTGGCCATCATCGTTGGAGGGGATACTGGACCTGTGGCCTTATAATTGTCGTCACAGAAAGGTCAAAAGTTTGGGCTTATGACCGACCCGGTACAATGGCCACCGTGGCACCCCTCAGCACGACCGTGCTTCGTGGCATTCGGTTCCTCATTGGGGTCATCGTGGCGTGGGGACTCCTCGCGGGCAATGGTGTCCTCGTGGTCAACGGATTGCTCGGCCTGGCGACGACGCTGCTTCCCTGGGCGCTCTCTCGGATGGCGTCGATCTCCGTCGGCCGACCGCTCGCGCTCTGGATCGGAATCGCCGTGCTCCTTCACACCCTCGGAATGGCCGGGTCCTACGAGACGGTCTGGTGGTGGGACCACCTCACGCACACCCTCTCGGCGGCGCTTCTGGCCAGCGTGGGATACGCGCTGGCCCGGGCACTCGACGAACACTCCGCGAGCATCTCGTTGCCCGGCGATTTCCTCTTTCTCTACGTGGTCCTGTTCACGATGGCCGCGGGGGTGGCGTGGGAACTCGTGGAGTTCCTCGGCCGGATGCTCCTGAGATCGATCGGCCAGCAGCCCTTGCTCGTCCAGTACGGCCTGCAGGACAGCGTCCTCGATCTCCTGTTCGACGGGGTCGGGGCAGTCATCGTGGGGCTGCTGGGGCAGGGCTGGGCCGGGGTGGAAGAGCGGGACGTCGCCGCCAGTTTCGGAGGGCTCTGATCGGGGAATCGGCCTCGTAAAAACCCGCCGCCGAACCGGAAAACGACTTAGGTCCCCGGACCACACTGCAGGTATGCGACTCCATCTCGGATACGCCCTCGCCGAGCACGGACCGATCGGGGTCTCCCGGTCGGATCTCGAGACCCTCGAGGGGCGCGTGGCAACCGCCGCCGAGCGAATTGCGGCCGGACGCCGACGGGACGAACACGGCTACGCGGCCCTGAATCTCCCGGAACGGACCGATCCGGACCGGATCGAGACGGCCGTCGACGAGGTTCGTCCGGCCGAGACGTTTCTGACCGTCGGCATCGGCGGGAGCGCCCTGGGAGCGGCGACGATCACGGGGGCGCTCGACGGCGACGGCGACACCCGCTTTCTCGACAACGTCGACCCGGCTGCGACCGCCTCCCTCCTCGAGGAACTGGACCTCTCGACGGTGGCGATGAACGTCGTCTCCCGGTCGGGAACGACCGCGGAGACGCTCGCGAACTTCCTCGTGATCCGGGACGCCATGGCGGGGGCGGGGGTGGACTGGACCGAGCGGACCGTCGTCACGACCGGGGACTCGGGACCGCTTCGCTCGCTCGCCGAGCACCACGGGCTTCCCGTCCTCTCGGTGCCGAAGGGCGTCCCCGGCCGGTTTTCGGCGCTGTCGGCGGTGGGTCTCGCGGCGGCCGCCTTCGAGGGGCTGGACCTCGAGGCGATCCTCGCCGGGGGAACCCGCGCGGCCGATTCGCTTTCGGTCTCGCTCTTCGAGTCACCGGCCTACGCCTACGGCGCAACGATGCACGCCCTCGAGGAGCGAGGCGCAACAGTCGCCGCGATGATGCCCTACGCCGAGGGCCTCGAGCCGTTCGCGGAGTGGTTCGCTCAGCTCTGGGCCGAGAGCCTCGGTAAGGACGGGCGGGGCCAGACCCCGGCCCGCGCGCTCGGGGCGACCGACCAGCACTCACAGCTCCAGCTCTACCGGGCCGGCCCGACGGACAAGGTGGTGACCCTCGTGCGTCCCACAAAGCGCCAGTCCGTTCCCATCCCCGAAGCCGATCACGAGGAGCTCTCCTATCTCGGCGGGGCCGACCTCCGGGAACTAATCGATGCGGAGTTCGAGGCGACCGAGGCGAGCCTCCGGAAATCCAGGGTTCCCACCGTCCGGATCGAGATCGATTCGCTCGACGCCGCGGGCATCGGGGAGCTGCTCTACACGATGGAGGCGGCCTGCATCATGGCCGGCGAGCTGGCCGGCGTCGAGACGTTCACCCAGCCCGCCGTGGAGTGGGGGAAGGAGACCGCCAGGGAACTCCTCAAGGGGGAGCGGACCCTCGAAGCCAACGACGACCTCGTGATCGACGACGGCGGAGCGAATGGAGGTGGGGCTGCATGAATCGGATCGCGGGAATGGACGGTGAAACCGGATGACCGGGACCGACGATCGGTTCGCCCCCTCACTCGGGTTCGTCCTGGCCGGAGTCGGGGTTGCAACCGGCTTTCTGCGGTGGATCGATCCGGTCGCCATCGGTCCGGTCGAGAGCGTTCCCGGGGTGGTGTTCGGCCTGATCGCGTTCGGAGGTTTCACCCTCCGCCGGTACGGCCTCGCGGACCGGCGATCGACCGTCCTCGCCGGGATCGGATCGGGCGGTCTGCTGGCAGCGGCGAGCGTCGCAGTCCTCCACCCGTCGGCAGGGAAGGGAGTCGGGGTGGGAGTTCCGGTCGCCTTCGTCGTCGGCCTCCTCGCTCTTGGCGTGGCGACCGGCGACTACCTGGGGCAGGATCGCCGGGCCGTACTCGTGCGGGGCCGCTACGCTGCCGACGCCCTATTCATCGGTCTCACGGGACTGCTCGTCGGATTCCTGTTCTCGATCGGAGCCTCCCTCGTGGTCGCCGGCCGCGGAACGGTCGTGAGTAGCGGAGTCGGAACCGTCGCGTTCAGCCTCGGACTCGGCGTCGTCGCCATCGGGTACCTCGTGCTGACCGACCGCGACTGGTCCTTCATCGACGTGGCGATGCCGACGAGGCGGGGGTGGCTCTACGTGATCGGGGGAACGATCGGGATGTTCGGCCTCCTCGGCGGACTGGGCGTCCTCACCGGGCTACTTGGCATCCCCTCGGCCGAACACGGACTGGTCGAAGAGGCGCGGGAGGCGCCGATGATCCTGCTCGTCTTCGTTCCGCTGTCCTGGCTCGCCATCGGGCCGGGCGAGGAGCTCCTCTCGCGGAACATCGTCCAGAAGCACCTCTACGACGGGTTCTCCCGGCCGTCAGCGGTGCTCGTGGGGACCCTCGTCTTCACCGCGATCCACCTGCCGGCCTATGCGACCGGCCCTCCTTCGGCGATATTCGGAACCCTGCTCCAGCTGTTCGTCATCTCGCTGGTGCTGGGGATCGTCTACGAGCGTACGGAAAACGTGGTCGTGCCGGCACTGGTCCATGGGACCTACAACGCGGTGCAGTTCGTCTTCGCCTACCTGCTGGTCACGTCAGGGGGCCTGTGATCCGCCGGCCCGATACCCGGCGGTCTCGGCCCATCCCGGCCGATCAACTCGGGTTCTTCCGGGCCAGATCGGAGCCACAGATCGGACACCGATCGTGGTATTCCTCGAATTCCCGACCACAGCCCTGACACTGGAAGTGCCAGTCCCGCCGCTCGGTGATACCGTCCTGGGCGATGCCCTTCGTCGTCAGTTCGAGCGCGTCCGCGACGTTCTGCATGGCGTAATCATCGGTCACCAGGGTCCCATCGAGTTCGGACGCCGCCGCGAGCAACCGGAGGTCGGTCCCGGAGAGCACGTCGAGGTCCCCGGTCGAGTTCGCAACGCGACGAACGCGGTCGAGGATGTCGGCGTCCGGAATGTGAACGTGCATCCCGGCCCCCTCCATGGCGTCGTAGCGATAGCCCGCGCCGTCCCTGAGTTCCTCGCGGACGGCGGGGATCGTCGCGACCGGTTCCTCCGTCTCGAACTCCTCGATGAACGCCGACGCGTCGAGCACGTACATCTACCGCTCGACGACGATGTAGTCCTTGACCGCCTGCACCCGGGAGACCGGGATTTCGAAGCGACCGCCCTCGTCCGTCGGGAAGTCGACCTGCGCCGATCCCTCCTCGAGTGGCGAAACGAGCAGATGTTCGAGTCGCCCGGTCTCCAGATCCATCGTGACGTTGTAAAGCTCCCCGAGTTCGGTGCCGTCGGCCCCCATCACCGACTTCCCCGAGAGGGTTTCTGCGAGCATATCGGCCATACCCGAGGGGACTCGACCCGCGACCTTAAATGCCGTGGGCCGACCCGCCGGGGTTCCCGGCTGGCGACACCCCCAGTCGGGGGCACTTCGGCCCCGTGACGATGGAGTTAACTTTCGGCGACGGGTTAGTCGACGTACCGAGTTTCTCGGAGAGTTCTATGTCCGATTCCGAGTCAAATCACGCCGACACGTTTCGCACCCCCATCGTGGCCGTGCTGGGCCACGTCGACCACGGCAAGACGAGTCTCCTCGACACGGTTCGGGGCTCGGCCGTGAGCGAAGGGGAATCCGGGGCCATCACCCAGCACATCGGGGCGACAGCGGTCCCCCTCGACGTCGTCTCGACCATCGCGGGGGACCTGGTCGATCCGACTGAGTTCGACCTGCCGGGCCTGCTCTTCATCGACACGCCCGGCCATCACGCCTTCACGACGCTTCGGGCCCGAGGCGGGGCGCTCGCGGACATCGCGATCCTCGTGGTCGACGTGAGCGACGGATTCCAGCCCCAGACCCACGAGGCCGTCTCGATCCTGCGGGACAGCGAGACGCCGTTCGTCGTCGCCGCGAACAAGATCGACACGATTCCGGGGTGGAATCCGAACCCGGACTCCCCGAGCAAGGCCAGTTACGACGCCCAGAGCGACCGGGTCCGGTCGACCCTCGACGAGTACCTCTATGAGATCATCGGGGACCTCTCGGATGCGGGCTTCTCCGCGGACTTCTACTGGCGGGTCTCCGACTTCCAGCAGAACGTCGGCGTGATCCCCGTGAGCGCGGAGACCGGCGAGGGGATCCCGGATCTGCTCGCGGTCCTCATGGGGCTTGCCCAGCGCTACATGAGTGAGGAGATGGAGATCGACATCGCGGGCCCGGGGGCGGGAACCGTCCTCGAGGTCACCGAGGAGCGTGGATTCGGCTCGACCCTCGACGTGATCCTCTATGACGGCACGATCGAGGAGGGCGATACCATCGTCGTCGGTGGGACACAGGGGCCGATCGTCACCACCGTGAGGGCGCTGCTCCAGCCGCGGAACCTCGCGGAGATCCGCACGGAGAAGCGGTTCGAGCGGGTCGAGTCGGTCTCCGCGGCGATGGGCCTGAAGATCGCCGCGCCGGACCTCAAGGACGCCATGTCGGGCGCCCCGGTCCGGGTCGTCGGCGACCGCGAGACCGAGACCGTCCTCGAGGCGGTCGAGGAGGAGTTGGCCGAGGTGGCCGTCGAAACCGACGACGACGGAATCGTCGTCAAGGCCGACACCCTGGGGAGTCTCGAGGCCATCGCCAACTCGCTTCGCGAGGCCGAGATTCCGATCCTGCGGGCCGAGGTCGGCGACGTCGCCCCGCGGGACGTGAGCGTCGCCTCCACGGCCGAGGAGGGCACCCATCAGGCCATCCTGGGGTTCAACGTGGACGTACACGACGACGCCGCCGAGCTGGCCGCCGAGTCGGGCGTGCAGCTCTTCGAGGACGACGTCATCTACCAGCTCATCGAGGACTACGAGGAATTCGTCGAGGGGATCCGCGAGCGCCAGCGCGAGGCCGTCTTCGAGAACGTCATCCGTCCGGCCCGGTTCCGGATTCTCCGGGATCACGTCTTCCGCCAGTCGGGGCCGGCGGTGGTCGGGGTGGAGGTCGCGACGGGGACCCTGGGCCGGAACGTCCCCGTCGGCTTTCTCGAGAACGGCGACTTCGAGCGCGTGGGCGTGTTGAAGACGATCCAGGACGAGGGCGAGGAGGTCGAGAAGTTGCGGGCCGGCGAGCGGGCTGCGGTCTCCATCGAGGGGCCGACGGTGGGCCGCGGAATCGACGAGGAGGACGTCCTCTGGGTCGACGTGCCGGAGAACCACGCCAAGGTGCTCGAGCAGGAGCTTCGCGAGGATCTCCCGGCCGACGAACGCGAGGCCCTGGCGATGTTTCTCGAAAAGCGACGGAAGAAAGACCCATTCTGGGGAAAATAGCATGCCGTCCCGGGAGAACACGATCATCGCGGGCTTCGGCCTCCTCGCGATCGCCGCGAGTTTCGGCCTCATGCGGTGGACCGACCTGCCGAGCGAGGCCGGGCTCGCGGTGCTCATCGGGCTGGGCGTGATCGCCCCACTGTTGGTGAACGAATTCGATTCGGTCGGGAATCACGGAAGACAATGAGAGTGTCACGTTCGGATCACGATTTCTGATGGACGTCTCGATACTCCGAGAAATCACACGTGCGTAATTCATGGCGCGAATGCAGCACGAAATTATTTCAAAAACTGATGTTGAGGAGGACATCTAGCGATCGTCAGGTGAAGTTATTCAAATATCACTTGTTTACCGATTCAACACCGGATATTTCGAACCTGGCACCCCCGTCAGCACTTTCGGTAACCTGGATATTCCAGCCGTGAGATTCAACGACGTGCTGAACGATGGACAGTCCGAATCCGGTCCCCTTCTCAGCGGTCGAATACTCCGATTCGAACACTTGCTCCCGTTCCTCAGGTGGGATGCCTGGCCCATCGTCTTCGATAAAGAACCCATCTGGAAGCGGTCCGATTCTAATGGTCACATCCTCGCCTCCATGATCGACCGCATTTCGAATGAGGTTTTCAACGAGTTGTTGCAGCCGACTTCGATCCGCTCGTACCGAGCGATCGATATCGGACTCAATCGTTGCCTCCGCAGTATCCACAGTATTCCAGCAGCTCTCGACGAGGGCCTCAAGTTCGACGGTTTCTTTCTCGCTCACGTGCCGACCCGCCCGGGCCAGTGACAGCATATCCTCGATCAAATCCAAGCTTCGATTGATCGCCTTTGCCGCCTTATCCAAATGCGGGCTATCGGCCGATTCACGTGCAAGTTCTATCCGTCCTTGCGCGACAGTGAGCGGATTCCGAAGATCATGGGAGACGAGACTTGCAAATTGATCCAAACGATCGTTTTGACGTTCGAGTTCTTCTTTACGGGCGGCTAATTCACGTCGTTCTTCGGCTAGCTGTCGAAACAGGACCCGCTGGGGCTCCCGTATCCCCGTCCTGATGACGGCCACATAGATGAAGTAAAACGACGCGATTTTCAAAACGTGCCCGAGCATGTTCGAGATTCCGTACACGCTGAGATAGAGGGTGAACATGAACTCGGCCCCGATTGTGAGGACGATTGCGACTCCGAGATACCGGAATATGCGCTTCTCGAAAACCTGCCGGTTCCGGTAGAGCAATCCCAGGGCTATCACGAGAAGCGCGATAATGACATATTCGCTCAGTATTTTGAACGTGGTCAAGCCGACCCCCTCGATATACGCATCCGGAAACAT
The DNA here is from genome assembly GCA_042216015.1 of Halodesulfurarchaeum sp. Classification (GTDB taxonomy): domain Archaea; phylum Halobacteriota; class Halobacteria; order Halobacteriales; family Halobacteriaceae; genus Halodesulfurarchaeum. The sequence continues at coordinate 27,687 of JBDGUI010000013.1, read as the reverse complement.
GCCGAGGAATACCGACCCCAATACGAGTGTGGTAATGAGACAATAGGTGGAAACTAACAACAGATCCTCCGTCAGATCCTGTCCAAGCGAAATTCTGGCATTGAGTTTGGAATTCGCGACGAACACCGCTCCGACTGCCAATGAAAGTGCCTCTATCAATCGTGCTCCGATCCATAATTCTGTCGGAAGATTTGCCCCATATGCTGGAAACACTCCCATTCCAGCATAGGAGAGTGCGTGGATGAGATCGAGAATCGCGATCGACCCATACGAAACTCCAATAATAATGAAGAAGTTGTTTGCAATCCGCTTTCGTGAATTCCAGGCGATGATAAACACCCCACTCGCGATGACGATACTAAACATTTCTGCGAGACTGTGGAACAGCAGATAATTCGCCGCCTGGAGGAGAAAGGCCCCGACAAAAGTAACCCCAGCGATGAACAACCCGATCAAAGGCTTGCGCCGATCGGCGGAGGCAAAATCAAACGTCCACTCCTCGTCCCATCTTTCGGGGCCTCCGCCAGAATCACCATCCATCGTAAATTGATACCCTGTAGGGAAAGAAGAGCGATGTCCTAATAAGTAATCCAATATGTGATGGAATGGAATGGCGGCAGCGTCACGTCCGCTGAGTCCATACGTTATCTATTTTTAGTCTCTTGAAAGAACTAGTCACACGATATTTCCCCCCGGGATCGGTTGGAGTATTGTCAAGCAGATCATGGAGGCTCGGAACTGGGAGATCGATGGAACGATGGACCTGCCGGCGATTCGCGATTCGAGATCAGGGGGCGAAGTCGTTGCTGTATAGACTGTCTTCGTTCAGCAACGAAGTATGTCCGGGAGCTGTTACCCACCAACTCCAGATGAGGGCAAATCGTCTGCCTCCCTGTGTCTGCCATTAAAGTGCCCCCACAGCCATTTCATCGAGGCGGCCGACCATTCCTCGACGAGTCCACCGATGAGGGGTCCTCCCGCCTTTCGCTGGGTTCGGAATGACTGAATCGGTCCCACGTGCCGGTTTGCCGATCGGCCCGATACACGAAAGTGGAAAGTGGCGCCTTTCGATTGTCCTTATATGTGTTTAATGATCTAATATTGTTAGCACATGTTTCAGGATAATCCTTAAGTGCACAACCATGATGGATACGACGTGATGCAACACGCAACCCAGTTCCACCAGATCAGGGAGTGCCCGAACTGCAACAGCTTCTGGCGACACAGCGGGCGGAAGGCCGTCGGGCTGGTCGATTACGGGGAGGACCACACCTGCCCGACCTGTCGGGCCAGCTAGCAAGCTCGGGCGGGTCGTATCGAGGAAAACCGCAGTACTGTCAGTAATGACCGAAATCCGTTCTACCGTGCCATCGGGGGCACGTCGTCGCCGAGTGCCTGTTTGACCTGCAGGGCGGCACTCGCCGCGAGACCGCGAGCGACCTCCTCGACGTCCTCGCCCGAGATCGGGTCCTCAGCCGGGTTTTCCAGGTCCGGCGTGAATCCAGCGCTGACCGGGTTTCCAATCGGTGGTCGCACCGCGACGGTCACCTGGGCCCCGGTGGTCGAGCTGACCACCTGGGAACCGACCTGGTACTCGTCCGGGAGATATCGGCGGGTGCGCTTCTCGACGTGGGAAACCCGCTCCTGAAGGGCTCGCCGCGTCGTGGCCGAGACCTCCGGGGTGTCTCCCTCGGCCGGCCGGCCCGCATACGGCGTGTTTCCATACATTACCATTCGATAGCGGCCCCTGCCGCGTAAACCCTTTCGGTCGAAGCGGGCAATCGCCGGGTTTCACGGCCCAGCGGCCCGCTTCGGGGGCTGAAAAGTGGTCGAATCGGCCGAGGGATCCCCGATCGGGGCCCCATCTCACAGGATCGGTTCGGCCTCGCCGTAGACGGCAAGGACCACCGCGCTGGCGTACTCTCCACTCTCGGCCTCGATGGTCGCCGTCTGGGTTTCGACGCCGTCCACCGGCCAGTCACGGAGTTCCCGTCCGGCCTCGATGCCCTCCCGAACCCGCGTCTCGACGGATTCGGGCTCCGAAGGACCGGCCGACTCGTAGAAGAGTCCGGGACCCTCGCCCGTCGTCCAGGCGAGCGCGGCCGAGGTGACCCCCGGCCCCGTCACCGTCGAGGACCCCTCGACGACCGTGAGGCGGTATCCGGCCGGGCCGAGATCCGGGGCGGTGTCGCTCCGGACGACCGTTCCGTCGGCCGGGATAATGGAGGAGACGCTCACGAGATTGTAGTTGTGGACGTTGGCCGCGGCGAGCGCGGCGTCGTAGGCCGCAGTCTCGGTCGGCCCGCGTCCCGTGCCCCAGACGACCCTGATCGTCCCCATCCTCTCTGAAAATGGGCGTGTCGAATTAATCCATGTCGGTTCGGTCCGAGTCGTTCGGGAAACCGGTTCGGTCCGAACCGAGTCCATTGGAAAACCGGTTCGGCCCAGTCCGAGTCCCGGGGGCGGTCCGTGCACCATCCCGGCCGGTCGAAACCCGTGGCCGGAGCCGTCAGTGAATGTAGGCCGTATACGACGGCGTTCCACTGTTGGCGGCGTTCTCGAGTTTCTCCACGGCCGAGCGGAAGTCTTCCATCGTGACCGTCTCCCGGTCGTCCCGGATGGCGAACATCCCCGCCTCGGTCGTGAGGCTCTCGAGCTGGGCGCCGTTGAAGCCCTTCGTTTCGCGGGCGAGGCTGTCGAAGTCCACCGCCTCCGAGAGGTTCATCGCCGCCGTGTGAATCCGCAGGATCTCTGCCCGGGCCTCCCGGTCCGGCTCGGGCACCTCGATCAGGCGGTCGAACCGACCGGGCCGGAGGATCGCCCGGTCGAGCATGTCGAATCGGTTCGTCGCGGCCATCAGCCTGACCTCCCCCCGGTCCTCGAAGCCGTCCATTTCGCTGAGCAGTTGCATCATCGTCCGCTGGACCTCGGCGTCCCCCGAGGTCTTCGAGTCGGTCCGCTTGGAGGCGACGGCGTCGATCTCGTCGATGAAGATGATCGAGGGCTCCCGCTCGGCGGCCAGTTCGAAGAGGTCCCGGACCATCCTCGAGCCCTCGCCGATGAACTTCCGCACCAGTTCGGAGCCGGCCATCTTGATGAACGTCGCGTCGGTCTGGTTGGCCACGGCCTTCGCCAGCATCGTCTTTCCGGTGCCCGGCGGCCCGTGAAGGAGCACGCCGCTCGGAGGCTCGACACCCACCCGCTCGAAGCGTTCGGGTTGGGTCAGCGGGTCTTCGACGGCCTCCTGGACCTCGCGAAGTTCGTCCTCGAGCCCGCCGATGTCCTCGTAGGTCACGTCCGGGGAGTCGGTGATCTCCATCGCCTGGGCCCGGGCGTCGGTCTCGTCGTCGAGCACCTCCTGGATGGCAAAGGAGTCATTGATGGCCACCCGGTCGCCCATCTCGAGTTGCTCGTCGAGCTCCGAGGCGACCTCCGTGAGCACCTCCTGGTTGTTGCCGTGCTGTTTGATGATGACCTCCCGGTCGTCCGTTCGATCCTCGACGGTCGCGAGGTAGAGGGAGGCGGTCTTGAGGGTCTCGTTCTCCCGTTGCAGGGTGTCGACCTTCTCCTGGAGGGTCTCGCGCCGGCTCTCGACGTGGTCGAGCTGGGCCTCGAGCTCGCGGTTGACCGAGAGAATGTCGACGTAGTGAGATTGCAGGGCCTCGAGACGTTCGCGAGGCGGTGATTCCGGGTCCAGATCGAGCGTGGGTCGATCCGGAAGCGACGGGCTCCGAGACATCGTTTGGCGGTTGTATGGCCCGGATAATCAAGTTCCTTTGGGTCGGCGGACCCACTGCAGTGACCGACCATCACCAATCCTGCGGTGGCCGACCGCTACGAATCTGGCCCGTTCTCGACCGTGTCGGACCCGGTGGCCGCCGGGTCGGACGGGTCCGCTGGGTCCTCTCCAGCCGGTTCGGGCTGCCCCTCACCTGCTGACTTTGGCTCTCCATCGCTCGCCGGGTTGGGTTGCCCCTCGCCCCCCGGATTGGGCCGTCCATCGCCCGCCGAGGGGGTCTCCGGCACCTGGAAGACTTCGGCGACCGCCTGCAGGGTCTGGTAGTCCTCGGAGACGGCGGCCTCCTTGATCGTCCGGGTCGGCGTCGAGAGGAGTTTGTTGACGAGTGCAGAGCCCATCTCCTCGAGGATCTCCCGCTCCGCCTCGTTCAGGCCACCCTTCTCCTCGAGGCGGTTGGCGGCTCGCCGAACTTCGGCCGCACGGAGCTCCTCGGCCCGCTCATAGATGGTCGAGAGCATCGATTCGGCCTCCCGTTTTTTCAGGTCGCGCTCGAGGGCCGCCATCTCCCGGTCGACGATCGTCTCGGCCTCCGTGGCCGCCTCGCTGCGCCGGGCCATCGCGCTGTCGACGATGCTGCCGATGTCGTCGATATCGAACACTCGAACCGAGTCGAGTTCCTCGACCGACGGGTCGATGTCCGGCGGATTCGACAGATCCAGCGCGACGACATCAGCCCCCTCGAAGGTCACCTCGTCCAGAATGGGGTGAGGGGCGTCAGTCGCGGTGACGACCAGGTCGACGTACTGGAGACGCGACTGGACGGCCTCGAAGCAGATCGGGGTGCCGTCGACCCGATCGGCGAGATCCTTCGCCGACTCGTAGGTCCGGTTGGTCACCAGGATGTCCGCCCCCCGATCCGCGAGCGGGGAGGCGACGAGTCGACCCATCTCGCCGGCCCCGATGACGATGGCCCGGGACGCCGCGATGTCCTCGACCTGCCGGCTGGCGAGTTCGGCCGCCGCGGTGCCCATCGAGGAGTTGCCCTCGTTGATCCGGGTCTCGGACCTGACCCGCTTGCCGACCCGGATCGCCCGCTCCACGACGGGACCGAGTGTTCCCTCGAGGAAGGGGATGGCCGTTTCCTGTGCGTCCGTGACCTGACCGAGGATTTCGTCCTCGCCGACGACCATGCTCTCGAGGCCAGCGGCGACCCGGAAGAGGTGGCGGGCGACGTCGGGGCCCTCGACCCGCTTTACGACGTCGGCGGGAACGTCCACACCCTCGAGCGCTTCCTCGCGGGCCTCGGTCGGGCCGGTCACGTAGTATTCGGCCCGGTTACACGTGTGAAGCACGAAGGCCTCGGTTGCCCCCGCCGCGAGCAGCCGGGGCAGCATGTCCTCAGTCGAGCGCTCGGTCAACTGACTGATCCGTTCGACCGAGGCCCGCTTGTGCGAGACCGAGAGCGCAGACAGTTCGTTCATCGATGTCTCGTCTCTAGGGGGTATTCGCCCGACCGGATATAAATTCGCGGCTCCGTTCGTCCTGCCCCGACCGCGGGGAACGGGGCTTTTATCCGTCGACCCCGTACTGCCGGACACAATGGCCCACGGACATCCGGGCGGCACACCCGGCAGCAGCGGGGACCCGCGGGGGAGTCACGGCAGCGGTGACGGCACAATGGAGGGTCACGGCGGCGATGACGGCACAATGGGGAGTCACGGCAAGGGTGGCGGGCCGGGCGGCCGGAACTACGACCGGACCCCGCTCATCGCCACGTGGGAGGTCACCCAGGCCTGTGACCTCGAGTGCGATCACTGCCGGGCAGACGCACAGCCGGACCGGGACCCGAACGAACTCTCCACGGCCGAGGGGAAGGACCTGATCGACCAGATCGCCGACTTCGGCCATCCCACACCGGTTTTCGTGATCTCGGGCGGTGACCCGCTCAAGCGACCCGACCTCTTCGAACTTATCGAGTACGCCACCGACCAGGGTCTCCCGACGGCGGTCACCCCGGCCCCGACCTCGCTTCTGGATCGGAAGGTCCTCGAGACGTTCGCCGATCTCGGGGTCAAACGGATCGCGCTCTCCCTCGACGGCGCGACGGCGGCGAATCACGACGCCTTCCGGGGCGAGGAGGGCTCCTTCGATTTGATCATGGACCGCGCGAAGATGGCCAAAGAAGTGGGCCTCGGCATCCAGATCAACACGACGGTGACCGCGAACACGGTCGAGGATCTCCCGGAGATCGCAGACCTGGTCGAGGAGCTGGGGGCGGCGATGTGGGAGGTGTTCTTCCTCGTCCCGATCGGACGCGGGACCGAACTCGAACAGCTCGATCCCGCAGAGACCGTCGACGTGATGGAGTTTCTCTACGAGCGCCAGAAGTCGGCCCCGTATCGGACGATCACCGTCGAGGCCCCACACTATCGGGTCGTGGCCAATCGGGTCGAACAGGCCGCAAGCGGGAACGACGTCCACGTGGGCTCGACCCGGGCCGGAAAGGGATTCGTCTTCGTGAGCCACGAAGGGGACGTGTTCCCCTCGGGGTTCATGCCCCTCCGGGGCGGCAACGTGACCGAGACCTCGCTTGTGGACATCTACCGGGATTCGGATCAGTTCTGTATGCTCCGGGACGACGACCGGCTCACCGGCTCCTGTGGCACCTGCGAGCACCGGGAGATCTGCGGCGGGAGCCGCTCGCGAGCCTACGCCGCGACCGGGAATCCGATGGCGAGCGATCCGCTCTGCCCGGCCGTCGAGACGTTGATTTCCGCAGAGCGGGCCGGGGATTGACGATGCCGGAGACGGGCCCCCAGGCCGGTTCGGCTGGAGCCGAACGCGACGGGCCACGGGTGGGAATCGTCGGGGCCGGCATCTCGGGGCTGGCGCTGACTCACTCCCTTCGAAAGCGGGGCATCGAGACGGCGACCTTCGAGGCCAAGGGACGCCCCGGCGGCACGATCCAGTCCCGGCAGATCGATGGACACGTGCTCGAACTGGGACCCCAGCGACTCCGGCTGGCCGGGCCGGTAAAGGCACTCGTCGAGGAACTGGGCCTCGACGCGGAACTCCGCGAGGGGCATACCGACCAGCCACTCTACGTTTACCACGAGGGAACGTTTCGGGTCGCGCCGCTCTCCATCCGTGAGGCGATCACCACGGACCTGCTCTCCTGGCGGGGGAAACTCCGCGTCCTCGCAGAGCCGCTCACCGCCGGCCCCCAGCCGAGCGAGACCGTCGAGGGGTTCCTCACCAGGAAATTCGGCCGCGAGGCCGCCCATCGGCTGTTCGCCCCGCTCTACACCGGACTCTACGGAACCGCGGCCGACGAGATGCTCGTCGAGTACTCGCTCGGACGGGCGCTCGAGCGGCACGGGATCGGGGACTCGATCCTCGGGGCGGTCGCCCCGTACGCGCTCAAGGGTCGTGACCCGCCCCCGATCGTCACCTTCGAGGACGGGCTGGGCCGGCTTCCGGAGGCGCTCGCCGAGCGCCACGCCGACAGCATCGAGTTCGACGCGCCCGTCGAGTCGATCGAACCCGCCGGCGACGGCTACGAGATCGTTACCGAATCCGGACGAAAGGCGGTCGACGCGGTCGGGATGACCCCGCCGGCACCGACGGCAGCGGCCCTCCTCGAGCCGGTGGATTCGGCCCTCGCGTCCACCCTCCGGGAGTTCAACTACAACCCGATCGTCGTCGTGCACCTGCACTCGGCTGCGGGCGTCGTCGGCCATGGCTGTCAGATCCTCCCGGAGGCTGGCTACGACACGCTCGGGATGACCTGGAACGCGAGCATGCTGGACCGCGACGGCGTCTACACCGCCTATCTGGGGGGCGGTCGGGACGACGGCCTGCTCGCGAAGGATGACGCGGAGATCGGCGAAATCGCCGCCCGGGAATTCGAGGAGCTCCTCGACGCGGACGCCGAGGTGCTCAACGTCCACCGCTGGGAGCCGGGCATGCCGGCCTACGATCGCTCGTGGGAAGCCCTCGACCGACTGGACCCCCCGGCGGACGTCGAGTTCGTGACCAACTACACCGATCGGGCGGGAATCATCGGCCGGCTCACCGACGCGAAGGAGGCCGCAGAGCGCCTAGTCGACCAGTAGCAGTCGAGTATTTGGTGGTCCAGTACCAGTCGAGTGGCTGCGGGCCAGTAGCAGTGGCTGGTCAGTCGCAGTTGCTTGACCAGTCCCGAGTCTGGCCGAGCGCGGGTGTGTTTCAGTGGTGTCCCGGAGGCAAGCAGCGGCCAATTGGACGGGAACGGCGAGTTTCTTGGTGACGGGGACCGGGAGGACGAATATGTCCCTCTCCATCCGCCGGGCGCGCCCGGAGGACGCCGAGGCCATCCGGGACGTGCACCTCGCCTCGATCCGGGGGCTGGGCGGGGAGTGCTACAGCCCGGAGCAGGTCGAGGCGTGGGCCCACGACCGCGATTCGGCGGATTATCCCATCGAGGACCCGGAGACGGCCGTCTTCGTTGCGGAGCGCGGCGGCTCGATCGTGGGGTTCGGGTGGCTGTCGCCGGAGCCGGCCGCGGACTTCGACGCGCCGGTGGACGGCAAGATCACGGCGATCTACGTCCACCCGGCCGTCGCCCGCCAGGGAATCGGGACGACGATCTACGAGGCCCTGGAAACCCGGGCCCGAGAGCTGGGGCTCGAATCACTGGGGCTGTGGGCCTCGCTCAACGCGGTCCCGTTCTACGAGGGCCACGGCTTCACGAGTGTCCGTGAGGCCGACTACGAGTTCGACGAACGGGTCGAGGGGCGGGTCCTCGAAATGCGGAAAACGCTTGTGGACTGATTCGAAAGCGGTGCGGGACCTCCTGACTACGTTGCCAACAGGTCGGCCATCTCCCCGATTCGGGTTCCGTACTCCCCGATCGCCGTCTCGATCGGATCGGGTTCGGCCATGTCGACGCCTGCAGTTCGGAGCACGTCGAGTGGGTACTCGCTCCCGCCGAGAGCCAGGGCGTCGAGGTAGTCCCCTGCCGCCGAGTCGCCCTCGCGCTCGATGCGGTCGACGATCGCCACGGCGGCGCTCAGGCCGGTCGCATACTGGTAGACGTAGAAGTTGTAGTAGAAATGCGGGATCCGCATCCACTCCGCGCGGATCGTGTCGTCGACGGCCGCGGGCTCGTAGTAGCGTTCCTTCCGGTCGCCGTACAGGTCGTCAAGCCGGTCGGGCGTCAGCGGCTCGCCGGCCGCCGAGCGCTCGTGGATCTCCGACTCGAAGGCGGCAAAGAGGGTCTGGCGGTAGAGCGTCGAGCGGAAGCGCTCGAGGAACTGGTCGAGGACGTGGGCCCGGAACCGCTCGTCCTCGACGGTTTCGAGCAGGTGGTGGGTGAGCAGGGTCTCGTTGACCGTCGAGGCCACCTCCGCGACGAAGATCTCGTAGTCCGCGTCCACGTAGGGCTGGGCCTCGTTTGCGAGCTGGGAGTGCATCGAGTGCCCGAGTTCGTGGGCGAGCGTGTACAGCGAGGAGACGTCCGATTGCCAGTTCAAGAGGATGTAGGGCTGGGTGTCGTAGGTCCCGCCGGAGTACGCGCCCGAGCGCTTGCCCCGGTTCTCGTGGACGTCGATCCAGCGGGAGTCGATTCCCTCGGCCACCCGTTCCTGATAGTCCCTCCCGAGCGGGGCGAGTGCCTCGACCACCATGTCAGTGGCGTCCTCGTAGGCGATTTCCGGGCTCTCGCCAGGTGCGGTCGGGACGTACACGTCCCACATCGCCAGTTCGTCGAGGTCGAGCGCGTCGGCCTTCAGTTCGAGGTGCCGATGGAGCGTGTCGAGGTTCGACTCGACGGTGTCCACCAACGCGTCGTAGACGGTCTCGGGGACGTTCGCCCCGTCGAGGGCGGCCGCGCGGGGGGACCCGTAGTCCCGGATGTCGGCGCTCTTGACGTGCTTTCGGACCTGGTGGTTCAGTGCGGTCCCGAGGGTGTTGCGGACCCCGTCGAGTTCGCCGTAGAAGGCCTCGTAGACCCGCCCTCTGAAATCCCGGTCTGACCGCTGGAGCAGCGACGTGAAGTTCGACTGGGTGATCTCCACACCCTCACCCTCGGCGTCCTCGACGGTCGGGAAGGTCAAATCGGCGTCCGTGAGTTTGCCATAGATGTCCGAGGGCGCGCCAAGCACCTCGCCCAGTTCCGAGAGGACCTCCTCGACCTCCGCGGAGCGGGTGTGGGGTGCGAGCCGGAGGACGTCCTCGAGGTAGTGCTCGTACGTCTCGAGCTCGGGGGTCGTCTCGAGCATCCCGGTCACCCGCTCGGCGGGGAGTTGCTGGATCTCGGGCTCGACGAACGAACTCGCACTCGAGGCCTCGGCGGCGAGCGTCCGGGCGCGGGTCGCCCGGCCCTGTGCCTCCTGATCGCGGGTGTCCTCGTCCGAGCGCATCCGGGCGTAGGCGACGACCTGCTCGACCTCGCGGGCCAGTTCGTCGCGTGTCGAGAGCGCCTCGGCGAGGGTTTCGCCGTCCTCGCCGAGTCGGCCCTCGTACTCGCGAATCGAGTCGAGTCGCGCCGAGACGTCCTCGAAGGCCTCCTCCCACTCCGCCGTCGACTCGAAGATCGATTCGAGTTCCCAGGTGGACTCGACCGGCAGTTCCTCGCGTGCTGGTACCTCTCCCATACCTCGCGTGGCACGCGGGAGAGATTAAGGGTTGTCGGGGCGGCCCCCGATCTCGGACGTCGAGCCCTCTGCACGGTCATCGGGGCCGAATTCCAGACGCCCATCGATCGAATCGAGCGCGGTCGCCCGCGTTCGGTCCCGGCGTGCCTGCGCCGAAAGCGCCTCGTGGGCCAGCGCCGCGGCGGTCGGATCGGGCTCGAAGTCGACTCCGTACGCGACCTCGGTCAGGACCAGGGGGTGAGCCGGCGCCGGTTCGATTCCCTCGGGTCCCGGAAGCGGTTCCGGGGACAGCACCCGATCGACGAAAGCGAGGGAGTCCTCGCCCCGGCGAACCCGGTCGTAGAGAGAAACGAGCCGGCGGACCAACTGGCGGGGAAACCCGGCGGCTCGAACCTCGATCACCCGGTACTCACCCGCTCGGCTGCTCGTGACCGAGAGGTCCCTGACGGTCCCGGCTTCCGCGGCGCTCAGGTTGTGGAAGTCGTGTTCGCCCGAGAGCCTCGATTCGAGTTCACCGATGCGGTCCGGGGCTGGTAAATCGCCCATCTCCCGACCCGGCTCCGGGGCGGCCTCTCCCACTGCACCGTGGCCCAGTCCCGAAACTGACTCGCCATCCGGGTCGCGGAAACCATCCGAAGCATGGAGGAAGTAGGTGTACTCCCGCGAGATCGCGTCGTGGGTCGCGTGGAAATCCTCGGGCACGCTCGCGCTCGCCCACACGTGCACGTCCTCGGGCAGGTGTGTCGTGAAGGCTCGCGGGGTGAGCCACTCCGGGGCGTCGAAGGCGACGGTCTGGGCCAGGGCCGAGACGCCCCGATCCGTGCGACCGGCCGCAGCATATCCCGGGGGCGTCCCCTCGAACTCGAGGCCAAGCTCCCGCAGGCCCGAACACAGCGCGTCCTCGACGGTCGGAACGTCGGGTTGGCGTTGGAAACCGTGGTACGCTCGGCCGTCGTAGGCGACCCGGTAGGCCCGCATCCTATTCGAAGTCGGCCAGGCGGGGCTCCTCGTGGTCGCCGGGGAACGAATCGACCGGCACCTGTTGCTGGTCGCCCGATGCCATGTCCTTCACCGTGACCATGCCCTCGCTCAGGTCCTGCTCGCCGACGATGATCACCGTCTCGGCGTTGATCGAGTCGGCGTAGTCCAGCTGCGCGCCGAAGGAGCGCCCGGAGACGTCGGTCTCGACGACGTGACCCCGATCCCGCAGCGCCCGGACGATCCGGGCGGCTTCGGAGCGGGTGTCACCGATCTGGAGGACGTAGTAGTCAGTCGCGAGTGACTCCTCGGGCCAGACGCCGGCCCGCTCGAGCAAAAGCGAGAGCGGCGCGAGGCCCGGAGCCACCCCCACTGCGGGGGTGGGCTGCCCGCCGAAGCTCTCGATGAGGTCGTCGTAGCGCCCGCCGCCGAAGACCGCTCTCGAGACGTCCCCGGTCGAGTCGAAGCACTCGAAGACCACGCCGGTGTAGTAATCAAGTCCCCTGGCCGTTTCGAGCGAGAGCGTGAGGTACTCCCGGACGCCGTAGTCCTCGGCCGCGGCGAGGACTCCCCGGAGGTTCTGTACGGCCTCGGTGACCCGCTCGGTTCCGGCAAATTCGATCACCGCCTCGAGGTCGCCGAGTTCGAGGAGATCGTCGAACTCGGCGGCCTGTTCGCGAGTGAGTCCGGCGTCGACGAGCAGGTCGTGATACTCGGCTCGCTCGATCTTCTCCCGCTTGTCGACCGCCCGGATCGCCGCCCGGGTGTCGACCTCGCCCGAGATGGATTCGAGGAGGCCGGAGAGGATGTCCCTGTGGGAGACGCGGAACTCGAAGTCCCCGGCGGTGAGGCCGAGCCCGGTCAGGGCGTCGGCGGCGTAGGCGAGGATCTCGGCGTCGGCGGTCGGTTCGGCCGACCCGAAGATGTCGGCGTTGAGCTGGTAGAACTCGCGGAAGCGACCCTGCTGGGGTTCCTCGTACCGCCAGAAGGGGCGGGTCGAGACCCACTTGATGGGCTTTGACAGTTCCTGCTGTTTCGCCACGACCATCCGGGCGACCGTGGGCGTCAGCTCCGGGGTCATGGCGACCTCGCGGCCCCCGTCGTCGGTGAATGCGTACAACTCCTCGACGATCTCCTCGCCGCTCTTCTCGACGTACATCGCGGTCTGCTCGAGCGCGGGCGTGCCGATCTCCCTGAATCCGTACCGGCGGGCGGTGGCCTCGAGGGTGTCGATCATCGCCCGACGGGCGGCCATCTCCCCGGGGTAGAAGTCCCGAAATCCCTTCAGCCGGTCGTACATGGCAGGGAGTTGGACCACCCGGCGCTTGTACCTGTCCATCCAGCAATTCCCGAGGGACGAGAGAACGAGCCAAACCAGCCGCGTGGCTACCGTCGTGAGATGTCGAAGCTCTTCGAGTCCGGTTTCATCTCCCGCAGGAGTTCTTTCATCTTCTCCTCGTCGATCTTCTCGCGCAGTCGCCCGGATCGGGCGAGCCCGACGATCTGCTGTTCGACCTGTTCGCCGAACTGCTCGCGGCTCATCTTCACCGTGTTGAGTCGCTTTCGCGCCCCGTCGGTGAGATGCTGGCGGAGGAGGGCCTTCTTCTGGGCCTCTGCCTGCTCGCGCTGGGCCTCCATCGCCTCCTCGCCAGCCCCCTCCCCACCCTGGGACTCCTGCAGTTCCTGCAATTTCTGCTCGCGAAGTTCCTCGAGACGGTCGTCGTCCGGGTTCTGGCTCATGGTGGCCGGTAGTTACTGGGTGATGGCAAAAACGGTTTCGCACCAGCCACTCCGGGTCTGGAAACTCCTCGGGGAGGCCGTCACGATTTTTCCTCCAGGGGGCCGTCCCAATTCCACAGCAGGAAGGCCGTCACGATTTCACGGTCCCATTCCGCCACACCGCCGTCTCCGAGCCGACACCGAACTCGCGAGTCGGCCGGCAGAGCCACCACTCCCGCCGAACGCGCTCAAACAATCGGGAAGCGTAAAGTCTATTTTAAGCAACCCTAAACATTAGGGTGGCCTAAAATGGAGATACAGAACCGATCCATCTGGCACCTAATCGTCCTTCTCGGGATACTGCTATCGCTCGTCGTTCCGAGCGGAATCGGAGCGGTCGCCGCGTCCGCGGACGACGGAGCCGTCTCGCCGATCAGAGTCACGGACGAAATCGAGGGGCACCTCGTCCTGTCCGTCGAGCAGTTCCGGGCGGGCAACCGTGACGCCGCGATCGAACACACCACCGAGGTCGTCGAGGAACTCGGCCCGGTCGTGGTGACGGAGGTATCGGCGGTCAACGAGACGCTCGGAGCCGAACTCGAGAGCGCCTTCCAGTCCGCACATCGGGCCGCGAAAAACGATACCGCAAGTGTCTACGCGACTGTCGTGAACGAGACGGTGCTCCCGCTTCTCGACCGGGCCCGATCGGGTCTCGCGAGCGAACAGCGCCTGCAGAATGCCACCTTCAACGCGAAGGTGGTCGCCGGACTCCTCGAGCGCGCGAACGCCGAGTACGCCGAGGGAGTCGATGAAACCGGCACGATCAGCGAGGAGATGGACTACTGGGCTGCGGACGCGTATGCCGACCAGGCCACAACGCGCTACCGGAACCGGATCCGGGGGTCCGTCTCCGATCACGCCGCCGCGGAACTCGAGGAGATGTTCGCGTCCCTGAACGCCTCGATGGCCGAGCGGGCGCCGCCGAGTGAGGTCTCGAACATGGTCGGATCGATCAGGGCCGAACTCGCCGAATACACCGGTCTCGAGGTCCAATCCGGTGACGACGGTTCAAAAACCATCGAGCGCATCGAAAGTGACCTCCACGAGGCAGTCGAGGCCTACGCGGCCGGGAATCCGGCGAAAGCGAAGTCCATCATCAAGCAGACCTACCTCTCGAACTTCGAGGGGATCGAGGGGACGCTCATCGAGGAGCGACCCGATCTCGTGGAGAAACTCGAGGCCGACTTCAACGAACGCCTGCCCGGACTGATCGAATCGAACGCCTCCGTGAGCGAGGTCCGCGAGACGGTCGAAGCCGTCGAGGGACGGCTGCACGAGGCGGCGGAAATCCTCGCCGCCCAGGAGGACACCGAGATCGATCTCGGGGCCACCGATAAACCGACCAGCACGGCCGAATCGACCCCCACGGCAGATTCGACCACCCAGACCGAGGCGCCTGGGTTCGGGGTGCTGGCGGCGGTGATCGCCATGGGACTGATCGGACTCGCCCGATACCGACCCCTGCAGTGATGCACCGACGAGACTTCCTCGCCGGGGTGGGGACCACGGCGCTCGGGGGGCTGGCGGGCTGTCTGGGGGGCGGGCAGTCGAATCCGGCGGGTGCGGAGTTCGATCCTGAGCCGGCCACCGTGACCGGACAGGCACCCCAGCTCACCGATCTCCCGGACCTCTCGGGGGAGTTGACCGTCTACCTCGGTCGGGGAGAGGGGGGTCTCTACCGGGAACTGCTCGAGCACTTCGAGACCGAGCTGTATCCCGACCTCGAACTCTCCGTCAGGCGAGATAGCTCGGCCTCGCTCGCGAACACGATCGTCGAGGAGGAAAAACACGGCAACTCGCCGGCGGACGTGTTCTGGTCGATCGACGTCGGCGCCCTGGGAGCCATCGCCCAGCGGGGACTGGGGGTGACACTCCCCACCGAGGTGACGGGGATCGTGCCCGACGGGTTCCGGGATTCGAGCGGCCGGTGGGTCGGCATCTCCGGGCGCGCCCGGGCCATCCCGTACAACACCGAGACGTACGACGAATCCGACGTCCCAGAGACGGTCGCCGAGATCCCCGAAACCCCCGGGTTCGGCAATAATATGGGGTGGGCACCCACTTACGCCGCGTTCCAATCGTTCGTGACGGCGATGCGACTGCTCCGTGGGGAATCGGAGACTCGGCAATGGCTCACGGACATGCAGGACATGGGGGTGAGCAGCTACGGCGGCGAGTTCATGGTGACGAACGCCGTCGCCGAAGGGGAACTCGACGCTGGCTTCGCGAACCACTACTACGCCCTCAGGCTCGCCGAGGCGAAGCCGGATGCACCCCTCGATCTGGCCTTCACGTCCGGAGACGCGGGGGCGCTCATCAATGCGAGTGGCGCACTCGTCCTGCAATCGAGTCGGGTCCCCACCCTCGCCACGGACTTCATCGCCCACTTCCTGACGGCCGAGGTCCAGTCGTTCCTCGCGGAGAAGGCCTACGAGTACCCGCTCGTCCCCGGAATCGACCCGCCCGGGTCGCTTCCGTCGATCGAGGAGCTGAATCCGCCGAGCATCGACCTCACGAAGCTCGCCAACGTCCGACCGACCCTGCGGCTCATGCGCGAGACGGGGGTGCTGTAAGGGATGGAGAAGGGGAGGGGATATCGGAAGCGAGCAGAGCGGCTACTGGCTACGTACCGGACCAGCGGCCTGCTTCTGCTCGGGATGGCCATCGCGCTCGCCGTGCTCTCGCCCGTCGTCTGGCTGGTGCTCCGGGCTGCCGACCTCGGCATCGGACGAATCGGCCACCTCCTCCTCCGACCCACCGCCATCGAGACCCTGGTGAACAGCGTCGCCCTCGTCGGGGTGGTGACCGGTGGGTCGATTCTCATCGGGGTCCCACTCGCGATCCTGGTGGTTCGGACCGACGTACCCGTCCCCCGGGCGGTGACCGTCGTGGGTGCGCTGCCCATCGTCGTCCCGAGCTACATCGGCGCGTTCGCGTTCGTCTCGGCGTTCGGTCCCCAGGGCATCCTCGCCGACGCGCTGGGCCCACTCGGCGGGATCGTGCCGACGATATACGGCTTCGAGGGAGCGGCCCTCGTTCTCACGCTCTTCACCTACCCGTACGTCTTCATCGCCACGCGGGCGGCGCTTCTCACCTTCGACGCCAGGCTCGTCGAGGCGGCTCGAACCCTGGATCGAGGCCGTCTGCAGGCCTTCCGGGCCATCACCCTGCCCCGGATCCTGCCGGGCATCGCCGGCGGTGCCCTGCTGGTTGCACTCTACACGCTTTCGGACTTCGGAACGCCGGCCATCATGCACTTCGACACGTTCACGCGGGTCATTTTCGTGGAGTACAACACCTTCGCCCGCGATCTGGCCGCGCTGCTCTCACTCCAGTTGCTCGCCGTGACCGCACTCGTGCTGGCCATCGAGTCCCGAATCGGCTCCGCGGACGCCGAGGCCTACACGACCCGGAGTCGCGGTGGGGACGAGGCTCTCCAGGTCTCGCTGGGCCGGTGGCGCTGGCCGGCGCTGCTCTTTCCGGCGCTCGTCGGGACCGTCACCCTGGCGGTTCCACTCGCTGTCCTCGTGGGGTGGCTCCTCCTGGGCAGCGCCGGGGTCGGCGGGGCTGCCGGCTTCCAGCTGACCTACGCCCTCAACTCGGTGTCGGTCTCCGCGGCGGCGGCGCTCCTGGCGACACTCGCAGCGCTCCCGGTGGCGTACCTCTCCGCCCATCGGGGCGGCCGGCTCGCCCGGCTGATCGAGCGCTCGACCTACGTCGGGTACGCGATGCCGGGGATCGTGCTCGGGCTGGCGCTCGTGTACTTCGGAGCGGCGTACGTGCCGGCACTCTACCAGACGATCCCCCTCCTGCTCTTTGCCTACCTCGTCCGGTTCCTGCCCCAGTCCGTGAGCACGGTTCGATCCTCCCTCCTCCAGGTGGACACCCAGCTCGTCGAGTCCGCCCGGACGCTCGGAACCACACCGTTGCGGGCGTTTCGTCGGGTGACACTCCCCCTCGTCCTGCCGGGGGTCGCAGCCGGTGGGGCCCTCGTCTTTCTCACCACGATGAAGGAGTTGCCCGCCACGCTCATGTTGCATCCGACGGGATTCGAGACCATCGTCACCTACCTCTGGACCATTCAGGCCTCGGGATCATACGGCAGCGCCGCCGTCCCCGCCATCCTGCTCGTGGGCCTCTCCGGGCTGTCGATCTTCGTCCTCCTCGAACGGGGGCGATTCGATGTCTGAGGAGATCGCCGAGCGGCGTGACCACAGTGACTCACCGGCCAATGCGGCCAGCAGTGACGGGGAGGAGACGGCGACCACGCTCGATCCGGCCGAGACGATTCTCTGCGTCGAGGACGTCTCGAAGGCCTACGGCCCCGAGAAGGCCGTCGAGGACCTCTCGTTCTCGGTCCGGGACGGCGAACTCCTCACGCTTCTCGGTCCCTCGGGCTGTGGAAAAACGACGACCCTCCGCCTGCTCGCCGGCCTGGAGGAGCCAGGCACCGGGGAGATCACGATCGACGGCGACGTCGTCGCCAACGCCGAACGATCGCTGCCGCCCGAGGAGCGCAGCGTCGGGATGGTCTTCCAGGATTTCGCGCTCTTCCCCCACCTCTCCGTTCGCGAGAACGTCGCCTTCGGGCTCGAGGATGCTCCGGCGGCAGTTGCCGAGGACCGCGTCGAAGCCCTCCTCGATCTCGTCGACCTCGAGGACTTCGGCGATCGCTCGCCCGACCAGCTCTCCGGCGGGCAGAAACAGCGGGTCGCACTCGCCCGGGCGCTGGCCCCGGAGCCGGACATCCTGCTCCTCGATGAGCCGTTCTCGAACCTCGACGTGCGCCTCCGGGTCGAGATGCGCGAGGAGGTCAGACGCATATTGAAGGAGGCGGGGGTCACGGCGATCTCGGTGACCCACGATCAGGAGGAGGCACTCTCGATCAGCGACCGGGTCGCGGTGATGCACGAGGGACGCGTCGAGCAAGTGGGTGACCCATCCACGGTCTTCCAGCAGCCCCGGACCAGGTTCGTCGCGAGTTTCCTCGGCCAGGCTGGCTTTCTCTCCGCACGGGTCGACGGAGGGGTCGAGACCGGACTCGGGGAGTTCGACCGTGAGGTTCTGAACGGTGGTTCCCCCGCCGAGTCGGGGGCTCGGATCGACCTCCTCGTCCGTCCCGACGACGTCGCCATCGAAGCCCCGACGGCGGGGAGCGGTAACGGGACGATCATCGGTCGCCAGTACACCGGCCCCTCGTTCGTCTACCACGTGGAGCTCGATAACGGCGACGAGCTCCCGTGTCTGCTCGACCACGACGACCGGTACCCGGTCGGCGAGCGGGTCGACGTGCAGCTCGTGAGCGAGCACTCCCTGGCCTGGTTCCAGCGGGAACGGGAGACTGCATGACCGGACTCCGAGAGCGACACGGGACGAACCCATCACGAGAACCGCTCGTTGACCCATCCCGAGAAATCACTCGCCGACGTCTGCCGATCGGAAGCCGGCCACCTCGATGAACACCGCCCGGGTCGTGACGGTGGAGTTTAATGGGCTGGGCCGGTAGCGGTGGGTAATGGCGACGTGCCCACTCGCGGACGACTGCCCCCACTTCTCCGAACAGATCGATGGCATGGGGTGTCAGCACTTCGGGGACCGGGGCGGGATGGAGTGGTGTAACCACTACAGTCAACCGATCGAGGACCTCAAGACGGCTCCCGTCGTTCCCGGCGAGGAGGTCGTCGTCGAGGTGACCGACATGCACGAGAGCGGGGCTGGCGTGGGTCACCATCAGGAAACCGGCTTCGTGATCATGGTCGAGGGGGTCCTCCCCGAGGCCTGGGTCGAGGCAACGGTGGACACGGTGAAGTCGAACTACGCCCGGGCAACCCTCGAGGAGAAACTCGACGGCCCACCGGGCGAGACCGAAGACGAGGAGACAGTCCCCGACGAATCGGAAGACTCCGAGGAGGCCACAGCCGAAGACGAGGGAGCAGCGACCTCCAGTCGGCGGGAGGAGGATCCCCGACTGGGCAGTCGGGAGAACTTCTGGGGGAGCTAGACCCCCGAACACGTGTGGCTTTTTGGTTCGGCCCCCGAATGAGTGAACGATGGGTGAGGAGGTACCGGACATCGAGGCCATTCTCGACCGGGCGGGATTCGATCCCGCAGAGAGCGTGTTGACCCGGCGCCAGGCCGAGGTGCTCGCGCTCCGTGAGCGGGACTTCCCGCAGGCCGAGATCGCCGAGGAGCTTGGCACCTCCCGGGCGAACGTCTCGAAGGTCGAATCGAGCGCACGGGAGAACATCTCGAAAGCCAGAGAGACCGTCGCCTTCGCCGAGACCCTGCAGGCGCCGGTCCAGGTCACCATCGAGCCTGGATCGGACCTCTACGAGGTGCCCGATCGAGTCTATGCGGGCTGTGACGATGCCGGGGTGAAGGTCCCCTACTCCGCGCCGGAGGTGATGAAACTCGTCAGCGACGCGGCCGGGGACGCGATCGCCGGCCGAGAGGTGAGACAGCACATTCTGGTGGGCGTCACGAGCGACGGCACGATGCGGGTGCGGGTCCAGCCCGAGAAGTGAGCGATCTGCTCCCCGGTTTCGAATCACCAGCTCTCGACGGTCCCATCAGCGATGTCCTTGAGACACGACTCGCAATCGGGATTGTCCCGCTCGAAACACTCCGGTTTGCCCGCCGTCACGGAGACGGTACGACGCGCCGCGTGGCGCCGACAGACGATCCGAACCCTGCCAGTCTCGTCCTGGGGCAGGGCGCCCTCCAGGCGACCACCGGAAAACTGGGTGCCGACGCTCCCGACGGTCCGCCCCGCCTTCCGTGCCGCGTTCCGGAGCCAGTCCCCGAGATCCGCCATATGCCTGCTACCAGTCCGAGGGCTTTCAAAGACTCGCCCCGTACTGAGGTTTATGAACGAACGCAGCCAACCCACCACCGTCTCCCGCACGATCCCGGAGACTGACCCACAATGAGCGACATACAGACTGCGGCCGAGGACATTCACGAGGAGTTCGCCGATCATCTCGACCTCGAGCTCGAGGACGTCACCTCGCGACTCGACCGGCTCGTCTCGGAGTACAAGGTTCCACTCGCCGAGGCGCGTCGGAGCGTCGAGAATCACTATCTCGAGGAGGCCGGGCTCGAGCGCGAGGACATCGCTGGCGGCGGGAGCGAGACCGAGGTCTCGATCGCCGAGATCGACCGGCCCGAGCAGTGGGTGAGTCTCACCGCCCAGGTTGTCGACCTCTGGGATCCGCGAAGCGACGCGGTCGGTCAGGTCGGGCTCCTGGGCGACGAGAGCGGGACCATCAAGTTCACCGCGTGGGCCAAATCCGACCTCGAGCCGCTCGAGGAGGGATCGGTCTACCGGCTGGAGAACGTCGTCACCGACGAGTATCAGGGCCGGTATTCGGTCAAGCTCAACAAGACGACCGAAATCACGGAACTCGACGAGGAGATCGAGGTGGGTGACGACGACGCCACCATGGAGGGCGCACTCGTGGACATCCAGTCCGGGAGCGGGCTCATCAAGCGCTGTCCGGTCGATGGATGCACTCGCGTGCTCCAGAACGGTCGCTGTTCGGAACACGGCGAAGTCGAGGGCGAGTTCGACCTCCGGATCAAGGGCGTCCTCGACGACGGGAAATCCGTCCAGGAGGTCATCTTCGACCGCGAGATGACCGAGGAACTCACCGGTATCGACATCGAGGAGGCAAAGGAAATGGCCCAGGACGCCCTCGACACAACCGTCGTCGCCGACGAGATGGAAGAGACCGTCCTCGGGCGCTATTACGAGGTAACGGGCCCGGTAATGGGGCGCTACCTCCTCGCGAACGAGGTCGAGGAACTGACCGAGCCGATCGATCCCGACGAGGTCCTCATCAGAGCGAGGTCGATGTGAATGGCGGACACCGCCCCCATGCGCGAGACGGCCCGCCGCGTCTTCGCCACGGAACTCAACGACGCCACCTTCACGTTCAAGGAGAGCGACGACGACCGCGCACCGGTGTACGTTCTCCTCCCGACTGGCGAGCAGGCAAACCGCGTCTTCGTCGTCGGGACGCTCACCGAGACCGAGGACGTCGGGAAGGAGCAGGAGTACTGGCAGGGCCGGGTCGTCGATCCGACCGGGACGGTATTCGTCTACGCCGGGCAGTACCAGCCCGAGGCCGCCGGGGCGCTCCGTGAACTCGAGACGCCGACCTACGTCGCTGTCGTCGGCAAACCGCGCACCTACGAGACAGACGATGGAACGATCAACGTCTCGATCCGTCCCGAGTCGATCACGGTCGTCGACGAACGGACCCGGAGCCGGTGGGTCACCGAGACCGCAGAGCGCACGCTTGACCGCCTCGAGGCGTTGGACTCGGAGTCGAACGAGTACGGCATCCGGGCCCGCGAGGAGTACGACGTCGACCCCGGCATCTATCGGGATGCCGTCCTCGAGGCCCTCGAGGGGCTCGACGAGGTCGAAGCGAAATCCGCGGAAGCCTGAGTGGGGACGTGACGGTCGTCTGACGAACCCTTAAGGAGATAGCTGCGCTACTGGTGGTCATGAGTAAGAAGAACAAGACGATCTCCTTTCGGGTCAGCGAGGACGCCTTCGAGGCGCTCCGGGAGATCGCCGAGGAGCGGGACATCTCCCTCTCTGCGGTCTTCCGCGATTACGTCGACAAGCTCGTCGCCCACGAGGGGAAGGTCCGGGTCGTCCCGGAGAACGACGTCCGGGAGGTGGATGCCGAGGAGTTCCCGCCCCGCGTCGAGGTGCCAAAGAGCTTCGTTCGCGAGCACGAGCGCCTCGAACTCGAGGCCCAGCACCTCCGGGACCAGCTTCAGGAGCACAAGGAGTACATTACGCGGCTGCAGAGCGCCCTCGATGACGAAGAGGGGATCGAGGAGATCGTCCATCTCGAGGACCTCGACGAGGAGGTCGGGAACGCCACCGAGGCCGACCGCTACCAGATCGGATAATCGCAAGCGACGTTCCTCGCCGTCGATTACAGCAATTCTCGCTTCCGTCGAGCGGCCCGCTCGGCGGCCTCCTGCCGCCCGTCCACCCGGGCGATTTCCTCAACCGCCTCGAGACTCCGGACGGCGTCGTCGAGAAACGAGTAGATGTCCCCCGGATAGGCATAGAGCATGTAGTCCTCGGTCATCACGTCGACGATGGATTCGGGGTCCAGATGCTGGGCCCGGAGGTCGAGGAGGTAGGCGATGAACTTTCGTTCGGGGTGGCCACAGTAGGGATTCGAGTCACAGGTACAATCGAGGAAGTCCTCGGCGAAGTCGAGCACCTTCTCGCGGTTGGCCTCGTCGAGTTTCTCGAGATCGCCCTGAAAGAGCAGGTCGAGGGTCGCGCCCGAGAAGGCGTTTTTGGGGAAGGAGACCTCGAGCTGGGAGGCGAGTTGTCGGTGATTCTTGACGTAGATCTTGTCCGTGATCGCCACGCGTGGACAGAGCGTAGGTGACCCGCCGGGAAACGGGTTTCGAACCGGGGGAAAACAGATGTCGGTTGCAGTCCCACGTGGGGACATGGTCCGCCCGTCCTTCCAGGTTCTCGGGCTCACGATCCTCCTCCTGTTCGCCGGCTGCGCCACGGATCCCTCCGCGAACAACCCGACGGCCACGACCGTCGAACCCGCCCTCGTCAGTGTCTCGACGTCCGGGGGGCAGTGCGTCGACGATCCGAGACACGGCTTCGACATCGAGAGTGAACCTGCCTCGAACGGCAGCGAGCTGGTCTCCGTGGCGGGGAACGTGACCGTTCCCGGTGCCCACTACACCGTCGCGGAGGGGAGTCCCACTCTCGCCCAGACCGGGCCGAGAGCGTACCGACTGGACGTGAACACGACGGAATCCACGAAGAAGCCGGCAAAAACGTGCGAGATGGGTGGTATCGTTCACTACGAGGCGACCATCCGAGTTCCGGACACGGACTCCTTCGATCTCGTGATCCGCCACGACGGCCACCCAGTGACGGGTGTCGGTTCGGATCGCGAAACGTAACGTATTAACAATGCTGTCGGCTACTACGACACGCGTGTCCGGGTTAGGGTAGTGGACTATCCTTCAGCCTTGTGGAGGCTGAGACGCGGGTTCAATTCTCGCACCCGGACCTCCTCTATCACTCGAACCGGTGAGCGGCTGGTCCGTCAGGACCGCCGCGAACCGTTCGATGGGCGGGGTGGAAGCCGAAGTTCGAAATTGAACCCTGGAAGGCGAACGACCGGAGGGAGCGAAGTCTTCCTTTGGTTCAATTCTCGCACCCGGACCTTCTTCCGCGAACAATCACGAGCCCGTGCCCGCTCACCACCGCGGCGAATCCGGCGGCCCGTCCACGAACCGCTGATCCGGCTCGACCCGCCTTTCGTCCGGCTGCAACCCGCTCGTCTTGATGATCTCGAAGGCCCGCATGAGATCCGTCCGTGAGAGCAAGCCAGCCATCTCGCCGTGCTCGTCGACCACGAGCAGCCGTCCCACAGACTCGCGTTGCAATCGCTCCAGCGCCGCAGCCGCGTCCGCCGTGGGTTCGATCGTCTTGAGTTCCACACTCATGATGTCCTCCACGGTGAGGGCCTCCCGCTCGACCGCCTCGACCTCCCGTGCGTCCGAGAGCGTGACCATCCCGACGATCTCGTCGTTCTCTTCGACCGGAAAGCCCGTGTAGCGCTTCCGAAACATCGACTCGATCAGGTCGGCGACGGAGGTCTCCGGGGACACCGTGGAAACCGACTCGACGGGCGTCATCACGTCCGCAACGTTGACTCCCTCGAAGGCGGCCTTGAGGGTGGTCTGCTGGGACTCGCCCGCCGCCCCGATGTAGATGAAAAAGGCGATGGCGATGAGAACGATGTTGAAGCTGAACAACCCGACGATGCCCAGGATAATGGCCACGCCCTTTCCGACCTCGGCGGCGAGGTGAGTCGCTCTGGCGAAGGTCCGTTTTCTCCCCAGAAGCGCCCTGAGCACCCGGCCCCCGTCCATCGGAAACCCGGGGAGCATGTTGAACGCGGCGAGGGCGACGTTGATCAGGGCGAGGTAGGCGAGCAAGAAGAGGAGGACATCGGAACTGGTGGGAAAGAGCCTGAGAACGATCCAGAGGGTCGTCCCGAGCGCGACGCTCACGATCGGTCCGGCGATCGCGATCTGAAGTTCCGTCTTCCAGTCCTCCGGTTGCTCTGAGAGCTGTGCGATCCCACCGAGGAACCAGAGCGTGATCGACTCGATCGGGAAGCCGTAGTGGATGGCCACAAGAGCATGGCCGAACTCGTGGAGGAGCACCCCCACGAACAGCCCGACAGCGGCGACCATCCCCAGAATCATCGGCATCGAACCGGCCGTGAGCGTGGCGGCCTCGAGATTCAGCGACCACACCTCGTTGAGGAGATCCACGAGTTCGGCCACCTGCGAGCCGATCAGCCAGCCGAACAGTGGCAACACGAGGAGAAACGTGATGTCGAGTTTGACCGGGACCCCGAACGCGCTCCCGATGCGGAGACTTCGCATAGACACACGTTGTCCTCACGGCCGTTTAAGGTATAGGGCCGGCCGCCGAACTCGCCGTCATGCAGGAGCCAGTCATCCGACGGAGCGACGAGATCGACTACGAGCGACAATCGGCCGCCGCGGGGCTGAAAAAGGGCGTCCTCATCGGAGAGCAACAGGACCCACCCAACTTCCGGATGCGCCGGTTCACGCTCGAAGCGGGCGAAACGGTCCCCAAACACACGAACGAAGTCGAACACGAGCAATACGTCCTCGCGAGCGAGTACGTCGTCGGCATTCGTGATGACGGTACCGAGACCGAATACACCGTCGAACCCGGCGATTCGCTGTTGATCCCGGCCGGAACGGTCCACTGGTACCGGAACACGGGCGACACCGAGGCGGCCTTCATCTGTGTCGTGCCGAACGGCGAGGACGACATCGAGCTGATCGAGTGACGAGTGAGACGCGGCGCTGAAATACCCAGACTCCGTACCCCGGGCCGTGTCCCGGCCAGCACGCGTCGAAACGCTGTTCTTCCACGAGCGACAGGGCGACTACCTCGTCGTCGCCCAGCGCGACGGCGAGCGACTGTTCCGGGCGGTCCTCGAACTCAAGGAAACCTCGGCCGGCTCCCGACCCGCCCGCTTTCGCATCAAGAGCGAGAGCGACGAGGAGCCACGGGCCCCCGAAGAGTTCGTCGAAATCGCCCGCCGGGCCGAGCGCATCCGCATCTCCCAGCAGACCTCGAAGCGGGGGCGAGACGAACTCCAGGAGATGCTTGCGGGCTACCAGCTCGAGGCCACCCGAGTCCGAACCTGCCGGCTCTGTGCCAACCAGTGGCGATACGGCCCGATAACCGAGGAGACGGCAGTCAAGTCCGGCGAGGAGTACATCTGTCGGGACTGTGCGACCCGCGAACTCGAGCGCGAACTCGCCTTTTCGGGCGGGTTCTCCGGGGCGGCGGAGGAGCGCCTCGAGGAACTGCTCTTCGAGGTGGGCGACCTCGACCGGATCGTCGACCTGCTCCAGGGGGAACTCGACCCGGACCTGACCAAGTTCGACGAGATCTCCGCGACGACCGAGGACATCCCGGACGTGGCCGTCGAGGACCTCTCGCTTCACCCCGACCTGCAGGCGCTTCTCGAGGATCGATTCGACACCCTCCTCCCGGTCCAGAGCCTCGCGGTCGAGCACGGTCTCCTCGATGACGAGGACCAGCTCGTGGTCTCCGCGACGGCGACCGGCAAGACCCTCGTGGGAGAACTCGCCGGGTTAGACCGCTTGCTCCGGGGCGAGGGAAAGCTTCTCTTTCTTGTCCCGCTCGTTGCGCTCGCCAACCAGAAGGAGGAGGACTTCGCGGCCGAGTACGGCCACCTCGCGGACGTGACGATCCGGGTCGGTGCGAGCCGCATCCGGGAAAACGGCGTGGCCTTCGAACCCGACGCGGACATCATCGTCGGTACCTACGAGGGAATCGATCACGCCCTCCGGACGGGCCGCGACCTGGGCGACATCGGCACGGTGGTCATCGACGAGGTCCACACCCTGCAGGACCCCGAGCGCGGCCACCGACTCGACGGCCTCATTTCCCGCCTGAAACACTACACCGAACAGCGCCACGGCGGCCCGGGTGGCACCCAGTGGATCTACCTCTCGGCGACGGTCGGCAACACCGGAAAGCTCGCGGAGGTGCTCGAAGCGACTCCCATCGAGTTCGAGGAGCGACCGGTGCCGATCGAGCGCCACGTCACCTTCGCCGACGCCCAGGAGAAACCCCGGATCGAAAACAAGCTGGTCCGTCGGGAGTTCGACGCCACCTCCTCGAAGGGGTACCGGGGCCAGACGATCGTCTTCACGAACTCCCGCCGGCGCTGCCACGAGATCAGCCGAAAGCTGGACTACGCATCTGCACCCTACCACGCCGGCCTCGACTACGGCAAGCGCAAGCGGGTCGAGCGGGAGTTTGCCGACCAGGACCTCGCGGCGGTCGTGACCACCGCGGCCCTGGCCGCCGGGGTGGACTTCCCCGCCTCACAGGTGATCTTCGACTCCCTCGCGATGGGCATCGAGTGGCTCTCGGTCCAGGAGTTCGAGCAGATGCTCGGCAGGGCCGGCCGCCCGGACTACCACGACCGGGGCCGGGTCTTCCTCCTCGTCGAGCCGGACGGGGTCTACCACGGCTCGATGGACCGAACCGAGGACGAGGTCGCCTTCACGCTTCTGAAGGGCGACATGGAGGACGTCATCGCTCACTACGACGCGGACGCGGCGGTCGCGGAGACCCTCGCCAACGTCACGGTCGGGGGCCGCGCGGCCAAGCGGCTCAACGACCGCATGCTCGGGGACATCCCCACGAAAGAGGCGCTCTCGAAGCTCATCGAGTACGGCTTCATCGACGGCCTCGAGCCGACCCCCCTCGGCCGCGCGGTCACCACCCACTTTCTCCAGCCCGACCAGGCCTTTCTCATCCTCGATCACGTCCGAAAGGGGACTGACCCGTACGATGTGGTCGCCGACCTCGAACTCTTCGACGAGGAGACCTAGACGAACGCGATCAGGGCAGCGGGGCCGAACAGGACCCCGAAGTACGCGAGCAGCAGCACCAGCAGCGCGCCGGGAATCCCGCCCACGGCCACCACGAGGACCACGATCGGCGAGATCGCGACCTCGAAGCCGAGAAATCCGGCGATCGCGAGGACGATGAGCCCCAGCACGGCGTTGACGATGAGGGGTTTGAGCGCCCGGAGGACGATGTAGGCCAGGATCACTGCGACTGCGACGAAGACGAGCAGCCCGAGTTCGATTGGCGTCGCCATGGGAAGTCAATTGCTTGCCGGGGAAAAGGCTCTTCTGACCGTTTGGCTGGATTGGGCCGATTTTCCGCGAGTTGAGCGAAGGGACCCCCTCGGAACGAAACCCTCTTTGTGGCCCCCGGAGTAATTCGAGTGGAGGGACCGTAGGGTAGCTTGGTATCCTTCGAGCTTTGGGTGCTCGTGACCCCGGTTCAAATCCGGGCGGTCCCACTTCTCGGACATCCACACGCGAGGACCGCGGAGCGTGTCCGAAGCGTTGGATTCGCGGTTGTAGTGGGGCCCGCCGGATTTGAACCCA
>JBDGUI010000011.1:0-87330 GCA_042216015.1 Halodesulfurarchaeum sp. | reverse complement strand
CGAATCCGCCGCTCGATTTCCGACCGCGATCTCATCGCAGCGACACAGCAAGCTGGTCGCTGCGAGGTGAGAGCCGCTGAAAATGGGTCGGGGCGGATTCGAACCGCCGGCCTGCTCCGTGTGAAGGAGCCGTCATAGCCTGACTAGACCACCGACCCGCTGACCCTCACTAGTGACAGGACGCTCTTAAGCGTTGCCGATTGGGGAGGTCAGTACGTCGGGTGCTGCTCCGACACGCCGTCGTGCTCGTTCGCCAACCGTGCCGTGACGTAAAGCAGATCGGACAGCCGGTTGAGATAGACGACGATGGCTTCCGAGACGTCCTCCCGCTCGGCCAGTGCCAGCACCTGTCGTTCGGCCCGCCGGCAGACCGTGCGAGCGTGATGGAGTCTCGCCCCCGAGGTCCCTCCACCCGGGAGGATGAACGCGGTCTGGGGCTCCAGTTCTTCGTCCATCTCGTCGATCCAGTCCTCGAGGGTCTCGACGTGGGACTGATCGATACTCGGATCGCCGCCCGCCCCGGGGTTGGCCAGATCGGCCTGGAGCACGTGAAGGTGGTTCTGTATCGCCTCGAGTCGGTCATCGATGTCCGTGTGACCCGTGGGATGGGCCACGCCAACGAGCGCGTTCAGTTCGTCGACGGTCCCGTACGCGACGACCCGGGGATCGGTCTTCGAGACTCTGGACCCGTCGAAGAGATCGGTCTCGCCCTCGTCTCCGCGGCCAGTGTAGACAGTCATGCGAGCGTGGTTTCGATGTACTCGACGATCCGATCTGCATTGGCCATGACGACCGAGCGGTCGGCGTCCTCGAGGACGGGAACGCCACGCTGGTTGCTGATCTCTTTGACGACGTCGCGGGTGGAGAATGCGGGTTCGACCCAGTGGACGTCGTACGCGAGATCGTGCTCGTCGAGGGAATCCATCACCCGTTCGCAGTCCGGACAGCCGTCGAGGGCATAGAGCGTGAGTGTCATACCCGGACAAGGCACTCCCCGGCTAAATGTGTTCGGCACCCGGCTCGTGCCGTCGGGACCCCGGTTGCGAACCAGTATTTTCAATGTGGAGGGTCCCCGAGGGAGACATACGATGGAAAAAGAACACTATTGCCCGAGTTGTGGGGAGGAGCGTACGTTCTCGCTCATGGCGAGCGAACAGGTCCACCTGGGGAAGAAGACGAAGTGGTGGTGCAAGGAGTGTGGCTACGAGATGGTGCTGATCGGCGAGAGCGTCGATTCGGCGATGGCTTCGGCCTGATCGGTCGATCACTCGTTTTGGTCCCGTCGTTCGGCGGTTCGACTGTCGGCACAGTGGCCCGATATCGTCTCAGGACATGCAGGCCTGTCGAGAGAGAGAGCGGCTATCCGAAGAGATCCCCTCGGATTATTCGTCGTCCTCGAGGGCGTGCCAGGACAGCCGGGGGTTCCGGGCCGCGTCGGCCTGGTCGATCCGCGGGGCCGTCGTGCGGTGGGGGGCACTCGAGAGTTCCTCCGATTCGGCGGCGAAGGCGGCGTTGAACGCCTCCGCGAGTTGATCGAGCGTCTGTTTGCTCTCGGCCTCGGTCGGTTCGGTCATGAGCGCCTGCGAGACGATCTCCGGCCACTTGGTCGTGGGCGGATGGACGCCGAAGTCGAGCATGCGCTTTGCCATGTCCGAGGCGTCGAGGTCGCCGGCACTCGCGACGAACTCGTGGTGGAATGGCTCGAAGGGGATCTCCACGTCGACCTGCTCGGCGAGGTAATTCGCATTGAGGACCGCGTTCGCGCTCGTGTCCTTGAGCCCCGAATTGCCGAGTCGAGCGATGTAGGCCATCGCCTTGATCAACACCAGCCAGTTGCCCTGGAAATCGTGGACCTTCCCGATCGACTGCTCGGGCTCGACGAGTTCGAAGTCCTCGTCCGTTTTCTCGACCTGCGGAGAGGGGAGGAACGCCTCGAGTTCCGAGACGACTCCGACCGGGCCGGCCCCTGGGCCGCCGCCACCGTGCGGGGTGGCGAAGGTCTTGTGCACGTTGTAGTGCATGATGTCATAGCCCATGTCGCCGGGTCGGGCCCGACCGAGGAGGGCGTTGAGGTTCGCCCCGTCGTAGTAGACGAGCCCCCCTGCCTCGTGGACGATCTCCGCGATCGCCTCGATGTCGCGCTCGAAGAGCCCGAGGGTGTTGGGGTTCGTGAGCATGAACAGGGCAGTGTCCTCGCCGACGGCCGCCTCGAGGGCGTCGAGGTCGACCCGGCCGTCGTCGCCGCTCGGAATCTCGACGACGTCGTAGCCGGCCATCGCCGCGCTCGCCGGGTTCGTGCCGTGTGCTGTATCCGGGACGACGACCTCGTTTCGGTGGTCTTCGCCGTTTGCCTCGTGGTAGGCGGCGGCGATCCGGTTGCCGGTGAATTCGCCTGCCGCCCCGGCGGGGGGCTGCAGCGTGACGGCGTCCATCCCACCGATCTCCGCGAGGTACTCCTGAAGCTGGTAGAGCAGTTCCAGATTCCCCTGGACCGTCTCGCCCGAGCGGTCCGGATGGACCAGGCCGTTGGGGTCCGCCGCGACATCCTCGGTGAACGGCGGGTTGTACTTCATCGTACAGGACCCCAGCGGGTACGGGCCCGTTTCGATGGCGTAGTTCTGCTGGGACAGCCGCACGTAGTGACGGGACAGCTCAGGTTCGGAGGGGGCCGGCAGCTCGATTGAATCTCGCGTCAACTCCTCCGGCAGCGGCGACTCATCGATCGTCTCTTCGGTGCCGAACTTCTCGGAGAGCAGACGCTCGTAGACCTCGCTGTCGTCCTCGAAGAAGGTCGCCTGGTCGTAGTGTCGCATCAGGCGACCACCTCCTCGACGGCCGCGACGAGATCGTCGATCGCGTGTTCGTTCGTCTCGGTCACCGAGAACTGGAGTTCGTCCTCGCTCAGTGCGTGGACGGCAAAGCCGGCGGATTCGAGTTCGTCGGCGATCTCCACGGCTGAGTCCTCGGTCCGGGCGACGAAGTCCCGGAAATGATGCCGGTCGTGAACCGGCGCCTCGACGCCCGGGAGTTGGTCGAGTTCGGCGGCGAGTTCCCGCGGGAGTTCGACCATCTGCTTCGCCAGGTCGACCAGCCCGTCGGGGCCCAGGTGGGCGGCGTGCATGGCCGTTCTGAGTGCGACCCAGGCCTGATTCGTACAGATGTTGCTCGTCGCCCGTTCGCGGCGAATGTGCTGTTCGCGGGTCTGGAGCGTGAGGGTGAAGGCCCGCTTGCCGTCCTGGTCCTCGCCGATTCCCACCAGGCGACCCGGTACGTGCCGAAGGTAGGACTCGCGCGTGGCGAAGATGCCGAGTCCCATCCCGTAGGCGTTCGGCAGGCCGAGTACCGCCTCACCCACCACGACGTCGGCCCCGAGATCGCCGGGTGCCTCGAGCAGCGACATCGCGACCGGATCGCTCCCGACGGTGAACATCGCGTCGTGGTCGTGGGCGAGGTCACCGATCCGCTCGAGGTGCTCCTCGATGGTCCCGCGCGTCGTCGGCGATTCCGCATAGACCATCAGCGTGTCCCCGTCGATCGCCGTCTCGAGGGAGGCGAGATCGACGGTTCCGTCCTCGGTTCCGAACCGCTCGACTCGAATGTCGTGGCCCGCAACGTAGTTTTCGAGGACGCTGACCCGATCCGCCCTGACGTACTCGGGGACCAGCACGACGGTCCCGTCGGTGTCCCGAACCCGGGAGGCGAGCAATGCGGCCTCACCGAGGCCGCTCGCGGCGTCGTACATCGACGCGTTCGCGATCGGCAGTCCGGTGAGTTCGACGAGGATCGACTGGTACTCGAACAGGGCCTGCAGGAATCCCTGCGTGACCTCGGGTTGGTACTGCGTGTAGGAGGTCAGGAACTCCGAGCGCATCGAGAGCCGGTCGACGACGGAGGGGACGTAGTGATCGTAATAGCCGCGGCCGAGAAACTCCGTGAGGTTCTCGTTTTTCTGTAGCATGTCCCCGACCATCGCCCGGACCGCGGGCTCGGAGCGGGATTCGATGTCGAATTCACCGTCGAAGCGCTCCCGCTCGGGGATGTCAAAGAGCTCCTCGACGTCCGATACCCCGACGGCCGCAAGCATCTCCGACATGTCCGTCTCGGTGTTCGGTGCGTACGGGCTCTGAGACATTACAGCTGGGATTCGTACTCGTCCGGTGTGAGGAGTGCCTCTACCTCGTCCGTCGAGTCCAGGTCGAGTTCGACCAGCCACCCGTCACCGTACGGGTCCTCGTTGAGCGTCTCCGGTTCGCCCTCCAGGGCCTCGTTCACGTCGGTGACCTCGCCGCCGACCGGCGAGTAGATGTCCGAGACGGCCTTGATGCTCTCGACCACGCCGAGTTCGTCGTCTGCCTCGAGGTGGTCGCCGACGGTCGGAAACTCGACGAAGACGATGTCGCCGAGTTCGTCCTGGGCGAAGTCGGTGATTCCGATCTTGTTCGTCTCGGGATCGACCCACTCGTGCGATTCGGTGTAGTACAGGTTGTCGGGTATGTCGAAGCTCATTGGTGGATGAATGGTGGTGTGGTGATCGTCGCTTCCTTGCCTTCGCCGCGGATCGATATAAGTACTGTCTCACCGTCCCCGGTGTGCGGGGCAGTGACGTATCCCAGGCCGATGGGTTCGGAGAGGGTGGGACTCATCGTCCCGCTCGTGACGACGCCGATTTCGGCCCCGTCGACGTCGGTGATCTCGTAGCCGTGTCGGGGAATGCCGCGCTCCTCGAGGACGAAACCGACGAACTCCTGCTCGGGCCCGGTCTCGTGCTGGGCCGCAAGGGCCTCCCGGCCCACGAAGTCGGTGTCCAGTGAAACGGCGAACCCGATCCCCGCCTCGTAGGGAGTTCGTGGGGTCTCCTCCGGATCGAAGTCCTGCCCGGAGAGCAGGAGTCCGTACTCGAGTCGCAGCGTGTCACGAGCCCCGAGGCCACAGGGTTGACAACCGTCGAAGGCGCTCCAGACGGCTTCGATCCCGTCCATCGGGGCCACGATCTCGTACCCGTCTTCGCCCGTGTAGCCCGTTCGGGCGACCCAACAGTGGACTTCTTCGATCTCCATCGCCTCGGCGGCAAACCGATCGATCTCCCGGGCCGGTTCGCCGGCCCTCCTCGCGAGAAGGTCCTCGGCGTCGGGGCCCTGGACCGCGACGATGCCGTAGTCGTCCGTCCGGTTTGCGACGTCGGCGTCGAGCTCCCACTCCTCGCGATGGGCGGTCCATCGCTCGTGCATCTGGGCGTCGTGGCCGGCGTTCGGGATGAAGAGGTAATCCGCACCGGCACCTGGCGTGCCCGCTTCGAGCGACTCCGGGAGGCGGTAGACGACCGTGTCGTCCAGGATGATCCCGTCCTCGTCCGTGATGGCCGAGTACTGGGCCTCACCCGGTTCCAGTGCCGCGACGTCGTTCGTCGTCAGCCGGTTCATCAACTCGGTCGAATCTGGCCCCGTGACGGTGATTTCCCCCATGTGCGAGACATCGAAGATTCCGGCGGCCGTCCGCACGGCCTCGTGTTCCTCGTGGATCGAATCGAACTCGACCGGCATTTCCCACCCGCCGAAATCGGTGAACGACGCACCTCGCTTCTCGTGAACCGCATGCAGCGGTGGCGTCCGCAGGGCCATACCTAAACCCACAGTCGCCGGCAATTAATGCCTTCCTATACCCGCGTGAAACCGGGGGGATCGGGCAGCACGAGTCGGTTCTCGGATTATCGGCATCGATCAGCACGCCTTTATCCGGGTGCCCCGTGGCTCAGCGCATGGGATGGTTCTCCCGGCGACTCGGACTCGAAACGCGGGTCGGCCTCTTCGTCGACGGGCCGAACGTCCTGCGCGAGGAGTTCGACGTGGATCTCGAGGATCTCAGCGCAGCCGCCGAGGAGCGGGGGACGCTCGCGCTCACGCGGCTGTATCTCGACGAGAACGCCCCGGCCGGGTTGATCCAGGCCGCAGAGGCCCACGGCTTCGACGTCCGAGTGACAAGCGGCGACGTGGACGTGAAACTCGCGGTCGACGCGACCGCAGCGATGTGCGAGGCCGACCTCGACGTGCTGGCCGTCGCCTCGCGGGACATCGACTTCAAGCCGGTTCTCGAGTTGGCCAACCGGAACGGAATCGCCACCCTGGCGATCGCGCCGGGCGAACACGGTCGCTCCGATGCGCTCGTCCGGGCCGCCGGCGAAGCAGTCGTGCTGGATTGACTCGGGTTCCCGCTCGTCGATCGTGCCTGCACCACAGCGCCGAGTTTTTACCGACCCCACGCGGAGTGGAAACATGAAGGACCTGGGGACGCCGATCCTCGACAACCATCTCCACCTCGACCGCGAGGGTCAGGGAATCGAGGCGGTGAAGGATTTCGCCCGGAGCGGCGGGACCCACCTCCTCGTCGTCAACAGACCCTCCTGGCACCTCGGGATCGAGGCCGAGACTCGCGAGGATTTCGACGCCGTCTTCGAGGCGACTCGCTCGCTCGTCTCAGACGCCTCGGGTGTGCTTCCGGGAACTGCCTGGCCCGTTCTCGGGGTTCACCCGGCGCTCATCTCACGGCTGGTCGACGACCGGGGTATGGACGTCGAATCGGCCACCGATCTCATGAAGGCGGGTCTCGAGGTGGCCGGGGAGTATGCGGCAGCTGGCGACGCCGTGGCGATCAAATCCGGGCGCCCCCACTACGACGTCGATTCGGCGGTGTGGGACGCATCAAACGCAGTCCTTCGCCATGCCCTGGAAGTGGCTGCCGACGCCGACGTCGCGGTGCAGCTTCACACCGAGGAGACCGAGGACCTCGGCGATATTGGCGAGTGGGCGAGGGACGTCGGCCTCACCCCGGAGCGGGTCGTCAAACACTACAGCACCGGTCGGACTGCTGGCGTGACGCCGAGTGTGATGAGTGAAAAAGCGTACCTCCGGACGGCCATCGATCGTGCCAAACCGTTCCTGATGGAGACGGACTTCATCGACGACCCCGAGCGGCCGGGGGCGGTTATGGGCCCGAAAACGGTTCCGAGACGGGTGAACTGGCTCCTCGAAAACGGACACGAGGAGGCCGTCGAGCGGGCCCACGTGGAGACCCCCGAGGTAGTTTACGGGCTCGACACGCGAGCCACGCTCGACGGGGGGACGAACCCGTGATCAACGCGAGTCGGACCCGTCTGCCTCGTCACTCACGCGTCGCCCGATCGGATACATGACGAGGGGCCTCGCCTCCTCGAGATCGAACGCTTCCGCGACTGCTTCGTCATCGAATCCGCCGACCGAGACGGTCGAAAGACCAAGCGCTTCGACCTGCAGATGGACGTTCTCCCCTGCGTGCCCGGCCTCCATCGGTACGTAGAGGTCCCCGGCCCGCTCGCCGTACTCTCGTGCCGTTCGCTCCTCGACCCCCGCAATCCCGAGCACGATCGGGGCCTCCTCGACCCATTCCTGATCGTACGCGGCTCGCCGGAGTGCGGGTTGGATGACTTCCGATGATTCGAACGCGAGCGCGTGGTCGCCTGGCTCGTAGCGATAGACGCCAGGGTCGAGTTCCGGTACGCCGCCGTCTCCGACAGCCACGCGCACCACGAGCGGATACGTCGCGCCCGCACTGGGAGCCGTTCGGAGCCCATCGGGGTGTGTCTGTCCCTGGGCCGCCCAGACCAGTTGATTGAGTTCCTCGAGTGAAATCGGACCTGGTTCGAATTCGCGTCGTGATCGCCGTTCGGCCAGGGCGGTCTCCACGGGCGTCGATCCCGTTCGATCCGGTTCGGGGAGGGCGATCTCCGTTCCCGGTGTCCGCATCGAATCTGCCATACGACAATCGATGGGGCCCCCGAGTAAATGGGCGGCGAAGTGCGGCCACCGCCGAAGGAAAGGCCTTAGTCCGGGGGACCCACCTGTCCGGGTATGAGCGACCCCGAGGCCGAGTTCTACACCGAGGAACGCTGGGAGAACTGGCTCGACCGCCTCAGAGACGAGGAGATCGATCCCGAAGACGAGGAGTCCGCACGACTCCTCCTGAACCTCCAGGACGACGTGGCGATCGCCGTGGCGAAGATCCTCACCGCACTCGAGGACGGGGCCATCGACACCGAACGCGCAATGGACGAACTCGTCGAGATCCGAGAGGTCGTGCTCGCGGACCCGGAGATCGAGAACGAGGACACCCTCATGCTCGTCGACGGCGTGCAGACGAGTCTCGTCTGTGTCTTCTACAGCGCGGAGCGGTACGTCACCGAGGGCCCAGTCGAGGAGGGGACTGTCGAGGACCACATCCGCCACGCCGCCGAGGCCGAAGCCGAGGAGGACCTCGACGCGGCCCTCGGACACGCTTCGGCCGCCGGCACCTTGCTCATCGACGGCGCGGACCTCGACATCTCGGTGACCGAGGAAATCGAGTACGGGCTCGTCACCGAGTGGGTCAACGGCCTCGACTCGTTGCAAGAGGCCCTGGCCGATCCCGAAGTGATCGAAGAGGAGTGAGCCCTCGCCGATCCGGCCAGGTCCTGCACAGGCATAAGTAATCGGAGACTCCTACGGGCTAGTGAATGGCAGACCGTATCGAAGATCTGCGGGACGAACGTGGCGTCTCCGCAGTCATCGGGTTCATTCTCATCTTCGCGATCCTGATCATCTCCCTCTCCACCTACCAGGCCGTCTGGGTCCCGATCCAAAACGAGCAGGTCGAGTACGACCACTACCAGTCGGTCAAAAACGACATGACGAACGTCAGGAGTGCGATCTTCGAGGCGCGGACGACCGGGGAACCCCAGTCGGTGACCGTGAAGCTCGGGACGCGCTATCCCACCCGGGTACTCGCGGTGAATCCGCCGCCCGCAACTGGCCAACTGGAGACCGGGGTGCGGCGAAACATCACCATGACCCACCAGGACGGAACGGCGATCGACATCCCAGCAAGATATCCAGGAATCTCGAACTGGAGTGAGGTCTATACCCAGTTTTTGACCTACACGCCGAATTACCACGAGTTGGACACGGGTGCGCCGATACAGCACGAGCACGGCCTGCTGTACATGAATTACAGCAAGACCGAACAGGGTGGCGGGTTGGTCCTCCATAGCCGGGAACAGACCCTGGTGAAGACCGTCGGAGACGGACCGAACATGGTCACGATCGTGCCCATCCAGGGCAACTACTCGGAGCAGGGTGTCGAACGGGTGACGATCGAGCCCGAACCCGGGATCCTGGTGAGTCGGCAGTTCGAGAACATCAACGTGACCGTCCCGACTGAGCTCGGCGAATCCACGTGGGAGGAGGTGCTGAGCGGGCAGCTGCGACCCGAAAAGATCGTCGTCGACGAGGGGGCAGAAACGTTGACGCTCGTTCTCGATGGGACCTGGCGGGTGCGGTACGCGCCAGTCGGCGTCAGTGGACCGCCCGAGTCGGGCGTGCGGGGATCCACTGAAACGGAGATCAATCCCGCCGCACCGGGTGACGTCCGGCTGGTGAACGTGGAGCGGCGGCAGGAGGATGACGAGTGGGGCTTCACCTGGGAGAACACGGCCGGGACGGTCAATATCAGCGAGGCCAGGGTCAATTTCTACCCGGGAGATGCGACCACCGTCGAATACGTGAACGACCCCGTTGCCAATCGTGACGTGAACTGGAACGTGGGTGGCGACTTTCAGGTTCTCGAACCGCCCATTCGATTGCCGGGAAACGGCCAGCAAACTGAGGTCACGTTCGGGTTCGACAGCGTCCTCGGGAACGACGAGTGGTGGATTCTCACGGTCATCTTCGAGACCGGCGAGCAGGGGATGTATTTCATCTCCGAAGGCGGGACAGCGATCGATGGAGGCGGGGGTTGTGTTATCGGTAGTAATACGAATCCAGGGGCGATACAATGGAACAATTTGCAGGGTTTCACGGCCGATTCGGGCGGAGCCAACCGTTGGGAAATCGGTCAAATCAACGTCAAGGATGCCGACAACGACGATGATCTCTCAAAGCTGAAGATAGAGATCACCGATAGCGAGGGAACAGTGAGGGCGACGTGGTCCGAACAACTGCCGGGGGCCCAGTATCAGATAAAGAATTTGAAAATTTCCCCCGACGATTCGGGATACGATATCCCTCCAGGAGAAAACTATACCTTGACCGCGACAGTCTGTGACGCCGATGGGAACTCGAACACGGAGACGAGACAGACCACATCCCAATGATTACGGCGGAGTTTGAAAACGATGATTCGATAAAAGTTCAAGGATAAAGCTCATTTCAACGATCGTCGAATCCGCCATCGACAGTACCATAACCCTCCCCGCAGTACCACCGCTAACACATGACTGCAGTCGGCATCGACGGCATCGAGATCTGGACGGGCAAACTCAGCCTCGACCTCCCCGAGGAGTTCGCACCCGTCATGGACGACGACCCGGAGAAGTACACGAAGGGACTCGGGCTCTTTCAGAGTTCCTTCCCCGACGCCTACGAGGACATCGTCACGATGGCCGCCAACGCGGCCTATCGCCTGATCCAGCGCAAGGGCATCGATCCCGCGGACGTCGGTCGGATCGACGTGGCCACCGAGAGCGCCTTCGACAAGTCGAAACCGGTCTCGACGTACGTCGCCGGCGCGCTCGAACAGGTGCTGGATGGCGAGTTCCGCCACGCCAACAAGGGCGAGCGGAAGTTTGCCTGCATCTCGGGGACCCAGGCCCTGAACGACGCGGTGAACTGGATCGCCGCCGATCGCAACCGGGGCCGGGGGGCGCTGGTCATCACGACCGACACCGCGCTCTACGAGCGAGGGGATCCCGGCGAGGCGACCCAGGGCGCCGGTGCGGTCGCGATGTACGTGACCGAGGACCCGGCGATCGTCGAGATCTCCACC
Source organism: Halodesulfurarchaeum sp. (assembly GCA_042216015.1). Classification (GTDB taxonomy): domain Archaea; phylum Halobacteriota; class Halobacteria; order Halobacteriales; family Halobacteriaceae; genus Halodesulfurarchaeum. The sequence continues at coordinate 76,503 of JBDGUI010000011.1, read as the reverse complement.
GAGCAGGGCTTCGGTTCGGTCGACGAGACGGACTTCCTCAAGCCCAACCAGCAGTTCCCCAGCGTCGACGGCAAGCGCTCCATGCAGGTTTACCTCGCACGCATGCGCGAGGCCCTCGAGGACTTCGAGTCGGTCACGGGCCGGAGCCATCCCGACGATTACTGGTTCATTCCCTTCCACACCCCGTTCCCGAACATGGTCCGGAAGGCCGCCGTCCTCGGCTATCGCCACACGATCCGGGACACCGAGATCGAGGAGGAACTGGCCCGGGAGATCGGACGCCAGCCACGACCCGAGGAGTACGACGACCGGGAGGCCTTCTCCGAGGACATCCAGGAGTACATGGACGCGTTGGCGGAAACCGACACCTATCGCGAGTGGTACGGCCGGGTCATCGAACCCACCCTCGACATCTCGAGTCGCGTGGGGAACTGGTACACCGGGTCGGTTCACATCGCCCGGTTGAGTGCTCTGATCTACGCCAAGCGCGAGGGCATCGATCTGGCGGGGGAAACGTTGCTCGTCGGCTCCTACGGCAGCGGGGCGCAGGCGGAGATTCACGAGGAGCGGGTGGTCGAGGGCTGGGAGAAGGAGATCGACGGCGAGGCGGTCGACGAACGCCTCGAAGCCCGGCAGCCGATCACCTTCGAGGAGTACGAACTGGTTCACGACCAGCACAATCACGCAAAGGAGAAGGTCCTCGAACCGTTCACCGAGCCCGAGGACGAGTTCGTCTTCGACGGCTGGGGCCCGATGAACGAGCGCCAGTACACCTACATCGAGTGATCCATTGGCGACCCCGGTGGCCTGTCGGTGGCGGTTAGCTACGTTCTTCCTCCGGGAAATCTGCGAGCCGGGTACGCACGGCCTCCCCGTCGAGTTCCGTCACAGCCAGCGAGACGCCGTCTCGCCGGGCCAGGTCGGGGGCGTGCTCCCAGAGATCGGCCTCCGAGAGGCCACAGAGCAACACCGCATTCGGCTTTGGATTCACGACCCGGAGGGCCACGAGCGGTGACTCGCCCCGGGTCACGTTGGTGAACCCGAGGACGCGGTTGGTCGACTGGCCGTAAAGCCGGTAGAATTCCTCGGAGGGAAGTTCGGCGATCGCGCGGATGCTGTCGATGATAGTGTGCCCGCTGATCGTCGGCCGGTCCCCCTCGACCACCGCCGTCGCCTCGATGCGCTCGTAAAACGATTGGATCGGGATCGTCCGGGGATATTCCCGCAAATCGAGCACGACATCGCTGTCGAACCCGGCCGAGAGGACCCTGGCGAACTGCCTGACGTGATCACCCCCTCGACGGACGTCGATGGCGAGTAGCGCGTTCACGAAGCGGGCGACCAGATCGGTTCCCGGGCTCTCCCGGCGGCCGCTCTCGTAGTCCGAGACCACGGAGGGCGAAACCCCGAGTTCGGTGGCGAGATCCGTCTGAGCGATCTCGAAGTCGGTTCGCCACTTCTTCAGCGTCCCGCCGGGGTTGGCACTGAGCGTCACCTCTCCCGCGATCCGCTCTGCGAGTTCCTCGGGCGGATCGTCGTCCATGCAGGCCGTTGCCCCCATCCGACGAAAAAGGTATCGACGACCGACGAATCCGGGTGTACACAAAGCGAAGCGCTCACGCCGGTGGCACGACCAGTCAGTCCATGGCGAGACCGTACGGGGACGGGGACGCCGATTCACTCTGGGATCTCAAACGCGGCTTCGAACTGGGCCTGGGAAAGGGAACCGGCGAGGACTCCAAGGCCGCACGATATGCCGAGAAACTCGACGCGACCTACCGAGAGGGCTATCTCGACTGGGTCGATCGCTGTATGGCCGAGGAGCCACGGGCCATCCTGCTGGCCGAGCGGAAGGGATCGGCAGTTGGCTACGTCTTTGTCCTCCCGGAGGCGTTTGCGTACGTCTGGGACGGCGCCGTCCTTTCCGAACTCTACGTGGTGCCCGAGTGGCGGGGCGAGGGAGTCGGCGACGAGTTGCTTTCGGCCGCGATCGAGGTGGTAACCGAGCAGGACCTCCCGCTGGATCGAGTCCTGCTCGACGTGGACCGATCGAACGACCGGGCCCGGGCATTCTATGCGACCCACGGCTTCGAACACTGGGGGGAAATGCTGGCCCGGGAATTGACCGTCGACGGCCAGTAACATCGTCCCGGAAAGCACTTGTGGCGGGACCCGGATGCCCACCCATGCGCGAGGAGGTTCGGGTCGCTTACGACGAGTTGGCGGCCGAATACGCCGCCGCATCGGGGGATTCGACGGCCGAACGGCCGTTCCTCGACGACCTGGAAACCCGACTCGATCGAGGGGCCAGGATTCTCGACGTCGGCTGTGGTGACGGACGACCGGTGATCGACAGATTTCGGGACGAATTCGCCGTCATCGGGCTGGATATTTCCCGCGAACAGCTGCGGCTGGCGGCCGACCGGCTTCCCGACACTCCGCTCCTGCAGGGCGACATGACGACCCTCCCGCTTTCGGATGCAAGCGTCGACGCAGTGGTGGCCCTGTACTCGATCATTCACGTCCCACGGGAGGACCACCGGGAAGTCTTCGAGGAATGGGAGCGCCTGCTCCGGCCCCGCGGCTGGGTCCTGTTCACCTCGGGAACCGAGGCCTGGGCGGGTCGAAATCCGGACTGGCTCGACTCGGGTGTCGAAATGGTCTGGAGCTATCCGGATCCGGCAGAAACGATGGCCGCGCTCGAGCGAGCCGGGTTCGTGGTCGAATCGACTGCATCGGTCCCGGATTCCCTCGCAGAGGAGGGATCAAAACAGGTCTTTCTGGCACGGCCGTCCGACCCGTAACCGATAAAGCCGGGAGCGTGCACGGAGTTTGCCAGGGCGTCGAGTGTCGACGACTCGAAACGGGATTGACGGACTTCCCCCATTTTGCACGAAGCAATACGGGTACCTTCCCTCGTTAGTCGACAGCTGAACGCTGTGTGACCGTTTCCTCGACCTGTGTCACCACCATCAGGAAACCCACAATACCCAGTATGCCGCCGAAAACGAATGGAAGAGCATAGGGATGTCCGAATGGGACAGCAACACCGGACAATGTACCGCCCAACAACGGGCCAAATGCAACACCGAGCCCAAAGGACATGGTTAACACCGAGAGGGTCGTTCCGGATCGACCAGCACCGGCAATATCGCCAGCGAGCGCCATCGAGGGGGCCAACACAGCTGCACCCGCGATACCCTGGAAAAATCGGGCCACGATCATGCCCACTGGCGTCCCAACGAAGCCCTGTATCATCGTCGCCGGGGTGAGTATGAGCAATCCACCGAGAATGAATGGTTTTCGCCCATACATATCGCTCCAACGGCCTATCGGGGTTTGGAAGATGATCTGGGCAAGTGTAAATGCCGAAAACTCCAATCCAAACATGAATGCGCTCTGCTCGAGCGCCATATTGATCTGGTGCTCCAGGGGCTCCAATAGAGAAATCCCAATCGCCATGAAGACGGAGGAAACACCGAGCGTGAACACCGGGTCGAGAAGATGGTCGCCTTTCTCGTCGAAAACGGCTATTCCCCCGTTCCCATCGCCATCATTGTCTTCCAGTTCGTCAGCATCCGGATCTGTGACCAATAGCCAGACGAGGATCGCACCGACGAGCGCCCCGAAAGCGGCGATATAGAAAGCCGCATCGAACCCGGAGATATCGAAGGTGAGAACGGTATACGGACCACCCGTGACGACCCTACCAGCGATGACTGGCCCGAGACCGAAGCCAACCATTCTGAACGTGTTGAAAATCCCCATCGCCTCTCCCCTGGCCGCTTTCTTTGCCAGTTCATTGACGAGAGCGACGGTGGTCGGAACCGTCAGGGCCACACCGAGTCCCTGTGCGATTCGGACAAGGAGAACTGCAATATACGAATCCACGAGTGAATAGACAAAATTCGACAGTGTGAGGATGAGCAATCCGACGACGACGAAGAGACGACGCTTGCCGATCCGATCCGAAAAATTCCCGACGAACGGTTGCAATCCGCTATTGAAGAACCCGAATGCCGAGAGAACGATCCCCGTGATGACGACCGGGGAGAGGTCAAGAAACTCTCCGGAAACTCTTCCGCTCGTCAGGAAGATGGGTAAGACGATGATGAGAAACGAATTTCCGATCGAATCGACCATCCGAGCGAATCCCAACGCGAGAATCCGTTTGTCGGTTTCCAACACGCTTCGGACGAAGGCTCGAATTCGTTCGAATGGTGCCAACTCGAATCCACCACCGGCGTTTGTCATACGATGACCTCCAGTGGATTTCGCCCGTGACCTTCGATTTCGATCACGTAACTCGAGGGATCGACCAATTGTATCCCGCAGGTATCGAAAGACCACGTTTTTCCGAAATACTCGGAGTTTTCAGGTTTGAAGGCACTGACATAGTCGGGGACTGAGCGCTTTCTTCGACAACGTTGGGTCATCGAAACCGTGTATAAGACCTGGGTGGGTGGTAGATACAAGAATATTCTGTATTGGCTCTCGAAAAAACAGGGGACGATCCACGAACTCGGGATTGGTGAAAAGCGGAATTTCAGTCTCGTATTCTATTTCCTCACGTCTCTCCGCTCCCGGGTTCGTATTCTATTTCCTCACGTCTCTCCGCTCCCGGGTAATCTACCCTTTCCCACTCGCCCCGACGTACCGAGACCTGTGGAGCGTGGTCGCGATTGTTCCGGGCTGTTCGATATCGGGTGATTGAATCGGAATGTTCACCCTCGATCAGTCGGGGTTCGAAACCGATTCGATCTGAATGTGGTGGATACTTGATCCGTTTCGATGGCCATGAGCTGCTGGATGAATTGGCTATCGATGAATGTGTGGACTCGTTTTTAAAAGTCGACTGGATGCGAGATGTGACCTGCAGATCTTGTCGGATGAAATTTTCCAAACCGGCAGTGAATGCCGTTTTTACGGGTGACAGGAAAAATATATTATCAACAGGTGTTCAACTGGAAGCAATCCATGGAGGGGCAGAGCCAAAGGGATGGGGCAATCGGAGTGAGGCTCAGGGTTGGAACCACGTCGAATCGAGAGTTCTCAAAGGAATACATCACCCAGGTGAATGGCGAGGTTCTTCGTGAGTATTTCCCAGACACCACCGAAGGTGATTTTTTACGGATCCGAAATACCAACTCCCTCGCCACGGAAATTCATGCACGGGTAAAATTGAACGAGGATCTCCCCAGTGACACCATTGGGTTGGACTTCACTGTCAGGACCGCACTCGGTGCCCCCTCCGAACTCGAAGTGAAACACGGAGAGGCGAGCGGGGCGAATTACGTATATGTCGACCCGACGGAGAACCCCGAACAGCGGACTCATCGACGGGCGATGAACAAAATGTTGGGTGTCCGACCACAGGTTTGCCGAACTCGGATGGGCGTATTTCCTGATCTCGAGGACAAAGTTTGTCGACTCCCTCCAAACACGATGCAGATAATCGGTGTGGAGGAGGGGGAAAACGTCACCCTCGAATCGACGCGGGGAAGTCGAATTGTTCGGGGTGTCAAGGCATTCGAAATTGATGAGGAGCATCGGAGCACAAAAGAGCAGCAAAAGAAACGTGATGACAATCGGTACCCACCCTGTGAAGAAACGCTCGGCTTGAGGCGGATCAGGGAAACCGAAGTTGATCTCCCGGAGGTATGGATCGACGAGGAGGTGCGGACTGAACTCGGCATTGAAGGGCTCCCGAAAAGCGGGGTCTGTCAGCCCATCCGAGTCTATCGAGATACGTGGTACCTATTTCAGCAGAAGGTCAGGGAGTTCGCTATTCCCATCGTCGCTGTGCTATTCACGGCTGGATTCGAGATATCCAGTCGGAGCGGAACCTTCGCAATCTGGGGACTTGCTGCAATCATTTGGATCGCTGCGGTGCTGATCGAATCGAAGACGAGACTGAACTGAGCCCCCAGGCTCCAACCAGTACTCCCTACTCTGAATCGATACCTTCAGACAGCGTGTCACCCGCGTTCGTTTCGGTCGTGTGGATGAAATCTTCAAAGAAAGTCTGTCCCCAACTTTCGGCACCTTCCTTACAAACCGTGACGTAATCCGGAATCGGCGAGATCGAGGGGTTGACTTTTTTCCCGGTGGTGGTGAGAATGAGATCCTGCTCTATTGGCGACCCAAGCGCTCCATCGATAGCTCCGGTCGCTACGTCACTCTCTTCGTAATACTCGATTTGCTCAGCTTCTATTTCGATGAACCTGTACCCCCGCTCACGGTCCTGTATTTCGCGGAATTCCCGTCGGGAAAGGTCTTTGATCAGAACGCCGTTGAACCAACTGTTAGGGGATTGAACGACGTTGAGAACCGCTCTTTGGTCGTCATTGGTTTCCCGCCAGCTTGCTTCCTGGTTGAAGATACGTTTGAACCCAGAGACGCGAACGGGAGAAACCCGTCCGGACACCCCATCCAGTAACTCGTTTAAGTCCTCCGGGTTGAGAACGCTCCCGTATACGACGATCGATATTTTCGGACACTCACTCATGATGAATCCTTCCGTCGTGTCCCCCCACCTTTCTGGGAAATAAACACGTCCTGATGCCAGGAGTCTGTCCCCCATATATATTCCGCGTATTCATCAACTTCTTGTCACGTCCCTTGCAAATGCGGTGACGGCCCATATTGGACATTTCAAGGCATCTCCGGCCCTGCTGTTGGCAATTACTATACCGGCAGGGACAACTATCGAACCATGGAGTCGGCGTCGCAACCAACCGTGTCGAACGAAACGATCGCCGCCACCTACGACCGGTTTGCGTCCCTCTATGATTGGTTCGTCGCACCAATGGAAGCGAGGACGCGACAGCGTGCCCTCGATCTCCTTTCGATAGCGCCCTCTGAACGAATAGTGGAACTTGGCTGCGGACCTGGATATGGGCTGGTTTCACTCGCCGGGTTCCTCGATCAGACGGGCCACGTCGTTGGGCTCGATGCTGCGCCAGGGGTGCTCGACCGATCCCGCAGCAGAGCCATGCGACCAGCGGTGAGCGAGCGGATCGACCTCGTTCTTGGAGATGCGCGCTCACTCCCGATTGCCGAAGATTCGGTGGCTGTCATCTTCATCGAAGACACTCTCGAGTTGTTCTCCCGAGGCGAGATACGAGCGGTTCTCCAGGAATGCAAACGAGTTCTCACTCCGGATGGTCGGGTTGGTGTGATAACAATGGAGCGTGAAACCGTCGAGAATGATCCCTTCATTCGGGCGTACGAGTGGGTATTCGACCACGTTCCCGGCTACGAACGCATCGGCTGTAGACCGATATACGCCCGACAAGCCCTCGAAGCTGCGGGATTCACGATCGAGCGTCGAGAGCATCACCGGCGAGGATACATCTGGCCCGTGGAGATCCTGATCGGCCATCCGACCTGCGAGTAACAGAAGCAGGGTTTACCCGTCTGATACATCCAATCTCGAAAGCCGTGGTAGATGTGTGTACTATTCTGCAGCGGTCGATATATGGGGTTGAAACTCCGTTATCGGAACAATTAGGCAAGGATCCGAGACGCAGAAGGCGCAGACCTATTCGTATTGTCCGTATTCTTTTGCAGCCTCGACGAGGGCTTTGAAGTTCTCACTCGGTGTATTTGGATTCGTATCACAGGCAGGGGTCAGAATAAATCCGCCACCTTCAGCCCCATATTCGATATTCCGCCTCGCAGTTTCTTTGACCGTCTGGGGATCCCCCTCGAGCAAGACCGTAACGGGATCGACGTTGCCGAGAATGCATACCTGATCGCCGACGTCCTTTTTGACCGCCTGTAGCATGATGCTGTAGGGGTCGCCCTCGTCGTACTCGATGTTATCCTCGCCCAGTGTCTCTTCGAGATACTCGACGTCCTTTGGCCATTTATCGACGTTGCCATAGTTCGCGTGAATCCCCCCAGGAGCTCCATCTGGGATCGAATCGGCAACCATCTGAATGATTCCTGTGGTATCGCCACACGGGTGGTTGATCGGAATCATTCCGGTGTCTGCGATCGCTTTGAAGTCCTCCTTGAGATACGGGAGGACGAATTCCTCGTACTGTGGGGGGGAGGTGGTTTCAGTCGCTGCGACCGGATCCAGGACGACAACACCGTGGGCCTTTCCCTCGAATGCAGTGTGATACTCGATGTGGAATTCGTTCAATTTTTCCAAAAATTCATGGACCTTTTCGGGTTCCTCGTACATTCCACGATAGAGTTCTTCGTGTCCGATCAAATTTGCAGCGGTGCTAAACACCCCCGAGACGATAGGGGCGACGGCTTTCTGATCGCCCACCTCGTCCATGAGAATCGCGGATTCACGGAGGACCGAAGAGGTCCGGATATGCTCCTCCAGATCGGGAAATTCGAGATCATCGATTTCATCCCAGGATTCGAAGGTGCGCTGGGTGGCGTCGACGATCTCCATGTGTTCGCTCCAGAATCCCTGCGCTCCACAGGCTTTGGCTTCGACAAAACACCCATCGATCCCCGCGATTACCATATCGTCGCCGAAGTTCTCGTTCGCCGCGATCTTCGCTTTCGCCATCGTTTCCGGATCGTTCTGGGCATCCTTTGGTCGTTCGTCGATCTCCCAGAGCGCTCGAGAGATCGCCAACGTCCCGACCGGGACCCGATCCGGTTCTTTTCCCTGTAATGCCGTTGCGACCCGTTCGACACTTGCCAGTTCACCCATTGTTAGGCACCTCCCTTGGCTTCCTGTTCGAGTTCATTCCATAGCCGTTCAGCCTCGTCGACGGCCCGAGGGGCATCAGGGGCGTATCCGTCCGCACCGATTTCTTCTGCCCATTCTGCGTTTGCGGATCGGCCGCCTACGAGAACTTTAAATTCATCGCGAAGATCCCGATCTTCGAGTTCGAGGATCACGTCACGCATATTGTCACGGGTTATACTCATGAGGGCCGAGAGTCCGATCACGTCGGCATCTTCCTCGATCGCACGATCGACGATTTCGTCTTCTGGTTTGTCGACTCCCATGTCGTGAACGTGGTGCCCATTGCCGGCCAAAAACAGCCGTACCAGATTCTTCCCGATGTCGTGAATGTCCTCCTTGATCGTTGCGAGAACGATCGTCACCCGTTCGTCCTTTTCGCCGGTTGTGGCCACCTGTTCGTTCAGTGCCTCTGTTAGCGGTTCCATCACCGCTTCCATCGTGTCCCCACACCGCATGAGGTCCGTCAGGAAAAATTCGCCAGTTTCGTACTTCTCTCCGATCGTGTCAGCGGCCGGCAGAATGGCCTCGTCCAATACCTCCGTCGCAGCCCGTTCGTCCAAGATTTTTCGTGTCAATTCTACTGCTGTTTCCGTGTCCGCGTCGACGATGGCTTCTTTCAGTTCAAGGGACTTTGACATTGGTTTCCACTCACATAGTAACAATTATTGCCGAATCAATTGGATATACAGCCAAATAATGGAGGGGTTTATGGGTTGGTGACCTGCAAATGACACCCCGTTGCTGACAGCGGACTGGAATCGCCATTGCACATAGCAAACCGCCTATGGTACGCGATTGGAGGGCTGTTGGTTGGCGACTTACAGTCCTGATTACCGCACGAAATGGTCGTTACTCTACCCTCGAACCCACGTACGGGCAATCGGTCACGTACTCGCAATCGCCACAGGTAAGCAACAGATCTGCCTGTGAAATCTCCGTTCCCAATCCCATTGCAAACGTGAACGTCTTTCTGGGTTCGGTGATGCGGCCTTCGTGAAGGTCCACATCGATGGATTCCGTGTCCAGTGTTTCAAACATGAATCGTCGGTTATCCACATCCCATCCGTCCCCCCGGGTGCCAGGGGGAAAGACCCGGGTCGTATTATAGCCGTGTTCGGTGGCCCACGCTTTGATCTCGGTTAACAGACAGACCCGCGCCATTTGAAGTGCGACGTTTTCCATCGCATCGGCGACGAGAGTCTGGAGCAATCCATCGACTGAATCCGCATTTTTGACCCCCTTCCCAATGGTCAGCACCCCCGGGACGATCATTTCGGATTCAAGCAGGCGAACAGGAGGATCGAAGCGGTCAATTCCAGATTCATCCCGTGGAATTGCTCGATACATTCCCCGAGGAGACAGGACAGATTTTAAATCGGGACGCAGGGACTTGACCTCGTCTCGCAATTCGTCCCCGGAATGGGTTGATCCCGCCCACCGAGGGAATGGAGGAGTTTCCATGATCCGATCGACAGTGAACCTAATTTCTATGGGATCAACACGTCTCGGTTCCCTCGCCAGATCGGACATGGGAGACATTGACATTCCGAGCGGAAAAACTCACCTCCGATTTCCCGAGGAGGGGGATCGGCGATTGCCATCGCGGGGGTCATTTTGATCGGTCGTCGGGAAAATCGATCGGTAATCGAAGCTTCAATTCGACGACAACGTTCACTCCGGAATTCAGTTCGATCTGTTCCAAAACTGCACGCTCAAGGCGGCCGTGGCGAATATCGAAGTCGACACCGAACTCGATGACCGCTGATATTGGGTCGCGAAACGAACCTATGTACGGGTGAGCCCCGCTGGGGAAATCCACGTGTTTCCGATTACCGTTACGTCCCCTGAGCGGACGACGACGGTATACGCCCCGGTATCACGGGTCCTCGAGCGGTGACCGGGTTCAGTCGTCCACGGAGGCGTAGTCCGTCGTCTTCCGCTTATCGCCCTGGTATGGGACTGCTTCGACGGTCGCGGAGATTTCGACCTCTTCATGATCCTCGACCTCGGGTTTGGGCGAGTCTTCCTCGCCCCAGATGACCGTGACCTCCGTCCCGGGCTCTGCAACGTCGGGGTCGACGATGCCCAGGGACATCATTTCCTGGATGTGATCGCGGTAGGCCGGCCACTTCGAGACTCCGACGACCTCGCCGGCCTTCTCGATACGGTCGTACATCGTGAACGCGTAATGAGGCCGCGGCAACTCCATGAACTTCGCCGTCGGCGTCTCAAAGACCCCTCCAAACGCCTCGACCATGGCGTCACGGTCCCAGATGAGCGTGACCTTGGTACGGTGTCGCTCATCTTCCATCTTCTGTAACGCGTCCCGGCCGACGAAGTCGTGGTCGTAGTCGATGAACCGGCCATACCCCACCTCGAACGGGGTGAGGTAGTAGTCCTCGACGTCGTCTGACTTGAAACTCCCTCCGATAGAGGCCATCGCTTCGAAACTCTCGGCGGGCAGCCATTCGCGGAATTCTCGCATCTCCTCGCCATAGAGGGCCTGGAGTGGGGCGGGAATCCATCCGTTCAGGTTGTTCGTGAAGTACGCTCGCGTTCCGACCTGCCGAAGCCCGTGGTCCTCACCGGCTGTGAGGATCGCTTCCTTGACGGCGTCACCGTCCTCCCACGGTCCCCAGAACTCGAAGCCCGGCTCGTTGAGCATTCCATGACGTGCAGCCTTCACCTCGATGCCATCGATGGACACCGTCTCGAAGTCGAAGAAGTCGACGTCGGGAATCGGGCCGTCCAGAATCTCCTTGACGATCGAGAGGGCCGCCGGGCCCTGTACCTCATACCGGAAGCGCTGAGGTGGCCCCTCCCGGTTCATCGCGGGCTCGTCCCGGTTGACAGTCACGTCGTAGTCCCCCGTTTCGACGTGATAGTGGACCCAGTTGATCGGCGTGAGTCCGACGAGGTCGAGTCGATCCTCCGCCAGATAGTAGAGGATCCCATCACCGATCAGATATCCCTTTGGATTGGTCGCGACGAACTGCTTTGCTTCCCCAGGTTGGAAGGAGTCGAAGCTGTTGATCCCGAGATCGGCGAATACGTCAAGCGCCTCGGGTCCCTCGAGTTCGAGATCCCACATGTGCTGGGACTGATCCATGAGTACGGCCGTGGTAGCCCAGGCCCTTTGCTCCTCGCGCCAGTTGGTGAATTCCGGTGGGATGTCTCCTCCCATCTTGAGGAGTTCCATGGGATAGGCTCCCCTGCTTCGCAGTCGATCGACTGGACTATCCGCCGATTGAACCAGGTCTTCGAAAGACTCTGGCATGGTATAGAACCACACGATAATTGTCGGTGAGAATGAATAAGCATTTGGGACGGCAAAGGTTTCGAGGACCTACTCGCGGATCTGTGTGAGTCATCGTGGCGTTCGCCGGTCAGGGAGTACCTAACGTAGCGATGTGCCGATCTCCTCTCGTCCGAATTTCGTCCGCCCGGGTCCCGGATATGCCCGACGACGAGGACAAAAGAGCAGCCCCATCTGGCTCGCTGGCCGGGCCCGCCGACCCGCAATCGATAAACGCGGGAGTCGGCAAGTAAGGACGATGGCGGACTGGACCGAGCGATATCGACCCGATACGCTTTCGGCGGTCCGGGGGAACGACTCGGCCCGCGACGAGTTCGAGGAGTGGGCCGACACGTGGACCGAGCACCGCGAGGCGGTCATCCTCCATGGCTCCCCGGGGGTGGGAAAGACCTCCGCAGCGCACGCGCTGGCCGCCGATAGGGGGTGGGACGTGATCGAACTCAATGCGAGCGACCAGCGGACCGGCGACATCGTCGACCGGGTCGCCGGGGAAGCGGCCCGGAGTGGCACCCTCAGCGGCGGATCGGGCGGTCGAAAACTCGTCATCCTCGACGAGGCCGACAACCTGCATGGAACCGTCGACCGGGGCGGGACCCAGGCGATCACCAGGCTCGTGAAGGAGGCGACCCAGCCGGTCGTCCTGATCGCAAACGAGTACTACGAGATGTCCCGGGGCCTGCGAAACGCCTGCCGCGACATCGAGTTCCGCGACGTTTCGAAGCGCTCGATTCTACCGGTTCTTCGGGACATCTGCCGACGCGAGGGCATCGAGTACGAGGACGAGGCGCTTTCTGTCATCGCGGAGAAGAACGACGGCGACCTCCGCTCGGCGATCAACGACCTGCAGGCACTCGCGGAAACGACGACGGTCCTCGAGGTCGGGGACGTGGTGACCGGCAACCGTGATCGAAGCGAGGGGATCTTTCCCTTCCTCGATGCGGTGCTCAAGGAGGAGGACGCCGAGGGCGCCCTGAAGACGGCATACGACGTCGATGAGACCCCGGACGACCTGATCAACTGGGTCGAGGACAACGTCCCGAAGGACTACGAGGGACGCGAGCTGGCACGGGCCTATGACGCGCTCGCGACTGGGGACCGCTGGCTCGGACGGGTCCGCTCGACCCAGGAGTACGGCTACTGGCGTTACGTCACCGATAGCGTCGCGGCCGGCGTGGCCGCGGCCAGAGAGGGAACGAAAAGTGGCTGGACCCGGTACGGCCCGCCGAGTTACTGGTCCAAACTCGGTCGGTCGCGGGGAACCCGGGAAACCCGGGATTACGTCGCCCGCAAGATCGCCGAGGTCGGCGGGATGAGCATGGGCACGGCTCGGCGGGTCGTCCTCCCGTACGTCGCCGCGATGACCCACCACTGCACGAACCGCGAGCTGACGGTGGCGATGACGGCTGCCTACGACCTCGAGGCCGAACACGTCGCCTTCGTCACCGGGAGTGGCGAGGACACGAACAAGGTCCAGTCGATCGTCGAGGACGCCGGAGAGCGGCTGGAACGCGCGGCCGTGGAACACTCCGGGGGTGCATTCGCGGGCAGTCACGGGGCAGCGACCGAGGCCGTCGAGACGGGGGAGAGTGTGTCAGGAGCCGGTGAGGAAGAAACGGGTGAAGAAAGCGAGGAGGGGACAGCCGCCACCGACGCTGAGGAGACCCAAACCGGGGACGAGGAGGCGGCCGAAGACGAGGACGAGGCCCAGTCCGGTCTCGGCGATTTCGTCTGAGCGGCGGTCGGTCGATCCAGTCTCTGCCGTCTCGTTGATTCGGCGAGGCCGATCTCGACGATCCGGTGTACTCGATCTCGTGGACCCGGCGAGGCCGATCTCGACGATCCGGTGTACTCGATCTCGTGGACCCGGCGAGGCCGATCTCGACGATCCGGTGGGCCCGGATTCGAGCTGGATGGACTCCCGTCGGGTACACTTTTGCCCCCGGACGTGGGAATGTGTTTCATGGGACTCGACGAGGACGCCCTCGACTATCACGCCCGGGATCCGCCCGGAAAGGTGTCCATCTCCACCACGAAGCCGACGAATACCCAGCGGGATCTGAGCCTGGCGTACTCACCGGGAGTCGCGGCTCCCTGTGAGCGGATCGCCGCCGAGGAAACCGACGCCTACACGTACACCGCAAAGAGCAACCTGGTCGGGGTCATCTCGAACGGGAGTGCCGTTCTCGGGCTGGGCGACATCGGCGCCGACGCCGCAAAGCCGGTGATGGAGGGCAAGGGAGTGCTCTTCAAACGGTTCGCGGACATCGACGTCTTCGACGTGGAACTGGACCTCACAGACCCGGACGCGATCGTCGAGACCGTGGTCGCCATGGAGCCGACCTTCGGCGGGATTAACCTCGAGGACATCCGGGCCCCGGAGTGTTTCGAGATCGAGGAGCAACTCCGCGAGCGGATGGACATCCCGGTCTTCCACGACGATCAGCACGGTACCGCGATCATCACCGGGGCCGGACTGCTGAACGGCGCCGAGATTCTCGCAAAGGACCTCGAGGACCTGACAGTCGTGATCTCCGGCGCCGGGGCGAGTGCGATCGCCACCGCTCGCTTTTACACCGCACTCGGCGTCCCTCAGGAGAACGTCACGATGGTCGATTCCTCGGGAATTCTCACCGAGCGGCGGGCCGAGGCGGGCGAGCTGAACGAGTACAAGGCCGATTTCGCCCGGGATGTTTCGGAGGGGGGTCTCGCGGACGCGATGGCCGGTGCGGACGTGTTCGTCGGCCTCTCAGTCGGGGACCTCGTCACCCCGGAGATGGTCCGGTCGATGGCCGACAATCCGATGGTCTTCGCGATGGCCAATCCCGACCCGGAGATCGGCTACCGGGAGGCAAAGACCGCCCGCGAGGACACGGTCATCGCCGCGACGGGTCGGTCGGACTTCCCGAACCAGATCAACAACGTCCTCGGATTCCCCTTCATCTTCCGCGGGGCCCTCGACGTCCGGGCGACACAGATCAACGAGGAGATGAAAGTCGCCGCCTCGACGGCGCTTGCCTCCCTCGCCCGCGAGGACGTCCCCGACGAGGTCGTCCAGGCCTACGGGGATCAACCCCTGCAGTTCGGCCCGGAGTACGTCATCCCGAAGCCACTGGACCCGCGGGTGCTCCTTCACGTGGCCCCGGCCGTCGCAAGGGCGGCGATGGAGACTGGGGTCGCCCGGCGAGAGATCGAGGATCTCGACGCCTATCGCGAGGACCTCGAGGCCCGACTGGGCAAGTCCCGCGAGATGATGCGGATCATCTACAACAAGGCAACGGCCGACCCGAAGCGGGTTGCGCTCGCCGAGGGGGCAAACGAGAAGACCATCCGTGCGGCCAACCAGATGATCGACGAGGGAATCGCCGAACCGGTGCTCATCGGCGAGGTCGAGACCATCACCCAGCGGATCGACGAGCTGGGACTGGAGTTCGAACCCACGATTCTCGACCCCGAGCGGACCGACCTCACCGACCAGATCGATCACCTCTACAGCCTCCGCCAGCGCAAGGGGATGACCAGAAACGAGGCCCGTGACCTCGTCACGAGGGATCCGAACTACCTCGCGAGTGTCCTCGTCGATCGGGGGGAGGTCGACGCCATGCTCACGGGGCTGACCTATCACTATCCCTCGGCGCTCAGACCGCCACTCCAGGTGATCGGAACGGCCCCTGATGCACGGTTCGCCGGCGGGGTTTACATGCTCACGTTCAAGAACCGCGTGATCTTCATCGCCGATGGAACGGTCAACAAGGACCCCTCGGCGGCGTGTCTCGAGGAGATCGCCCACCACACCGCCGAGCTGGCCCGGGAATTCAACGTCGAACCGCGGGTGGCGTTGCTCTCCTACTCGGACTTCGGCAGCGTCGAGGACGAGTCGAGCCGGGTGCCCCGCGAAGCCGCAAGACGGCTCCGGGAGCGTGGCGACGTCGAGTACCCCGTCGACGGGGAGATGCAGGCGGATACGGCCCTCGTCGAGGAGATGCTCGAGGGGACCTATGACTTCTCGGACCTAGACGGGCCGGCGAACGTCCTGATCTTCCCGAACCTCGAGGCCGGAAACATCGGCTACAAGATCCTCCAGCGACTCGGCGATGCCGAAGCGACCGGTCCCATGCTCGTCGGCATGGACCGGCCGGTGCACGTGCTCCAGCGGGGCGACACGGTCAAGGACATCGTGAACCTGGCCGCCGTCGCGGTCGTCGACGCTCAGGGAAACTCCCCCACCGGGTAGTTCAATCCCCCGCGTGGCGATCGGCGCGTGAGGGGGGTGGCACCCCTTCCGGGGCTGGAGTCGGATCTGTCGGCGATTCGGTCGGGGCCCGGTTGAGGTGGGCGTACTCCGCCGGCGCGTTCGCCAGCGGATGGGCCGGGTTTTGCCCGCTCGAGACGGCGGCGGCACGGACCGCATCGAATCCGGCGATCCGGGCCCGGATCCCACGCCAGTGTGAGGCCGTCCCCGGTGGATGACTCACGTTCGCGAGCGTGCCCAGCTCCCGGTCTCGACCGGCGAGAACTGCGGCATTGACGTTGCTCGCGAGGTCGTCGTGATCCACGAGAATGCCGACCGACGCGGAATGGGAGATCCGGGCCGCCAGGGTATCCAGTCCGAGGTGCAGGGCCCGGTACTCGGCGACGTTGTTGTCCGGCGCGGCGTCGGGGACGGCGAGGCGCTCGATTCGCCGTCCGGTGGGCGCCTCGATGATGACGCCCAGACCGGCCCCGGTCGCCTCGAAGGAGCCATCCGTCGCGACGTAATAGTCCCGCCGGTGGGTGTGGGGCGGGTGGGCGATGTGCGGCGTCGGCGCCTCGTCGAAGAGGTCCCGGAGTCGGGGCCGGCCCATCGTGGCCATACGCCACCTTGCCCGGGTTCCCTCATAAATATCCCGCCAACACTCTTGACCCACGGGTCCGATAGCTCGGACATGAAGGCTCGCGAGTTGATGACCGCCGACGTCGAAACGGTACAGCACGACGAATCGGTCGGCAACGTCCTGAAGAAGCTGTCGAGTCGCCCGTTCAACGGGTTTCCCGTCGTCGACGACGACGGTCGACTGGTGGGAATCGTCACCCAGCGGGACCTCGTTGGCATCTTCGAGCCCGCCGATCGCACGCTCTGGATCCCGGTCGGATTCCCGCCCTTCCTCGAACCGGTCGATTACGCGATCGAGGCCTCCTTCGGCGATCTTGACATCGAGATCGACCTCGCGCGACACGCGGGTGACCCCATCAGCTCCGTCATGACCGAGGACGTCGTCACGGTCTCCCCGGAGACGGGCATCGAGACCGTCATCGAGATCCTCGCCCGCCGGGAGCCGAACGTCAACCGGGTTCCGGTGACGACCGATGGGTTCGTCGACGGCATCATCACCCGACAGGACGTCCTCACGTACCTCGAGGAGACGGGAAAACTCGCTTCGCTCGCCGACGAGACGGAAGCCTGAAAGTCCCGACCCACCACTGCGGAGTCGTGTCGCGAGTTCGAAGCGTGCTGTCGTGGCTCTTCCTCTCGGCGATCTGGGGGACGGCGTTCATGGCGATCAAGGCCGGGCTCGAATCGTTCGCCGAAGCCCCGGTCCTGTTCGCGGCCCTCCGCTACGACCTCGCAGGGGTGTTGATGCTCGGGTACGCCCTTCTGGCCGTCGACCGGTGGCGGCCGAAAACGCGCGCGGAGTGGCTGTTGAGCATCGTCGGCGGGGTGTTCATGATCGCCGGCTACCACGCCTTCCTGTTCGTCGGCGAACTCTCGACGACGAGTGCCGTCGCCGCCGTGGTCGTGAGCCTGAGTCCGATCCTCACGACCGGCTTCGCGCGGGTCATGCTCCCGGGACGGGCGCTCTCGACGACGGGAATCCTGGGTCTCACACTCGGACTGCTGGGGGTCGTCATCATCGCCCAGCCGAATCTCGGCTCCCTTCTCGAGACGGCGACGGTCGGGGAGTTCCTCGTCTTCATGGCCGCGGTGAGCTTCGCCCTCGGGAGCGTGCTCGCCACGACGTTCGAGGCGAGTCTCCCGATCGAGACGATGGAGGCGTGGTCGATGGTGATCGGAGCACTCCTGCTTCACGCGATCAGTTTCGGCCTTGGGGAGGGGGCCGGGACCGTCACGTGGAGCCTGGAGGGACTCGCCGCGCTCGGCTACCTCGCGATCGTCTCCAGCGCGCTCGGCTTTCTCATCTACTTCGACCTTCTCGATCGACTCGGGCCGGTCGAGATCAATCTCGTCTCCTATGCCGCCCCGATCTGGGCAGCGCTTTCTGGCTGGGTCGTCCTCGGGGAATCGGTCTCTCTGCGGACTGGGGCCGGTTTCCTGATCATCCTCGCCGGCTTCTGGCTCATCAAGCGGGAGGCGATCGCTCGGGAACTGGCTGGCCTCGGCGAGGTGCTGGGACGGGAGGACTAAGGGAGTCGACGGCCTATCTCGTGGCATGAACGTTCGCGAGGCCACGGAGGAGGACATCGCGGGGATACGGCAGGTGGCCGAGGCTGCCTGGCGGACGGATTACGCGGGACGGGTGGACGAGGACACGATCGAGTCGGGCGTGAATCACTGGTACAGCGACCCGGTCGTCCGGATGGAACTCTCGAATCCGGGGACTGACCTTCGAGTCGCCGAGCGTGACGGTGACATCGTCGGGTTCGTCCATGCCCATCGATCCGGTCAAGTGGGTACGATCCTCCGACTACACGTCGATCCGGCCCATCGGGACGCGGGGGTCGAGGCCGCACTCTTCGAGGCGATCGCCGCGGACTTCGAGGCCGATCGCGAGGGTATCCGTGCAACCGTCCTGGAGGCGAATTCCCACATGCAGGAGTTCTACGAGGACCGGGGGTTCTCCCGCATCGACACCGATGGGACCACGATCGGTGACACCCAGTACGAGGAGACGATCCTCGAGCGGGTCTGATCACTTCGCGGTCGCGATCCGTTCGAACTGCCCGTCGTCCAGTTCGATCCGGGTCGCCCGGAGGTCCTCCTCGAGTTGTTCGATCGACGTGGCCCCCGCGATCGGGGCGACGACCTGCTCGTGGTGGAGCAGCCAGGCGAGACTGACCTGGGCCGGAGTGGCCTCGATCTCCCCGGCCACGGCCTCGATCTCCTCGAGCACGTCGAAGTTCTCCGGTGTCAGGTAGGAGTCGACGAACTGCTTGTCGGTCGCCCCACGGGAACCCGGTGGTGGCTCCTCGCCTCGGGTGTACTTCCCGCTCAAAAAGCCGCCAGCGAGCGGCGACCAGGGAATGACCCCCAGTTCGTATTCGTGGCACATCTCGAGGTAGGGCCCCTCGATCTCCCGGTTTGCGGCGTTGTACCGGGGTTGGACCACCGTGAATGGCTCGTAGCCCTCACGGCGGGCGATTTCGTTTGCCTTCACGACCTTCCACGCGTTCGGTTCGAGCGTCGAGGCACCGAGGTAGTTGACCGAACCCCGCCGAACGAAGTCGTTCAGGGTGCGCATGAACTCCGCCGCAGGGGTCGAGTCGTCCCAGCGGTGGATGTAGAGCAGGTCGACGTAGTCGGTGCCAAGTCGGTCGAGGATCAGGTCGATCTGGCGACGGAGGTGTTTGCGCCCGAGCCCGCGCCCGTTCGGGTCCCCCTCGCGGGTCGGCCAGTAGATCTTCGAGGCGATCACGAAGTCCTCCCGATCACGCTCCGCGAGCCAGTCACCGATGTACTCCTCCGCGCGGCCATCGCCGTACATGTCCGCGGTGTCGATGAATCGCCCCCCTGCGGCCTCGTACGTGTCGAGGAGGCGATGGGCCTGTTCGCGTCCGATCTCGATCGCGCCGGAGTCGTCCTCGCGGCCGAACCGCCAGGTCCCAAAGGCGATCTCGGAGACCCGGGTGCCGGTTCTGCCAAGCGGGACTGTCGCCAGGTCCATACCCCCGGCTACTGCTGGAGCCGACAAAAAGGCGTCACTCAGTCGGCGTTGTGGTGGCGACCGAGCACGAGTGCCAGGACGTGGGCGGCGATCAGCACGCCGACCGTGAGCTGGATCGTCGGCGTTTCGAGACCCCGGAGGATCAGGGGGACGTAGATGAAGGGCAGTGCAACGCCGGCCCAGAAGCCGGCGGCTTCGACCGGCTGGAGGAGCATGTCGGATCCGGGAGGGTTGGTCGGGGGCGAATCTGGGGTGGAGGACTGGGTTGACATTGGGGACACCGTCACACCTGAACCGTGGGGTCCTGGGATCATATAGGGTCCAGAACCTTCGGATCAGTTCAGCCACGTTCGACCTGCGAGCGCTCGTTTCAGGTCATTTAATCGCCCACGCTGCGTGCTCGAAACGATTCATCGAGCTTTCTCGTCCCGTCTCTTCGATTTCGGCCCCGAGAGGCGAGGGTTTATCGCGCATGGCGGGGCCATGCCGGTCCATGGTGCGAGCGAAACCACGACGCGACGGACAGCCCGCCTCCATCCTCTCGCGAGCGATCGCGTTTCTCCTCGACGGGGTGGTGATCGCCCTCGGGACTGCACTGCTCCTCGGACTCCTCACGATGATCGCTCCCCGGGCGATTGGGTTGACCGGATTGCTGGCCGGCGCCGGTGGCCTGGTGTACTTCATTGCCCTCGAAGGAGCGGGCGGCCAGACGGTTGGAAAGCGAGTCATGGGCATTGCGGTGGTCAAATCGAACGGCCGAACGAGCGACACGAAATCGGCGGCGGTGCGGAACCTCCTCAGGATCGTCGACGGCCTTCCGGTGTTCTACGCCGTCGGGATCGTCCTCATGCTGCTCTCGGGGGACTCACAGCGCCTCGGCGATCGCCTGGGTGACACCCTCGTCGTCAAGACGGGGTCCTGAGACGGGTACCCCTCGTTCCGGATCGCCAACCGCCAACTGAAGACCCGCTCATCGCAGGGGGTCGTATTCGATTGGCGATACCCTTACTCGAGTCCGGGTGCTATACTCGGACATGCCATTGAGTGCACGGAATCACCTCGCTGGGACTGTCCGCTCGGTCGAAACCTCGGGTCATGGCGGAGGTCGAAATCGAACTGGGCGACGGCCAGATCGTCGCAGCCACAATCACGAGTGGATCAGCCGACCGACTCGGACTGTCCGAGGGTGAGGAAGTCAACGCGGTGATCAAAGCCACCGAAGTGATGGTCGAGACGGATTGATCAGGGCCCGTCACCCGTCCGAAGTGACTCTCATCCAGCCACCTGGGGCTGTGGGGGCTACTTTCTGAGGGCTGTGATGTTCTCGTCCGGGAAATCGATTCCGACGGTCGTCCCAACCGTCGGCGGTTCGGTCGAAAATGCCTCGACACGCTCGCCGTCCCAGTCGAGGACGACGCGAGAGGCGGCGTCCTCGTGGGCGACGCGTTCGACAGTGGCCCGTTTCCCAACATCTGGTGCGGTTATCTCGACGTGTTCGGGCCGAATGGCGACAGCCTCTGTATCGCGATCGAACCGAGCGGCTGGAAGGACGTTCGCACCGACGAACCGTGCGATATAGGGAGTTGCCGGTGACTCGAAGATCCCGGTGGGTGTGCCGGTCTGGACGATTTCGCCGTCGCGCATGACGGCGATTCGGTCCCCGATCGCCCGGGCAGTCGTTCGGTTGTGTGTGACATACACGCTCGTCACGTCCGTGAGTGACTCGGCGAGATCGTCACGAAGCGCCTGTCGCGTGGGGACGTCGAGTGCGGAGAGCGGTTCGTCGAGGAGCATCGCGTCAGGCCGGACCGCCAGCGAGCGTGCGAGCGCGACCCGTTGTTGCTCTCCGCCTGAAAGGGTCGGTGGCGAACGATCGGCGAGATGTACCACGTCCAATGACTCGAGGAGCTCTTCGGGATCGCGTGTGTCCTCGTGATACTGCTCGCCGAAGGCGACGTTCTCGCGGACAGTCATGTGCGGGAAGAGGCCGTAGTCCTGGAAGACGAAGCCGAAACCGCGCTTCTCGGGTGGCGCATCGGTGATATCACGGTCATCGAGGCGGACGTGACCCTCGTGGCGGTGGAAGCCAGCAATCGACTCGAGGAGGAGGGTCTTCCCGCTCCCGCTCGGGCCGAGAATGACGAGCGTTTCGCCCTCTGCAACCTCGACGGAAGCGTCCACATCGAAGGGTTCTGCTCCCTCGGTGGTGAATGTGGACCGGATGGCAGCGTCGAGTTTCATAGGACCTTCCCTCCGTCCTGGGCGATGCTACGAATGAGTACGAAGATGGCGATACTCACGACGAGCAGGATGAATGCGACCGCGCCGCTCTCGGCCAACGACCCGGTCAGGTAGCTCTTATAGATGAACACCGGGGCGTGCGCACCGAAGACCTTCTTCCCCGCCAGGGGATAAAAGAATTTGACCGTGTAGGCGACGATGGCGACAGCGCCGAACTCGGAGACGGCCCGCGCCCAGGCCAGGACGCCGCCTGTGAGAATGCCACGCGCAGCGAGTGGCAACGAGATTCGTCGGAACGTACTCAACGAATTCGCGCCGTGGATGCGGGCGGCGTATTCGATTCGTCGATCCAACGTCTCGAACGCCTCCCGGGCACTGTTCACCGCGAATGGGGCGGAGACGAAGGTCATTGCGAGAACTGCCCCCACGATCGTCCCGAGGATGGAGAGCTGTGGAAACGCACCACCCTTTCCGAAGCCAAAGAGGATGATGATTCCTGCGACCGAGTGAGGAACGACGAGCGGCAAGTCGACCAGGCTCTGGACGAGCGCCGATCCAGGGAAGCCTCGCGCGAGGAGATAGGCCAGCGGGATTCCGGTCAGAAGAGCGAAGACGGCCGCAAGCAACGGGGCATAGATCGAGAGGTAGAGCATCTTGTGGACTTCGGGGTCGAGGAGCTTCTCGACGACGAGCGAGGGGTTCTGTCGGGCGGTAAACAGCATCAGCGGGAACGTCAATGCGATGAGTAGCACGGTCCCGAGTGCTGCTGCGGCCATCCCCGCAATACCACCTTCAGCTCCGTAGGCTAGTGCCACCGCGGAGATTACCATGAACGCGGCGTATAGTGTCGGTCGATCAATCGCGTATGCGAGCGCGAACGCGACAATCTGCACGGTTATCACCGCCAGGAGAAGCGCGATGCGTTCATAGCCAGTACGCGTGGGAAGAGACATGAATAGTGGGATGGTGGGTCGACCTTCGGCAGTCGATTACAGCTCGAGCGGGCCCAGGTTTTTCTTCGAGGTCGCCTGCTTCATGACGCGGTCGGGAACGGCGTCCGTCGCGGATTCGGGAACGACGAAGGGCGAGACCGGCTGGAGGCCCTTGTTCTTCAGAATCTGCTTCCCCGGCTTCGTGGCGAAATACTCCACCCAGCGCGCGCCGAGTTCGGGGGACGCTGCGACCGAGGGGACGGTGAGGCCATAGGCGATTGGCGCCCCCGTGAACGTCCCGGAGTCCGTCTCGACTTTCGCCTTCGCGTAGTGTTTCGCGTACTCGGTGGTCGCTTTCGAGAGGTCAACCGCTGGCTGGAGGTCGATCCACGGCATGTCCGTGGTCGAACTGATGGACTGGTAGTAGATCGCGTAGTCGAGTTTCCCAGATTTGAGCTGTCCTTCGAGCTTCGTCTCTGTTCCCGTCGGCACCACGGAGTTCTCGCGGAGCTTCTGATAGGTCGCGTCGTCGTAGAGCTGCTCCCCGTTGAACGGGATTTTCCCGAGCTGCTGGCTCATCACCGCGCGGTAGCCACCGGGGTCGACGGCTGGGTCGGCGTGTCCGATGGTGACGCCGTCTCGAGAGAGAACCTCCCCCCAGTTGTCCTTCGAGATGTCGTCGGCGCCCTTCGAGTCCTCATGATACTGGATCGACATCGCGTTCGTTGCGAAGATGCTGTACCAGTTGCCGTACTTCGGGAGGACGCGGTCGCGGATAAGACGGAAGTCGGAGACGCCGAGGACGTCGGCCTTCCGACCCTGCTGCGTGATCTTCTTTGTTGAGGCGACCGACCCTTTCGGCTCGCGGGTTACCTGAATCCCGGTCTTCTCCTCGAATTTTGGTTCCGCAGCGGAGAACGGTGGCGCGAGACTCCCCGCGTGGAAGATCATCATGTCGCCGTCGCCGGGAACCGACTTCGTCGTGGTCTTTTTTGTCGTTTTCTCGCCCCCTTCCCCGCCACTATTGCCACCTGTACAGCCGGCGAGGCCTACCGTTGCTGCCGCTCCCACACTGCCGAGAAACGCACGTCGGGTACGTTGTTCCGTCATAGACATACTGCCGTTATTTCGACTTCGGCATAACTGTTTTGCTCCTTGGTTGCCAACACTGCGTATGGACGCAGGATTCGCTGCTCAACTTCGGGCAGATGACGTGGAGTTTACTGAGCGGGACGCGAACTTACTGAGAGCAGTCGATGAGATCGGGTCTATCCACAAGGCCTCCGATGAACTCGGACGTTCCTACTCTCGATGTCACCAACGGGTGACGGCATTGGAGGAAGCGTTCGGTACGCTAGTCGAACGACAGCGGGGCGGGTCGGATGGTGGCGGCAGCACCCTCACCGACCAGGCCCACGAGTTACTCGCCACATTCGAACGCCTCCAGACTGGGTTTTCCTCGGTGGCAGAGACAAAAGAGGCGGTCCTCGAGGGTACTGTCCTGGACCGAACCGGGGAACTTGGCGTCGTCGAGACGGAGGCTGGGGAAGTACGGGCCATCGTCCCCGCCAAGGGGGAGTCAGTCCAGGTCGGTCTCCGTGCAGATGCAGTCACCCTGCACGATCCCGAAGACGTGCCCGCGGAAAATGCGACGAGTGCTCGCAACAGATTCGATGGACGGGTGAGTGATATCGAGGAAGGTGAGGTCATCTCTCAGGTGACTCTCGACGTGGGTGCGGAGTCTCCACTATTCGCGCTGGTGACGGAAAACAGCAAGGAGAAACTCGGCCTTGATCCTGGAACTCAGATCGTCGCTTCGTTCAAGGCAACAGCAACCCGGGCAACTGCTCGTTGATGGTAGTAACGAACGAGCTTTCCAGCAATGGCCCGCCCCGTTCTGCGTGGCGTGGTACGTAATCGATGCCATCCGAAGCCGAAAATGTCAATGTTTTGATTTATGCCCGGGGAGGGGTTCGAACCCTCGACCTCCGCATGTCCCAGGTCCAAGGCTCGGTCGACCTGAGCTGCGAGCGTGCCACACCGAAGCTCGAAACCCTATGAGTGCGGCGCTATGACCACTAAGCCACCCGGGCTCACGACCGGCTAAGATGGTTCTCCTCTAAAACCTTTGTATCTCCACCGGCTCACCCGCCGAATTTATCACACGGGAGGGGGACCTATCCGTATGGACGTACCGACGGCCGTCGAGGAGGCCCTCGGCGATGAGACGGTCACCCATCGGGTCCCGCTCAAGGGTGAAAATGCGCTATTCCTGACGCCCACCCGGACCATCCATTACAACTCGGAGGGGTTTCTCAGCGACGAATCGGTCGAAAGCTACCCGCACGGGGCAGAGCGGATCGACGTGACGGAGAAACGTCGGAAGACGGTCATCACCCTCGATTACGGGACCGACGGTGAACGCTCGCTCACCGTCCCGGGATCGGCCCTTGATGATGCGCTCGAACCGATCCTCGCCGGGGTCTTTCGCGAGACTGGCGTGATCGATGGCGACGAATCCGTGGAGGGGTTCTTCCGGTTCGGTGAACTGACACTCGTGGTGACGACCCGGCGGCTGATCAAGCACGTCGGGGCCGCAATCTGGGACGAGGAGTTCCTCACCGTCCCCTTCGCCGACATCCAGGGCCTCGAGACCGAACAGGGAAACGTGGCCTCACAGCTCGTGTTGAAGACCCCGGACCGAACCGAGCGGGTCAAGACCCCGAACGAGGGGTTCAGGGAGGTCGAGGAGACCGCCAGGAACGCGCTCTATGCGTACTACGATGTCCCGGATCAGGCGGCCTTCGAGGCGGCGGTGTCTCCCGAGGAGGAGGGGGACGCGTCCGCCGAGGCGTCGGCCACCGACGACGAAACGGTCCCCGCTGGTGCCGAAACCGCTGGGGAACCTGATTCCGAAGATGTCGTCTTCGTCTCCGCGGCGAGCATCGATCCCGAGACGCTCCAGTCCGAACTCGACGAACTCGAGGCGGCACTCGACGAGCAGGAGGCCACCATCGAGTCCCAGCGGGCCGCCATCTCCAAACAGCGCTCCCGGATCGAATCGCTCAGGGAGCTCCTCGAGGACTGACTCCCAGTGCGGGTTTCATTCCCGTCCCGTCACCTTTCGAATGCACGAGGAGCCAAAGGGGCCGTGTTCGCCGGACTCGAAGGTCATGAAATAGCCCGTCGACAGGGAGGCGCCACACCGGCGGCACGTGAAATCGCCCTCCTTCGTTTTGACCTCGCGTTCGAAACTGAGGTAATTCGCCCCAGTGGGCACGATTTGGCCCTCCTTTCGCTCGATGAGGCCCCTCGCTTCGGCCCGTTCGAGAATCTCGCGGGTGGTCCGGGGATCGGTCGTGATCGTCTCGAGCCGATCGATGGCCGCCGCGACCGACAGTTCCTCGTCCTCGAAGCGGGCGAGCAATTCGATCCCCAGTTCGACGCGGTCGTCGTCCGGCACGTTCGACGGCTCGACCGGCTCGAGATTAAAGCTTCTGCGGGACCGTGTCCGGTCGAATGAAACGAACGTTTCTGCGGGCCGTATCCAGCCGGGTGAAACGATAATTCCGGCAGGAAGTCCAGTCGGGTGGAACGGGTGATCGGAACCGATCCATGCCGCTCAAGAGGCCCGGGATACGAAGCGGTGGTAATGGTGGTCTCGCGGCGGCAATTGATCCTCGGGGCATTCTTGCTCCTGCTCCTCGCGCTGGCGCTTCTGTTCCGACCGGCGACCGTCATCCGAAAGGTCGTGGCCGTTCTTTACAGCCCCTGGTTCCCGATTCTCCTCGTGGGGCTCTACACACTCCGACCGTTCCTCGGGTGGCCCATCACCGTGCTCTCGGGACTGGCCGGGTTCCGCTATGGCATCGCGCTCGGCCTCCCCATCGCCCTCCTCGGGGCGGTCGCGACGAGTTTCATTCCCTACCTCGGCGCTCACCGATTGGCCTTCGATGGCCGAATCGGTTCGTGGTTCACGGGTGGGAGCCGGCGGTATTTTCAGACCGCCGGCGATCTTCGGGGCATGATCGCCGCGCGGCTCGCACCGACCCCGGCCGAGGCCATCTCGGCGGCCGCGGGATTCGGCGGTGTCCCGCTTCGGTCCTTCGTGCTTGGGACCCTGGTCGGCGAACTCCCGTGGACCATCGCGGCCGTCACGGTCGGTCACTCGGTGAACGCCTTCTCGGTTCGGGCGATTGCGGTGGACTGGCGCCTTCTCCTCACCGGGGCCCTGGCCGCGGGGTTGTTGCTTGCGGGACCGCTCTATCGAGTGACGACCGATCGACTCTCGGTCGAGTGAGTCAATCCGGTCTCCGAGAAACGAGAAAAATACGCACCGAATCGATCACGCAAGCTGCATCGAGAACGGCTCCCGGCCGAGACGTTAGCTACACTCGCTCCAGCCACAGGACTGACAGGTCTTACAGCCCTCCGAATAGTAGAGGTCCATCGACCCACACTCCGGACATTCCGGGCTCTCGCCAGCGTCGATCAGGGACTGGGTCGAGTCGAGTTCCGCGTCTGGGGTTTCGGTCGTGGCCCTGCCGCCATCGGTTTCGGACTCCGTCTCGACGGTCTTCGAGGGGCCCTCGCTGATCCCGCCCTCGATGTCGTCGAGGGTCTCCTGCTGGGGATAGGGTTTGTCGACCTGATCCTCGAGGTATCGCCACATCGCGGTTCCGATCGCGTCCGGAATCGAGTTGATCTGCTCGCCCTTGTCCCAGGCCACCTTGGGACTTCGGGTGCCCTTGAGTTCGTCGACGATCTCGTAGGGATCCACGCCGGACCGCAGCGCGGTCGAGATGACCTTCGCGAGTGCCTCGGTGAATGAATTCGTGAACCCACCGGAGTGCCCGATGTTCGCGAAGAGTTCGAAGGGTCGTCCCCGCTCGTCCTCGTTGATCGTCACGTAGAGTTTTCCATAGCCGGTGTCGATGCGCTGGCTCACGCCCTGGAGCGCGTCGGGACGGGATCGCTTCTCGGCGTAATCGGGCGTATCGAGGCCCTCGAGGTCGGAGCCGAGGAGATCGAGGACCGCCTCGTGGTCGATGAAATCAGCAAAGCTGCCGAAGACGGTCTCGATGTGCTCGACGATCAGTTCGGCGGCTTCCTCCTCGTCCATGTCGGCGAACTCCGCGTTCTGGGCCCGGGTCGTGAGGACCTGCTTCGACCGGGTGCCGTCCCGGTAGACGGTCACGCCCTTGCCGCCGTGGTCGTAGATGTACCGGAAGACCTCGTCCATCTCCTCGACGGTCGCCTCTCGGGGGAAGTTCACCGTCTTGGAGATGGAGGAGTCGACGCCCTCCTGGAGGGCGGTCTGGATCGAGGCGTGTTCCTTGCCGGTCAGGTCACTCGAGGTGACGAAGAGTTCGGCGATCGCGTCGGGGACCGTCGAGAGGCCCTCGACGCCGTCGAACTCGTTTGTGGCCATCTGCTCTTTCGCCTCGGCTTTGACCGTCTCGACGTCGATGTCGTTTGCCTCCAGAGTTCGCAGGAAGTAGTCGTCGAACTCGACGAGCATCTCCTCGCCCTGCACGTCGTCGGAGACGTTCTTGTAGTAGGCCACGTTGAAGATGGGCTCACAGCCGCCAGTCGTATTGCCCACCATGGAGGTCGTCCCCGTCGGGGCGATCGTGGTCGTGTTGTGATTGCGGATGGGATACCCGTCTGCCCACTCCGCCGGGTCCTCGCCCGTGTGATGCTCGAACCACTCCGCATACCGGGTCGGATCGGCGTACTTCGAGTGCTCCCACTCCGTGAAGGTCCCCCGGTCGGTTGCGAGGTCATGAGAGGCGCGCTTCGACTCGTGGTTGATGTGCATCATGAGCTGGCGGGCGACCTCGTTTGCCGGGTCGGAACCGTACCGCATCCCGAGCTGGACGAACAGCTGGGCGATGCCCATGATCCCGAGGCCGATCTTTCGCATCTCCCGGACGGTCTCGGTGATCTGCTCGACGGGGAAGTCGGACATCGTGACGACGTCCTCGAGGAAGCGGGTGCCGAGTCGGATGCGGCGATCGAACTCCTCCCAGTCGATGGCCTCCTCGAGGAACGCGACGATGGCCGCCGTCTGGTCGGTGTATCCGGCTTCGTTCGCCGCCGACCACGCCCGCCAGTCCGGGTGTTCCTCGGCGACGATCGTCGAGAGGTTGATGTGCCCGAGGTTGCAGGCCTCGTACTCCTCCAAGGGCTGTTCTCCGCAATTGTGACACACCAGCCCGTTGGCGACGAAGGAGTGGGTGTCCGGCTCGGTCAGGTCGTACACCGGTTCGTGACCGTCGTACTCGACGGATTCGACTGTCGCCTCGAACGTTTCGCTATCTGGAGCCCGTCTGTACTCCGAAAGCCGGTCGTCGAGGGCCGCGTTCTTGTCCTCGCGGAGGAATCCGATTTCCTCGCGGAAGGCGAGAAGCCCGTCCTTCGAAATGACCAGATCGTGATCGGCCTGCCGGTCGTCGGTCGCCGTGCCGCCGTTTCCGTCCGGCATTTTCTGCTGGCCGGCCTCGTGACGGTTCTCGTAGAGCTTGCTGAAGACGCCGAAGCTGAGCAGGAGGCGCTGGACGTCCCGTAGCAGTCCGGTGCTGGTACTTGTCAGTCGGACTGACACCCCTTTCTCGACGGTTCCCTGCACGCCACCGTCGGCGGTAAAGAGTGCCCGGAGGAAGCCACGGGCCATCTCCTCGCTCCCGCGCATGACGGCCTCGGGGACCTGCAATTTCTCCTCGGCGAGCCCGGCCTCCGCGGCGTATTCGTACAATCGGCTCGAGCGAACGCGCTGTTCGACGGCCTGAGCGCCCCGATAGTCGTCGGACCGGGCGATTTCGCTGACGCCGACCTCGTACCCGCCGTTTCCGAGCGGCTCGCGGACGACCTCGTTCACGTCCGCGGCGAACTCCTCGGAGATCGTGGCGTCTTCGTCGTAGAAGTTGAGAACGGCCCGTTCCTCGCCGTCTTTGAGATGGCCGTCTCCGACGAGCCAGCCAAGGACGCGTCCCTCCTCGGCGGATCCGTGGGTGCCGAACACACCCTTTCGATTCTGGACGTGAACGCTGTCGCCGGGGTCCAGATCCTGGGCTTCGACCCAGCCGTCCGCGGTCATCATGCGGTGGTCGGCGGTCAGCCGGAGCTGGTACCCCTCTTCGGTCGTCAGTTCGTAGACGTCCTTCTCGCCCGTCTTGAAGACGCTGCTGGCTTCCTTGACGGTGTCATTGCTCAGGCGGCCGTCGACGACGACGTTCCGGGCGACTCCCCGCTCGTACAACTCTTCGGCCGGCACGAGCCCGTCTTCCGTGCTGATCAAGGTCTCGCCCGTGACACAGGGGTTCGTGGCGAGCATCCGGTGGTCGGGATGCTCCTCCACGTCGAAGGAGTGTTCCTTGTTCGCTCGCTCGAGATAGATCACGCCGGGCTCGCCGTTCTCGTGGGCGCCCTCGACGATGCGATCCCAGAGGACCGAGGCCGGGAGCGACAGTTCCTCGCCGACCTCGACGTACTCGCCAAGCCCATACCGGCTGTACATCTCCTTCGTCTCCTCGGTCGCGTTGTGGGGCTCCTCAGTGCGGGGGTTCGTGAGGGTGTACTCCTCGTCGTTCGCGAGGGCCTCCATGAAGCCGTCGGTCACGCCGACGGAGATGTTGAAATTCGAGAGGTGGCCCTCGACGGCATTCCGGAGGTGTTCTGGAACCCGTCCCTCCTCGTCGATCAACTCCCGGGCCTCCTCGAGGGCCTCCGAGAAGTCGGTGTAGGTGGGATCGTCGGGGTCGTTGAGCTTGAGGGTGTGAGCGAGGGAGACATCCTTGTTCTTCGAGTGGATGAACTCGACGACGTCGGGATGGGAGATGCGCATGACCGCCATCTGGGCCCCGCGGCGGGTGCCGCCCTGAGCGATGGTCTCGGTCATCTGGTCGAACGTTCGCATGAAGGTGATGGGACCGGAGGCGATGCCGCCCGTCGACCCCACTGGATCGCCGTACGGGCGAAGCTTCCAGAAGGCATACCCCATGCCGCCCCCGCTCTGGAAGGTCAGGGCGGCCTCCTTTGCCGTCTCGTGGATGTCAGCGAGGTCGTCATCCGGGGAGTTGACGAAGCAGGCAGAGAGCTGCTGGAGTTCGTTCCCCGCGTTCATCAGCGTCGGGGAGTTCGGCATGAACGAAAGAGACGACATCAACTCCTCGTACTCGTCTGCAATCTCCGCGACGTGGTCCCCGATCGGGTCCGGGAGTTCGGGGACGACGGTCCCGTAAGCGAACTTATTGACGTTTTCCGGCGTGAGTTCGGTCTCGACGCCGTCTTCGACGGTCGTTCCCTCCCCGAAGACATCCGCGCTCAGTTCGTCCCGCCGGGGGTGGTCCGGTTTGATCTGGTCCGGCCGGACGGTGACCTCGAGATCCCGCTTTGCGGCCTCGTATGGCGCCTCCGCGAGTGCGATGTTTCGGGCGACGCGAACGAAGAGATCCTCCTGGTCCTCGACGAGATTGCCCTCGGCGTCCTGTTTGAGATACCGGGCGGGGAGGATGTTGTGATAGGCGTTCTCGGTGAGTCGATCCTCGAGGGTGTCTCCAGTGACCCGCTTGACGGGCAACGTGTACTCTCCGGTCGGTTCCGTACTCATCTCGATACCTCCAGTGTCAGATCTGTCCGCGAATGTCCCATGTGCATGTGTCCAGTGCCGGGTTGGCCCCACGCCGGCTGATACGTTTCGTTTCCCGCCTGGGGGGCGCGGAACAAGACCACGCCTGGCGGGTGTGTAACCACTACTCGGGTAACGGTGGGACCAGTATAAGCCTACTCCCAGCGGACCGAAAGTGGAATCGGTTCCCCTCGCTCCCAATACATCCAAACGGCTCAGAACTCGGCTTTTGCTGCCGGTTCCTCCGTCGCGGGAAGTCGATCCGTGCGAGCGGCCGCGAGGAAGTTTCCGACGAGTTGATGGCCGACGGCGGTGAGCACGCTCTCCGGGTGAAACTGGACGGCTACGATCGGATATTCGTGGTGGCGAATCGCCATCGGGATTCGGCGGTCGTCGCGTTCCGTTCGGGCCGAGATCTCGAAGGAGTCCGGTACGTCGAGTGCGATGAGCGAGTGGTACCGACCGCCCTGAAACCCCTGCCCGATGCCGTCGAAGATCCCGCGCTCGTCGTGTGCAATCGTGGCAGCCTTTCCGTGAACCGGCTCCTGGGCGGGGCCGACCCGTCCGCCGTGGACCGAAACGGCCGCCTCCATCCCGAGACAGACCCCCAGCGTCGGGACCGTTCTGGACACCTCCCCGAGCACTGGCGCCGACACCCCGACGTCGCGATCGTTTTTCGGGTGTCCCGGCCCGGGGCTGATGACGATCGCGTCCGGGTCCTCAGCCCGAATCCGCTCGAGCCCGACCGTGTTCTTCACGACGGCCGTCTCGGGTCTGCTTCCGTCCGGCAATCGACTCTCCGAGATGTACTCGACGAGGTTGTAGGTGAAGGAGTCGTAATTGTCGACGACCAGCACCTTCATGGCGATGGTTCACCCCGCGCCTCTAAGGCCTCGACGGCGGTTAGCGCGCCGTCCATCTTCGCCTCGGTCTCCGCGTACTCGCTTGCCGGATCCGAGTCGGCGACGACACCGGCCCCCGCCCTGACCCGCAGTCGGTCAGGATCACCGTGTTCGATCGTCGCGGTCCGGATCACGATCGCCATGTCCGCGTCCCCCTGCCAGGAGATATAGCCCACACCGCCGCCATAGACTCCCCGAGGCTCGGATTCGAGTTCGTGAATGAGTTCCATCGCCCTGATCTTTGGTGCACCGGAGAGAGTCCCCGCCGGGAAGCAGGCCCGGATGGCGTCGAAGGCGTCCTGGTCCTTCCGGAGCCGGCCCGTCACCGTCGACTCGATGTGCTGGACGTGGCTATATTTCAGCACGCGCATGAACTCCTCGACGTCGACGCTTCCCGGCCGGGACACTCGCCGGACGTCGTTCCGGGCGAGATCCACCAGCATCGTGTGCTCGGCCCGTTCCTTGTCGTCGGCCAGCATCTCCCCGGCCAGCCGTCGATCCTCGGCGGGACTCGACCCTCGCTTGCAGGTGCCCGCGATCGGGTTGTTCAACACCGTCTGGCCCGCGACGGAGACGAGGGTCTCGGGGCTGGCCCCCACGATCGAGCGGTCACCGTGGGAGAGCAAGTACATGTACGGCGACGGGTTGACCGACCGCATCGACTCGTAGAGCCCGACGGAATCGATCTCCCCGTCGAGTTCCCGGGTGCGCGAGATCACCGCCTGGTAGACCTCGCCATCGTTGACGGCCCGTTTGGCCGCCTTGACGGCGTCTTCGTAGGTCTCGCGGTCGCCAGCCCGCTCGTCTGTCCGTCGAAAGCCACCAACCGTGGCCGGTTTCTCGTCTGTCGAGGCCAACCGTTCTGCCACCGTTCTGGCCTCGGTGAGTAGTTCGTCATACACCCCGTCGGGATCGTCACCTGGCCGGACCACCGGGGTGAACACGAGCGAGACCGTCCCGGCGGCGTGATCGAAGACGAGGGTTCGGGTAGTGAGGACGAACTGGGCGTCCGGCACCCGGCGATCGGGTCGCTCGAGGCCGACCTCGGCGAGCCAGAGGTCGTACACGGCGTCGTAGGCGAGAAATCCCACGACCCCGCCGGAGAGGAGTTGCCGGTCGCCATCGGAAAACCCACGGCGTTCGATGTCCGGAAGTGCTCCCCGGAGCCGGTCGAGAACGTCGCCGTCTCCCGGCTTCACGAGGTCGGCCGCGGCGGAGTTTCGGAGCCGTTCGATGGAATCGCCGTCGGCGTCGAGGGTGATCACCGCGTCCGGGTCGTAGCCAACGAAGGAAAATCGGGCGTGACGCTCGGTGGAATCACCGGCCGAAAACGCGTCGGCCGGGTCGCTCGCGGCCGTTTTCTCGCCGCTCTCGAGGAGGAAGCCGTACTCGCTCCGATCCTCGAGAGAGACCGCAGCCGCGAGGGGCGAGACGTCCACCGGGAGTTCGGCAGCGACCCGGGCGACCACGGGATCGGGCCCAGCGACGAGATCGGCGAACTCGGCCCGGGAGACGCCGAACTCGGTCATCTGACAGCCCCCGCCCGGGCTCGGTCGACGAACTGGCGCATCAGGGCCGCGTCCTTTCGACCCGGTGCACGCTCGACCCCCGAGGCCACGTCGACCGCGTAGGGCTCCACCCGCTCGACGGCCGTCTCGACGTTTCCCGGGGTGAGGCCTCCAGCGAGGACGAGCGGTGCCTCGAGGGGATCCAAGTCCCGCGTCGCGTTCCAATCGTGTGTCCGTCCGGTTCCCCCGGCCCCGTCCTCGTCGCTGGAGTCGACGAGAAGGGCGTCAGCTACCTCGGCGTATTCCTCGAGAGCGGGCTCGTCGAGGTTCACGGACGCGATCGTTTCGACCCCGGTTTCGGAGAGTGTCGCCACCCCCGGAGGGGAGAGCCCCTCGTGAATCTGGATCGCGTCGGGACGGACCGTCTCGACGAGTTCCCGTGCCCGTGCGACGGTCTCCGGCATGGTCACGAGGACGGTGCTGACGAACGGCGGCACCTCCACGAAGAGCCTCGCAGCCCTCTCCGGTGAGACCGCTCGGGGCGTCTCGACGGGCACGTCGACGATCGCCCCGACGGCGTCGACGCCCGCTTCGACGGCCGCCTGCACGTCGTCCCCGTGGGTGAGCCCACAGATCTTCACGCGGACCATGTCAGGCCGCCGGAATCCCCTTCAGGTCGGCGAGTTTCGCCTCGGCGTTGCCGGAGTCGATCGCCCTGGCGGCTGCCTCGGCCCCGTCGGAGAGGGAGGTTGCCTCGCCTGCGACGTAGATGGCTGCCCCGGCGTTCGCGAGGACGATGTCTCGCATCGCCCCGTCGGCGGTCCCGTCGAGGATTCTACTGAGGTGTCTCGCGTTCTCGGCCGGGCTGCCCCCGGAAACGGCCTCGATCCCTGCTCGTGTGAGCCCCAGATCCGACGGGTGGATGGTGTACTCCTCGATGGAATCGCCCTCGATCTCGGCGACGATCGTCTCGTCGTGGATCGCGATTTCGTCGAGTCCGGAGCCGTGTACGACCATCGCGTGTTGCACGGGCATGTGTGCGAGCGCCCGCCCGACCAGCGGGACGAGATCGCGATCGTACACGCCGAGAACCTGGGCGTCGGCCCCTGCCGGGTTCGTCAGCGGACCGAGGACGTTGAACACCGTCCGCATTCCCAGTTCCTGCCGGGGCCCGATGACGGCCTTCATCGCCGGATGGAAGACGGGAGCAAGCATGAACCCGATTCCCGTCCGTTCGATCGCTCGCTCGACCGCCTGCGGCTCGGCGTCGACCTCGACCCCCACCTCCTCGAGGACATCGGCGCTGCCCGACGAGGAGGAGACCGAGTAGTTCCCGTGTTTGGCGATCGGGACCCCAGCCCCGCTGGCGACGATGGCACTGGCGGTCGAGACGTTGATCGTGTCGTAGTCGTCCCCGCCGGTCCCGCAGGTGTCGACCAGCGGATTCCGGTCGGGATCGATGGTTCGGGCAGCCTCACGCATTCCCTGTGCGAACCCCGCGATTTCGGCCTCGGTTTCGCCCTTCGCCCGAAGCCCGGCCAGAAGTGCCCCGATCTGTGCGTCGGTCGCGTCCTCGAAGACCTGGGTCGCCGCGGCACGGGCCTGTGAGACGGTGAGGTCCTCACCCTCGGCGACGCGTTCGATATATGCTTTCATGGCCAATCCAATGTACTATTTCGGTACTTGATGAACAGGATTGTACATTACTTAACGCTTTCGTAATCGTGCCCTTCGATCGGCGGTTTCGAAACCTTCAACTGTTCCGACCGGGTACCATCGGGTGCAAGCGCCAGGGTCGGTGGTCTAGTCTGGCTATGACACCTCCTTGACATGGAGGAGTCCGGCGGTTCGAATCCGCCCCGACCCATTTTCAGCGACTCTCACCTCGCAGCGATCAGCTTGCTGTGTCGCTGCGATGAGATCGCGGTCGGAAATCGAGCGGCGGATTCGAGCCCTATCTCGAGCGAGCTTGCGAGCGAAGTGATTTCGGTTCGAATCCGCCCCGACCCATCCACCTTTTGCTGCGTTCCGCTCGCTAACGCTCGCTCCACTGGCAAAAGCTGGACCAAAAGCCTCCTCACCCCCTTCGGGGGTTCCTCGGCCCGAGCGTTCCGCTCGGGGAATCGCGGCACTCGGGTCCGCTGGACGGTTCGCGCCGCGAACAATATTCGCGTCCCGATCCATCCACGTCTTGCTTTGCTGCCCGGGAACCCTCGCGCTTCTCACACCTGAAACGGGGCCCGGTACCTTCTGAGGTCTCGCGAGCTTTAAAGCCGAGCGGGGCCCGGGGGACTGGGCGATAGTCGGCGGGTAACGATTGAATACCTGGCTCAACCCGCCGGCGGTTCTGGTCGAGACGCTCCATCGGAGCACTCGCAGTGACCAGGTTCTCGCCGTCTTGAAGATGGGTGATTGTGACCGATCGGTGGTGAGGGGCGGGAGGGTTCCTCTCGGTCGTGAGCTCTACCTCCTCGTTGGCGGGCCACTGATCGCTCACCCGTCGCTTCAGGCCGGTCGCACCGGGCTCGGTGTCACGATTCTTTATTGCCTGCCGGCGATGTTGGTTCGGAGCCGGATTCACCTTCCAGGACCTCACAATGGCGAGGGCTTCGGTTCCGTTTTTGATCCTCGGAATCGTCATCGGCTGGGATCTCGGTTTGCGGGATTCGCTGGAACCCAGTATGGCCGATTCATAACTTAGGTAAATGTGTTGGCTAACCCTCCCAAAGGAATTATATACCCATCTCATGTACTATGACACGGGTGAATATGATGGCTACCTATTACGACTACGTCCTCGGTTTCATTCCGGTGGTCCTGCTCGGTATCGGCGGCGGTCTCCACGTCGCTGGCCTTCCAGTCCCGCTGGCGATTTCGACCGGAGGCCTTCTCGCAATCGGACTGATGGGCCACGCACTCTTCGTCAACGCACCCGCAGTGGGGAGTGACGGCGACTCCGCCGAACGGGTCGAGCGGGCCCCGTCGTACTCGATGTCGGACTGACGATTCGTCGACCCTCTCTGGCAATTTTCCCGGTTCAACTCAGCTAAGTGGCTGGAATCCACCAACCCGATCATGGCAGCGTGTGTCGGCGTGGACTGGGCCGGGAACGGGTGGGTCGCCGCAATCCGCGACGAGGGAGCGTGGTCGGTGGAGTTCTATCCGACCATTCTGAACCTCTGGCACCCCCATCGCGATGCCACGACGATTCTCGTCGACGTCCCGATCGGACTCCAAACGTCCGGCAAACGGGCCCCCGATCTGACGGCCAAATCGATACTGGGTGGGGGACGACAGGCGAGCGTCTTTCTCACGCCGACCCGGGAGGCGGTCTATGCTCCGAACATCGAGGAGGCCAAGGCTCGACAGGAGCCGGCGGACTTCGGCGTGCAAAACCAGGTCTGGGCGATCGTGCCTCGGATCCGGGAACTCGACGTGTTCCTCCGGGAATTCACGGAGGAGGTCCGCGAGGACCAGATCCTCGAGGCCCATCCGGAGCTCTGCTTTGCGGGCCTGAACGACGGGGAACCCATCGCGGCGCCGAAGGGGACCGAGGCAGGGCGCGAAGCCCGTCTGGCGGTCCTCGAAGCGGTCGATCCGGCACTCGTGGCCGCCTACGAGGAGGCCGTCGACACGCTCACGAAACCGTCCTATGCCCCGGTCGTCGCCGGGTCCAAGACGGACGACATTCTCGACGCGCTCGTACTGGCCGCAAGCGCCACGCGAGGACCGGACGAACTCGAACGGATTCCCGCCGAGCCCGACCGCGATCCCGTTCTCGATCGTCCGATCGAGATCGTCTACGCCCGCCGTGAGCGGTAGTCCTCGGCCGATACGGCGGGGCCCGCTTGACGGTCAGGGATGGAAGACTGGGGGGGGGGAGAGCGGAGGAAGCCCTACTCCAGATCCCCGAGGAGGGACGCGACGTCGCCGGGAGTCTTCCCCACCGGAACACCGGCGGCTTCGAGGGCCCGGATCTTGCTCTCGGCCGTTCCGGTGCCCGATCCGGAAACGATCGCGCCCGCGTGGCCCATCCGAGTGCCCGGCGGGGCGGTTCGCCCGGCGATGAAGCCGACCACGGGGGTGTCCATCTCCCGCTCGATGTAGGCTGCCGCCTGCTCTTCCTCCTCGCCGCCGATCTCCCCGATCAGCACGACCGAGTCAGTGCCGGGATCCCGCTCGAAGGCGGCGAGTACCTCCTGGAATCCGGTACCGACGATTGGGTCTCCCCCGATTCCGACCGCCGTGGACTGCCCCAGTCCTTCGTTGGTGAGGTTCTCGACGATCTGGTAGGTCAGCGTTCCCGACCGGGAGACGACACCGACCGATCCAGGCTGGAATACCTCTCCCGGCAGAATGCCGAGTTTAGCCACTCCCGGGGTTATCACGCCGGGGCAGTTCGGTCCGATCAGGCGCGTTTTGACCTCCTCGACGCGCCTGTACACCCGCACCGCGTCGTGCACGGGGATCCCCTCGGTGATCGCGACCACCAGGTCGAGTTCCGCATCGAGGGCCTCGAAGAGCGCGTCCGCGGCGTACGCTGGCGGGACGAATACGACCGAGGCGTCCGCCCCTTCCTGCTCGACGGCCGCTTCGACCCTGTCGTAGACCGGAACCCCCCCAACCGTCTGACCGCCCCGGCCCGGGACCGCGCCCGCGACCACGTTCGTTCCGTACTCGAGCATCTGTTCGGCGTGGAACTCTCCTTGTGATCCCGTGATTCCCTGGACGACGACCCGGGTGTCCGCGTCGACGAGTATGCTCACGTGTCACCTCCCTGGGCCAGTTCGACGGCCCGATTGACCGCCGACTCGAAGGTCGCTGCGGTGTGGACGGCATCGGTCAGGAGATCGCGCCCGAGTGCGGCGTTCGTCCCGGCGAGCCGAACCACGACGGGAACCGGCAACGATTCGTACGCCTCCAGGGCCTCGTTGATCCCTTCGGCCACCTCGTCCCCCCGGGTGATGCCCCCGAAGATATTGATCAGGACGACCTTCACGTTGGGATCGCCGAAGACGACGTCGAGGGCGGCTCCCACCCGTTCGGCGTCAGCACCGCCGCCGACGTCGAGGAAGTTCGCCGGCGAGCCCCCGAAGTGATCGATGAGGTCGAGGGTGGTCATGACCAGCCCGGCGCCGTTTCCAAGCACGCCGACCGACCCGTCGAGGCGAACGTATTCGAACCCGGACTCCTCGGCCTGCCGTTCGAGTTCGTTCCCACCGCTCTCGGCGTCCATGCCGGCGAGGTCGGGCTGTCTGAAGAGCGCGTCGTCGTCGACGTTGAGGACGGCGTCGGCGGCGATCACTTCGCCCCCCGCGGTGACCATGAGGGGGTTGATCTCGGCGTCGGTCGCGTCCCTCTCCGTCCAGACACCGTAGAGCGTCTGGAGGACCCCGGCAACGTCGCCGGCGATCTCGCGATCGATTCCGGCGCGGTAGACCGCGTTGCGGGCCTGGTAGGGGTGCAGCCCGAAGGCAGGATCGACGTGAACGCGACCGATCGCTTCGGGGGTGTCGGCGGCGACGGACTCGATGTCGACGCCCCCGCTCGCGGAGGCCATGACGACCGGCCGTCGCTCGCTGCGATCCATCGTGATCCCCAGATAGAGCTCTTGTTCGGCGTCGACGGCCGCCTCGACGAGCAGGGTCTCGACCGGGTAGCCTTCGATCTCCATGTCGAGGATGTCCGGCACGGCGTCCCGGAGTTCGGTCGCGGACTCGACGAGGACGATTCCCCCCGCCTTCCCCCGCCCTCCAGCCGGGACCTGGGCCTTCACCGCGACCGGGTACCCCAGTTCGTCCGCCACCTGCAGGGCGGACTCGGCGTCCTCGACGACGGCCGAGTCGGGGGTTCGAATCCCCGCCGCCTCGAAGACCTCCTTCGCCCTGAACTCGTGCAGTCGCATGCTCGAATCGGGGGGCGGAGCGCGCTTAAACCCACGGTCGGGCACGTCGGGATGGGTATTTATCGGGCCGGCGCCCCCATGGGGTGGCATGCGAGCCGTTCGGTACCAC
Source organism: Halodesulfurarchaeum sp. (assembly GCA_042216015.1). Taxonomy (GTDB): domain Archaea; phylum Halobacteriota; class Halobacteria; order Halobacteriales; family Halobacteriaceae; genus Halodesulfurarchaeum. The sequence continues at coordinate 36,362 of JBDGUI010000011.1, read as the reverse complement.
GAATATGGCGATCCCTCCGTTCTCTCCGTGGAGTCCATCGACCGACCGGAACCCCGGGGCGATGAGATCCTCGTCGAGGTCGGGACGGCCGCGATCAATCCCGTCGACACCTACTTCCGGACGGGCGAGTACACCCCCGCCGGCTTGCCGATGATTCCGGGGGCTGACGTGGCGGGGACCGTGGCGGCCGTCGGCCCCGACGCGACGGAATTCGAGGTCGGAGACCGGGTCTTCGGAACCGGACTCGGCAACGACCGACAGGGGACCTACGCGGAGTTCGCCGTCGGGCCGGCCGACCGATTCGCGCATCTGCCCGACTCGGTCTCCGCCCGGGAGGGCGCCGCTGTCGCACTCGTCGGGGTCACCGCGTGGCGCGCCCTGATCGACCACGCCTCGCTCTCGCTCGGTGACACCTGTCTGGTACACGGCGCGAGCGGCGGCGTCGGCCACGTGGCCGTCCAGCTCGCCGCGGCGGCCGGAAGCGAGGTGATCGGGACCGCGCGCCCGGAAACCCACGACCGGCTCCGGGAACTCGGCGTGGACCATCCCCTCGATTACGGTCGCGAGGACCTCGGAGAGGCGGTGATCGAGGCCGGTCGTCCGGACGTGATCCTCGACCATCGACTGGACGACTACCTCCAGTTCGACGCCGACGTCGCACACGTGGGTACCCGCGTGGTCGGCATCGGAAATTCGGAGCCGGCAGCCGGCTTTTCGGACGTTGCCGCCGCGAGGGGAAAGGACCTCTCGCTGGTGCTGATGAGCATGTTCAACACCCCGGACTACACCCCGATTCTCGAGGCGCTCGCGGACCTGCTGGAGTCCGGGGATCTCGCACCCGAAATCGCCCGAACGTACGCCCTCGAGGACGCCCCGGCGGCCCACCGCGCGGTCCTCGAGGACCAGTTCGTCGGAAAGCTCGTCATCGAACCGTGAGGCCAGTTCGGGACGGAACGGGCCAACACTTCACCTAGAGTGGTTTCGGAACGGGTTTCCACCCCGAAACCGAGCATATAACCCCGTTCCGTGCTATCGCCCCGTATGGACGTCGACTTCGACTTCACCGACCGTGTGGCGCTGGTGACCGGCGTTTCGGGCAGTCTGGGAAGTCACGTCGCGGCCGCGTTTCTCGAGGCCGGAGCGACCGTGGCCGGGACGTCCCGGAGCCCACCCGCCGAGGATGCGGCGGTCACAGAATCCGAGATCGACTTCTATCCGACCGATCTCACCGACGAGCCCTCCGTCGAGGACCTGGTCGCGGCAGTCAGCGAAGAGCACGGCCGGATCGACTTCCTCCTGAACGTGGCGGGGACCTGGGCCGGCGGCGATCCGATCGAGGAGACCGACCTCTCGACATACGAACACGTCCTCGACGTGAATCTCAAGACCGCCTTCCTCGCGTCGAAACACGCACTCCCGCACCTCGAGGCGGCCGAGGGGGCCATCGTCAACGTGAGCGCGAAGGCGTCCCTCTCCGGCGGCGAGGGCGACGGCCCCTACCGCGCCTCGAAAGCCGGCGTTCGTCTCCTGACCGAAACCATCGCGGAGGAACACGCCGGCTCCGTTCGGGCGAACGCCGTCATGCCGAGCGTGATCGACACCCCGGCCAACCGGGAGATGATTCCCGGCGGCGATTTCGAGCGGTGGGTGGATCCCCACGACATCGCGCTGACGATGCTGACACTGTGCAGTGACGCGACGCTGGCGACGAACGGCGCAGCCGTCCCCGTGTTCGGCGAAGTGTAACCGGGTCCCAGGTCCGTTTCGTGCTCCGCGGTCCGGACACCTGACCCGTGCCCCGTTTCCGATGCGATCACTCCGGCATTTCCGCTGACTCCCCCGCTGCAGGCCCCTGAACGGTCATGACGGGCGCCGAGGCGGCCCGAACGACCCGCTCGGCGACGCTCCCGAGCAACAACCGGTCCAGCCCGCCGCGGCCGTGGGTCCCCATGACGATCAGGTCGGCGTCGATATCATCTGCGTACTCGACGATCTGCTGGCTCGGGCGCCCCTCCAGCCTGACGAGTTCGACGGGGACCTCCCGGACCGCTGCCGCATCTTCGACCATTTCGAGGGCCTCCTCGCCCTCGCGTTCGAGGGCCGCGGACACGCCCTCCCAGGACCCCTCGGTGGGGACGCCGGAGAAACTCGAGAGATTCACCACGTAGACCCCGTGAATCGTGGCGTCCTGGGCCGCCGCGAGATCGACGGCGTGATCGATCGCCGGCTGACTCGAGGCCGACCCGTCCGTCGGGACGACGATCCGCTCGTAGAGGCTCATTGGCAGGGATTGGGTCCGGGCGCCCCTTAACTGTTCCCGGGGAGGTGGACTCGCTTCACGTCGGCTTTGCCGGCCCGGCGGACGACCGCCCGAACCGGGTCCCGGTACCCCGCAAGGTTGTCCGTATCGCCGTCGAGAACCACCAGCCGGGCCGGTTCGCCCGTCCTGATGGTGCCCCCGGGCTGGTTCGCCACGCTCGCCCCGGCCCGCGTTGCCATCTCGAGAACGGCAGGGGCTGGAAGGTCACAGCACTTCGCGAGGAACTCCATCTCCCGGAACATGGAAGGGCTGTTGAGCATCACGTTGTCGGTTCCAAGCGCGACGGTCGTGTACTCGCGGAGTGTGGACACCGACGGGAGTCCGACGCCGGTGACGAGATTCGAGCGGGGGGAGACGACGATCGGAATCCCCCGGTCCGCCACCCGTTCGAGGTGCTCCCGGTCGGCATGGACCATGTGGACGAGATGATCCGGTTCGAGGGCCAGGGCGGCGTCGATATCCGAGGCATCCTGCTCGCCGGCGTGGATGGCAAACGGCTTTCCCGCCCCGGCGGCGGCCGCTCGTGCCGCCTCGAAGTCGCCGTCGTTCGTCCCACTTGCTCCGAAGCCGTCGGCCATCTCCAGCACGGCTGGATCCCCCCGTCCGAACGCGAGGGCCTCGATGTCGAGGCCCTCGGCCGCTCGCCGGAGCGCTTTGACCCCCGCTATGCCCTCCTCGCGAAAATCGACGACGGTCCCCGTCCCGCTCTGTTGCATGAACGAAAGCGAGCGCTCCATTGCCGCGATCTGCTCCTCCACGCCGGCCTCGGCGAGGAGTCGGTGTTTGAGCCCGTCCGGCGGGGCGACGAGAGCCTCGAGATCGAGACCGCGACCGGCCTCCTTCGCGATCGAGTCACCGACGTGTGCGTGAGCGTTCACGAAGGCCGGGAACACGATGTCCTCGCTTTCGACGTCGGCCTCCTCGACGGCCGAGATCCTCCCGTCCTCGACCACGACGCGTCCCTCCCTCACGATGAACTCCGGACCGGTCAGGATCTGCCCCTCGATGATCATCGTCCCCCTCCCCGGAAGTCCGAGAGTGAGGCATATCGCCCCGGCGAGTCGGTTTCCGCGATGCGACCCCCCTCGAGATCGAGCCCGAGCACGGCCGCGGCGGCCTGCCCCACGGCCTCGCTCAGCTCGGCCGGTGCGTAGACGCCCAGCCGCCACTGTTCGAGTTGTACCCGTTCGAGGGCGCCGACGAGCGTCGACTGGTCGGTGAGTTCCCGAATCTCCCCGTTGACGATCACCTTCGTCGTCGACTCCTGCATGATCGGTGGACCCTGGACGTCGAGCAACACCTCGTCGATGCCGACCCCGGCCCGATCGGCGATTTCCTGTTCGGTGTGCCCCACCGTCTCGGGTTCGGCCTCGATGAGCGAGGACGCCCGGTCCTCGCCGACGTCACCGTACTCCGCCCAGATGGCCCGCTTGTACAGCCGCCGTTCGGCGAGTCGCTCGGCGAGCGGGGCCGCTCGCTCGACGTCTCTGAGTGCGACCCGAAGGGCTGGATCGTCCATCCGGGCCACCTCGCTCGCCGTGGCCGCTCCCGACTCGAGCAACCGATGGGTGGCCCGCTGGAGCATCGTCTTGCTGATCCGGGCGACGTGGTGGTTGTAGACAGTCGGGTTCATCAGCGCCCGGGCGAGGAGGAGACTCTCTGCGGTCTGGACGTTCCCCTCCGCGAGGACGAGATCCCGTTCGACGAATCGGAGTGCCCGGAGCAGCCGCTCGATGTCGATCGTTCCGTAGGGGACCCCCGTGTGATGGGCGTCCCGGACGAGGTAGTCCATGCGGTCGACGTCGAGTTCGCCCGCCAGTAACTGCCCCAGACGCCCCTCTCCGGCGATGAGCGCCGCCACCCGGTCAGGGTCGATCCCGTGGTCCTCGAGAATCGACGCGATCTCGCCCGACTCGATCAGGTGGCCGACGTCGTCGTGATGGCGGTTCGTTCGACGGTAGAGCAACTCCTCGATGGTGTGGCTCATGGGGGCATGCCCGACGTCGTGGAGCAGGGCTGCAGCCCGGACGGTACGCGCGTCCGTCCCCCGAATGCCCAGGGTTTCGAGTCCCCGCGTGGCGAGTGCGTACACGCCGAGGCTGTGCTCGAAGCGGGTGTGATTCGCGGAGGGATAGACGAGCGATGCGGTCCCCAACTGGCTCACCCGCCTGAGCCGCTGGACCGGCGGCGTCTCGAGGAGGGCAGCCCCCACGCCATCGACCTCGATGTGGTCGTGGACGCTGTCCTTGATCGTGATCATTGCGAGCGAGTTCGTCGCGTTCGCACAAAAACGTCGGGTTGTGAGGGATCATCCGGCCACCTGGGTGTGTGGCCGTTCGGTCGTCTGGGGGTGGCTGGCCGGGAGGTGTCGGATCGTCGGGGGACGTAGATCACCGGCCGATGGCAGGCCGTCCAGTCGTCGGGTCGTGTCAAGGCGGCCAGTTTCTGGAGATGGATGGGGTCGGATGACGTGGCATCCGTACGGGCTCTCGACCGCCTGCACAAGAGTTTACTCCGGGGCCAGCCTTCGCAGGTGTATGCCGACCGTTCTCGCCGGCGGGACCGGGACCCCGAAACTCCTCTGGGGGACCGACCCGGTTTTCGACCCCGAGACGATCACCGTGATCGCCAACACCGGTGACGACATCGAACTCGGCGGCCTGTTCGTCTGCCCGGACGTCGATTCGGTTCTCTACGGACGGAGCGATCGCCTGGATCGCGAGCGGTGGTGGGGTCGGGCCGGCGACACCTCGAGCACCCACGACGAACTGATCGCCCTTGCCGAGGAACTCGAACGAGCGGACGGCCCGACGTATCTTCCGGAGCCGGCCCAGACGGCCGGCCGGGAAATCGCCCGGTGGCGACGGTTCTCGGCGGTCCCGGAGTTCCTGCACATCGGCGATCGGGACCGGGCCGTTCACCTGTTCCGCACGAGTCTGCTCGAGGAGGGCCAGTCCCTCACTGCCGTCACCCGCCAGCTCGGGGACGCCTTCGACCTCACCGTGGATCTCGTCCCGATGAGTGACGACCCCGTGGCGAGCATCGTTCACACGCCCGAGGGACCGATGCACTTCCAGGAGTTCTGGGTCGCCCGTGGTGGTGAACCGGCCGTCGAGCGCGTCGAGTTCCGCGGTTCAGCCCGGGCACGTCCGTCGGAAGCCACGCTCGAGGCGTTGGCGGAGCCGGTCGTGATCGGACCGGCCAATCCGATCACGAGCATCGGACCGATGCTGGCCCTCGACGGGGTTCGTGAGGCCCTCCGCGAGACGAATGTCGTCGCCGTCTCGCCCTTCATCGAGGATCGCGTGTTCTCGGGACCGGCGGCGAAACTCATGGAGGCCGAAGGGTATCCGGCCTCGACGTCGGGCGTCGCGGAGGCGCTCCCGTTCGTCGACGCCTTCGTCCTCGATTCGGCCGACGCGAGCGAGCTGGCCGTCCCGACGGTCCGAACCGACACGGCGATCGAGACGGAGGCTGATGCGACCCGGGTTGGAAGGGCGGTCGCCCGGGCGCTCGAGGTGGCCTGATGTTTCAGCCACGGCTCGCGATTTCGAGTCTGAGTGGTCGATCGGACGCCCAGTGGGCCAGGGACGCCGAGCCGTGGGTTGGCATGGCCTTTCTGGGCGGGATCGCTCTCGATGGGGACACCCGGAATGCCGCGAGGAAGTTGGTCACGGTCCGGGACCGGACGGAGTTTCTCCCCCCGGATCCCTTCGCGTTCGTGAACGACCAGCTCGGAGAACTGGCGGATGCCGACGTCGAAGCCGGTCTCAACGTGCGGGCAATCGAGAACGAGTCGCTCCGCAGGTCCGCCGAAATCTGTGCGGAGCACGACGCGATCCTCGAGATCAACGCCCACTGTCGACAGGAGGAGATGACCGCGATCGGGGCGGGTCAGGCGCTGCTCGGAGATCCAAATCGACTCGCCGAGCAGGTGCGGGTGGCGGGGGAAGCAGGCGCGACGGTGAGCGTGAAGGTCCGAACGGAGGTTCCGGGGGTAAACCTCACCGAGGTCTGCTCCGTGCTCGACTCGGCGGGGGCCGACATCGTCCACGTCGACGCGATGGATTCTGAACCGGTCGTGGGGGAGATCGTCGACCGGACGGAGGCGTTCGTGATCGCCAACAACGGGGTCCGAGACAGGGAGACCGCACGGGAGTACCTCGAATACGGGGCTGACGCCGTCAGCGTGGGCCGTCCCAGTGACGACCCCCACGTGCTGGAGCGGGTCCTCGGGGCGGTCCGATCCTGGGACTTCGAATGACCGGGGTCCGGAGGACCAGTGTTGGCGGAGCGTCGGGAGCCGCTTGGGAACCTGCGGCACGGCTCGATCCGGAACGAATGGTTTTAACCCGGCCGGCCGGTACACGGCGACATGGCCATCAAGCCCGATTACGTCAAGAAGACCGGGAAGATCCTTCTGGAGCGCTATCCGAAGGCGTTCCAGCCGGAGGACTTCGAGCACAACAAGGAGAGTGTCACCGAGCTGACGAACATCGAGTCGAAGGGCGTTCGCAACCGGATCGCCGGCTACGTGACCCACAAACTCAACTGATTGATCCGGGACGGGCGCGGTCGGTGGCGGATTTTTACAGGGACCGAACCCCGTTACGCAGGGACCGAACCCCGTTACGCAGGGACCGAACCCCGGGCAGCGAGCCGTCTCCCATCAGAAGGGCTTAGGGCGAGCGTCCCGAATCGCGGCTATGATTCAGGTCGGCATTCTCGGCGCCACGGGCGCCGTCGGACAGCGGTTCATCCAGCTCCTCGTGGACCATCCCGAATTCGAGATCCGAGCCCTGACTGCCAGTTCGGACAGTGCCGGCGAGACCTACCGGTCGGCTGCCAAGTGGCGGGTCGACATCCCGATTCCGGAGTCCATCGCGGACCGAACGGTCACCCGGACCGATCCCGGGGCCATCCCGGACGACGTGGACCTGCTCTTCTCCTCGCTCCCCTCCGGCGTCGCGGCCGAGGTCGAACCGGCCTTTCTCGAGGCCGGGTACGTGGTGTCCTCGAACTCCTCGAACGAACGCGAGGCCGAGGACGTTCCGCTGGTCATTCCAGAGGTGAATCCGGAGCACCTCTCCCTGCTCGAGACCCAGCGGGAGACACGGGGATGGGACGGCGCGCTCGTCAAGAACCCGAACTGCTCGACGATCACCATGGTCCCTCCGCTTGCCGCACTCGACGAATTCGACATCGAGCGAGTCCACGTGTCGACCCTCCAGGCCGTCTCCGGGGCCGGATACTCGGGGGTCTCCTCGATGGAGATCATCGATAACGCGATCCCGCACATCGGTGGGGAGGAGGAGAAGATGGAACACGAGTCCCGGAAACTGTTGGGGCAGTACGCCGAGGGGGGAATCGAATGGCACGGCGCGGCGGTCACCGCCTCGTGTAACCGCATTCCCACGATCGACGGTCACCTCGAGAACGTCTTCGTCGAGTTCGGGACCGATCCAACTCTCGAGGAGATCGAGTCCGCACTCGCCGCGGCCGAACCGGCCGACCTCCCCTCGGCCCCGGCCCCGCTCATCGAGGTCTTCGACGAACCGGACCGCCCCCAGCCCCGCCTCGATCGCATGGTCGGCGAGGGGATGGGGATCGCCGTCGGTGGGATCCAGGAGACGGCAACCGGCATCCAGTTCAATGCCCTCGCGCACAACACCATCCGCGGTGCCGCGGGTGCGAGCATTCTCAATGGCGAGCTGTTGGCCGAGGAAGGGTGGCTGTAGAAGATCTCGGCACACCAACCGAGTCAGGTCCGGGGCTCACCGTGACAGATCGGGATCGCGGACTCACAGGACCTGATTTTCGAGGTCCGCGAAGGTTCCGGTTTCCCGCGCCCGTCGGTAGTTCTCCGCGAGGATCTCCGCCCGTCGTTCCCAGTACGTCGGCGTGAACCCGGCGTGATGGGGGGTCAGGAGCACGTTGTCCAACTCCCAGAGTGCGTGATCCTGGGGGAGCGGCTCGGGGTCGGTGACGTCGAGGACCGCCCCGCGGATGCGGTTCGTTTCGAGTTCACGGACGAGCGAATCGGTGTCGACGATCGGTCCCCTGGCGATGTTTATCAGCACCCCCTCCGGAGGCATCGTCGACAGGGCCTCGGCGTCGATCAGTCCCTCCGTGGTTTCGGTGAGCGGAGAGGCGACCACGACGTACTCGCTCCGGGCCACCGCGTCGTGGAGGGACTCCCGGTCGAGCCCCCCGATGTCGTCGGCCGGACCACCCTTTTCCGGGCTGTAGCGGAGACCGATCGTGTGCACGCCGAAGGGTTCGAGGCGGTCGAGGACGGCCAGCCCGATGGCACCCATCCCGACGACGGTGACGGTACTGCCCTGCAATTCCCGGGTCTCGAAGGACCGCCACTCCTGTCGTTCCTTCTGTCGCCACGCCCGCGGAAAGCCCCGGGCAAACCCGAGCATGCCGCCCAGCACGTACTCGGCGATGTTCGGTGCGTGGACCCCCGATCCGTTGGTGACCCGAATGCCGTGATCCGCGAGCGCCTCGAGCGGGAGGTGCTCCGTCCCGGAGTACGTGCACGCAAAGAGTTCGAGGTTCGGGGCCCGATCGAGGGCCTCGGCGTCGATATTCGTGCCGGCGGCGACCGTCGCCGAGGAGCGCAGGTCCCGTTCCTCTTCGGGCGTCCGAGCCACTCGTATCTCGGCGTCGGGCAGTCGGGATTCGAGTGCGGCCGCGTACCCCGTTTCGTCGAGCCCCTGGAGTTGCTGTCTGAGAACGGCGATGTCGACAGTCACGGGTGGTCGTACGACGAGGGCGATTATGAATCCCGGTCTTTGCGGACAGCCTTTTCAGCACTCCCGGCCTATCCCCCACTGCGTGCCGCAGTCCCCACCCGAGCCGGCCCACCAGGGCGCGATGATCGGTGGAGAACCCCGGCACGCGATAGACACGCCCGGCACGAGGGTTACCCGGCCGACGCGGCACGCCGCCAGGGATGACGTCGGGAGTTAGTGTTCCGGGCGTACATCGACCTTTTACACTGTGCGAGCCGGCGGCTCGCTCGGTAAAAGCTCGACCAAAAGCACTCCTCGCTCTAGCGCGCCTTCGGCGCTTAGTCGTTCGTCGGCCCCGCGCTCACGTTCGTTCGCGCGAGTGAACCGGCGACCGTCCCGCGAACGAAGTGAGCGGGACTCAGCGAGAGCCCTGCTCTCGCGCGATTCCGGGTCCTTCGGACCATCACCAGAACGCAAAGCGTTCCGGTTAGCGACCGAGACGCGACGCGTCTCGGTAACACTCGGTCGCCGGATGCTTTCACTTCAGGCCCGCTTGCCAGCATCTCGAACTCCGCCCCCTTTCAGAGGTCCATAGTTTGGACTTTCTCCACTACATTGGCGAATTCGTGACATTGCTCGGGTAGTGTTTCGGGAGATTCCACTTCGATCCATCAGATGCCGATGGAACGGCCGGATTTTCGGCCAATAGCGCTCGGAAACCAGTTCGATCGTCCGGGCTGTCCGTGTACCTGTCGGACGTATTGAACAGGCAATAGACGGTCTCGTGCTCGGATTCGAGATCGCACAGGTGTGAAACGAGCGTTTCGAGTTCGGCCTCGTCATACGAGTAGTCCTAATCGTATCGTCGTTCGTTCCGGCCGTGGAGGCGCAGGTAGGCCACGTCGTGGTCGGATCGTGGTTCCTCCCGAAAGATATCGACGACGTGAACCAGATCGAGATCCCGACAGAGACGGCCGACCCGGTCCAGCTCGTCAAGCCAGTTGCCCCTCGGCTCCCAGGCGATGGTCAACTCGCCCCTGTCGATACCCGAAAGGGTCCTTCACAGCCACAACCGTGTTCCTCGCTGGCATCGAACCCGGGCGGCGTCTGGATGACGAGGACCGATGCATCCAGTGCGTCGGCCCGGCGCCTCGTTTCTTCCCACGCGTCTCGCACGGCATCGGTGGGTTGGAAATGGCGGACCTCGTCGGTTCGATCGTCTTCGACCTCGTCGCGGTTTCCGTTCCACGTCGGACTTTCCCCCGGATGGGTCATCGCCTGCCAGGCCTTGAGCGTGAACTCGAAATCGGCTTCGACCTCGTTTCGCCAGCCCTCGGCCGTGGAAACCTCGGAAGCGAGTAGAACGTGCGATTGAGTTCGCCGACGGGAAACGCCTCCGAATAGGCCTGCAACTTGCTGTCATACCGGGATTACCAGCCGTCCCCTGGGTCGTAGGACGAGTAACCACACGTTCCCACCTGTATGGTCCTGTGACCTCGTGAAACGGGTTCGTCCCGGATCGCCAAAAGTGTTCGAACTGCCCCCGGGTGACCTGTCGATCAGGATCGGGCGGTTCGTCGTGTCGATGAGGACCACGTCCTCGAGTGCCCTAAGGCCATCGAGTTCGCTACCGAGCAATGAGACGATTTGGTCGCCGCCGTTCGAGTCCCCGACAACGCTCTGCAGCGATCGCGTCGATCTCGACGAATTGGCCGCCGACACGATGGGAGACGTTGGCGCGGACATCGAGGCCGTCCGCCGGGAGGTAGCGACCAGTGCCGTCAGAGAACACGACCAGGCCGCCGAAACCAGCGGGAATCCGACGTCGAAGACGTCGTCCTGACGGAAGATCACTTCCGGCAGACACTCGAGGAGGTCGATGCCGGTCGGGACACGGAGAGCCAGCCGTCGCAGTTGATGGCCGAGCCCGCCCAATGGGGACGATGGTCGGTGACCAAATCTGGCAGGAGAGAGTCACCTCCGAGACGACTCGGATGAACTGCCCAGGGTGAGGCGGACGAATGGCGTGGTGGGCCGCGGATGCCCCGGACAGCCGTATCGAGCGCAATGAACCGGTCGTACGGTGAAGTCGAGATGGTATCAGCGAGAAACGGTTCAGTTTCGTTGGGGTGGAGTTGGGCATTGACGATGAGCCACGAGCGGCCCCTGTCGGTACCCAATTTGTACGGCCCGACCCGCAAACGATGTCACCTCCGGCTGTATCTGCCGGCCCTCTCGGTCGCGGTGAAACCGCGTCCATGCGAGCAAAAATCCGAGTGCGACTGCTATGGTGCCGGCCCCACTGCCGGTAGCGGCTCCTGGGTCCTGGCGAAGGCTTACGTCTCGCCGAATAGCCGGGTTACCGGCATTCGAGCGACGCTGGATCCGATTGACGAAGCGTCTTATCGGACGGCCTGAAACCGAGTGGGTGGCCCGTCGTCCGCCCCGATGTAACCGAAGGTTTCTTTTCTCCAATCCCGCGAGTGTGTGGATACCATGGTCCTGGGCGGGGTCCTCCCCGACACGACGGCCGTCAACGTCCTCGTCATCGGAATCGCGACCGGGTTCATCTGGCTCGGCAGCGGATGGCTGGAGGAGTCCGCCGAGCAGCTTTCGACCCACCACGGCCTGCCGGCGGTCGTGCAGGGATCGATCGTCGTGGCAGTCGGTTCGAGTTTCCCGGAACTCGCGAGCGTCATAATCACGGCGCTCGCGGGCGTATTCAACATGGGCGTGGGGGCCATCGTCGGCTCGGCGATTTTCAACATTCTCGTCATTCCCGCGCTCTCTGGGCTGTTCTCCGGTGCCCCGCTCGAGTCGAACCGAACGGTCGTCTACAAGGAGGCCCAGTTCTACATGGTCGCCGTCTCGGCCCTGGTGGTCACCTTCGCGCTCGCCGTCATCTACGTTCCCGTCCCGAACGGCCCGGAACTCGCCGGCCGAATCACGCGTCCGCTCGCGGCGATCCCACTCCTGCTGTACGGCCTCTACCTGTTCATTCAGTACCAGGACGTCAGCGATCACGAGGCCGGAGCCGTCGATGGAGACGTTGCCGTCGGTCGGGAGTGGCTGAAATTGGGAGGCGGACTGCTCGTCATTCTCCTCGCCGTCGAACAGCTGGTCCGGGCCGTCGAAACGCTCGGTCACACGTTCGGAATCCCCGAGTTCCTGGCGGGCGTCACGATCATCGCGGCGGCAACGAGTTTTCCGGATACGCTCGTGAGCGTCCGGTCGGCCCGCGATGGACGGGGGGTCACCAGTCTCGGGAACGTGCTCGGATCGAACACCTTCGACCTGCTCGTCGTGATTCCGCTTGGCGTCCTCCTCGTCGGCAGCGTTCCCGTCAACTTCTCGATTGCCGTCCCGATGTTCGGGGTGCTCACGCTCGCCACGGTGCTGCTGTTCGGCTTTCTCCGGACGAATTTAACACTCACCGACTTCGAGTCGTCCACGCTCCTCGTCGCGTACCTCCTGTTCGTCGTGTGGGTCATCGCCGAGACTGTCGGACTGACGTCGATCCTCAGGGGGGTCTGAATCTCGCTCTCTCCGGTATCGACGGTGGTGCTGGGACACCGACGTGACCGTCGGACGATTCACTGGAGCGGGCTCCGGGACCCCTCCGGACGGGTGCCCAGGGTCACCTCGACGGTCCGCTCGCTTCCGTCCCGAAGGAGGCGAAGCGCGATCGAGTCACCGGGGCGGGTGTGGAGTGCGAGATAACTCGCCAGGTCCTCGAAGGACTCCATGGTTTTGCCGTCGACGGCCAGGATGATGTCACCGCCGACCGGGACCCGCTCGCCGTCGACGATCCCCACCCGACTTTCCTGGAGGACGCCATCGACGGGGCCGCCCTCAACCGTTTGCACCACGATCAGTCCCCGTGGAACGTCTAACTCGTTGGCCCGGGCGTCGGTCGGGGTCACGTTCTGCAACGCGGCCCCCAGATACGCGTGCTCGTACTCGCCCGTTTCGATGAGTTTGGGCACGACCTGCCAGGTGAGCGCGGCGGAGATGCCAAAGCCGATGTTATCGCCCTGCTTCGAGTTGACGACGCCGACGACCTCGCTCTCCAGGTTCATCAGTGGGCCGCCGCTATTGCCCGGATTGACCGCCGCGTCGGTCTGGATCGCATCCGGAATCAGGTAGCCGCTCGGCGCTTCGATCAGGCGGTCCGTCCCGCTGATGATCCCGTTCGTGACCGTTCCGTCCAGATTGTACGGGTTTCCGATGGCGAGCACCTCCGTGCCGACCACCGGAGGTTCGTCGCTTGACGGAAGTGGCGTGGCCGGCTCGGGAAGCGAATCCGGCGTGAGGACCGCGAGGTCGCTGTGTCGGTCCACGCCCCGCACCTCGGCAACGGCCCAGCTTCCATCGTTGAATCGGAGTTGGGCCGACGTGGCGGTGCCGATGACGTGTGCGTTCGTGATGACGTGTGATCGATCGTAGACGAATCCGGTCCCCTGGCTGCGCTCAGTTCGAACCATCACCACCGACGGGATGGTGTCCCGGTACACCTCGGTGTAGTTCGATCGATCGTCCGTGTCGGGGCCGGCAGTGGTCGGCGGGGCCGTGGTCGTCGATTCGGAGCCGGCTTCGGGCGAGCTACAGCCCGCGAGGCCGGTGAGCAATCCCACGCCGCCGAGCTCGAGGAACTGCCGACGAGTGAACGTGTCTCGTGGCATCTCTCGGGTGGAAATTCTCGAGGACACGGGTGTATTTTTCACTCGCAAATGGAGCGGCCCGCCTCGCCGGATCGGGTGATCCTTCGAGGGAGATTCGATCGAGCGGTGGCGACACCCCTCGTCGCGGCACCCATCAATCTTCGAACAGGTGGGTGTCGAACTCCTCGGCGGAGTTCCTGATGAGCCGGTCGGTTCCGTCGTGGTTCGAGAGGGCTCCTGGTTCTAGCTCCTCGTTTTCCGCCTCGATCGTCTCGGGTGTCACCTTCTCGGTGACCTCGAACTCCTCGACGGGGCTGAGGACGCCCCAGACCGCCCCGGCGGCGTGCAGGACCACTGCCACGGGCGTCAACAGCAGCAGGACCGGCCAGAGAAGCGGATGTTTCCGGTACGCGATCGCCCCGAAGAGGGTGTAGACGAACAGGATTCCCAAAAGCCCCGTCGAGATGAGTCCGTACAGTTCGATCCCCGGAGCGCTTCCTGGAAGGAGGAACGACGCGACGATCAGGAGTGGAACGAAGGGCGAAAACGCCCAGGCAACCACGCGAGTCAGGTACAGCGGCCGATAGTGACGCGGGAGCAGGTGATCGTCCGCGATGGTCCCCGACATCCAGCGGCGTCGCTGTTTGAGCATCGATCTGACCGTCGGCGGGGCCTGATTGCGGAATCGACTATCGACGAGCTGATACTCCAGCTCGAAGGCGTCGGCGGCCCGCCAGATCAGGTTCGTGTCCTCCGTGATCGTGGCGACGTTCCACCCGAGTTCCTCCTCGATCTCCCGGCGAATGGCGAAGCCACCACCCCAGGCGTAGAGCGGATACCGGAGCCGGTGGAATCCCAGCTGCTCGAACTGGTACCCGGTTCGAAAGATCTCGGCGAGGTAGGTCAGCCGGGAGCCCGTGAAGATCGGCTTCTCCGTGAACTGGACGAAATCGGCGTCCGGAAGTCCGGTGAGGTCCGTGACGATCGTGTCCTCGTCGAGATAGAGGACGTACTCGGCCTCACAGTCGACGTGCCGCCGGGCCCACTCGACCGCTCTCCCCTTGTTTGTGGCCTCACATTCGAAGGAATCTGGGACGACGTGGACCGTGGCTCCGTCGACGTCGATCTCCCGCTCGGCGATGATCCGGACATCCGCAATTTCCTCCGGAAGCGCATCGACCGTCGATTGAACCACTTCCTCGGCGTCGATGGTCAGGATCCGGACCTGGATGTCCTCGAGGGCCCACGCCTCCTGCTCGTCGGGCCGCCAGCCTCTGGCGAGAATCAGCGTCTCGAGGAGCCACCAGAGGGATGAAAAACCATAGACGGCCAGTGCGGCCCAGAGGAGGATCGCGAGGGCGGTCTGGGGAGCGATGAACGCGGCCACACTCACCACCTGCGGGGTCGGGCAAAAATAGTTGGGGATGCCGATCAGGCGCCGAGCCACTCGTCGGATCGAACCTCGTACCCCTGTTCGCGGCAGAAATCCGCACCGCGTCGGCGAACTGCCCGCGAGCCCGGCAGTTCCCCCTCCTCCTGGAGCTGTTCGATGATCCATTCACGCACGACCGCGATCCCCTGGTCCTCGTCTACGGCGTCGATTGCCTCGAGTTCGAGGAACGTCTTCTCGTAGGCCTTCCGCTTCGATCCCCGCAGGTCGGCCCCCTGAAACCGCTCGGCCTCCTCGATGATCCGCTTCATCGCCTTGGCCACCGTCGGGCGTTCGACCTGCCTGCGGACGTGGGTGGGATCCGGATAGGTCTCACCCTCGATCGCGGGGAGGAGTTCGCTGACGCTGTAGGTCGATTCGATCCCGTCGAGCTTGCGATGGCCCATCTCCGAGACGACCTCGGTCCCCGTGACCGGGAACTCGAGTTCCTCCAGTTGTGTCTCGAAACGGGCGAGTTCTCCCTCGTCGAAGGCCGGCTCGAGGTCGTCCCTCCGCTCCAGTTCCGTGGCCACAGCCCGCTCGCGCTGGCGCCGATCCGCGTTCCTGGCCTGCTTCTCGCGGCCCCGTTTGTCGTCGGGCATACTCGAGCCTTTGCGCTCCGGGAGGATAGACCTGTGGGCCGGGGTCAGTCCTCGACCCACTCAGAGCCCGATCAATCGAAGGGCCCAGAGCGTGCCCATGCCGAAGGCGAGGGTCGCGAGCACGTTCTCGGTCCGCCAGGCGACCGCCGCTGCCGTGGCGCCCGCAAGGAGTTTGTCGAGTGCAGGGCCGCCCGCCGGCTCGATGGGCACGAGGGCGGGCAGGACCAGCCCGGCGAGGACCGCCGCCGGAACGTATCGCAGGAGCAGTTCGACCCGGGGTGGGATCTCGTTCACGCGGCTGAACAGCGCGATGAACGAGACCCGAATGCCGAAGGTGAGCAGGCCGATGGCGAGGATGGCGACCCAGAGCAGCACGGGTGGGTAACTCGTCGTCATTTCATCACCCATTCGGCCACGGCCCCGGCCACAATACCAACTGTCGCGCCCACGGGAAGGCCGAGATTGAGCGGCAAGCCGGTCCCGAGCACCGCGCCGGTTCCCCCGACGGCGGCGGCCACGAACGTCGGGAGGTCCTCGATGGCGGGGACCAGCAGGGCGAGGAAGACGAGGGGGACGGCGAATTCGAGCCCCCACACTGGCGGGACGCGGGCCCCGAGCAGGACCCCCGTGATGGTCGCGATCTGCCAGACGATCCAGATGGGGACGGCGACCCCGAGGTAGTACGAACGCCGGTCGACAGATTCGGCAGTCCCGAAGCGAGCGATCGAGAGGGCGTAGGCCTGGTCCGTGAGCACGTACGCGAGTCCTGCCTTCCACTTCGCCGCGAAGTCCCGGAAGTGCGGTGCGATCGAGGCCGAGTACATGAGCATCCTGAGATTGATGACCGCGGCGGTCACGATGACGACGACGAGCGGGGCGTCCGTTCTGATGAGTTCGAGGGCTGCCAGCTGGGCCGCGCCAGCGAAGACGATCACGGACATTCCGACCGCGACCACGAGGTCGAGACCGGCACTGGCCGCGGCGACCCCGGTGACGAGGCCGAACGGGGCGATCCCGAGGAGTAACGGGGCGACGTCTCCCAGGCCGCGACGGAAGGCACCTGCATTCATTCGGGTGATTCACAGGAAATCCGCGCCCGCAGTTAAAATCGCTGATCGCCTCACGAGTCCCACGTGGTGGACTCGAAGTGTCCAATGGGGATTTGACCCTCCGACAGGCATTGATACGCGGGCCCCTCATCTCTCGCATGAACCGCCGCCGCTTGCTCGCTCTCTCCGGGTCGCTGCTTGCCGGTGCGCTCGCCGGGTGTTCGGCCCCCGGTCCCCGGGGGAACGAACCCACCGATGCGCCCCGGGTCGAACCGGACGTGGCCGGCGACGCGCTCGAACAACTCGTGGCCGATGCGAACTCGTTCTCGACGGCCCTGTACCGGGAGACGGCCGCAGAAACACCCGCCGAGAACGGTCTCGTCTCCCCGCTCAGCGTGACGACGGCCCTCGCGATGGCGTATGCCGGGGCGCGTGAGGAGACCAGGGCCCAGATGGGCGAGGCACTTCGCTACTCCCTCGAGGACGAGTCACTTCACCGGGCGTTCAACGCGTTGCAGCGGGAACTGAACGCCCGTGCACGGGAACTCGATCCCGAAGAGCTTCCGACGGAGTACGCGGCGGATGACGATCCCATTCCGTTCGAACTCACTCTCCTCAACGCCGTGTGGGGGCAGGCTGGGTTTCCCTTCGAGAGGGAGTACCTCGAACTCCTTCGGGATCACTACGGTGGTGGGCTCAGGAAGGTGGATTACGCGGCCGACCCGGAGCGTGCCCGAAAAACCATCAACGACTGGGTCGCCGATCGGACTGAGGACCGGATCGAGGAGTTGGTTCCAGCGGGTGCAATCGGCCCGCTCACCCGGCTGGTCCTGACCAACGCCGTCTCCTTCAGGGCGAACTGGCAGCACCCCTTCGACCCCGAGAACACCGAGCGGGTCCCCTTCACCTCGCTTCGGGGAGCCACGTCCGCAGTGGCCATGATGCACCGAACCGATCCCCTTCCCTATGCCGAGGTCGATGGGACCCAGGCCGTCGAACTCCCGTACCTCGGCGGCGAGGTGGCGATGCTCGTTCTCCTGCCGTCCCCTGGGGATTTCGAGTCCGTCGAGGCCTCGCTTTCCGGGGGGACGATCTCGACCGTCGTCGACTCGCTCGAGCGACGGGAGGGGACGATCGCGATCCCGAAATTCGAGTTCGGCGACGGGCACGGATTGAAGCCGGCGCTTCGGGACCTCGGGATGCACCAGGCGTTCGACCCGCAGGCAGCCGACTTCTCCGGCATGGCCGACATCGAGGGCGGCGGGGACCGGCTCTACATCGATGACGTCTACCACGACACGTACATCGGGGTCGATGAGACCGGAACGGCGGCCGCAGCGGCCACGGGGGTCGTGATCAATTACACTGCAGCACCGGCGGAGACGTTCAAATTCGTCGCCGACCGCCCCTTCCTGTTCGCGATCCGCGATCGACCCACGGGGACCATCCTCTTTCTGGGCCGGGTCGTCGACGCCGGTGCCGCACAGGCCGGATAGACCACCGACCGACTCGCCGGAACGCTTAGGGAATTCCTCGGGCTACTGGCAGGTGATGGGACTGTTCCGCCCGAGGAAACTCCTCGGCATCGCGAGGGAGACCCTGGAGTTCACCCTGGAGGCCTGCGAGGAGACCCACCCGAACGAGTACATGGGCTTTCTCCGGGCCGAGGACGCCACAAAGCTCGGCCTCGATCGGAACGGACAGGTGATAACCGACGTGTTGGTGATCCCGGGGACGACGTCGGGCCCGGTGAGTGCAACCGTCCGCCAGCACATGAAGCCCAACGATATGCGCTCAGTGGGGTCCGTCCATTCCCATCCGAATGGGGCACTCCGACCCAGCGACGCCGATCTCGCCACCTTCGGACAGGGCCAGGTTCACCTCATCGTCGGCGCGCCCTACGGGTGGGGAGACTGGAAGGCCTTCGACAACCAGGGAAACCAGACGACGCTCGAGGTACTCGACGTCGAACTCCCGGAGAAGCACTTCTTCGACTTCACCCAGGCTGAGATCGACGCCGAACTGGCCGCCGAAGGCCGGCTCGAGAGCGAGGATGGGGATGCCACGGATTCTGAATCGGGCTGGTTCTTCTGACGGGGAAGAATAACGGCGCGGTGGGAAGGATGGGTGGAAGAAAAGGCAGTTCCGACTACTGTCCGCTGGGTGTGGGTTCGAACCCTGTCGTTACCGGCATCACGTTGATGCCCCCGTCCGTGGAGGCGACGACCAGGCAGTTCCCGCCCCGTTCGAGGTTGCTCTCCTCGAAGACGGCGTCGTCGAGGTCGATTCGCCCGCCGGCGTCGATCGTGTGAACGCCGATCATGGTCCGATCGCTTGACATGGATCGACGTTGGCCCGGAGACGTAACTGGATACCGGATCGGGTTCGGCGCGTGTTCCCTACCCGAGATGAACGAGGGCGATGTCGGCGTCGACCCCGGTGAGGTTCCTGAACGTCGGCGGGGTGAGGATTCGGGACGCCACGGACCGATCGCTACTGGCCCCGATAAAGACGACATCGTAGTAGTCGCTGTTCCGCTCGAGGAACTCCCCGACCTGGCCGGTCGCGACCCGGGTTTCGATGTCCGATTCGAACGAGTCGACCAGTTCGGCGAGCATCGTCTCGGCCTCGCGGCGTCTCTGTCGTCCCTCGACGACGTGTGCGACGCTCACCCGCTCGGGCGTCGCCGCGATCCGGGTGGCGAAGTCGACCATCGCGCGGGCGGTCGGTCCAGCGTCCCGGACGAGGACGAGGACGCGGCTCCAACTCGTGGCCAGGTCGGTGGGATGGAGGGCGATCGCGTCGATGTCGCCGGCGAACAGTCCAGCGAGGTAGGGGGTCGGATCCGAGAGGTCTCCCTCGTGGCTGGTGACCACGAGATCACAAGCGAGCCGCCGAGCAGCGTCGATCGCCGTCCGCGGGTTTTCCGGATCGCCGGGCTCGAGCGCGATTTCGGTGGGAACGTCGACAGTCTCCTCGATTGCCGCCTTGACGCGCTCCATCAGGCCAATTTCGGGGGTCTCCGTCCAGGGGCCGACCACTTCCAGCCCGTCGGCTCCGTCGGTGGGGGTCTCGGGTAGTGACAGGGAACGCTCGACCGGCCGTTCGAATACGGGGTCGGGCAGCGGTTCGTGCGGGGAGGCCCGATAGAGCACGACTGCGCCTGCATCGTGTGCCGCTGCGAGGAGCGCGCCAAAGAGTGCCGTCTCCTCGTCCGTTGGGGTCCCCCGAACTGGCACGAACACGCGGTCGTCACTGGTCGCCGTCCGGTAGAGGAAGTCGGCTCGCTGTTCGTAGACGTGCTCGTACCAGCCGAGGAAGACGATGGCCACGATCGAACTGGAGATCGCGATGGCGATGACGTAGGTGATGTTCGTGCCGGCCAGAAGCGCGAGCAGCGCCGACGAAAACGCCGTCGGCACCTCGAGGTCCAGCGCCCAGGTGAATACGGCCGTGAGCGAAATCGCGAGCGCGGTGGCCCCGGCGTGGACCTCCATCGATCCCGGCGGAACTGCATACCAGAACATGGTCAGAAATTTGAGCGCCGCCCATCCGGAGAGCGCACCCACCGTCATGCCGCCGACGAACCGCCTTGGATCGGCGTATCGACTCTCCGGGTCCGCAAAGAGCGTGTACGTCCCGGATGCGAGGGGCGGGTAGATGACGAATGGCAGGACGCTTATCGCATTCGAGGCCCACGTGAGCCCGGCCAGAATGACCGGGACCACGAAGACGATCATGAGGTGGAGAAGTCGCTCCGTGCTCTTGATCCGCTGATGGAGCGTCTCCATTGCGTGGTATTTCGCGGCCAGCAGGAACCGACCGATGGACCCCCGACTTTCAGCCCCTCCCCGATCCATACCCTGCGGTCAAGCGGGAGCCTGTTCAACGCTCCGATCGCGGGGCGGGAAATCGCTCCGCTCGAACAGGGACCATATAAGCGATGGGCTCCTATGACCACTCGATTGCTCTGAGGCCCAGAGCCGACCTCGGGGTAACGGGTACACATGACTGGTCAGGTATTCCGACTCTCCGCGTCGTTCGAACTCCCGCTCGAGGATCTCGAGGCGTACCTCGAGGACCCGGATCTCCCCCCGGAGATCGAGTCGCTCGAGCGGACGAGACGAAACAACATCTTGCTCATCAAGGCCGTCGCCGCCGGGGACGGGGTGGGCAAGTACACGCCGACGGCCCAACTCAAGGTGAGCATCGAAGAGAAGCGCGTCTACGAGGAGGAGCCCCCACGTGGCCGCCGCTGGAACTCCCTCGACGACGAGGAGGAGATTCCAAGCGAACTCGTCACGATGGCGAGTTTCAGCGGTGACCGCGAGGCGGTCCTGCAGAACACCGCATTGCAGTACGAGATGTTCACGGTCTTGACCGACATCGCGCTCCTCGAGACGGAGGGCACGCTCACGGCGATCACCGCCGTCGACGGGTCCCTCGAACCCCTCAAGATCGTCGACGGGGAGCCCACCCCCGCCACCGTCGAAGTCGTCGAGGAACCGGCCGAGGCGGTCGAGGGCGAGGACGGTGGGGTGGACTGGCGGGAGAACCCCTACATTTCTGAGTAGCGGGGTCGATCGACCCGTTCGGGCGGCCAGTTCCTGTCCGGGATGCCAATCGTTTTCCTTCCCGCCGACGGACGCTGAGCCATGCGACTGTCGCCACTCGCCATCGCCGACCTCGACCCGGAGCGCGAGCGCTCGATTCTCGACCGGGACGCCGGGGTTACAGCCGAACGGGAGACCGTCCGGGAGATCATCGAACAGGTGCGATCGGAGGGGGACGCCGCGATCCGGGAATTGAGTAGCCGCTTCGACGGCGTGGATGTCGATTCGATCGAGATCACCGACCGAGTCGCTGGAGCCACACCGGCCGTCGATCCCGCGGTGCGGACCGCAATCGAGGACGCCGCGGCGAACATCCGGGCGTTTCACCGCGAACAGGTTCCAACGGACTGGCGAGCCGACTTCGAGGGACGGGAACTGGGCCGGCGGTTCCGCCCGCTCGAACGGGTCGGCATCTACGTTCCGGGGGGCACCGCAGCCTACCCCTCGAGCGTCCTCATGGGTGTCATCCCGGCCAAGGTGGCCGGGGTCGAGGAGGTCGTGGTGGCCACGCCGCCGGCCGAGGAGTTGCACCCGGCCACGCTTGCGGCACTCGAGATCGCCGGTGCCGATGCGGTCTACCAGATCGGTGGTGCCCAGGCGATCGCGGCGCTGGCCTACGGCACCGAGAGCGTCGGTTCCGTCCAGAAGATCGCCGGACCGGGCAATCGGTTCGTGACCGCGGCCAAAGCCGAAGTCCAGGGCGACGTGCAAATCGACTTCCTCGCGGGCCCGAGCGAGCTGCTCGCGATCGCGGACCACACTGCCGACCCCGCGGCGGTCGCCGCGGACATGCTCGCACAGGCCGAACACGATCCCGACTCCTCGGTCGTCGCGGTCACACTGAGCGAGGCGATCGCGCGGTCGATCCGTGAGGAAATCGAAGCGCAACTCGAGGAGCGAAACCGGGCCGAAACGATCGAGGCCGCCCTCGCAGCACCACAGTCGGCGATCCTCGTCGCGGGATCGATGGAGGAGGCGACGACCTTCGCGGAGGCCTACGCGGCGGAGCACCTCTCGATCCAGACCGCAGACGAGGAGGCCACCCTCGAACGAATCGACAGTGCCGGGTCGGTCTTCCTCGGCCCGGATACTCCGGTCGCCGCCGGGGATTATGCGACCGGGACGAACCACGTCCTGCCCACGGGAGGGCAGGCGAAGTTGGTCGGTGGGCTTTCAGTCGATACGTTTCTCCGGGCGACGACGGTCCAGCGACTCGGCCACGACGCGCTCGTGGATCTCGGAGAGACGGTCATGACGCTCGCGGCGACGGAGGGCCTCGATGCCCACGAAGAAAGCGTGGCCGTACGTCTCGAGGAGGACTGAGCACTGGGGGACGGCACGCGAGTCGCCTCAGATCTCGGGTTCCTCGAGTTCGAAGGCGACCTCCAGTTCGACCTGGTACTGGCGCGTTTCGACGGAGCCGATTTCGACTCCCATCTCGAGGACCTCCGCCCACTTGACGTTGTCGAGGGTCTTCTCGGCTCGGTCGACGGCATCGTCCGCGGCGCTCTCGAAGCTCTCCTCGCTCGTTCCGGTCAGGGTTATCTTCTTGTATACCATCGAATCGGCCTACGGGGCCGATCCCGATAAAACTACGCGCCGCCCCTGTCTCGCGCGTCGAGCCGCCTGACGATGGCCCACGTAAGCGGTGCGAGCCGAGTCGTGCCGAGTGTCGCCACGAGGACCGCTCCCACCGTGTTGAAGACGAGGTCGAGCATCGTGTCGCCGACCCCGTACTGGGTGAGCACCGGCTCGGAACCGAGGAGTAATGACAGTTCGGCGAGCACGAACTCGGCGACCTCCCAGACGACGCCGAAGGCGACCACCAGCACGATGATGAACGTGAACTGGGCCGACGGCGGAAGGGTGATCCCCCTGGTGTGAGTCTGAAGCCCCCTGACCGTCGCGTAGCCAGCCCCGGCCACGATCGAGGAGGAGAGCGCGTGGGTGAGATGGTCCCACCACCAGACGGCCTGGTAGAAGCTCACCTCCATCCACGGCAACCCGATGGTCCCGAAGGCATGCAGGAACACCGCCGCGGTGATCCAGAGGGTGGGCCCGGCGTCCATTGGGATCTCGAAGTCCCGCTCGAGGAGGGCTGGGAGGGTCGTGATGGCCAATCCGAAAAGCGAGTTGACCACGATTCCGACGTCCACCTCGTAGAGTCCCACGAACAGGAATCCGACGAGCGAGAGCTGCATGAGCCGGCTGAGCTGGGCCTGTCGGCGCCGGCTAACAGAGAGCCGATCCCGCACGTTCATTCGATGGCCTCCGCGACGTCCGGTGGCAAGCGGGTGCGACCGGCGGCCAGTCGGCGGAAGTAAAGGGCGAAGATCGTCCCGGCGAGCATCCCGCCGATGGTCGCGGCCACGAAGTCCCACATCAGCGCCTCGAGGGCTGCCTCCTCGACGGCGGGCGAGACCGGAGGCGGGCTCGGGTAGATCAGCGCCGTCCCGAGGAGGACGTCCGAGAGCCATCTGAGCACGGCCCAGATTCCCGCCGTGGCCATCGTCGTCACGCCAACGAATATCACGGCGAACCCGGTGGTCATTCGGACCCGAGTGAAGACGTCCAGATCGACCGCGATGACGAGCGCGACTGCGGCCACTCCGAGATATGCGGCGATGTCGGCGATCAGGCCACCAAACAGTCCTCGGGCGAAAAGCGGGACGATCCCGAGCACGAGCACCTCCCAGGGAAGCATCACCTCCGGGTCCCTGAAGAAAAGCGGCGGGATTGCGCCCAGCACGACGACCGTGACGGAGACGATCACCCAGACCCAGTCCCCATCGAGCGCGCTCTCGACTCCCACGAGCGCGAGCGCGAGGAGCAACCCCCAGCCAAGTACCGCGTTGAGCTGGGTGTTTCCCATCAGGGCAGCGAGGTCGCCGGATCGTCTCATTGATTCTCGTTCGTGCGGGGGGCTAAGGAAAGTGTCGCCCGGGATTCTCCTTGAACTCAGTATGCCATGAACAGGGAGGTAACGGTGTAGCCCAGTCCCGCGAGGGTCACTGCGGCGAGGCCGGTGCTGACCCACTCGAGTGACGCCCGCCGATCCCCCGGCCTTCCTACACGGTCGTCTCTCCCTCCTCGGTCACCAGCGCATCCACGTATCTCACCGGGGTCGCATCGTAGGCCGGGTTGCCGACCTCGAATCCCTCCGGCGGCTCGCGGATGACCTCGCTCGCGGGCCTGAAGTCGTTCTCGAAGCGGAAGCCGCCGTCGACGACCTTGGCGCTCGATCCGGTGACGGTCACCGGGACGTCCCGATCGGCTGCGGTCACGGCGATCGGATAGGTGCCGACCCGGTTGTAGAGGAGGTCATCGACGATACAGTCCATCCCTATCAGCACCTGGTCGACGTCGGCGAGGTAGTGGCCGGCGGCGCTGTCGACAATCAGCGTCGTCTCGATCCGATCGATGGCCCCGAGCACGCGGGCGGTCTTGCGGCCCAGGTGGCGTGGCCGTGCCTCGGTGACGTACACGTCGAGGTGGGCTCCGTCGCGAGCGGCGGCCTCGAGGGCCTCGAGCACCGTGGAGGAGTAATCGTGTGTCAGGATCGTCGTCCCGCCGTCGATGCGCTCGGCAGCGGACTCCGCCGCCCGGTGTTTTGCGGTCTCGATCGTCGAGACGACCTCCTCGATGGCGCCCTCCGTGCGGGCCTTGGCCGCCTCGACGGACTCGGGATTCGCCGAGCGGACGCTCTCGATGATCTCGCGCTGGGTGGTGACCAGCGAGGCGTGGGAGGGGTTCGCCCGGCGCAGCGCCGAACTGTTGTGCTCGAGTTCCCGGAGGTACTCCTCGACGCTCGGGTATTCGCGGTCGAGCAGTTCCTCGAGGGCGTGGGCGGCGTTTGCCGCGACGACCGAGGAACTGTGGGTCCGCATCGACCGGATCTCCTCGGCGGTCTCGTCGATCATACCCCCTCTCGACGCCGACCGGGCAAAAAGGTCCCTGCTCTCCTATCCCTTGATGTTCAGGACGGGGAAGGTTCGGACGACTGGATCGCCGATCCCCAGTTCCCTCGAGACCCGCACCACTTCGTCGACGTCCTTGTAGACCCCGGGGGCCTCCTCGGCGATGGTCGCTCCGCTCTGGGCACGGACGTAGATCTGACTCTCCTCCTCGAGGGCGTCCTTCACGTCTTCGCCCCAGAACTCCTGTTTTGCCTGGGTGCGGCTCATCAGCCGCCCGGCGCCGTGGGCCGTCGACCCGAAAGATCGTCCGAGCGACTCGTCCCCGCCCCGGAGAACGTAACTGCCCGCGCCCATCGAGCCCGGGATGATGACCGGCTGGCCGACGTCACGGTACTGCTCGGGGACCTCCGGATGGCCCGGCGGGAAGGCCCTGGTTGCGCCCTTCCGATGGACGTAGACGTCCCGTTTCCGTCCTCTGATCTCGTGGGTCTCCCGCTTGCCGATGTTGTGGGCGACGTCGTAGAGGAGTTCCATGCCCAGGTCCCGCCAGTCCCGGTCGAGAACGTCGGCGAAGACCTGTCTGGTCTGGTAGGCGATCAACTGTCGGTTGACCCACGCGAAGTTGATCGCCGCGTTCATCGCCCCGTAGTAGGCCTCGCCGAGTTCGCTTCCCGCGGGCGCCGCGGCGAGTTCCCGGTCCGGGAGCGATTCGAGCAGGTCTGCGTGTTCCTGCTCGATCTCCCTGAGGTAGTCCGTACAGACCTGATGGCCCAGTCCGCGGGAGCCACAGTGGATGAGCACCACGAGTTGCCCCTCGCTGAGCCCGTAGGCGGTTGCCACGTCCTCGTCGAAGACGGCTGTCACCTCCTGCACCTCGAGGAAGTGGTTGCCGCTGCCCAGACTTCCGATCTGCTTTCGACCGCGGTCCTTTGCCTCCTGGGAGACGGCACTCGGATCGGCCTCCTCGCGGAAGCCGTTGTCCTCGCAGTGTTCGAGGTCCGATTCGACGGCATAGCCCTCCTCGAGGGCCCACTGCATGCCCCGGTCGAGGATCTCCTCGATGGTCGAGGAGGTCCCCTGGAGGACCCCGCCGGCTCCCAGCCCCGAGGGGATGGCCTCGAAGAGGGCGTCGACGAGTTCCTCCTCCTTGCCCGCGATGTCCTCGCGGGTAAGATCGGTCCGGAGCATCCGGACCCCACAATTGATGTCGTAGCCGATCGCTCCGGGGCTGATGACGCCGTCCTCGGCGTCGATGGCCGCGACCCCTCCCACGGGGAAGCCATAGCCCTGGTGGGCGTCGGGCATGGCGATGGCGGGCTCGTAGATTCCGGGCAGGTGGGTGACGTTTCGAAGCTGTTCGAGGGTCTTGTCCTCGGAGATCTCCTCCAGGAGTGCCTCGCTGGCATAGACTCGGGCCGGCACGTTCATCTCGCCCGCCTGGGCGATCTCCCAGGTGAGCGGGGCGACTCGCTCGAGGGTGATGTCGCCGGCTGTGAAGGTTGTCATATCTCGAAATAGGATTCCCGCGTACAAAGGTTTGGGCAGTCCGGACCCACAATCGGTCAGACATCGACGACGCAATAGGCGTACCACTCGCCGTCGCGTTCTTCGAGTACCATCTCGGAGTAGGTGATCGCCTTTACCTCCCGGGCCGCGATGCCCGAGAGTGGCAGGCCACGGGCGGTCCCTTCGACGACCCACTCGGTCCCCGCTTCCCGGACGGTGACATCGTTCTCGACGGGGAGCACCCCTTCGACGTCCCGCACGTAAATCAGCCGGTCGAGGTAGTCAAAGAGCAGGGCGGTTGGACTCTCGGCCCGCACGGACACCTCGATCGTCGATCCACCCTCCGGAATCGAGTCGACGTGGGCCGCCGCGAGCCCGTCTGCGGCGGCCCCGAACACGCCGGCGAGCGTAGGAGCGGTCGCCTCGATGGCGACATCGGCGGTGTGAGACCTGAGTTCGTACTGTCCGGTCATGGTCGGATTCGGGGCCGACGCTGGTCCGATTCCGGGATTTTCGCGGGCAAGATTTCCATGTGCAACCTCCGTGGGGGCGGTGGAATTATGTTTCGGGACTGGATACCCACGAGTAGTGAGTGTCACGCTCGAACGCCGCACGGTCCCGCCCGGGGAGGACGACCACCTCCGGGAGGCGTGGGACCTCAAGGAGCACATCCGGGACTCCGAGGAACTCCTCAAACAGCGCTGGGGGTTCTTCGCGGACGCCTACCGGAAGGCGACCGTCCACGCTTACTTCGACGACGACACCATGGTGGGATTCGCGGCGGCTCGCGGTGACGGGTACATCCTCTTTCTCGGCATCCACCCGGAGTATCGGGGTCGGGGACTGGGCGAACGGCTCATCGCCGCGATCGCCGAGAACTCGAATGGCGTCTCGTGTCACGCACGGGTCTCGAATCAGAACGCCCTCGCCTTCTACGAACACCTCGGCTTCGAGACCGTCAGGCGAATCGAGGACTACTACGAGGACGGCGCGGACGCCTACTACCTCCGGCTGGGGGACAGCGAACGCCTGATCGAGCGCCTCACCGAACTTCTCGGCCGGTAGAATCGCCCACAACGGGCCGACCAAGCCCGGGTCGTGGACGAAACCTCTTATACGCCGGGCGCGACTACGGATCTGGCAATGGAGGAGCGAACGCGGTCGTACCTCCGGGGACGGTTCCGGGACTTCTATCGCCGGAAGCCGCCGGCCGAACCCCCGGACGCCACGGCACGCGAATGGGGATACATCCCCTGGAAGGGCGGATCGGGGACGACGATGATCCGTCACCGGTCGGTCCACGACCTTGGTTCACTCGCGGCGTTTCTCGAGCGCGAGCGCCCCCGTCACGTCTACTTCTCCGCCGGTCGATACGAGGACCCGAGTGCAAAATCGATGGAGGAGAAGGGCTGGCTCGGATCGGATCTGGTCTTCGACCTCGACGCCGATCACCTTCCCGGGGTAAATCCAACGGAGAACTCCTACGCGGAGATGCTCGCGGCCTGCAAGGATGCCCTCCTCCGGTTGCTCGATCTACTCGAACGCGACTTCGGGTTCGAGGACCTTTCGATCACGTTCTCAGGTGGTCGGGGCTATCACGTCCACGTCAGGGACCCGTCGATCCAGTCCCTCGACCGGGAACAGCGTCGCGAGGTCGTGGAGTACGTGCGGGGAAGTGGGCTCTCCCTCGAGTCCCTGCTCACCGAGGAACCGGTCGCCGGCCGGGGGCGGAAGACGCCGACCACCCGGCGCTCACTGCCAACGAGTGGAGGGTGGGGCCGTCGGGTCGTCTCCAGGGTTCAGGCCCTCACCGAGGAACTCCTCGAACTCGAGGAGGAAGCGGCGATCGAGCGCCTCACCGAGTTTCAGGGCGTCGGCGAGACGAAGGCGGAGGCCGTGCTGTCGGTCCTCGAGCGAAACACCGACGCCGTCATGGCCGGGAACGTGGACGTCCATCCGGCCTTTCTGCCGGTGGTCAGGGCGATGGTCCAGGAGGCCGTCGAGACCGACGCCTCGGCGATCGACGAACCCGTCACGACCGACACCCACCGGCTCATTCGGCTCCCCGGTTCACTGCACGGAGGCAGCGGGTTGCGCGTCGTGCCGCTGGCTCGCGAGGAAGTCACCGATTTCGACCCGCTCCAGGAGGCGATCCCCGAGACGTTTCGTGGCCACGAGATCGGGGTGGACGTGACGGCGGACCGAACGGTCGAACTCGACGGGGAAAGCCTTAGTGTTCGGCCGGGCTACCAGCAACTACCGGAATACGCGGGCATCTTCCTCATGGCCCGTGGATGGGCCGAGAAGGCCCAGGAGTGAGCATGGATCTATCGGAGCTACGCCGGGTACAACGAACGGAGCGCTCGACCGACAGCCTGCAGGAGCTCCGGGAATCCTTCTACGCGGACGTCGCCGAATACATCCAGTCCCTGCGCGAGGAACGCTCCGAGGCCGCCGCGGAGGCCGAAGACCCGTTTCGGTCCGCGACGGTGACCGACCTCACCAAGGAGATCGAGACGGCCGAACACATCGCCGAGGCCATCTACCAGCGCCGGATCGGGAAACTGGTCGACGAGGCGACCCTCTCGGCGACGGGATCCGGTGGCGAGACGACCGGTCTCACCGCGGAGGAGCAGGACCTGTACGAGGATCTCGTCTCTCGCATCGAGGCGAACAAGGCCACGGTCCTCGATCAGTTCACGGGAGACCGGCCACCGGAGAACGGGAACGAACGGTCCGCCGACTCGACGGGGGAGGACGCCGATTCCGGAGTGCCCGACCCTTCATCCGAATCGGACCCGGGGAGCACGTCGGGATCCGAGACGGATTCGACGGGATCGAGTCCCGCGGACGCGATGGGTGCGGATCTCGAGGACGAGGTCGAATCCGAAGCGTCCGAACCGGAGCGTGACTCAGAAGAGGACGTCGATCGAACGACGGTCCGGATACGGACCGACGTGGGCGAGATTTTTGGCGTCGACGCGGAGTCCTACGATCTCAGGCGCGATGACATCGTCGACCTGCCGACGGAAAACGCCGATCCCCTCCTCGACCGGGACGCCGCCGAGCGAATCGATTGATCGGTCGATCCACCACTTTCCTGGCTGATCGAAGGCCAGGACGATGTCGTCGAAAAGCGCCGGTCTACTGGAACGTGCGACCGAATCCCTCTTCGGTGGCGGAGCTGGGTTCCTGGCGGGCCTTATCGAAGTGCTCCTCGAGTTCCTCGTAGCGTCGCTTCACCTCCTCGTCGATCGACGGGGAGACCTCCTGCAGGGCGTGTTCGAAGTGCTCGGCGGTCACCCGAACGTTTCCGGCGCTCTCGGTGGCCTCCTCGGGATCGACGCTATTGATGAACTCCCGGGTCGCCTGCATCGTCGCCTCGCGGCAGACGGCCTCGATGTCGGCCCCGACGTAGTTCTCGGTCCGCGCAGCCAGATCGTCGAGATCCACGCTCTCCGCGAGTGGCTTGTGCTCGGTGTGGACCTCGAAGATGGCCCGTCGGGCCTCCTCGTCCGGGATGGGGACGTGGATATGCCGGTCGAGTCGGCCCGGTCGGACGAGGGCGTCGTCGATCAGATCGGGCCGATTCGAGGTGGCGATGACGACCACGTCTTCCAGGGACTCGATGCCGTCGAGTTCGCTCAGGAGCTGGGAGACGACCCGTTCGCCCACGCCGGAGTCGCCCATCTGGCGGCCCCGCTGGCCGGCGATCGCGTCGATCTCGTCGAAGAAGATCACCGCCGGAGCGTTCTGACGGGCCTTCTCGAAGATCTCCCGGACCCCCTTCTCGCTTTCCCCGACGTACTTGTTGAGGAGTTCTGGCCCCTTCACCGAGATGAAGTTGTTCTTGGCCTCGTTGGCGACGGCCTTCGCGAGCAGGGTCTTCCCCGTTCCGGGCGGCCCGTAGAGCAGGATGCCGCGGGGCGATTCGAGGTCCATCCGCTTGAAGACCTCCGGGAACTCCAGGGGCCACTGGACGGTCTCCCGGAGCCGTTCTTTCGTGTCCTCGAGGCCGCCGACCTCCTCCCAGGTGACGTCCGGGATCTCGACGAAGACCTCGCGGAGCCCGGAGGGGGTGATCCCCTTCATTGCCTCTCTGAAATCGTCGTCACTGACGGTGAGATCCTCGAGGATCTCGGCGTCGATCTCGTCGGCCTCGAGGTCGATCTGCGGACGGATGCGCCGCAGCGCGTTCATGGCGGCTTCCTTCGATAGCTGTTCGATATCGGCTCCGACGTACCCATGGGTGTTCTCGGCGTATTCGTCGATGTCGACGGCGTCGGCGAGGGGCATTCCCCGGGTGTGAACCTGGAGGATCTCCTTTCGACCCTCGCGGTCCGGCACGCCGACCTCGATCTCGCGGTCGAACCGGCCGCCCCGACGGAGCGCCGGGTCGATGGCGTCGACGCGGTTCGAGGCCGCGATGACCACGACGTCACCGCGCTCCTCGAGACCGTCCATCAGCGAGAGCAACTGGGCGACGACCCGGCGTTCGACGTCGCCGGAGGTCTCCCCACGCTTCGGGGCGATCGAGTCGATCTCGTCGATGAAGATGACCGCCGGGGCCTGCTCCTCGGCCTCCTCGAAGACCTCCCGGAGCTGTTCCTCGCTCTCGCCGTAGTACTTCGACATGATCTCCGGCCCGGAGATCGTCTGGAAGTGGGCGTCGATCTCGCTCGCGACCGCCTTGGCGATGAGGGTCTTTCCCGTTCCGGGCGGGCCGTGGAGGAGCACTCCCTTCGGGGGCTCGATGCCGAGCTGCTGGAAGAGTTCCGGGTGGCGCATCGGCAACTCGATCATCTCCCGGACCTGCTCGAGTTCGTCGTCGAGGCCGCCGATGTCCTCGTAGGTGATCGAGGGGGTCTGGGTCTCCGGTCGCTCGGTCCCGGTGCCGATCTCCTCGGCCGATTTCTCGCTGACGTGGATCTCCGTCGAGTCCGTCACCACGACGGTCCCGTCGGGGTCGGTATCGGCGATCTTCAGGGGGATCTGCTGACCGGAGACGGCCGCCATCCCACCGAGGCCGAGTGAGACGTGTACGGTCTGTCCCGTGGTGACCGGACGACCCGAGAGCTTCTCGCGGATCATCGGCTCGACGTTTCCCCGGATTCGCAGGTTCTGGGGGAGTGCGATGGTCACCGCGGAGGCCGGCTTCATGTCCGCCGCTTCGATCTCGACTCGATCCTCGATGCCGACGTTTGCCTCCTGGCGGAGTCGCCCGTCGATCCGAATCACGTCGTCGCCCTCGTCCTCTGGATACCCCGGCCAGACCCGGGCAACGGCCCGGCCCTGATTCGGCCCATCGATGACGATGTAATCGCCGTTTTCGAGATTCAGTTCCTCCATCGCCCGTCGATCGATGGCCGCCAGTCCCCGTCCGGCGTGCTTCTGCTTGAGAGGTTTGACGACGAGTTTGCGGCGATCGCTCATGCTTCTGTCACCTCGATAGTGAGGACACCATTCGTGATAAACGTGTCCGCGCCGCCACTTTCGGGCAGGTCGATTTCGAACTGTGAGACCCCCTCACCCGACTCGATGACGACGATTGCGACGTCCTCGAGTACGTCGACCGTGGCGTCCTCGGCTCCCGGCCCGAGGTCCGCAACGATTCGCATTCCGGTTTCGGCCGCCTCCCGGCGGACCGGGACCTCCGACAGCCGCTTCGCATTGGTGTGCATGTTACTAACTCAGAGTAATCTATACTTATATATAAACCTTGCGGTCAATAACCCACAGAAGGCGACGGGGCCAAAATTAACGGTGTGGTTGTAATTCGACTCGCTTCAGGACGTTCCCCCACCCGTATCAGTCTCGGGGAAACGCCCCCCGATCAACCGCCGCGCGATAGCCCTCGACGGCCTCACGCATTTCGCCGGCCACGTCAGCGAATCGCTCGGCAAAGGGTGGTATCTCCTCGGACAATCCGAGAACGTCCGCGAGGACCAGCACCTGGCCATCGGTGTCGGGCCCGGCCCCGATCCCGATGGTCGGCACGTTGATCGCGTCGGTGACGGCCCTCCCAAGGGCGGCTGGCACGTGTTCGACGACGACCGCGAAGGCACCTGCAGCCTCGTGCTCGGCCGCAATCTGCGCGATTTCCGCTGCTTCCTCCTGTGTGGTCCCCGCCTTCCCGAGCCCACCCTGCTGGTGGGTGTGCTGGGGCCGCGTGCCCACGTGGGCCATCACGGGGACCCCCATGTCAGTCAGCCGGTCGGTGAGCGAGACCGTATGGGGGCCACTTTCCAGTTTGACGGCGTCGGCACCGCCCTCTTTGACCATTCGCCCGCAGTTTTCGACGCTCTCGCCTTCGGCCGCGCCATAGGAGAGAAAGGGCATGTCCGCGACGACCGGGACGTCCTCGGTCGCCCGAACGACGGCGGCAGTGTGGCTGTGCATCTCCTCGAGGGTGACCGGAATCGTCGAGTCATATCCCAGGACCGAATTGCCCAGGCTGTCGCCGACGAGGATCACGTCGATGCCGCTCTCCTCGACGATCCGGGCCGTCGGTGCGTCGTAGGCGGTGAGCATCGTGAGCGGACGCTCACCGGGCCAGTTTCGCACGTCCGCAACGGTGGTCATACCCGTCACTCCGGGCCGGAACCGCATAAAAACACGCTCACTCGAGTCGGGACAGCGCGTCCTCGACGTCGAAGGACTCGGTTCGCTCCGCCCCCTCCTCGCCCCGCTCGACGTCCTCCTGGTCCTCGTCGATTTCGACCTCCGGACCCCCGTCGTCGCCGTACTCGCTGTGGACGCCCCAGGGCATCACGGCCACCCCGGCGAGCCCGGTTCTCGACGCTTTTCGTGCATGTCAGTCCGTACGCGGGGGGGATTATATTCGACTTTCGGCCAGCTCGGCGAGGAAGTCACGGACGGTTTCCGCAGACGCGTCGAGGCCTCCTCCCTGGGCGAAGGTCGAGCCTCCCCCGCCTCCGCCGCCGAACTCCTCGGTGACTGCTGCGACGACCTCGTCGGCGTCGACTGACCCGTCCGTCGCGACGACCACGAACGGTCGGCCGTTTCCCCCGGTCACGGCCATGACCGGTGCTTGCTCTCCGACGAGATCCTGCATCCGGTCGCCCACGTCGGTGGCGTCATAGCCATCGAGAACGCCGAGTTGCCAGTCGCTGGTTGTCTCCATTGCCTCCAATTCCCTGGCGAGGGCGGCGTCCCTGTAGGACTCGAGTTCGGTCTCGAGGGTCTCGACTTCCGACTGGAGCCGCCTGACTTCCGCCGGGAGGTCTTCGATCTGCGTGCCGACCTCTGCGGCCGCGCGCCTGAGCGCGCGACCCTCCGTTGCCCGTCGTTCGATCCCCGACGGACCGACCGCGAATTCGATCCGCGTGAGCCCCTCGCCCGGGTTCGAGCGGTCGAGCACCGTAACTGGCCCGACCTCCCGCGTGTTCGAGACGTGGGTGCCTCCGCAGGCTCCGACGTCCCACCCCTCGACGGTCACGACCCGGACGGTATCGGCCTCGGCCATGACGCCCTCCTCGGTGGCGGTGTTGAACGCGATGTCGTCGAGTGCCAGTGCCTCCTCGCGTGGCAGTTCCTCCCAGGTCACCTCGCGGGAGTCCCAGACGGCACGGTTCGTCAGGCGTTCGAGTTCGACGAGCAGATCGTCGTCGACGTGCGTCGAGGTCTCGAAGTCCACCCGGACCTTCTCCTCGCCGATGTCGAACCCCCCATAGCCGACGTCCGCAAGGACGCGGCGCCCGGCCCCGTAAAGCACGTGACTCGCGGTGTGGGCTCGCATCGCGTAGGTGCGAAAGTCCTCGTCGACGATCGCCCCGACCGTTTCGCCCGCCTCGAAGCCCGGCTCCGTTTCGAGGGTGTGTATCACGTCGCCGTTTCTCGATTGCACGTCCTCGACTGGTATCCCCTCGATCGTTCCGCGGTCGGCCGGTTGTCCACCTCCCTCCGGGTAGAAGTAGGTGCCAGAGAGTCGGACGTCAGTGCCCTCGATTGCCTCGACGGTCGCCTCGAACTGGGTGATGGAGGGTTCGTTCGGGCCTCGTGAGCCTGCCATACCTGTGCGGAAGCCGGCGATTCGTGAAAAACGGGTCGGTCGCCGGATCACTCCTCAATCAAGTCCACGTCCAGTTCGGTCTCCAGGGCGCGGATGACCGATCCCCCAACGGAGGCGGAGGTCGCCCGTCCCTGTTCGACCGCGAGCAGCTCGTTTTCGTCGATGCCGAGTTCGTCAGCGAGTTCCTCGCGCTGATAGCCAGCTTCCTGCCGGGCCCCGAGGACGCGATCGCCGTAATCGGAGACGAGATAGGGGAGTCGGTCCGTCTCGTACTCGGTCCCCTCCTCCTCCCAGTGGGTCGAATCCCCGGCGACGGCGTCCATCGCCTTTGCCGTGTTGCGGGCGGCCCGCTTCCCCCGTGATTCCCGTCCGTCGGCGCCACTGTTCCCGGAACTCGATTCCCCACTCCGCCCCTCCCCGAGCGCGGCACAGTCACCACAGACCGAGAGCGTGGCCCCCTCCACGGTCACCCGCTCGAGGTCGTCGGTGGCGGTCCCGCAGAGTTCACAGGTTCCGCCATCGCCACCGCGGTCAGTGCCGCCGGTGGAATATTTGGCCATACTCCCCCGTATAGGATCAGTCCATTTCAATAATCCGCTTGGGAGCTACTCGTACCCGTGCCCGTCGGTGGCAATCGATTCTCACTCCATGGAGGCGCCCAGGCGCTCAAATCCTGTGAGGCCGTCGGCCCTCCCTCGGCGTCCCGACTCGCGTCGCCGAACTCGAACTCCTCGCCTCTGCGCTTTGACTCGCGCTCGAACGGGATCGGCGACCCGCTTTATGTCCTCGACCGGCGTGACGTAGTCGCGCTTGAGGATCAGGATCGTGTTCAACCGGGCACCGACGCCCGGGGACGAACACGACGCCGAACACCGCCATCTCGCCGGCCGAGAAGACCCTCTAATACGACTGGGAGCCAAGAGCGTGACCCCGAGACGAAAACGAGACGATCGCGCCGAACTGGCGGAGCGTCGCCATCAGTCATTTCGGTTCGACGGTCTTCGTCACGTCGAGGGCGTTCATGACTCCCAGAACAGTCCTTTGCAGTGTCCTCTCGGGCCGCGGGGGTTCTCGGTGGGCAGGTGAGTGGCAATATGTGTAGGTGGTCTCTGTCTTCCAATAAAATCCGCTGGGTCTATTTTTCAAACCCGATACCCCGGTTTCGCTTTTTATTTCAGCGGAGATCTGAGCGAAACTGTCGTCACGAAGCCGCAGGGGACTCTTCTGGTCCACAGAAGATTGGATTCGACCACATCCGATCCGCGACAACCGCGAGCGGGCTTTTTCTCCACAGTTTCTCGAGCGGGTGTGGTCCCTCCGCTCAGAAAAAGTGGGACGGGGGGACCGGATTCGAACCGGAGGAAATCTCTCTCCATTCGATTTCCAGGGCTCGCATCCGGTGACCGCCTTTCCGACCGCGATCTCGCGTTTCGGGGCCCAAGCGCCCCTCAACGGCGAGAGTCCCTGAAAATGCGTGGGACCGGATTCGAACC
>JBDGUI010000015.1:94712-96639 GCA_042216015.1 Halodesulfurarchaeum sp. | reverse complement strand
TCGCATCCGGTGACCGCCTTTCCGACCGCGATCTCGCGTTTCGGGGCCCAAGCGCCCCTCAACGGCGAGAGTCCCTGAAAATGCGTGGGACCGGATTCGAACCGGCGAACCCCTACGGGACAGCGCCCTCAACGCTGCGCCTTTGACCTAGCTTGGCTACCCACGCAATCGAACGCAGGCGAGGATTGCCACCCGCCAAGTAAAAGCCCTTCTATTCGCCCGCTTTTGGGGTGAAATCCCCCGCCATCCTCTACTCGAGGACGGGGGCCGCGACCTCTCGATCTGTCTCCTCGCCCTCGATATCGTAGGGATACTCGCCGGTCACACAGCCCATGCAGAGGTTCTCCCGCTCCGTGTCGATAGCCGCTGCCACCGCGTCCGGGGACAGGTAGGCCAGGCTGTCCGCCCCGATGGCCTCCTCGACGTCCGCGACGTCCTGCTCCGCCGCGATCAACTCCTCCCGGGAAGCCATGTCGATGCCCATGTAACACGGCGCGGTGATCGGTGGCGCGCCGATCCGGACGTGCACCGATTTCGCACCGGCCTCCCGGAGGAGGTCCACGAGCTGTCGCGAGGTGGTGCCCCGAACGACGCTGTCGTCGATGAGCGTCACCGAGCGGTTCTCGACCGTGCTGCGAATCGGGTTGAGCTTGAGCCGGACCGCGCGCTCGCGAGCCTCCTGGGTCGGCATGATGAAGGTGCGGCCCACGTAGCGGTTCTTCATGAGTCCCTCCGCGAACTCGACGTCCTCGGCGGCCTCCTGATAGCCCGAGGCGAACGCCCGACCCGAGTCCGGCACGGGCATCACCACGTCGGTCTTGACGCCGGATTCCTCCCAGAGCTTCCGACCGAGGTCGCGACGGGTCTCGTAGACGAGTTCGCCGTCGATGACAGAGTCCGGCCGGGCGAAGTAGACGTACTCGAAAAAGCAGTTGGCGGTTCGATCGGGGCTCAGCAGCTGGTAGGCATCGAAGCCGGTGCCGTCCTCGCTGAGGACGACCAGCTCGCCCGGCCTGACGTCCCGAACGATCTCGCCACCGAGGGTGTCGATCGCCGCGCTCTCACTTGCGAGGACGTAGCCACCGTCGATCGCACCGATGATGAGCGGTCGATTGCCCTCCGGATCGCGGATGCCCATGACCGTATCGTCGTGCATGACCGTAAGGGCGTAGGATCCGTGGAGGCGCTCCATCGTGGCCTTGACGGCTCGAACGAGGTCGGACTCGAGGAGATTGCGGGCGAGGTCGTGGGCGATGACCTCCGTGTCGCCGTCCGAACTGAACGCGTGGCCCTTCTCGGCGAGTTTCGAGCGCAATTCGGCCGTGTTCACGAGGTTGCCGTTGTGGCTCAATGCGAGCGAACCCGCCTCGAAGGAGACGGTAAAGGGCTGGGCGTTCGACTCGTCGATGCTCCCCGCGGTGGGATACCGGACGTGACCGATCCCGTTGTGACCGTGCAACTGGTCGATGTCCTGCTGTGTGAACGCCTCGCCAACGAGACCCATACCCACGTGGTCGTGCTGCTGGAACCCGTCGTGGGTGACGATCCCGGCAGATTCCTGTCCCCGATGCTGGAGCGCGTACAGTGCGTAGTAGGACGGGAGGGCAGCCCCCCGCTCCTTGAGACTCACCCCGACGACGCCACACTTTTCGGTGGGGCCACCCTGGTGGGTTCCGGTGGCCCGGCCGGATGACATAGTCGTTCGTTACCGGACGGTCCCTAAAAACGCACCGGGAACGTGCCTGTTTCCGCCGCTTCTTCCCGGATAGTATCCACGAATGTGCACAGGTCGTGACGTTTCGAGACGTCGTCGCTCGGTAGGCATGGGCACGAGACGACCACGAAGGTGACGGATACGGGACGACCACGAAGGTGACGGATACGGGACGACCTCAGAAGTGACGGGTCCGAACCATCTCGGATGCGA
>JBDGUI010000015.1:0-94612 GCA_042216015.1 Halodesulfurarchaeum sp. | reverse complement strand
GTGACGGATACGGGACGACCTCAGAAGTGACGGGTCCGAACCATCTCGGATGCGAAATCGAGACTGTCGCACCGTTCGTCGACTACTCGCCGGCCTTTTCCTGCCAGGCGTAATCCCGGCGCTTGGCGGACTTCCCGAAGCCACAGCTCGAACAGACGCCCTTTTTCACGTGGTAGGACTTCTCGCCACACCGTCGACACTTCACGTGGGTTTTGGTGTTCTTTTTGCCCTGACTCGGCGTTCCGGATCCAGTCATATCTCTATCGAGACGACGTTATCGCCGCGTATAACGGTTGTGTCTTCATCCCCGTTCAGGACGAGATTCATGTGCTGGTCATAACCTTCGAGGACGCCACTCACTGTCTCACCGTCCTTCAGCGAGACCGTCACGGACTCGTCGAGAGTTTCCTCGAGAACGTCGAGAGGTCGTCCGCTCATACGCTCGAAAACGCCCTCTGTCGCATAAACGCACCGGAACGAATTGAGACGGCAGGAACCACCAGCAGGGTCCGACCCGGTTACAGCGATACCTCGAAGTCGGTGCGACCCGCGGCCTGCGCGGCCGTCTCGACGGCGACCTCGGCTGCCCCGTCGAGGTCCTCGAGGTCGATGACCTCGACCGGCGTGTGCATGTACCGATTCGGAATGCCGAGGTTCAGGCTGGGCGTGCCACCACGCTGGGTGTAGAAGGCGTCCGCGTCGGTGCCGGTCCGGCGGCCGGACGCTGCGAGTTGAATCGGCAGATCGGCCCCCTCGGCGGCCTCACGAACGGCCGCGACGAGTTCCGGGTGATTCGCCGTTCCGCGACCGACGACCGGTCCCTCGCCGAGAGCGACGTCGTTTGCCTGTTTCTCGGGGTAGGCCGGGTTGTCGGAGGCGTGTGTCACGTCCACCGCGATCACGGCGTCCGCGTCGATCTCGGTCCCGATCATCTCTGCGCCCTTCAGTCCGAGTTCCTCCTGAACGGTCGCGACGGCGTGAACCGTGACGTCGACGTCCCGTTCGACGGCCCGCCGGAGCGCCTCGGCCGCGACCCAGGTGCCGGCCCGATTGTCGATCCCCCGGGCCGTGATTCGACTCCCCGCCAGGTCCTGTAGCCCGATGGCGGGGATTGCCGGATCTCCCACTTCGACGAGGTTCCTGGCCGCCTCTTCGTCCGCCGCGCCGATGTCCACGTGCTGGGCGGCGATGTCCGGAACGTCTCCAGTCTCCCCGTGATCCCGCAGGTGGATGGCGGTCTGTGTGATGACGCCATTGACGGGACCGTCCGCGGTCTGGATCTCGATCGGGGTTCCTCTGGAGACGGTCGGATCCGAGCCCCCCACCGGGATGATGCGGAGGAATCCCTCCTCCGTGATCGAGGAGATGGCATACCCGATCTCGTCGGCGTGGCCGGTCACGGCGATCGAGAGGTCCTCACTTCCCTCGTGGGTGGCGACGGCGTTTCCATAGGCGTCCGTTTCCACTCGATCGACGAACGTCGAGACCTCGCGCACCCAGGCTTTCAGAGCCGGCGTCTCGTATCCGGACGGACTCGGCGTTTCGAGCAACGTTTCGAGGAAGTCGCGTCGGTCGCTGTCCATACGGGAACACGTCTCCGGAGGGATTTGAAACGCCCGGTCATTCGGGAGAAAGCCTATCATTTCACGTGCCCGAGAGGGACACATGGACATCATCGAAATACACGTGGATCGTCTCGACGTTCAGACCGTCCCGAAGGTCGTCCTCTTCGGCGGCAGCGAGGGGGCGGATCGGGACGAACCGACCACTAAGAAAAACGCTGTGAGGGACCGCGATCTCCCGGTTTCACCGGCGCGTGTTCTCGCGGTATCGATCGGCGCGATGATCCTGGCTTTCGTTCTCGCACGGCTCAAGGGGATCGTCGACGAGAAACTCGCGCTCCACTGTTGAGTCACTCCACGAGCAGGACCGTCGAAACGTATCGGTCGAGTTCGTCCCGGATCGACGTTCGGGTTTCCGACTCCGTAGTCGCCAACTGGTTCATCCCGCCGGAGAGCGTCGCGACGATGAAGGATGCCACCTGCTCGGGGTCGACGTCGCGAAATACCCCCTCCTCGATGCCGGTCTCGATCGTGTCGACCAGCGTCTCCTTGAAGACCCGGTCGTGATCGGTGAAATGCTTCTTGAATCGTTCGTCGTGGGCCGCCTGGGCCCGGAGTTCGGTCATGGCGCTGGTGAATTCGAGATCCTCGTCCCACCTCTCGGGTTCGAGGGATCCCTCGATGAAGGCCTCGAGCCGTTCTTCGGGGGGTTCGGAATCCCCCTCGGGGATCGCCCGCTGGAAGGCCTCGAGCATGAAGCCGAGAAAATCCAGCAACAACTCGTCCTTGCTGTCGTAGTGGTGATAGAGCAGCGACTTGCTCTTCTCGAACTCGTCGGCGATCCGGGCGATGGTCAGCCCCGCGTAGCCGTGTTCACAGAGCGCGATATACGTGGCCTTCATGATGGCTTCGCGCGTGTTCGCGGGCTCCTCGAGGAACGAGAGCGTGTCCGCCATTGGTGAATGACTATTCCAGCACCGCGTATAGTGGTATTGGTCCGCAGGGATGGGATCCAGAAGTGACCGGGTCACTCCCGAACCGAAACGTGGGCATTCCCCGACCCGTCACCCATGACCAGAAAATCCCGAACCAGGACGTGGGTACTCCCCGACCCGCCGACCGTGGCCGGAAGGACTTCCTCTCTTGCTCCAGTAGTGCTCTCATGGACCCACTGGGGGGCGCCCGGGCGATCGTCGGAGCAGCGGGCAGGGACGGCATCGACTGGCCTGCCACTCGTACGGCCGCTCGAGCGATGGTCGATCCGGGCGACCTCGATCTCGACTCGGCCTCGAGAGACGCCTACGCTGCCGACATCCGCGAGGCCCGGGCGGGAATCCAGTCTGCCACGGGGATCGAGTTCGACCTCCCGGGGACCGTCGAGGTACAGAACCGGCGCCACTGGATCGACGCCACGCTCTCCACACTCGAAGCGGCATTCGAACCGCTCGGGACCGATGCCGGTCGATTCCCCGCCATTACGGGACCGCTCAACACCGCTTCAGTCGCTGGCTCGGTTGCATACCTCTCCCGGCGGGTGATGGGTCAATACGATCCACGGCTGTTCGCCGGGGATCGGTCTCCCACACTCTACATCGTCCATCCCAACGTCGTCCGGGTCGCCACGGAACTCGACGTTTCCGTCGATCGATTTCGCCGCTGGATCGCCTTTCATGAGGTCGCTCACGCCGCGGAGTTCGGGATGGCGCCCTGGTTGCGGGACTACCTGGCAACTCGGGTCAGGGGCGTCATCTCCGAACTCGCGACCGGGTCGATTCCCCGGGTGCAGTATGGGGAGCTGAACCGGGCGATGACCGCCGTGGAGGGCTACGCCGAACTTCTCATGGACGAGGCCATCGACCAGGCGACGGCCGACCTTCGCCGAAAACTCGACGAGCGCCGGGCGGGAGGCGGTCCACTTTCGAGGCTCGTCGCCAGGCTGCTCGGCCTCGACGTCAAACGGGCTCAGTACGAACGGGGCAGCCGGTTTTTCGAGGCCATCGTGGCAGCGCGAGGGGTAAAGGGGGCCGGACTGGTCTGGGCCACTCCGGACAATCTGCCCCGGGAGGCAGAACTGGAGTCCCCGGCACGGTGGCTCGACAGGATGTCCCCGAAAAATTGAACGGCAGCAGGCGGAACACTCGAGGCGGAGCGACATCGTTTTCGGCCCGGCCCCCCTCCACCCGATTGTGAACCGTCGGGGCGACGTCCGAAACGTCGGCGAAATCCGAACCGAATCCACCGGCGCGGGTGACCGTGACGTTGCGACGATACAGGTGCAGGTCGGCGACGACCGGGTCGCGATTTCGCTGTGGGGGGACTGGGCCGAAACCGCGCGGATTCTGGAACCCGGAATGGACCTTTACGTGTCAGGCCTCGAGCGACAGGCGGAGGAGCTGTCGACGACCCAGGCCTCGAAAGTCGTCGTCGAACCCGACTTCCTCGTCGACGTCACGGACATCCGATCCTGGGTCCAGTGTCCTCGGCTCTACTATCTCAACAAGATCGGCGGCCTCCCGCTGGAATATCCGGTCACCAAGGGGACGATCGTCCACGAGGTCTTCGGGGACCTCCTGCGGGGACGCGATCTCGACTCGGCCGTCGAGAAACGCGTCTCCGAGGCCGCCCTGGAACTGGGACTGCTCGGCCGCGATCGCGAATCGGTCACGGCGGAGGTGCGGAGGAACGCAGGGGCGATCGAGACCTGGCTCGAGCAGGGCCGACTCGAGGGGGACGATTGGCGCTCCGAGGTTAGCCTGCTCAGTGACACGTACGGGATGAAGGGACGGTGTGACGCGATCAGGCGGGGGACCCCCGTCGAACTCAAGACCGGGAAGAACACGAGCCGGAGTCCACGGTTCCAGGACAAGATACAGGCGGCTGCGTACGCGCTGTTGCTCGAAGAGCGCGGGGTCGACGTCGACACGGGGACGTTGCTCTACACCAAAAACGCGGCCCTCGAGGAGGAGACGGGGGATCTCTCCCCGGCCAAGGACTTCTCGATCGGGACCGGACTCACGGACTTCGTCCTCCGGACCCGAAACGAGATCGCGGCCATGGAGTTCGACTTCTCGGTCCCGACCGGGTACGAGGCCGATGCCACCTGCCAGTACTGCTTCGAGCAGGACACCTGTCTCGTCGTCTCCGGTCGGCTCGATCAGCGGTCGAAGGCCGGGTCGGTCGGCGACCCCCTTCCGGCCGAAGAGCGGGAGTACTTCGAAGCCCAGTACGAGGCCATCGAAACCGAGCGCGGGGCCATTCACCGCGAGTACGCCAAACTCTGGGAGCAGACCTCGGCCGAACGCGCCGCGGCGGATCGTGCCCTCGTGGATCTCGAACCGAGCGGTCGGGAGCAACGCTCGAGTGGGCGATGGCACCTCAGCGCGAACCGGGCACCCGACGCCGTGTCGAAGATCAGGGTCGGTGATCGCGTCCTCGCGAGCGACGGCGACCCTTTAACGGGCCGATCGGAACTCGCCGTCGTCGAGTCGCTCGGTCCCGAGGTGGTCGTCTCAGTGGACGAACCCCTCGACCTGCGACGCCTCGACGTCTATCCCTCGGAGTTCTCCGTCGACCGGATGTTGACGGCCCTCCATGACGGGGTCCTCAAGGGCCCCGGTCGCCGCCGGGACCTCCTGTTCGGTCGGGAGCAGCCCGGTTTCGACGAGCCAAACCGGGATATCATCGAGAACAACCCGGCCCAGAACCGGGCGATCAACCGGGCGCTC
The DNA here is from genome assembly GCA_042216015.1 of Halodesulfurarchaeum sp. Lineage (GTDB taxonomy): Archaea > Halobacteriota > Halobacteria > Halobacteriales > Halobacteriaceae > Halodesulfurarchaeum. The sequence goes on along the minus strand of JBDGUI010000015.1, from coordinate 89,325 downwards.
GGGGCGGAGGATCTCGCGCTCATCCACGGCCCACCGGGAACCGGGAAGACCTACACGATCGCCACGCTCGTCGCCGAACTGGTCGACCGGGGTGACCGGGTGTTGCTCTCGGCCTTCACGAACCGCGCGGTCGACAACGCGCTCGAGGCGCTGCTCGATCGGGGATTCTCGGACGTCGTCCGGATGGGAACCGCCTCGGGCGTGCGTGAAGACATGATCCACCTCCGCCTGGAACCCGACGGCGACCCAGCGGAACGGGCTTCGGCACTCGAATCGGCACCGGTCGTGGCCGCCACCACCTCGACCTGTGGCTCGCGGGTGATGCGCTCGCAGTCCTTCGACGTGGTGGTCGTCGACGAGGCCAGCCAGCTAACCGAACCCGACACGCTGGCCGCGATCAATCGCGGGGACCGCTTCGTGCTCGTGGGCGATCATCGCCAGCTTCCGCCGGTCGTCCAGTCCGCATCGGACCTCGAGACCTCGCTCTTCGAGCGGCTCATCGATCGGTATTCCGAAGCGGCGGTCATGCTCGACCGACAGTACCGTATGAGCCAGCGGATTCAGGCCTTCGCGTCCCGGGAGTTCTACGACGGGGACCTCCGGCCCGCGACGGCCGCGGTCGCGGGCCAATCGATCGCGGACCTCGGACTGGATCCATCCCGAACTGACGTGTACGACGGTGTTTCCTTCGTACCGGTTGCCGGTACCGACGCCGATCACCGGGACGAGGTCGAGGCCGAACGCGTCGCGACGATCGTCGAGTCCTTTCTCGAGGCCGGTGCCGACCCAGCGGACGTCGGCGTCATCGCCCCGTTTCGCGCCCAGGTGTCGACGATCGCCCCCCTGGTTCCCGAGGGGATCACCGTCGACACCGTCGACCGGTTCCAGGGCTCGAGCACCGAGATCCTGCTGGTCTCCTTCGTCGCCTCCGGAAGCCTCGACGGGCCGCTCTTCGAGGACGAGCGCCGAATGAACGTCGCGCTGACGAGGGCGAAGAAATCCCTCGTTCTGGTCGGTGATCCGAAGGCGCTGTCCAGCCGGGAACGGTACGCCCGGATGCTCGAGTGGGCTCGGCAGTGATCGGCCTCGACCAGATATGGTTGATTCAGGAGGCGAGATACCAGCCGAAGAGAAGCGGCGCCACGAGCAGCGTGATTGGAACGGCGATCCAGACCTGTCCGGCGAGCACGTTGTACTGTCCAAGCGTCACCGAGACGGGCGTCCCTTCGGCGTAGCCGACGAGGAACTCGAACCCCACGGTCATGACGACCCAGGCCGCACCGACGAGGAGCAACTGAATCTGACTGTACTCGACGGGAATCGTCCGGAAGAACAGAAACGAAACGCCGAGAATCGCGAGCACGAGAATCGCCGTGCTGAGCACGTGGCCGGGATAGTTCCCGATGCGGGGAATGAGCACGACCTCCCTGAATCCGCCGTTCAGCACTGCCAGGACGGCCATGAGGAGCCAGGCGCAGAGGGGATAGAGGAGGGCGGCAATACCCAACCACTGTGCGCTGACTGTCGATGACATCGTTTGAACCATTTCGGCAACTTGGTCGCCATAATCAATAAAGACAGCTACATGTTTGCGAGCAAGGGTCACTCCCGACCCACCCGACTGCGCGTGTCAGTTCGGCGTCTTCGAACTGGGGTGCTCCGCTGTCTCGGGCGGACCGCGGCGGACCGCGAACGCGCTCCCGGCCAGTCCGATGACGAGCGCCAGTCCGAGTGAGACGACTGTACCCAGGTCGAGAGCGAGCAACGCCGCTGCGAACGAAGACAGAAAGGCGAGACTGAACCCAGCAATGCCCCTCCCAATCTGTCGCCGCCGGGAATTCTCAGATGTGAGTCCGACGGCCACGGCACCGGCAGCGACGACGCCAGCCAGCAACCCGGCGGGGATGCCGAGGAGGAGCGAGAACGCCATCCGAGGTTCGAGCAGGGCGGTCACTGCACCGCCGATCAGGAGTCCCGCCGCGAAAAACACACTCGGGACGAGAACGAATCGCTTCCAACTCGGTCCACGATTGGTCGTCATCGATGCGGATCACTCCCCGGTGAGGTTTCCGACGGGTCGCTCCTCGATCCGCGGTTCGTCCGCCGACTCGGAACCTGTCACGCTCTCGGCTTTCGAGCCGCCCTTGACGCGTCGCCAGGCCAGGAGCCCCGCCAACAGGCCGACGGTGACGCCCGCGACGCCACCGAGCAGTCGTGCACGCGGGGGTCGACTGGACGCCGTGGGCTCCCTCGTCGCACTGTCATGCTCGCGCGCTGATTCGCCCAGTTCCAGGTCTGTCCCCTCGGTTCCGAGGCTGGCCGGGCCGATCTGTGCCCCGTCGAAGTGCGGTTCGAAAAGGGTGATCTTTGAAACCATACGAAAGGTAGGTGGCCAACGGCTATCGGATTGTGGATTGTTCCCACCCGGTGAGAACGATCCGCACACGCCAGGAGACGATGGAATTCGACCGATTTCGACCCAGACCTGTCAGTCGCCGACACCGACATAACCCGTCAGGTCCAAATACCTCGGTATGGGTTCTGAAGCAGCTAACCATTCTGAGTGGTCCCCGCACGCTTCTGTTGATTCCCCCATGGAGTCTTCTCAGGGGGCCGACGTCTCCATCCGGACCAGCGGGTTGACGAAACGCTATGGAGCGTCCGTTCTCGCCGTCGACGACCTCGATCTCACGGTCCACGCGGGCGAAATCTTCGGCTTCCTCGGTCCGAACGGAGCCGGGAAGTCGACGACCATCGACGTGCTCATGGATTACGCCCGCCCGACGGCCGGAACGGCCACGGTACTGGGTCTGGATAGCCAGCGGGAGACACGGGAAATCCACCGCCGCGTCGGGATTCTCCCGGACGGATACGGACTCTACGACCGACTCACTGGGCTCGAACACCTCGAGTACGCGATCGATCTCAAGGGCGCGGACGACGATCCCAACGAACTGCTCGAGCGCGTCGGCCTCGCGGCGGAGGCCGCCCGTCGGAAGACCGGCGGGTACTCGAAGGGGATGGGCCAGCGGCTTGCTCTCGGGATTGCCCTGGTGGGGGACCCGGACCTCCTCATTCTCGACGAACCTTCCTCGGGGCTGGATCCGAACGGCGTCAGGCTGGTGAGAGAGATCGCCCGCGATCACGCAGACCGCGGAAAGACGGTCTTCTTCTCGAGCCACATTCTCAGCCAGGTCGAGGCGGTCTGTGATCGGGTGGCGATCCTCGACTCGGGCCAGCTGGTGGCGATCGATTCCATCGACGGGCTCAGGGAGTCCCTCGGAACGGGATCGACGATGACGCTCACCGTCGACGAGGTGCCGCCCGACCTCTCCCTCGGTGAGTTGGTGGGGATCGGTGCCGCGACGATCGACGACCGGCAGATCGAAGTGAAAATCCTCGATCCCGAGGCGAAGATCGCCGTCATCGACCGGGTTCGGGAGTCGGGTGGGACGCTTCTGGACATCTCGACCGACGACGCGTCGCTGGAGGACCTCTTTACCGCCACGACCGGGCGGACTCGGTCAGGGAGCGACGCGTCGGGGGTGGGCGATGACCTGGCTCGTCATCGCCCGGAAGGAATTCGAGGACGCACTCCGCTCGCGGATGCTCTGGGCCATCGTCGTCCTCATCGCGGCGATGACCTCGCTCGCAGCCGGGGTCATGGTGCTCGTTCCGGGCGTCTCCGGCGACCCCGTTTCGGCCATCGGTGCGGCTTCCCAGTTCGCGGCCATGCTGGTGCCGATCATGGCACTGATCGCCGGCTACCTCGCGATCGCCGGCGAACGCGAGTCCGGGAGCCTGAAGATCTTGCTGGGCCTTCCCCCCTCTCGCGGCGAGGTTCTGCTCGGGAAGTTCCTCGGACGGGCCGGCGTCGTTGGAATCGGCGTCGGCGCAGGATTCGCGATTTCGGGAGTCATTACCCGTGCACTCTACGGGGTGGTTCCGGTCCTCGACTTCGTCGGCGTGACACTCCTCTCCGCGGCGCTCGGGATCTGTTTCGTCGGAATCGCGGTGGGAATTTCGGCCACCACCGCGGTCCGCTCCCGGGCGATGACCCTCGCGGTCGCGGCCTACCTCGTCTTGACCCTGCTCTGGGACATGGTGCCCCAGGGCGTCCACCTGGTGGTCGCCGGGTCGATGCCCGGGGCGACCGTTCCCGGTTGGTTTCTGTTGCTCCAGCGGGCCAGTCCCTCGGGGGCGTACAACACCCTCGTCCAGCGCGTGCTCGTGGACACGGACGCCGCGCTCGCGGCCCGGCTGGGAGGGGAGGTCCCGGCGTATCTCGACGCCCCGTTCTTCCTCGGGATTCTGGTCCTCTGGACGATCCTTCCGCTCGTGTTCGGATACCGGCGATTCCGACGGGCTGATCTGAGCTAGTTCACTCCCCTTCGATCGCCTCGGTGACCCGCTCGTGGAACTCCCGGAGCACGGCGTCCTCGTCCTCGGCGAGGACGACGTCGCTGGCAGAGAGCGTGGCGAGTCCGAACGAGAGCGGGCTGGGCGAGTCGAGCGTGTGGCTCTCGACGGCGATCGACCCGTCCTGGATCCCCCCGAGGATCCGCTCGATCCCGGCGAGGTCGAGTTTGTCCTCGACGATCTCCCGGTGGGTCTCTGTGAGCACGGCGAAATCCTCGAGGTCCTCCGCGAAGCCGAGCAACATCTCCGCAGAGACCTGCTGTCGGCTAGCGCTCTTCTCGTGGCCCTTGTACCGCTTGAGAATCATCAGCGAGCGCGTGGCGTTGATCCGGAAGTATCGCTCCCTGAGATCGGTTCCGTCGAGACTCGATTCGAGGAGGTGACGGGCCTCCTCGGGGGTCGTCGATTCGAGCACTCCCTCCACATCGACCTTCCGGTTCAGCGGCATCGAGAGCGTGAATCCCGAGTCGCTCACGGCGATCGTCACGTTCGCGGTGGCCTCGACGGCGATCTGGTGGGCGAGGATCCGCGAGAGCCCGTCGTTGAACCGACGCCCGTACGGCGACCGGACGTAGTACCGACGCCGGTAGTCCTCGTGGTCGGTGACGTGTTCGATCACCATCCGATCGGTGGTGCTCACGCTCTCGGGGCCGGCGAAGGCGAGCTGTCGGTCGATCATGCGGGCGAGGGCCCGAACGCTGTTTTCGTCGATGGGCAACTCGCGGAGGCGAGAGCGAAGCCCGGCCATTCCGCCCTCGGCGACGTCGAGGAGGCGTTCCTGAAACGCCGCGATTTCGACCCCGAGGTCGAACGAGCGGGGCAGGCGCTCGGAGTACCACGAGGGGACCGTCGCCCGCTCGCTCGTCCGATCGACGTAGACCTTCGATCCGCGGCGGTAGCGGAACTCGTATTTCTGCCCGCCGAGAACGAAGACGTCCCCCGAGGCGAGGGTGTCGAGGTAATCCTCGTCGAGGTCGCCGACCCACTGGTCCTCGCCCCGGACGAAGACGTTGCAGGAAAACGAGTCCGGAATCGTCCCCACGTTCGTCATGTAGATCATCCGGGCGAGCCGACCGCGCTTGCCGATCAACCGCTCGCCGACCGGGTAGTTGGGGTAATGGTGGTCGCCCTCGGGTGGGTCGTTCTCGTCGACCCAGATCTTCGCGTAGACGTTGCGGTCCTCCATGCCCTCGTAGTCCGCCCGGAGGTAGCGGAGCAACTGGTCGAATTCGGCGTCCGTGTAGTCCCGATATGGATGGGCCCCTCGCAGGATCGATTCCACCTCCGCGAGCGGTCGGGGACCGTTGATCGCCATCCCGTAGACCTGCTGGGCGGCGACGTCCTGGGCCCGCTCGGGGATGTGGACCCGATCGACGAACCCGTCCTCGGCCCGGTCGAGCATGACCGCACATTCGATCAGCTCGTCGAGGTCGAGGGCGAACACCCGACCGGTGACGGTCTCCCCGAGCTGGTGGCCGGCCCGTCCGACCCGCTGGAGGAGCGCGGCGACGGACTTCGGGGAGCCGACCTGAACGACCAGGTCGATGTGTGGCATGTCGATTCCCAGCTCGAGGCTCGTCGAGGTCGTCACCACGTCGAGTGTCCCGTCTTTCAATTCCCGTTCGACCGCCTGGCGCCGATCCTTTGAGAGCGAGCCGTGATGGGCGCCCGAACTCTCCTCCGCGACGTCACCACGCTCCCGGAGGTTCTCGAGCACCCGTTCGGCCCCGGAGCGGGTGTTCGTGAACACGAGGGTGCTGTCGTGGGATTCGATCAACGAGGAGAGCTGGTCGTAGAAGCGCTCCTGGATGACCGACCGCGGGGTCTCGATCAGGTCCGCGGCCGGCGTCACGAGTTCGATGTCGTACTCCCGCATGAATCGCGTATCGACCTGTTCGACCTCTCGGGGCGAGCCATTCTCGCGTCCGCCGAGAAACGCGCCGATCTCATCGAGGGGCTCCACCGTGGCCGAGCACCCGATCCGGGTCGGCTCCGTCTCGGCCAGGGCCGCGAGCCGCTCCAGACTCACCGCGAGGTGTGTTCCCCGCTTGTTGTCGGCGAGGCTGTGAATCTCGTCGACGATGACGTACTCGACGGTCCGGAGTTTCTCCCTGAACTTGGGGGAGTTGAGCAGGATGGCGAGGGTCTCCGGGGTCGTGTTGAGGATGTGTGGGGTCTCCTCGAGCATCGCCTGCCTGGTCGAGGTGTCCGTGTCGCCGTGCCTGATCGCGTGGCGGATCTCCTCGACTTCCTCGCCGCGATCCTCGAGGCGCTCGCAGATCCCGTCGAGGGGGCCCTCGAGGTTTCGGTGGATGTCGTTCGCGAGGGACTTCAGCGGCGAGACGTAGAGGCAGTAGACGGTGTTCTCGAGCCCCTCGGATCGCTCCCGAACGAAGAGTTCGTTGATGATCGCGGTGAAGCTGGCCAGAGTCTTGCCGGACCCGGTGGGGCTCGCGATGAGCGTGTGATCGCCCCCGGCGATGTGGGGGATCGCCTCGCGCTGGGGCGGAGTGAAGTAGCCCCCATTGTCAGGGACGAACTCGCCGAACTGCTCGATCCACCACTCCCGGACGGCCGGTTCGAGTATTTCGAGGAGGTCACTGTCGGGGACCGACCCGGGATCGGGGACCGTCGCGGGCGTCTCCGTACCCATTCGCTACCGGGTAGAACGTCCGGGGGGTTGTAGCTGTTGGCCGACGGTCTCCACGAACGGCCGCCCGGGGCAGGCCTCTGGATCCTGTATCTCCGGCCACAACCGTTTTCTCCGATCGATCCCGACCACCGCCATGCACTTGACCTTCCTCGGCACCGGCTCCGCGATGCCGACGGCCGACAGGGTTCAGTCCGGCGTGCTCCTCACGTCGGACGATCGACGACTCCTCGTCGACGTCGGGAGCGGCGTCCTCAACAGGCTCGCGGCCACCGGAGCCGGGTACGAGGGCGTCGAGACGGTCCTTCTGACCCACCATCACCTCGATCACGTCGCCGATCTCATGTCCCTGTACAAAGCCCGGTGGCTGGCCGGCGAGTCCTCGCTCACAGTGGTCGGTCCTCGGGGAACGGAGGCGCTCGTGGAGGGGCTGCTCGACGTCCACGACTACCTCCGGGGCCGGATGTCGATTGCCGTCAGGGAACTCGAGGAGGGCCAGGCCACCGTCGCCGGATTCGACGTCACCGCCATGGCGAATCGCCACTCGATGGCGGGCTTTGCCTACCGGTTCGACGATCGACTCACCATCTCGGGGGACACTCAGGAGTTCCAGGCACTCGTCGACTTCGCCGAGGTCGGATCGGTGCTGGTCCACGATTGTTCCTTCCCGGACGACGTGGAGAGTGACACCCACACGAACCCGAGCAAGCTGGCCCGCGTCCTCGAGAGCGCCGATCTCGACCGGGTCTATCTCACGCATCTTTACCCCCACACCGATGGCAAGCATGCCGGGATGGTCGAGACGATCGAGTCCCGCTTCGAGGGCGAGGTGCTGGTGGCCGAGGACGGGATGCAGGTCGGGCTCTGATCTCCCCAGGAATCTCTCGCCTGTCGATCACTCGATCGGATACCGCAACAGCGCCGCCACACCCCCCAGATTCCGGAGCTGCTTTCCCGGATCGAACTCGTGCGAGAAGACGGTGATCTCACCGCCCTGGTTCTCGACCTGTTGGATTAGCTCGTTCGCGTCCAGGTCCCAGTCGCCCTCCCCCGCCCGCTCCAGCCGGAGTCGCTCGTCGAGAATGAGGAGCTGCTCGACGGCCCCGTATTCGGTCGCCTGGGCGACGGCGTCGATGCCGTAGGCTGCTGCTCCGTCGCCGGCCATTCGCTCGGTCAATTCGTCGATTGCTGCGCTTTCCTCGGCGATGCGGGTTTCCCGGCGCACGTCGGCGACGGCGCCCCGCTTGAGTACCTCGTGGACGCCCCGGCCACCGACTGCGCTGGTGTCGACGACCGTGACGCTCTCGGTGATCTCCGGATTGGCCTCGATGTGCTCGAGGGCGTCCTGCTTGGTGAACCCCGGTCCAGCGAGGATGACGGCGTCCGTGTCGAGATGACCCAGCGCGTCGGCGAGTTCCTCGAAGAGTTCCTCGCGGCCGGCCGTGTACTCGCCCTTGCCGGTCGTCTTCGTCAGCGAGACGTACTCGTCGACGCCGTACTGGGCGACCGTGTGAACGTGGGCTTCGCCCTCGCCGACGGTCGCGATGGCGACGGTGGGCTGGTCAGTGGCCGCTTCGGCCTCCTCGATTCGCTCCCGTTGATCGGGCTTCCAGATCTTCTCGATCTCGATCGTGTCGTGTTCCTCGACGTTGAGGGTGTGATGAAGGCCAAGCTGGTCCTCGCGGGAGCAGTCCTCGATGGTCCCCCCGACTCGGAGGCGGTTGGAGAACTTGTGGAACTCGACGTCCTCGACGGCGAGGGTGACATGCATGTGTTCGCGCTCGCCGCCGGTGTCCCGCATGTTGTCCTCTTTTCGCTGGATGCGGCGGTGGGTGTCACCGGAGACGAAATCGCCGGGCTCGATGACGTAGGTGAGATGCCAGAGGTCGTCGAGACTCTCGGGGACGAGGCTGACCGCCTCGCGACCGCCCTCCCGCGTCGACCACTCCCTGACGTGCATACTGGGACTTCCTCGTGTTCGCCTAAGTCGATTCCCCTTCTCACTCGCAGAATCCCTTCACTCCCGATTCCCCCTCTCACTCGCAGAATCGCCCTCCTACTCACTGATCCGGCTCGTCCCGGGCGGCATGAACTTCTGGATCTCGTCCGGACTGGCGACCTTCCGGACGAACGTGGTGTCCGCGAAGCGCTCGCGGAACTCGCGATAGAGCCGCTTTGCCACGTCGCCCTGGGCGTAACGACCCGGTTCGATCCGGATCGACGTCTCGGCCTGGGCCTCGATCGGCTCGGGCGGGCCGCCGACGACCCGGGTTTCCGGCTCGCAGGCGATGCCCACGGCGGCCCCGACGGGCGTGTCCTCGAAGTAGGTCCGGTCGCCCCTGATGGCAAAGCCACCCTTCTCGAGGTATTCGCCGCTCTCGGGGGTCTTCGAGACCTGATCGCCTTCGACCATATAGACGTCGCCGCTGTACCGCCCGTCCTTCCAGACCGTCGAGAAGGTCACGGCGAACTGTGCGGCCTCCTCGAGACTCCGTTCGGGGACCTCGATGTCCGTCGTGGGCTCGCTCGGGTCGCTCGTCTTGAGGATCGTCGCCGGGCCGCCGTGGGCCTGGGTGTGGAAGAACCGATCGGCGTGCTCCATGTACTTCTCGACCAGCTCCTCGTTCTGATCGGCGTTTCGCCCACCGAGAACCAGGAAGCCGTCGCTCGTCCGGAACCAGCGAAAGCGGTCGTACCACTTCTCGGGCTTCCGGATCGGAACGGATTTCCGGGCGAGCCAGTCCGTGGATTCTTTTTCCTCCGTCGTTTCTACCTTCTCGTCACTCTCTCCCTCGATGAACTCCTCCCGGCGTTTTTCGAGCGAGGCGAGTTCGGCCCGGGTGTCCTCGATGGCTTCGAGGGCGCCCTCCCGCTTCGCCTCGATCTCCTTGGCACCGGTGTACAGCCGGTCGGCGTTCTTCTCGACCCCCGAGTGCGGATCGAGGGAGATCTCCCGCCCTTCGATCTCGACTCGGATACGGCCCTCTGATTCGTCGATTCCGGTGACCGCCTCTGCGGCCTCGATTCCCTGGTCGGCCCCTTCCGCCAGTCGCTCCTCGATGTCAGTCCACGAATGGCCGGCCGATCGGGCCTCCCTGACCGTCTCGAGAATCTCGTCGACCAGTTCGTAGTTCGCATAGAGCAGTTCGGCCTTTTCCCGCTCCACCTCGGCCTCAGCCTCGAAGTCCTCGATGGCCCGTTGCTGCTGTTCGATGATCCGCTCCCGGCGCTCGATTTCGGCGTCGAAGTCGGGGCCAGCCGAGTCACTGCCCGTCGCCGGCTCGCTTGCTACCTCGGCGAGGGAGCGAAAGTAGGAATCGAGGGCCTCGTTGAACGAGTCGAAGGCCTCGCTCTCGAGGTGGGCGTACTCCTCGAGCGGGACCGGGGTCACGTCGACCGGATCCCCGTCCTCCCGGTACACCCGTGGATTGGTGTTGCCCTCACGAAGCCGGTCGAGCAGGTCACGCATCTCGGCATAGAGGGGGGCGAAATCCGACTCGTCTGCCTCGGTGATGGTCTTCGTCTTCTCGACGCCCGCCCGCGTGCAGAGTTCCTCGGCGTAGGTGCCCCCGAGATTGAGCTGGGTGGCGAGGGTCCGGACGAGGTCGGTATCGGACTCGGCCATCGCGGTACGAAACGCCTCGGCATCCATGTCGAGCGGGTTGATTCGGCTCTCGGGGAAGCCGTACTGGGCGCCCGGCGCGACGGTCCGGGACTGGAGGCGCACGGTCGAGAGGGAGTCGACGACCGTGCCGCTCTCGTCGAGCACCGCGAGGTTCCCCTCGCCGAAGAGTTCCGCGACGACCGTGGTGTCCTCGTCGCCACGGCGGAACTCGAACTCGAGGATGCGATCGAAACCGTGCTGAGAGACGCGAGCGAAATCGGCCCCGGCGATGCGGTTCCGGAGCATCTTCGCGAAGTTCGGCGGTCGGTCCGGAGCGGGGGGAACGAACTCCGGCTCGGTGACGTGGGCGCGTTTCGTCTCCCCAACCTGCACCAGCAACTCGATCCGGCCCCGGTCGTAGTCCCGCATCTTGAGACGGACGAGATCGTCCGGATAGAGATAGGCCTTATCGACGGTTGCGCCGGTGTAGGCCCCCAGTTCCCCCACCAGGGCGACCAATCCGACGCTCGTGACTTCCCGCTTCGGGTCCATGGTCACACCCAGACGGAGGATCGGGTTAGGGGCATCGGTCGAACGGAGGGCCACAGACCGAACTTCCATCGCTCGACCACCCTTCCCAACGAACGTTTAAACCGAATTACCGGGCCAGACATGTCCATCCCCGCTTGGAAAACCCGGCGCGGCACGCGGCAGCGCGGCCGACCGCGTCGGCGACAAGGCCGCCTGTTCGCCCCCACGTGCCATGCACCTCGATCGGCCGGCACTCGATTCACCATGGCCGGTCGGTATTCGACCACCCCTGCCAGCCGGCGCTCGATCACCAGAGCCAGCCGGTACGCGACTGGTCAATAGAGTGACTTGCTCACGTATGGGCCGTCCTGCTGGTACCCCAGTTCCCGACGGTAGTACTCCCGGGCTCCCACTCCGGCGATGACGACGAGCTTCCCGTAGCCCGCCGCCGCGGCCATCGACTCGGCCTCACGGACGAGATTGCGGCCGTAGCCCTGGTGTTGAAACTCCTCGGCAGTCTCACCCAGCCCGACCTCGTTGCCGTAGACATGGAGTTCCCGGACCAGGGCCGCATCCTGGAGTTCCTCGCGACGTGGCTCGCCAGGGAAGCGGAGCCTGAGAAAGCCGATCAGCAGGTCCTCTGCTGGGGCTTCGAAACTGAGGAAGTGCTCGGTGCCGCCGCCGGCCTCGTAGGTCTGCACGGTCAATTCGACACCCGTGGGCTCCTCGTCGTTCATTCCGACCTCCCGGCAGCGGATGCAGTCACAGCTCCAGCCGTGCTCGGCCATCCGCTCGCGGGCCAGCTGGCGGAGGTTCGACTTCCAGACGCCGGCGTCGATGAAGTCCGCCGGGATGTCCCGCTGGACCCGCTGGAGCCGCACATACTGGGGAAGATCGGCCTTGATCCCCGCGACCATTTCGGCTGCCTGGTCGTTCGTCAGTGGCTCGTACTCGTCCCGGCGCCACAGGTCGTAGATCCTGGTCCCGCGCACCACGAGTGTCGGATAGATCTTGAGATAGTCCGGTCGCCACCGGGCGTCTTCGAAGAGGCGTTGGGCGTCCTCTCTCGCCATCGCCAGGGAGGTCCCTGGTTGCCCGGGCATCAGGTGGAAGCCGACCTTGAAGCCCGCATCACGAAGGCGCCGGCCAGCGTCGATGGCGTCCTGCACGCCATGTCCGCGATGCATCTCGCGGTTGACTCCCTCGAAGGTCGTCTGGACGCCGACCTCGACCTTCGTCACCCCGAGTCGCAGCATCCGGTCGATCTGGTCGGGTCCACACCAGTCCGGCTTGGTCTCGAAGGTCGTCGCGACGTTCCGCACCGAGGCCGTCTCGTTCGCTCGGAGGACGTTCTCGAGGGACCGGTCGACCACGTCTTCGGGTGCCTGGGCGAAACTTTCGCCCTCGGTCGGCGCCGGCGGATCGGCCGGGTCGAACTCGTTCATCGCCTGGATCGCCCGCCGGACGAACCACTCCTGGTAGTCCGGATCCCGGGCCGTCATCGTGCCACCCATCACGATGAGTTCGACCTTGTCGACCGGGTGACCGATGTGTCGGAGCTGGGCCAACCGGAGACGGACCTGTCCGTATGGGTCGTAGTCGTTCTGTTCGGCACGGGCCGCAGCTGGCTCGTGCCCGGTGTAGCTCTGTGCGGAGGAGAACTCCGAGGCGGGCCCGCCGGGACAGTAGAGACACTTCCCGTGTGGGCACGGCTCTGGACTGGTCATCACGGCGACCGGGGTTACCCCGGAGGCGGTTCGAACCGGCTTCCGGCGGAGGATCGGTTCGACCTGCTCGCGGGCGTCCGCTGGGGCGGCCTGGAGCAGTTCCCCATTTGTGGGAACCTTCGGCGAGGAGTGCTCGCCACAGGCCGCCAACTTCGCCTGTTCCAGATTCTCGCGGTCCACCTCGCCCTCGAGAATGCGGGTGAGCACGGCCTCACATGCCGCCTCGAAGCGTCGCTCACCCGTCGCGTCCATATAGATGCCTGCAGAGAGCCGCCAAAAAGGGTGTCGTTCAGCCGAGCCAGGCCGAGACCTCCTCGATCACGGCCTCGAGCACCTCATCTCGCCGGCCGGAGAGGAACTCTATTCGACCGTCCCGGCCGCCTCGCGGCGTGACGCCGCCACCCTCCACGCGGTCGGCAACGGCTTCGCCGATGGCGCGCACGTCGAGCGCGGTCGAGCGCTCGAGGAAGAGTTCGTCCTCGTCGAGTGCGATCGTCACCGTCGCCCCACTGTCCGCGGATTCCCGCCGGTGGAGTTCCGCGAGCAGGAGGTCCGTCGGTGGGAAGTCATAGCGGTGGGTGTAGGCGGCCACGTCGAGCACGTCGATCTGGACGCCGTTCTCGCTCCGCCGCTCGAGATGCGGTCGCGCGGTTTCGACCTCGGTCTCCCGTTTCGTCTCGAACTGCTCGCTGAGCGGCGCGGCCAGGGAGGCGTTGCCCTCGTCCCAGAAGAGATCGGCGATGAGCTCGCGCTTGTCCTCATAGGACTGGTAGAAGGCCTCCAGGGCCACCGCGTTCCGGATGTCCTCGATCGTCCCCATCTCGTGGCCGTGGTCGGTCGCGAGGTCGGCGTATCGATCCGGGACCTGGGTCCAGAAACTCGTCGCGGGCAGGTGTGAGAGATCCTCCCGGACCTCGGCGTTCACGAGGGCTGCGAGATGGGTGCCCAACACGCCGGTCGAAACCGGCCGGCCTCCGGCCGCGGTCGGACTGACGAGGATGTCCGACGTCTCGGTCGCGTTGGCATCGGCGTATCCGCCGTCGACGACCACACTTCCCGCGTCGTAGATCGAGAGCAGGTCGAGCCCGTCCACGGATTCCCGCGTCGAGCCCGCGTCGACGAGCACGAAGAGTGGATGGGTCTCGCCGTGCCGATCCGCGGCCTCGAGCATGCTCGTGACGTCACTCGTCGCGGCTTCGACGTCGTAGATCGGGTCCTCGAGGGGTCGTCGGTCGACGTAGTGGTACTCCGCGCCCGCTTCTGCGTGCGCTTCGCGGATCAGCGGCAACACCGAACGCTCGAGGGCCGCGCCGCCGACGTATCCCTCGAGAGTGGCCGTGTGGCGAATGATGACCGGCCTGGACTCGATGACGGCCCGTCGAATCGCCGTCGCTGCGTCGAGGAGTTCGTCCTGGACGGGTTCGATGGACGGATCCGAGACGAACAGGTCCGTCTCCGTCGGTTCTGCCCGTTCGTCGACCGCGTTCTCCCGCCGCTCCGAGACCGCCGCGGCGGCCTCGTCGGCCAGCACGGAGAGTTCCTCGGTCTCGACCTGTATTTCGCCCCGGTGCTCCTCGACGACGCCGATGAGACGGACGACCTCACCCGTCTCCACGTCGGGGTAGGCCCGAACGCCGGCCTCCTCGAAGGCCGCACAGTCCACGCTGCCGGTCTCGTCCTCGACCTCGAAGATCGTCGGCCCGGCGGTCTGGCGAACGGAGCGGACCGTTCCCTCGAGCGCGATCGTCTCCCCGAGAGCCGAGTCGAGGGCGTCGATCTGGAGGCGCTCGATTTCGGTCGGTTTGGCAGCCGTCGTGGACTCGCTCTCGGGTTCGGGTTCCGGTTCGGGTTCGACCGGCTCCGCCGTCTCGGACCGGGTCCTGCCCCCGTCGGTCGAACTGGTGTCCGTCGCGTCCCGTTCCACGGCCGAGGGACTGCCGACCCCGGAGTCCGCCGACGGCTCCGATTCGGTGGCTTCCTCCGTTTCCTCGCCATCGGCGTTCTCGGGAAGGACGGGCTTTCCGATCTCCGGATCGTCGATCAGGCGGCCCCGGAACTCGCGTTCGGTCTCTCGGAGCGACCAGCCGAGGTCGATGTTCCCGTTGTCGTGGACCTCGAGGACCTTGACGAAGACCGTCTCGCCCGGATCCCAGTCCAGGGATTCGAGGCGCTTTGGGATCTCGCTTCGATGCAACAGGCCGGTCACCGGTCCGATGTCCACGAAGACGCCGAACTCCGCGAAGCCGTCGACGCTCCCGCGGTAGTACCGGTTCGCAGTCAGTTGGTTCGATCTGGTGCCACGAAACTCGAAGAACACGTCCTCCTCGTGCGTGCCACAGACGTCGCCGTCAGCGGGTGAGCCACAGATAACACACGTACCCATTTCTACTACGGGAAAGCCACCGGACTCCTAAACGCTTGTCGAAAGCCCGCTCAGTCCCGTCGGACCTCGTGGCAGTTCCGACACCGCGCCTCGTAGGATTCCTCGGCGCCGACCACGATCGTCGGGTCGTCCACGTGGGCGGGTTCGCCGTCGACGAGTCGCTGGTTTCGCGTCGCCGGCTCGCCACAGACCGCACAGATCGCCCGGAGCTTGTCGACGTACTCGGCGTTGGCCATCAGCTGGCCGAGTGGTTCGAAGGGCTCGCCGCGGAAGGTCTGGTCCGTGCCGCTGACGATCACCCGACGTCCCTCGTTCGCCAGGTCGTCGACGACATCGACGAGTTCGACCGGGAAGAAGTTCGTCTCGTCGATCGCGACGACGGACTCCCCGTCGAGCCGCTCGGGGATCGAGTGAACCCCCTCGGGCGTGTTGTCGATGACGGTTGCCTCCCAGGTGTGTCCTGCATGGGAGCCGAGGGCTGCCTCGCCGTAGCGATCGTCGATGGCGGGCGTGAACGCGGCGACGGTCTGGCCCGCAATTTCTGTCCGTCGCAATCGTCTGAGGAGCTCCTCGGTCTTCCCGGAGAACATCGAGCCCGAGATGACCTCGACCCAGCCGTTCTCCCTGATCGCGCGCATGGCTCGACCAGGGGGACGCCCCACTAAAATCAGTCCGATTCCTCCTTGTGTGCGCCGACGTTGTGTCGCCCCTCGAATGTGACTGGATCGGGCTCGATGAAGGCGTATTCGACGATTCGCTGGCCGAGCGTGTCGAGTCTGCGTTCGAGATCCGGGTCGGTGACCTCCCCGTCCGTCACCGCCTCGCCCGAGTCGGGGATCGCCGCCTGGAACGGCAACACCCAGGCGTCGAGTGCCCGAAGCACGCCGCGAAGGTGATCTAACGCCGGGAGGGGAAATCCGCCTCCGGCGACTGCGAGCAGGCCAACGGTGGTGTTTTCGAACTCGTCGAACCCACAGTAGTCGAGTGCGTTCTTGAGCGGTGCCGAGTAGGAGCCGTGATAGACCGGCGTCCCGAGCAGGATCGCGTCGAGATCCCGCACCTCGGCGCGGAATTCCGGTGCGTCCCCGGCGTCCCGTTCGTCCGCGTCGAACACCGGGAGGTCGCACTCACCGAGATCGAGCAGTTCGGCTGTCCCGCCGTGGTCCTCGACGGACTGGAGGGCTCGCACCAGCCCGATCCGCGTGATACTCCCGTCCCTGAGGCTGCCGACGATCGCGCCGACTTTCGGTGACATGCGAGACGGTTGGAGCCTTCGATACCTAAAAGGGTGGACAGCCGGGACGACGTCCCCGGGCCTGGTCCGGGGCTACTCCTGAAGCCGCACGATCGGCGGTTCGGCCTCCCGGTCGAGGGCGAGCAATCCCTCGGACTCGAGGTCACCGAGCAGCCCCTCGAGCCAGTCACGCCCCGGTTCACCGGTCGGGTGATACTCGACCCGGATTCGGTGGCCCAGATCGTCGAGTGGCAACGCGCCGTGGGCCGAGAGCGTCCGGACGATCCGGCCCCTGAACTGCCGCCGGCTCCCCTCGAAGGCGGGCTGGGTCGGCACGTCGGGGGCGGTGAAATCACCCGTCTCATAGGCCCGGCACCACTCCCGCCACGGACATCCCGCCTCGTCACAGCGCGGGGTCGTCGAACAGACCACGCCCCCGAGTTCCATGATGGCGTTGTTCCACTGTCCGGGCGAATCCAACGGCACCAGTTCGTCCGCCGTCTCCTCGAAGGCGGCTTCGTCATCCGGCACCCCGAACGCGCGGTACAGGACCCGCTTCACGTTCGTGTCGACGACGGCGCCGCCGGTTCCAAAGGCGAAGGAGGCGACGGCGGTGGCGGTGTACGGCCCGACTCCCATGAGTGATTCGAGCCGCTCGGGTTCGGTGGGCAATTCCCCGCCGAAGTCCGAAACCACCTGCTTTGCGGCCTCGTGGAGGTATCGTGCGCGGTTGTTGTACCCGAGGCGGTGGGCGCTCCAGAACGCGACGACCTCGCTCCGATCGGCTCTGGCGAGGGCCTCGAACGAGGGCCACCGATCGGTGAAATCCTGCCAGGGATCGACGATTCGATCGAGCTGGGTCTGCTGGCTCATCACTTCGGAAACCAGGATCTCGTAGGGAGCGTCGGTCTCCCGCCACGGAAACGAGCGGTGATCGGTCTCGTACCAGGACAGCAGTGCCGCACGAACCGACTCGAGATCGGTCCCGGCGAGGGTGGTGGCCATCGGGTCTGTCGGCGTCGCTTGGCATCCGTGCCTTGAAAGCGTGGGGATGGCGGACGGTTTCGCCGGGCCGGGCCGCGTTTCTCGTCCGAAACGGGTTTTCCCGTGGGTCGACGAACGTGTTCCATGAGTCTCGACGAACTCACCGACGCCATCGAAACGGCCTATGGCGACCTCGATGGGATCGACGTCACACTCGACGAGGAGAGTCGGCTGGAACTTGCCATGTTACAGACGGCCCTCGAGGAGGAGGATCCCTCGGCGCTCGTCTCCCGGGCGATTCACGTGCTCTTCCAGTCGACGGCAGAGACCGGGAAACTCGACTTCCATCTCCGGGGCCGCTACGACGTGACCTACGACGAGTACCTCTCCGGCATGACCTACGACGACATGCCCGGCATGGGCGAGTTTTCCGGCGGGGACGACGACCGCCGATATCAGTTCTGATAGCTCTCCGGACAGGGAGGTTCCGGGCCGACGCCCCGGCCGGATCGAGGGGCGAATCGACCGTTCGCCGCGGGCCCATGAGGTTTTTACCGCCCCGGCCGTGGATGGAGTATGGAAAGGATTGGACGGCTCGACCGCGATCGGCTCGGCTGGTGGGCGATCGCGTTCGCGCTCGGCGCGCTCGTGCTTTTTCTCCTCTACTCGTTTCTTGGCACCTTCGTGTTCGGGATCTTCGTCTATTATGCCACACGACCGATCTATCGGCGGGTGAAACGGGTCATCCACACCCCGTCGATCGCCGCGGGGACCTCACTCGTGGCCCTCGTGTTGCCGGCGATCATGCTCGTGTTCTACACGATCGCCATCGCCCTGCAGGAGCTGAACAAGTTCCTCGATGCGCGGGGAACGGGTTTCCAGCCCCTCGAGACGCTCCTTGCCCCCTACTTCGACATCTCGGCAGTATTCACCGATCCGCTCTCGCTCATTTCGGGTCCCAGCACCCTGGAGGCGATACAGACGGTTCTCCGGGAGGCAAGCACCTACCTGGGCTTTTTCGGGCTCGGGGCACTGCACCTGTTCGTCGTCGTCGTGATCGCCTTCTACCTGCTCCGGGACGACCACCGACTCGCGAGCTGGTGGCGCCGCCGCTTCTCCGACTCCGAGGGGGTCATGGAGGAGTACATGTCACGCGTGGACCGGGACTTCTCGAACGTCTTCTTCGGGAACATCCTCAACGCCGCCATCACGGCGATCATCGGGGCCGGGGCCTACTCGGCGCTCAATCTGGTCTCTCCCGCCGGCGTCTCGCTCCCCTATCCTGCTCTCCTGGGCCTGCTCACGGGCGTGGCGAGCCTCATTCCGGTCATCGGGATCAAGATCGTCTACGTTCCCGGGTCGATCTATCTCTTTGCCGTGTCGGCCGGGAACCCGTCGCTTCTCTGGTTTCCCGTGCTCTTCGTGGTCGTCTCCTTTTTCGTCGTCGACGTCATCCCGGACCTGATCCTTCGGCCCTACGTCTCGGGTCGGAACCTCCACCTCGGGATGGTGATGCTGGCCTACATCTTCGGGCCGTTGCTCTTTGGCTGGTACGGGCTCTTCTTCGGCCCGATGCTGCTGGTGTTGCTCGTTCACTTCGTCGCGCTGGTGCTGCCGGAACTGATTGCCGGGGCCCCGATCCAGCCGGAGGCAATTCCCGATCCGATGGGACTCGATCGCTCGGAGGGCAACGGAGCGGAGAGCGAATCGGAACCGGCAGTTTCGGGGGACGAGGAATAGCGGGAGCCTGGGGGCCGAGAAATAGCGGAAGCTGGGGAGTCGATGTGAATTCTGGACGCCGATCGGTCAGTCGAGGTCGACGTAGTCGAGTTCCCACTCCCGTCGGGCCTCGATTTCTCGGCGTCCCCGTCGCGTGAGGGTGTAGAAGTTCGTCCGCTGGTCGCGCTCGCCCTTGTCGATGAGTCCCTTCTCCACGAGCGTGTCGAGATTGGGGTAGAGCCGACCGTGGTGGATCTCGGATTCGTAGTACTTCTCGAGTTCTTCCTTGATCGCGAGCCCGTGTGGCTCATCGAGACCTGCCACGACGTAGAGGAGATCCCGTTGAAAGCCTGTGAGGTCATACATGTGTGAACCCTGATACAGGGTAATTTCCAGGTGCCCATAAGTATATTGGGTCGAGAGTGCCTCGAGAGGACTCCATCGGTGTGAACGCAATCTGAAACGTCATCCGTTCAAACAGGCAGGTCATGGAATGGATCCCTGCAAACAGCCGGGTTCTCGGGAACGGTCGGGGTTTCGCCAGGGCGGGAGGGTGTCCAGACGGCCAGTGAATCGTTCGGACTGTCGGCGTATTTCGAATTCGGGGACTGACCGTCCCGATGACAAAGCCTCTCCGGAATCGTTTGTAAAAGGAAGCGGGATCGGAACCCGATCCCGCTGCCGCCCTGAGTTGGTCCCCGCTGACGCTTCGGCCCTCCAAAGCGAAGCGTCATCAAAACCCAACGGACGCGTCGGCTTAAATCTACCGTCACCCTCAACACTTCCTGCGGCACGTCGATCGTTGTCCGATTTCCGGCAGCCACCTCCGGGACCGATCCGATCAGGCCCGGTCGAGTCGCGAGAGCCCCCGCCAGATGGCGTTCACGAGCCTCGTCTCTCCGGTTCCCTCGGCCTCGTCCCACCCCCGGGCGATGGCGTCCTCGATCACGGCCAGGGAGTGGTTCTCGAAGTTGTTCACCCCGCGAAACGCCTCGAGGGCCTCACGCTCTTTCTCCCCGACGCTCTCCGAGGGCGTCCCGTCGTACTGGCCCAGTTCGGCGAGGGTTTCGAGGACCGCCGCCGCGGTCGGGCCCGACAGTTCCCGCAGCTCCTCGGGGGTCTCGCGTTCCAGGAGGGTCACGTCGTAGATCCTGAAGACCCGCTCGAGTTCCTCGATCGGGGACTCGTGGTCGTCCACCCGGACGTCGATCCAGCGGTCGTTCCGCCCGTCGTAGCCCCCCTCGGGCTTGACGACGTACATCGCGGCTGACTGCTCGCCGCGTCGGTCCCCGCCCGCCTCGTTCCCGGCCTTGAGCGCCGCGAGCAGGCGCTCGGGAAGTCCCCCACCGGTCGTCTCGTAGGCCTCGGCCATCGCGTCGAGGGTCGCCGCTCCTTCGAGGATGTTGCCCTGGACGGTGTACTGCTCGCCCTGTCGGTCGCCGGCGTACTCGAGACACTCCTCGCCGGTGAAGGCCGCGACGGACCCGTCCGCGTCGACGACGCCGACCTGCCTCGTTTCGGCCTCCTCGTCAGCAGCGGTCAGGTCCTCGATCACCGTTTCGGCGTCGGCCCCGTCTCGAAGCCGTTCCAGGCCATCGGGTCCGTAGGCCACGTTCGCGTAGCTCTGGGTGGCGATCGCACCGGCGTCGGCCGCGGCAAAGGGAACGACCGACCCGACGCTCACGAACTTCGACTGCACGGCCACGCCGATGGCCTCCTGCCCGGGATTCCGTGCCACGATCGAGAAGGTTGCCGGTCTGACTGGCATACACACCGCTTTTCCCGACGGGGCAAAAGGGTTGGCCCGCTTCCCACCATGGGGTCTTTGGTCTCCGGACACGAACCACTCCATATGGAAGTTCGGGGAGACCGGGAATGCAAGAACTGTGGCACCCGGTGGTCCTACTACGAGACGGGAAGCCCCGCTTGTCCGGAATGTGGGAGCCTGCAGAGTGTGGGCATTGGCGAGCGCCGCCTGCACACCGACCGCCCCGCCGAACTCGATCTCGCGGCCGCCATCGAGGCACTGGCCGACGATCGCCATCGCGAAGCCGGCGAAGCCGCCGAGGAGACCGCCCGCGAGTACGTCCGTCGACGAGGATTCGTCGATGCAGGCGACCTCCGGACCCTCGAGGAGACGTTTCTCGCCGCCTGGGAGATCCGTCACGTCGCCCAGCGCTTGCGGCTGGTCACCCCCTCGTTGATCGCCGACGATGCCATCGACCTGCGATACGTCCGGACGCTCTTCGAGGCCGCAGCAGCGGGTGACCGGCCGGCGGCCGCTGACGTCCCCGAGACGATGGCCGGGCCGCGTGGACTCGCCATCGCGGACGCCGTCGACTCATATCACGACGCGGTCAAACACTGGGTGGAAGACACGGATGCCGACGTGTCAGTCGGCGGACTCCTGGGGAGGTTGGACAGTCACGTCTGCCGGGTCAACGCCCTCGATGGAGCGGTTGAACCGCGCGAGGCCGAGAAACTTCTCGACGCAGCCCGCGCGCTGGGGGACTACGCACGGACCGGATCCGGCAGGTCGGCGGTGGAGCGGGCGCTCGAATCGATCGAGTGACCGGCGAAGAATCGATCGGTCGGGGAGGCCAACAGATCCGAACGGCGGGAGACGGTTCCTCCCTGAACTCACTCGTAGAGCGGGTGCTCGTCGGTCAGGCGGTCGACCGCCTCGCTGACCTCGGCTCGCACACTGTCGTCGTCGATGTTGTCGAGCACCCGGCCGATGAGTCGGCCGACCTCGCGCATCTCCGCGGCGTCGAAGCCACGGGTCGTGAGCGCCGGCGAGCCGATGCGGATACCCGAGGGTTCCTTGGCCGAGCGGGTCTCGCCCGGCACGGTGTTGGCGTTGAGGACGATGCCGGTCTCCTCGAGGGCTTCGGCGGCGTCGTTCCCGGTGACCTCGGGGTGGGAATCCCGCAGGTCGACGAGGATCAGGTGGGTGTCCGTTCCGCCGGAGACCAGGGTGAATCCCTGCTCCTGCATGGATTCGCCCAGCGCGCGAGCGTTCTCGACGACTTGGTCGATGTACGTCTCGAACTCGGGTTCGAGTGCTTCGCCGAAGCCGACGGCCTTTCCGGCGATGTTGTGCATCAGCGGGCCGCCCTGGATGCCCGGGAAGACGGTCCGGTCGATGACGTCGGCGTACTCCTCGTCCGTGAGGATCATGCCACCGCGTCCGGCGCGGATCGTCTTGTGGGTCGAGCCGGTGACGAAGTCGGCGATCCCGACGGGATTATCGTGAGCGCCGGCCGCGACGAGACCGGTGATGTGGGCCATGTCCGCCAGGTGGTAGGCTCCGACGGCGTCTGCGGTCTCCTGGACGCGCTCCCAGTCGACGACGCGGGGATAGGCCGAGTACCCCGAGACGATGATGTCCGGCTCGAATTCGCGGGCGTGTTCGTCGAGGCCATCGTAGTCGATGCGGCCGGTCTCGGCGTCCATCTCGTACTGCTCGACCTCATAGAGGGTGCCCGAGAAGTTGACGGGGTGGCCGTGACTGAGGTGGCCGCCGTGTTCGAGGTCCAGCGAGAGGATCTTGTCCCCGGGCTCGAGAACGCTGAAGTAGACCGCCATGTTGGCCTGGGTCCCGCTATGGGGCTGGACGTTCGCGTGATCCGCCCCCCAGAGTTCCTTCGCTCGCTCGCGGGCCAGTTCCTCGACGGTGTCGGCGTTCTCACAGCCCCCGTAGTAGCGGGCGCCGGGATAGCCCTCCGCGTACTTGTTCGTGAGCGCGCTGCCCTGGGCGGCGAGCACGGCCTCGGAGGCGTGGTTCTCGCTGGCGATCATCGCAAGCGTGTCCTGCTGGCGTGTCGTCTCGCCTTCGAGTGCCTCTGCAACCGCCGGATCGGTCGACTGTACCGGATCGAAGTCCATACCAACTGTGCGCACGGCGCTCTTTGTAAGTCTGTCTACCCCTGAAAAATCCGCGACCGGGACCCGCTACCCTTTTGGCGCTGCTGTGGCTTGAAACGGCCATGCACGCAGCACGGGAGGACTCATGGCCGTTTTACTGATCGGGGAGGGGCCGGCGGTGGAATCGGCCGAGGCGATGCTCGAGGACTCGGAGGTGGCAGTCAGGCGGGGCGGTCTCGGCGATATTCCGGGGGCCGATCTGGCGATCGTGGTCGGTCTCGCTGGGAGTGCGGGGTTCGAGACCGCCAACGACCGGGCGAACGAATCCGAGACGCCCTGGATCGCCGTCGAACTCGGCGGCATCGGTGGCGTCCCGGTCGCGGAACTCTCCGCGGCCGTGACGACCTTCCAGCCGGGCTATGTTTGCTTTGACTGTCTGCACTCCCGCGTGGCCGCGAACGACCTGGGGGCGGCCGAGGAGGCGACCGCCGAGCGACCCGCCGCCCGACTGGCCGGCTCGTATGCCGGACTGCAGGCGATACGCGCCTTCACCGGGGCCGAGGTCGCCGGGGTCGTCATCGAGGTGCCCTACGGCGAGCACTCGCTGCTTCCCGTGCCGAACTGCCCGAACGCGCCGGAACGGGACCGGACACTCGAACTCGACGAGAACGATCGCCCCCTCGAGGAGGCGATCGAGGCGGCCGAACGCGCGGTCGACGGTCGCCTCGGGATCGTTCCCGCGATCGGCGAACACGAATCCTTCCCGCTCCCCTACTATCTCGCGACGGTGACCGAGACGGGGGGATTCAGCGACGCGGCCGCCCCGGATCGAGCCGCGGGGGTCGCGCCCAGCTGGGATGAGGCGTTCATGAAGGCACTCGGCGAGGCTCTGGAACGCTACAGCGCGGCCATCTACCGGACGGGGGCCCTCGACCGAGTCGATCCGTCGGCGATCGACGGGCCAGCCCTGGACACCTACGTCAGCATCGGCGGCTCGAGTGAGGGGACAGCAGCCGCGGGAGACACAGCCGACCGCACCCGATCCGGCGACGGGGAACCGATGGACTCGATCCCGCTCGCTCGCGGGATCGATCTCCACACCGAGGACCCGGTCGAGCTCCCGGCGGATCTCGTGTTCTACCCTCCACCTGAGGGCCGACTCGGCACCTCGATCACCACCGGGCTCGGACTGGGAAGCGGGGGCGTGGAGGCCGTCCTCTCGGGGCTCTACGAGGTGCTCGAGCGCGACGCCACCATGATCGGCTGGTACTCCACGTTCGAACCTCTGGGGCTCGACGTGACCGACTCGACCTTCCAGTCGATCGTCGACCGGGCCCGGGGGGAAGGCCTCTCAGTCACCCCGCTGTTGGTCACCCAGGACGTCGACGTGCCGGTCGTTGCCGTGGCGGTCCATCGCGAGGACTATCCCCGGTTTGCGCTCGGTTCGGCAGCGGACCTCGACGCCGAGGCTGCGGCCGTCGACGCGCTCTCCGAGGCCATCCAGAACTGGGTGGAGCTTCGAGATCTCGGTCCGGAGGAAGCCGGCGCGGCGGGCGGCGAAATCGGCAGCTACGCCGAGGATCCGGGCGTGGCCGAATCCATGCTTGAGACGAGCGAGTCCGTCACGGCGGCGGCCGTCGGTCCCGATACCGTTCCCGAAGGCCGTGGCGAACTCGACGCCGTTCTCGATCGGATGGCCGACGCTGGCCTCTCGGCCGCAGCGGCTCCGTTGACCCCACGGGATGTCGAGCGGCTCGGATTCACCGCCGTTCGGGTCCTGTCACCGGGTGCCCAGCCGCTTTTCGTCGAGGAGCCGGTATTTGGCGAGCGGGCACGGACGGTCCCCGAAACGCTCGGATTCGAATCCCGGCTCGACCGGGAGTTCCATCCCTATCCCTGATCGATTCGACCGGTCCCTACACCCCGAAGGTCGCCCTGAGCATGTCGCGGGTTCCCGGGCCGAGTCCGACCGCGATGACTGCGAGGAGGAGGAGCGTGCTGAATCGGGGGCTTTCGCGGAGCATCCGCCGGTCGAAGAGCCCGGTCACGACCAGCGCCGCCGCGATCTTGAGCAGGAGGAACCCCCACGCCACGCCGATGACGGCGGTGATGCCCTCGGGGACGACGGCCACGGTGAGTTCGATGATCCACCGGTTGACCGGGTGTTTCGGGACCATGTCGGCGGCGAGTCCCAGTTCGGCGCCCCAGTCGATGGCCAGCACGTTCGCCAGTCCATCGACTGCGTGTGCCCAGAGGATCAGGCCACCGAGGACGGGGGTTCCACTGGCGACTTCGGGAACGTATCGCCGGATCGCCCACCAGCCGACGGCGGCGATGAAAGCCGATCCCCCGATCGTCAGGACCGTGAAACTCGGGTGAAACTCCACTTCGGTGGTGGTCACCGAGAGCCAGCCGATGGCGGCCAGGGTCACTCCGAGCAATCCGCTCCCCACGACGGCGATGGGCCACTCGATCGACTCGGTGTGGCCCGATTTCCGAAGTCTGAGGGCGAGAAGGAGCGTTCCCAGGGTGATGAAGAAGACGGTGAAGTAGATGAGTGGACTGATCAGGAGTGCGTTCCAGGGGAAGGGAACCAGCGCCGAGTCACTACCGGCGAGGCTGTTCTGGGCGTCCTCGAGTACCCGGAGAGCCCCGCCGAAGAGCAGGAAGGGGAAAAGTGGATAGATGAGGCCGACCTTTACCTCGAAGTCGAGCCGATTCAGGAGGAAGACGACCCCGCCGAGAGCGATCAGGAGCGTGATGCCGTAGCCGATCTCCGAGACGACGGTATAGCCCGGCTGGGCGATCGGTCCCGGGGCCCCCGCCGCCGCAGCGACCGAATCGAAGAAGAGCGGGTTCCCGCCGTTCCAGGCCGCCGCCGTGGCGTGGTGGGCGTCAGCGACGACCGGTCCCCAGAAGTACTGCCAGATGAAGCGTGCGTACACCAGATTCGGAAAGAGGACCGACCCACCGACGAGAATCGCGAGGATCGTTGCGACACCCGCCGTCCAGAGTTTCTCGATTCGGGTACTCGGAAATTCCATCAGTCATGGAGTGGGAAAACACGGGCATCAGCGTTTTGGTCTCCCCCGATCCTGGCCAGCGAATCGGTCGGCCCCGGTTGGCCCACTCGGTCAGCGACTCAGAGCGACCGTGCGGCGATGGTCAACACGTCGGTGGCGCGGTCGAAGGCCTCGAGCTCGAGGTGTTCCTCGGGCGTGTGATCGAGTGCGGAATCGCCGGGTCCATAGGTCGCCATCGGGACGTCCCAGGACTGGGCGTAGACGTTCATGTCACTCGTCCCGGTCTTTCGGAGGTGGCTCGGATCGCCGTCGAGCCGCCGGATTCCCTGGCGGAGGGCGGTCGCGACCCGGTTTCGGGGATTCTCAAAGATCGGTTCGATGGCGTCCGTCCACTCGATCGATCCCGCCCCCAGTGCCTCCACCGTCTCCGCGATCGAATCGGTGGTTTCGGCCGGCGGAATCCGGAACTGGGCGTCAACCCAGGCCTCGAAGTCGAACCCGTCTGCGCTTGTCCCCCCCTCTATGGAGACCGGCTTCGGCGTCACCCGCTCGAAGACCGATTCCGTGTCGCTCGCGAATTCCCCTTCGACCGCCTGCCACCACGAGATCGCCCGCTGGATGGCATTCGGTTCCGGCCGGGAGGTGTGTCCGACCTCCGTGGTGACGGTGTACTCACCCCGAAGCATCCCCCGGTAGCCGACGGTGATTGCGTCCCAGCCCGACGGTTCGCCATTGATGACTGCGTCGGGCTCGTCCCGATGCTCGACGAGGTGTCTCGCGCCACGGGAGGTCGTTTCCTCCTCCACGACGCCGACGAAGCTCACTCCGGCCTGCACCGCCGCCACGGCCATCGCCACGAGCGGCCCCTTCGCGTCGACGCTCCCCCGCCCCCAGAGTACGCCGTCCTCGACCCGGACCGGGACCGATCCGGGTACCGTGTCGACGTGGGACGTCAACAGCACGGAATCGTCCGCCGGAGCCCGAACGTTTCCCACGTCGTCGATCCAGACCTCCCTGTCGTGGTTGTCGAAGAAGGTGGCCAGCCGGTCGGCACACTCGTTCTCCGACCCCGAGACCGAGGGCGTCTGGACGATCTCGCGGAGGAGCGAACGTGCCTCAGATGCCGAGGTCTCGGACATATCAGCCCCCACCGATCACGTCGCCCAGCGCATCGACGGCCCGCTCCACGTCCGCCTCCTCGACGATCAGGGGCGGCAAGAACCGGACCACGGTTCTGCCCGCCGGAAGCGCGAGTATCCGATGCTCCATCGCGAGATCCCGGACGACCCGGTTGGCACCCCGCTTGACCTGCACGCCGACCATGAGCCCCTCGCCCCGGACCTCCCGGACCGCATCGCCCAGTTCGGCCTCGAGGTCGGCACGGAACTGGTCGCCCAGTGACCGGGCGTGAGCCGGCAGCCCCTCATCCCGTATCGTTTCGAGGGTGGTCTTGCCGGCGGCCGCGATGGCCGGCCCGCCGCTGAAGGTCGAGCCGTGATTGCCCGCGTCCTCCGCGATCCACTCCCGGACGAGCGTCGCACCGAGCGGGAGCCCGTTGGCGATGCCCTTCGCTGCGGTCAGGATATCCGGGGTCACCGTGGACTGGTCGGCAGCCCACATCCTTCCGGTCCGGCCGATCCCGGTCTGGATCTCGTCGAAGATGAGGGCCGCCCCGACGGATTCGGTCGCCTCTCGGGCGGCCGCCAGGAACGATTCACTGGCGGGGTTGATCCCACCCTCTCCCTGGATCGGTTCGAGGATCACGGCGGCGGTCTCCCCATCGACCGCCTCACGGAGTTCGGTTTCGTCGTCGTAGCCGACGAACTCGAAGTCGCCGGCGACGGGTTCGAACCCCTCGCGGTACTTCGGCTTCCAGGTGGCAGCAAGCGAACCAAGCGTTCGGCCGTGGAAGCCGTTCTTCATGGCGACGATCTTCGAGCGGCCCGTCGCGTGACGAGCGAACTTGATCGCGGCCTCGTTGGCCTCGGTCCCGGAGTTGCTCAGCCACGCCCGGTCGATCGGATCCGGTGCCAGCTCCGCGAGCAGGTCATAGAGGTCCTCGCGGACCTGGACGGGGTAGGATCCCTGCACGTAGGTCAACTGTTCGGCCTGGGCGGTGAGCGCCTCGACGACTGCGGGATGGGAGTGTCCGAGCGGCGTGCAGGCGTAACTCGCGCCCATGTCGAGGTACTCCGTGCCCGACTCCGCACGGAGGGTGGCCCCATCTCCGGATTCGATCCGGATCGGCTTCGGGGAGAAGACGAACTCGGTCATGGCTCCCGGACCGCCCCCGGTTCGACCGTCGTGGCGTCACCGTCGAGGGCCCGCGTGATCGGCTCCTCGGCGTTGGCGTCGCCGATCACGACCCGTTCGGCGCCCGACTCGAGTGCCTCTCTCGCGGCCATCACCTTTCGACCCATGAATCCCTCCGCTGCCGCTTCCAGGTCGTCGAATTCCGCCGGCGTCTCGACCGACTCGATCCGCGTCCCGGCATCCTCTGGGTCCGTATATACCCCTGACACGTCCGTCAGTTCGACCAGGGTCGCCTCGAGTGCCCCGGCGACGGCGGCCGCCGCCCGGTCGGCGTCGCTGTTGACGGCGGTCCCCTCCTCGGCGTACATCGGAACCGAGACCACCGGAATGTGCCCGGCCTCGAGGAGCAGGTCGAGCAACTCGTCGTTCACCGACTCGATCGTGCCCGAGTGATCGCCGCGACGGATCTTCCGCTTCCCGTCCTCGAGAACCCTGACGGCGGACTTCCGCTTCCCCTCGAGGACCCGCCCGTCGGGGCCGGAGAGGCCCACGGCATCCACCCCGATGTCCTGGAGTTGGGTGACGAGGTCGAGGTTCAATCGCCCGAACACCATCTTGAAGACCTCCATCGTCTCGGCGTCGGTGAATCGGCCAACGACGCCCGCCGGGGTTTCGACGTACTCCGGTTCGATTCCCAGCCGCTCGAGGGTCTCGTCCACCGCGGTCGAGCCCCCATGGACCACGACTACTGATTCACCGCGTTCGACGAGTCCAGCGACATCGGCCAGCGCTCCCCCGGGGTCGACTGCGCGGGCCCCGCCGATCTTCACCACGACCGTCATGGCGAACCGACCGGGTGCAGTCCCGTGAATTCCAGCCCGGCGGTCTCCTCGAACCCGAGTGCGACGTTCGCGGCGTGGACCGCCTGTCCGGCAGCCCCCTTCATCACGTTGTCGATGGCGCTGAAGACGACGATCCGGTCGTTCCGCTCGTCGATCTCGAAGCCGATCTCTGCGTTGTTGGTCCCCGCGACGGCCTTGGGCTCGGGGTATCGATAGATTCCACCGCCCCCCGTAACGATCCTGACGAACGGTTCCCCGTCGTACGTCTCGCGGATCGCCCTCCAGATGTCGGCCTTCTCGGGGAGTTCACCCGGATACAGGTGGCTGGTTGCCGCCGCTCCGCGGACCATGTCGACGGCGTGGACGGTGAAGGAGACTCCTCGGTCGAGTTGCTCCTCGATTTCGGCCTCGTGGCGGTGTCCCGTCGGGGCATAGGGTCTGACGACGCCCGAGCGTTCGGGGTGCGAGGAGGCGGGACCGCCGCCCGCTCCGCCCTCCGAGGAGCCGACCTTCAGGTCGGCCACGACGCGATCCCCGGGGGCGATGAGTCCGTGTTCGACGAACGGATACAGGCCGAGGATCGTGACGGTCGCATTACAGCCGCCGGTCGCGATGAGCGAGGCGCCTTCGAGCCGCTCTCGCCCCAGTTCGGGCAGGCCATAGACCGACTCCTCGAGGAGTTCGGGGGCGACGTGTCCGTCGTACCAGGTGTCATACTCCGCGGGGTCCGAAAGGCGGAAGTCTGCACTGAGGTCGACGACGGTGTCAGCGACGGTTCGAAACTCCTCGATCCGCTCCATCGAGACACCGTGGGGCGTCGCGGTGAACAGCACGTCGACCGGTTCGAGTTCGCCGGGGTCCGAAAACCGGAGGTCCAGGTGCCGGAGATTCGGATGAACCGATCCGACGGTGCGGTTGGTAAACTGCCGACTCGTGGCCGCGACCAGGGCGAGATTCGGATGGCCGTCGAGGAGGCGCAACAACTCCCCGCCGGCGAAGCCACTCGCCCCGACGACGGCTGCGGTGGGCGTGATCATGAACACCCACCGTCCCCGTGGCGGGTGGCGACGGTAGCGTCTTCCATGTAGCGTTCTGAGTAGTCGGCCCGTTTTAGTCGTGTCGTGATGTGCAAATTCCGCCGTCCTCACCCGTAAACGTTGTCATAGTGCACACGGGTGGCCCGGTGGAATCGGTCGTACGCGCCGATCTCCTCTCCCACCAGCCACCCCGCCCGGAGCGAGTCGAAGAGGGCCGTATAGAAGTAATCGACGAAGGTGAACGGGAGCCGAAGTCCGCCCGCTTCCCGGAGCACGGTCCCGAGTGCCGTGTACGCGTGATTGTGGCGGTCGTCGATGACGATTCCCCCGAAGACCGGGATCGACTGTCTGGTGGGCTCGATTGCGTGAAACGCTTCGATGGATCGCAGCGCGTATTCGTAACAGTACAGGCCCGTCGATCCCGTGAGGATCGCTTCGAAATCCGTCGGGTCGCGGGACGGATCGGCCACCGGGATCGTCTCGAGCAGGAGGTACCGCTCGATTGCCGCGGCAAGGTACCGCCTGGCATCGAAATGAGTGTGGGCCCTAAATCCCGACCCGAGTCCATCGATCACCGCCCGGATGTCGGCCGGATCCACTCCAGTGAACCGTCGAATCATTTCCGGATCCGGGGATTGGAACCCCTCTCCCCGAAGCGCGGCGACGGCGAGCGGTCGGGTACGTCCCTCCCCACCTCGATCGAGAAAATCGGACAGTGACAGCACGGGGACGGTGAAATCGCCGCTCCTGAGTGCCCGTAGATCCCTGCTGAATCGGTCCGTCAGGTGGTCGTGATGCCCGTCAGTTTGCCGCGTCGATCCGGCCACGGATCCCCGCTCGGCTCCGTTTTCCGCCGCCGCGCTGTTCCACTCCTCGCCGGTGAACCAGAATCGCCCATCGGCGACCGGGACGGAGAACGGGGACGGTTCGAGCCGGTCCCGTAGAAGGGGCTCGAGGTCCTGTCGTCTGAGATTCGTGGCCGTGAGGTGACCGAATCCCGTATACTCGTAGAACACCCGGGCGAAACCCCCGGCGATGGCGCCGATCCCGATCCGTCGGAGCAACTCGCGACGCGGTGCGTCGAGCCGATCGGATCGGTCTCGGGCGTGGGTGTCTTGGCCAGTCATACAGATCTCGCGGGGGCTGTGGATCCGCGACTGTGGCCAATCGACGTACGGGCGCGACCCGGATCAATCTTCCCGGGATGGTGGGGGACCGATCCGTGAGAATCTGGGTTCACATCCACGACCCCACTTGGCCCCGCACTTTCATTCCCTCCACGCTTGCATACTCCACGCTCTCGATTCGCTCGTGAGAACCGGGGAATGGATTCGAACCCCTGCCGCGACAGGAACGGTCGTGAACCAGTCCTGTCGGCACTCCACCTGATGGGCACCTCTGCTTGTGGCCTCTCTTTAGTCTTTCGACAGAATGTGATCGAAGACCCCACGAACCCCGAACGGCGGCTTAGCCGCCGCGAGTGGAGACTGCGAAGCAGCCATGGAAAAAGGGGCGGGTCGGGTCGTCCTGCCCCGTTCGCCGTCGAGGTCTCACCGCCCGACCCCGTTTTGCGAGGGAAGACCGCTCCGGGTCTTCTGCACTTTGCAGTGCCGTTGGAAGACTCACTCCGTTCGTCTTCCAGGCGCTCGCTCGGGGTGCTCGCGAGCACGAGGGAAGGGAAATAGATATGATCGTCAATAGTCGTTGTCCGATTTTGTTTCCCGAGAAGGTTTGCGAGGGAAGACCGCTCCGGGTCTTCTGCACTTTGCAGTGCGAGGGAAGGGATTTGAACCCTTGGACCTCTACAGGAGCGGATCTTGAGTCCGCCGCCGTTTCCGAGCTTGGCTACCCTCGCACGCGAATTGCGGTTGGGAACCGACTCGCTTTAGCGTTGCGAAGGCCGGCGAGGATGGTGGGGTCCGCCACTTGGGCATCGATTACCGGCGAAACCATCGCCCTTCCGAGGGTACACCGATATCTGTTGCCTTTCTGGCTGCATGGACGAGCACACCCGTGATCCGTCGGTCGAGCCACCGCCGTCGGGCCGGAACCCGCCGGGGTGGCTGCCCGGGGAGGTTCGATGGGAACACGACACCCTCCGGCGGGCCACGATCCACGGGGTCCGTCTCGTGAACGCTGGCGAGTATCACGCGGCCCACGACTGCTTCGAGGACGAGTGGTTCAACTACGGCAACGGGACCATGGAGAAGTCCTTCCTCCAGGGAATGACCCAGGTGGCCGCGGGGATGTACAAGTACGTCGACTTCGGGAACGAAGCCGGCCTCCGGAAGCTTCTGGATTCGGCCCACGGCTATCTGGTCGGGATTCCCGCTCGATTCTATGGGGTCGACGTCGAGACGCTTCGAGGCGACATCACGGCCATCCGGCACAAACCGTCCAGGGTCGAATCTCTCGAGATTGCCCTCGACGGGGCCTATCCGACCGCGAGGGATGTGGATCTCGAATACGCGGCTGCGCTTTCGTGAGGCTTCGGTATTCGGCCGTTGGGGAGTCGGGGCCATCGCGGGTCGCGAAACCGGGGCCGTCGACCTTCGTGAGGCTCCAATCATCGACTTTTGTGTGGCAGGGGCCGTCGATCGAGGGATCGCATGGGCAACGAAGTCACGCCCTTTTTACTCGCCTCTCTCTGACGGGGAAGTGATGCGAGTCGCACAGCTCGGGTCCGGCGATCCGGAACTCGTGATCGTCGGGGGCGTCCATGGCGATGAACCCTGCGGCGAGCGGGCCGTCGAGTGGCTCCTCGAGGAACGACCGACGGTTTCACGCCCGGTCAAGCTAATCGTGGCAAACGAGGAGGCCCTCGAGCGGGAGGTCCGGTACATCGACGCCGATCTCAACCGATCGTTCGATTACGTGGCCGTGGGGAGCGCCCACGAGGCCACTCTCGCGGGGACCCTCGAACGCCAGATCCGAGGCAAGACGGTCCTTTCGATTCACTCGACGCAGTCGAGCGCGGACCCCTTCGCGATCGTTTCGGGGGTGACTGCGGGGGTCGAGCCGATCGTCTCCCGCCTCTCGGTCGAGGCCGTCGTCGACGCCGGACCGCCGGAGGACGGTCGGATCTTCGATACGACCGCCACGGCGATCGAGATCGAGGCGGGCTACCAGGGGAGCGAGGCGGCGACCGAGAACGCGAAGCGACTGGCACGGGAGTTCCTGATCGCGACGGGGGCGCTTCCGGGTGAACTCGATCCAGTCGAACACCCGCTTTTCGAGCTCGGATCGCCGATTCAGAAACCCGAAGCGGGGAGTTACGAGGTGTATGTGGCCAACTTCTCCCACGTCGAGGAGGGCGACGTGTTTGCGGCCGCGGACGGACGACCGATCCACGCGGATCGCTCCTTCTGGCCGGTGCTCCTCTCGGCCTACGGCTACCGGGACATTTTCGGGTACCGGGGCGAGAGACAGGGGTCGGTGTCCCCAGTCTGAGAACCCCTGACACTTATCAGCGGACCGACACGACCACGATTCGGAAACCGCCGGTCAGCTTAGCGATTCGTCGGTGCGAGCGTGGCCTTCGTGAGCGCGCGGTTCAACTGACACGTCTCGTGGGGTGGCTCCCCCTCGACCTCGACGATTCGATACTCGGCGTCCATGTCGGCACCGAGCGGTTCACAGAGGTCGTGACTCGGGCACTCGGTGTGTGGACAGGGACCGGCGAGGGTCACCCGACTGCCGGCATAGGCCCCCTTCGAGGGGACGTTTGCCGTGACCTGTGCCGTCTCCACGTCCACCGCCAGCACGCCATCGTCGTGGACTGCACAGTCCAGGACTTCGCCGCCATCCCGCACTTCGGTGATCCGATAGCGGGTTCCCTCCTCGAGATTGAGACACTGCTTGCGGTACGGACACCCGTCACACCCGGCAGCCTCACCCCGGTACACGAACTCCGTACCGGGGGTGGCGAGACGGGTACCGACGAGTGTCAACGACATGGGGCCCCGTTCGTGACCCGGTCGGTTAAACATCTCGGAGCGGCCCGACGGAGCACGATATCGGACGGCTGTGGGACCAATCCACAATATAATACGGGTCGGTCGCATAGACTTTCGCGTGATCCACATCGCGATCATCGACGCGTCCATCGGTGAAACGCCAGCCAGGGAGAATCTGGAGCGGATGACGACCGCTGAAACGACCACGTTCAAAGTCAGCGAGGGGGACATTCCGCCACCGCCCACGGCCGAGGAATGGACGTTTGACGGGGTGCTCATCAGCGGCTCACAGTGCTCGGTGTACGAGGACCGGGAGTGGATTCACGAGCTCACGTCCTGGTCCCGGCGGGTCCACGCCGGCGGCATCCCGACTCTCGGGATCTGTTGGGGTCATCAGTTCCTCGCCCAGGCACTCGGCGGGCGGATCGTGGCGATGGACCGGTACGAGCTCGGCTACAAGACGATCGAACGAATTCGAGAGAGCCGTCTTCTCCAGGGAATTCCGGAGGAATTCGTGGCCTTCGAGACTCACTCGGATCGCGTGTACGAACTGCCCGACGGTGCCGAGTCACTCGCCGAAAACGAGGTCGGCAATCAGGCGTTTCGCCTGGGACTCACTTATGGGGTGCAATTCCACCCGGAATACGACATGGAGACGGCGATCGAGGTCACCGAGCGAAAGGATCTTGCCGAGGAGCGCATCGAGGAAGTCCTCTCGGGAATCACCGAATCGAGGTACGAGGAGGCCAGCGTCGCGACACGGGTTTTCGAAAACTTCGAGGGGATCATCGGGAACCGTCGCTGTTGAGACCATGACGTTCTGGCTCTTCCCTGCATCTCCCGTCAGACAACCCGAATTACCGTCTATTGGGCACCTGGTATCTTGACGGTAGGTTATGTGGGTACCAAAAATCCAGCTCCGGCTCAGGCCAAATGTGTTGTATGAAAATTACAATATAACACACTATTGATTGTTCGTATCACCTGTCTTCTCCGGACGATAGCTTCCTTACGCCCGTCTCTTGGAGTATTGATATGGGCAACCGAACGACAGATGTGTGGGTGTTCGCAACAGCTGAGAACGAAAGTCCGCTTTTAATGAACTACCGATGGTTTTGATACATGTGACCCTGTAACTATGACAACCCGTCGTAACTTCCTCCGCCTCGCGGGCACCACCGCTGCCGGGGGAGTCATCACCCAGTACTCGACAGATATCGCTCGGGCCCTCGAGCAGGCGACCGATGGGACAAAGGAGGTCGTCTGGTTCCAGGGGCAATCCTGTACGGGCTGTACGATTTCGACCCTGCAGGCCCAGTACCCGACCCTGGAGGACGCCCTGAACGCCTTTCGGCTCGAGGTCACCTTCCATCCGACGATCATGGCCAAGGCGGGCGAGTCGGCGATCGAGTCGATGAGCAAGGACCCAGACATCCTCGTCGTCGAGGGGGCGATTCCGACGGATATTCCGGAGGCAGCCATGATCGGAGGCAAGTCGGCCGAGGATTGGGTCACCGACCTCGCCCCGAAGGCGGATATCGTCGTCAGCGTCGGCAACTGTGCCTCGTTCGGCGGGTGGCCGGCCGCGGAGAACAAAAAGCGTCTCTACGGCCTCGGCGAGAATGTCACCGGGGCGAAGGGGTTGCAGTTCGAGAAGCGGGAGATCGGTGGCCTTCTCGGGGAGGATTTCACCGGCGGTGCCGGGCTCCCGGTCGTCAACCTGAGCGGCTGTCCACCCAACCCCGAGTACGTTCTGTTGACCCTCGCGACCGTCCTGAACGGTCACATCCCCGAACTCGACGAATACAACCGACCGAAACCCTTCTACGAACCGCTGGTCCACGACAATTGCATCCATCGGGGCCAGTTCGACCGCGGGGAGTTCGCCGAGAAACCGGGTGGTGAGGGCTGTCTCCTGAAAACCGGCTGCAAGGGGCCCTACACCTACTGTGATGACCAGCAACGACTCTGGAACGACGGGACCACCGTCTGTCTCAACGTCGGTGCCCCCTGCATCGGGTGTATGGAGCCCGGTTTCTGGGACCGGTTCACCCCCTTCCAGCAGGAAATGGAGGGAAGCGCGATTCTCGGCGAGGTCGACGCCACCGACGTGGGAGGCGCCGCCGTCATCGCCGGAGCCGCCGGAATCGGCGCGCATCTCGGGCGCCGGGCGATGGGATACGGCAACTTCGAAGCGGCCGAAGAGACGGAGCGAGCCGAGGGGAAAAGCGACTGATCACGGGAATTCATAGAAGACCATGCCAGAAATCGAAATCGATCCGACGACACGAATCGAGGGCCATCACGGGATCACCCTGCAGGTAGACGCCGACGGAACGGTCACGGAGGCCAAAAGCCACATGGAAATGTTCCGGGGGGCCGAGATCGTCACGCTCGGCCGGCCTCCATCTGATGCGCCACAGATCACGGGGATGGTCTGTGGGGTCTGTTTCCTCTGTCACCGGCTCTGTTCCTCGAAGGCAGCAGAGGACGCGGCCATGAAATCCGACGACGTGGACTTCGGGGGTCCGCCCAAGAACGCGGTCCTGCTCCGTGACGCCGTCGAGGGGATCTTCTACCTCTGGAACCACGCCGTTCACCTGTTCGCCCTCGCGGGTCCCGATTATAGCGACGCCGTGGCCGGAACCGGATTCGAACGGCTCGATCCCCTAGAGGGTGACGGGTACATGGCGGCGATGGAAAACCAGCGAAAGGTCATGAAGGCCCTCGCGGAATTCGGCGGGCGTGCCCCGCACCCGGTATCCTACGTCCCGGGGGGAATGGCCACCAGCCCCGATCAGACCACGATCGAGTCGGTGAAATCGTACGTCGGGGAAGTGAGCAACTGGCTCGGACCGACCGATGCCGTCCCGCAGGTCATCGAGAACGTGAAAAACGGCGAGTTCGACCCCTCGCTGGGTCCCGGACTGCACGACATCGTCTCGATTCTCGTCGCCGCGGCCGAGGCCGGGGCCGCGGACATCGGTCAGGGGCCGGGCCGATTCTACAGCAACGGCATCTTCGAGCAGCCCGAGTCCGGCGACCTGTTCCTCACCCGCGGGGTCTATCGCGACGGGGCCGTCGAGGAACTGACCAAGGAGGAGGTGGTCGCCGGCATCACGGAGGACACCGAGTACACCTGGTTCACGGACGAATCCGCCGGCGCGCCGACGGAGGCCCAACCCCCGAACCCGGCCCCGGACAAGGAGAAGGCGTACTCGTGGGGCAAGGCCCCCCGGTTCGAGGGCGAATCGATGGAGGTCGGTCCCCTGGCCCGGATGGTCATCTCGGATCTCGACCCCTTCGACCTGCGGGCGACGCTCGGCGGGGGGAAAGCAAAGAGCAACACGCTCAACCGGCTCATCGCCCGGGCCCAGGAGGCACTGGTCGTCCGGGATCAGGTGCTCACCTGGCTCGACGCCATCGACCCGTCGAAGTCGTTCATGGCCGATGACTGGACCGACGACTTCACCGGCAAGGGCGTCGGGCTGTTCGAACCGTCCCGCGGCACCCTCTCGCACTACATGGACGTCAAGAACGGCGAAATCGAGCGCTACCAGATCATCACGCCGACGATCTGGAACCTCGGGCCGCGTGATGCCGAAGGACAACCAAGTCCCCTCGAGGAGGGTGTCGTCGGCGACGTGGTCGAGGACATGGACAACCCGATCAACGTGTTGCGAACCATCCGCTCGATGGATCCGTGTCTGGCCTGTGCTGTGCACCTGCAAAGCCCGAACGAGGAGTTCGAAACCTCGGTTCAACCGGTCCAACCGGACCTCACCGGAGGGCTCTGATGACTGGGGCGGGAACACGCGGTCCGGACCGCGAACGCGGCCTGGACACGAACGAGGAGACCGCCCGTCCCGATGGCGGGGTGGCCTCGGATACCGGTGGTGAGGGGGAGGCTGACGGCTGGCTCGCGCGGACCTGGCTCTCGCTCGCCGACGAACACGAGCGCTTCGAGTACCTGAACAAGGAGGATCGAACGTATCTCGACTTCCACAGCTGGGGGACGATCCTCTCGCACTGGCTCATGGTCCTCCTCATGGTGATCGCGACGGTCACCGGGCTGACGAAGTGGCTCGGTACCTACGGGCCACTGAAGATCGGAATCTTCGGCGGCTACCACGTGGCCTTTCTCAGTCACGTGTGGGCGGGGGGCCTGCTCGTGGTCTTTGCCTTCCTCCTGTACCCGTTCTATTCGTTCGTCGTGGACGGGAAGTCCCCCATTGTCACGGTCAAGCAGGTAAAAGAACAGATCATCATTGCGCTCGCGTTTCTCGGTCTCGCGAGCTACATTCCCGGCTACAAGCAGGCGCGCCGGACCTACGACGAGGAAAAGGGGGAGTGGGTGGCTCACCATCCAACTCAGACCGCTTTCTGGTATGCGACCTGGCTCGGTGTCGGGGTGTTGACGCTTTCGGGATTCGCCCTCTGGAAGCAACTCGCGACCGATCCGGCCTGGTGGCTCTCGGCGCTCGGATTCATGGAGGGGTGGTTGACGTTCGAGGGGATGCTCCGGCTCCACCTCATCTCGACTGCGGTGTTCGTGGCCTCGATTCTCCTGCACGCCTACTTCCCGCTCATGCCGTCGAATCACGATCTGCTCTACACGATGATCCACGGGAAACTGCTGGGCTGGCGGGTCGACGAAGAGACGAAACCACCGTCCAGGGGCATCTCCCGATCGAAAGACGCCCTCTCGAGACCGCTCGCCGGCGTCGCCCGGCTCCTTGGAACGGATCCCCAACTCGAAGAGCAGCTGGCTCGTTCCGACTCGGAAGGCGGAGAGAGCACGACCGGAGACGACGAGCCCTGACCCATGGTTGGATCCGTCGATTCGGGGGGAACGTCGGCGCTCACCCGGTCGGACGCGGACGACTCGGGTCTGGCGATCGTCGGCGTCGGCAACCAGATCATGGGCGACGATGGCGTCGGTGCCCGAGTCGTCGAGACGCTCGAGGAATCGGTCCTCGGCGATCGCGAGGACGTCATCTTCGCCAACGCCG
The DNA here is from genome assembly GCA_042216015.1 of Halodesulfurarchaeum sp. Classification (GTDB taxonomy): domain Archaea; phylum Halobacteriota; class Halobacteria; order Halobacteriales; family Halobacteriaceae; genus Halodesulfurarchaeum. Next base: position 50,084 of record JBDGUI010000015.1, on the reverse strand, counting down.
GCACGACAGCCTTCTTCGCCCTCGAGGCGATGAGCGGCTGCGAACGGGCGATCGTGATCGACGCGATCGCGACCGGCGCCGACCCGGGAACCATTCACCAGTACCGCTTCGTCGACGGGGCCTTCGCCGGCGAGATACCGGAGATGACGATGCATGACTTCTCCTTCGCCGAGGCGCTCGAGGCCGGCCGCAACGCCTATGACATCCCCGATGAGGTCCTCATCCTCGGGGTCGAGCCGGCCAGGATCGAGATGTCGATGGAACTGAGCGAACCGATCGAACGAACTGTTCCCCACCTCGTGGAACACATTCAGGAGGAAGTGCCCGAATCCCCATCGTGAGCCCCATTCGATGCCGTGGCCGAGACAGAATCGACCCGACACAACGGATTGCCGAACATGTACAATACTATGCACATCCCGATCCAACCCGGAAGAACCGACGGCGAACCCACCACACGGAGCGTGATCTCCACATGACCGCCCGCTGGTACTGCACCGACTGCGAGACCGAGATCGAGAAGGCCGATATTCCCGATCACGAGGAGGCTGGCCATCAGGTCAGGGGGGCGATCCGCCCCGACAGGCTCCTCGGCAATGACCCCTGGAACATGCAGGTGGAGGTCGACGGCACACTCGACTCGACGGGGGCCGTTTCCCGAGAGGAGGGGGGTGAGAACTGATGTGTCTGGGCATTCCAGGCGAGATCGTCGAGATCGACGGCCAGACGGCCCGGGCGGAGTTCTGGAACGTCGAGAAGGCGGTTCGACTCGACATCGTCGGCGACGACGTCGAGGTCGGGGACTACGTCCTCAACCACGCCGGGTTCGCGATCAGGAAGATTCCCGACGACGAGGTCGCAGAGACGATGGAACTCTACGAGTCGCTGTTGAGCGGCGACGAGGAGGACGCCCTCGAGGAGATCGGTGCGACGGATGCCACGCTCCAGTTCGGCGACAGGCCGGCTGCCCTGGACGAGGACGACCAGCCCGTTACCTCGACGAATCGCCTCACCCAGGGACCGGGTGACGCACGGACCGGGACCGAAGAGGACGGGGCGGGGCCGAGGCCAGATATCGATGAGTAGCAGTAAACCGCTCCAGTTCAGGAACCCGGAGCAGGCCGAACGGCTGGCCGACCGCCTCGAGTCCCTGATGGCGGAGATCGACGAGCCCGTGACGCTGATGCATGTCTGTGGCTCCCACGAACAGGCCATCGCGAAGTTCGGCCTCCGAAGCCTGCTTCCAGAGGGGCTCTCGGTCCGGATGGGCCCCGGCTGTCCCGTCTGTGTGACGAACATGCCGGAGGTCGACGAGGCGGTCGCAGTGGCAGAGCAGGACGCCATCGTCGCGACCTATGGGGACATGTTCCGTGTCCCCGGAACGGAAAAGAGCCTCGCGGACGCCCGCGCGGACGGCGCCGACGTCGAGGTCGTCTACTCCGCCAGCGAGGCGGTCGAACTCGCCGAGGAGCACCCCGATCGGGAAGTCGTCTTCTTTGCGACGGGCTTCGAGACCACGGCGGCACCGACGGCGGCGATTCTGGCTGCAGACCCACCCGAGAACTTCTCGGTTCTCTCGGCGCACAAGTACGTCCCGCCGGCGATGGAGGTCGTCGCGGAGATGCCGGACGTGGACATCGACGGCTTCCTCGCGGCCGGGCACGCCGCCACGATCACCGGATATGGCCTGTTCGAGCCGTTCGTCGAGGAGTTCGACCTGCCGATCGTCGTCGGGGGCTTCGAACCGGTCGACGTGCTCCTGGGGGTCGAACGACTCCTCGAGTACATCGAAGCGGACGTTGCCGGCCTGGAGAACGCCTACCCCCGCTGTGTGACCGAGGAGGGGAACGTGGACGCCCTCGAGACCATGTGGTCGGTCTTCGAGACGACCTCGGGGGAGTGGCGCGGAATCGCCGAGATCCCCGGAGCGAACCTCGTGCTTCGGGAGGAGTACGCCGAGTACGACACCAGAGAACGCTTCGACGTCGAGCCGGCCACCGGCGGCCCGGATCCGCTCACCGAGCAGTGCATCTGTGGCGACATCATGGCGGGGAAGGCGGACCCGGACGAGTGTGACCTGTTCGGCGAGGAGTGCACGCCCGGCAATCCCGTGGGCGCCTGCATGGTGAGCAGCGAGGGTACCTGCAAGATCTGGCACGAGTACGGCGGCCATCCGGACCTCTAACGATGACCGGACACACACCACCAGAGTCGGCGGAGTCCGAAGACGTCGTGACGCTGGCCCATGGTGCCGGCGGTGGGGCCATGCGCTCGCTCCTGCAAGAGCTCGTCGTCCCCCGGTTTGCTGGCTATGGGGAGGACCCCGGGACGACGGGGGCTGGAGGCGCCGTAAACGCCCGGGAAGCGGGCGAGGGGGAAGTGGGACTCCCCGAACTAGATGATGGGGCCGTCCATCCGGTGAACGAAGCGGGCTCCCTCGTGGTGACGACCGACAGTCACGTCGTCACGCCCCGATTCTTCCCGGGCGGGGACATCGGCCGTCTCGCTGTGGCTGGCACGGTGAACGATCTGGCCGTCATGGGGGCCACCGAGCCGGTCGCCCTGACCTGCTCGCTCCTTCTCGAGGAAGGGACCCCGACTGCCGACGTCGAACGGGTCGTCGAATCGATGGCCGAGACGGCGGCGGAGGCAGGGACGACGATTTCGACGGGTGACACGAAGGTGATGGGAAACGGCGAGGTGGACGGAATCGTCGTCAACACGGCGGGGGTCGCCTACGTCGGCCGCGACACGGCCGTCAGCGATGCCGGCCTGGAACCCGGCGACGCGATCATCGTGAGCGGCGAACTGGGCGACCACGGAATCGCGCTCCTGTCGGCACGCGAGGGCTTCGACTTCACCGGCGACCTCCGGAGCGACGTCGCGCCGGTGAACGATATCGTCAGCGCGGCCATGGACGCGGGGCGGATTTCGGCGATGAAGGACCCGACCCGCGGCGGCTTCGCGAACGCCGCAACCGAGATGGCCGAGAAGGGCGACGTGGGCATCGAACTCGACGAGCAGGCCATCCCCGTTTCCGGGGCGACCGCGTCCGCGGGCGAAGTGCTGGGGATCGACCCGCTCTCGGTGGCGAACGAGGGGAAGGTCGTTTTCGGCGTCGATGCCGAGGACGCCGAATCGGTACTCGAGGCGGTCCGTGGCTGCACGGGCGGTGAAGACGCCGAGATCGTCGGTCACGCCGTCGAGGAACACGCCGGTCGAGTCGTCCTCGATACGGGATTCGGCCGCCGGTATCTCACCGAGCCGGAGGGGGAGGCACTCCCCCGGATCTGCTGATGCACGAGGTAAGCGTCGCTCACGCAATCCTCGAACGGGCCCTCGCCGCAGCCGCGGAACACGACGCCGACCGGATCGACGAGCTGACCCTGGAAATCGGTCGGGCGACCCACGTCAATCCGGACCAGCTCGTCTTCTGTCTCGAGGCGATCGCCGAGGATACCCTCGCAGCGGGCGCCACGATCCGGACCGAGACGGTCGATCCGATCGCCGTCTGTGACTGTGGCTTCCGCGGCGAGCCAGACGAACTGGCACTCGCCGCCGGCTTTGCCCCCGATATCCGCTGTCCGAACTGCGGGGGCAGGGCCGAACTCGACCGCGGCAGGGAGTGTCGACTCGCGAGCATCGAGGTGCCCGAGCAGGCCGATGTCCCGAAATCGGGCGAGAGCAACCCCCAGCCGGATCCCCGCCCACCGCACTCGTAGTGATTCATGTACCACGACACACAGACTGGATTGGCCCGCATCGTCCCGTCGAATCGGCAGCATCCCCTCTCCGCGGCAGTCGAATCCCTCCTGGTTCGACTGCAGAACGTGGCCTGGATGGGCCGGGAGGGGAAGGCACGGCACCCCGTCCGGGCCCATCGACTGGGCCACGAGGACTTCGGATTGGACCTGGAGGAGAGCGACGCCGAGGCCGACGTGCTCGCCGCGATCCGCGAGCGGGCCGGTGAACTTCACGAGACACTGGTGCACGAACACGGCGTGTTCGCCGTCGAATTCGTCGGAAGCACGGGGGGCGGAAAGACCCGGTTGATCGAGCAATTGCTCGAGCGGGCACCAGCGGACGAACGGATCGGGGCCGTCGTCGGCGACGTGGCCGGGGAGGACGACGCAACCAGACTCCGGGAGTACGGCATTCCAGTCGAAAACATCAACACGGGCAAGGAGTGCCATCTCGATCCCGAGGGGGTTGGGACGGCGCTTGCGGGTTTCGACCTCGAAACCCTCGATACGCTCTACGTGGAGAACGTGGGCAACATGGTCTGTCCGGCCGACTTCCCTCTCGGGGCAAGTCTCCGGATCCTGGTCGTCAGCACGACCGAGGGCGATGACGTCGTCTCCAAACACCCGCTCCTCGTCCAGGCTGCCGACGCCGCAGTGATCAACAAGATCGACCTCGCCGAGGCAGTGGGGACCGATCTCGATCGGGTTCGGCGGGACATCAAGCGAACGGCCCCGGAGCTTCCGGTCTTCGAGACGAACGCCAGGGAGGGAGACGGGATGAACGATCTCGCCGCCTTCCTGCGATCGCACCGACAGACACAGGAGGCGAACGTGCACGCCCACGGTACCGAGCGATCGATTCCGGATCGGCTGCCCCACAGTCACACAGGCGGGGTGGAGGATGGGGAGTAACCCACTCCGCGCTCGATGACCGATTCCAGCATTCGGGCGTCGGTACAGGTACAGGGAGTCGTGCAGGGGGTCGGGTTTCGACCGTTCGTGTATCGACGGGCCACCGATCACGGCCTATCGGGAACAGTCAGGAACACCGGTGACGCGGGCGTCGAGATTTTCCTTCAGGGGGACGCCGCTTCAATTGACGCCTTCCTCGACGATCTCCGGACCTCCCCCCCGCCGCTCTCCCGGGTGGAGTCGGTCGAGGTCGACCGTTCGTCGGTATCCCCTGGCGAATCCCTCGAACACCCGGGCGAATTTCGGATCCTGGACTCCGTCGACACGGCGGGGGGAACCGGGACCATCCCACCTGACACCGGCATCTGTGAGTCGTGTCTCGAGGACATTCGCGATCCCGACTCGCGATATCACCGGTACTGGGCGACGTCCTGTGTCGATTGTGGCCCCCGGTATACCGTCATTCGCGAACTACCCTACGACCGTCCACGGACCTCGATGGACGCCTTTCCCATGTGTCCGGCTTGCGAATCGGAATACGAGGACCCGTCGGATCGCCGCTATCACGCCCAGACGATCGCCTGTCCCGAGTGTGGACCGACGCTCTCGCTGCAGGAACCGACCGCGGACGGCTCGACGGAGCGGGCGACCGGGGTGGCGGCACTCGAATCGGCCACGGCGCGATTGGCGAGTGGCGACATCCTCGCGATTCGCGGCGTCGGTGGGACACATCTCGCCTGCGACGCGACCGATCCCGAGGCCGTCGCCCGGCTCCGAGAGCGGACCAATCGGCCAGCGAAGCCATTCGCGGTGATGGCCCCCACGCTCGATACCGTCCGTTCGTTCGCGTCGATTTCCGGGGCCGAACGGGAGTTGCTCGAGGACGTTCGGCGACCGATCGTGGTCCTCGACCGGGACGACGACGGGCAGCTGGAGGAGGTTGCTCCCGGTCTGCACACGGTCGGCGTGATGCTCCCTTACGCCGGACTCCATCACCTCCTGTTCGAGCCGGATCCCGATTCGAAATCCACCTCCGATTCCAGGCCCCAACTCGACGGCCCGCTCGTGATGACCAGCGGAAACATGCCGGGGGAGCCGATGTGCGTGACCGGCGATTCGATTTTCGACACGCTCGGTCCGGTCATCGACGCCGCGCTCGTCCACGATCGCGAGATCGTCGCCCGGTGTGATGACAGCGTCGTCCGATCCGTCGACGGGTCACGTCGTTTCCTTCGTCGGTCCCGGGGGTGGGTTCCCCAGCCCCTTCCCCGACGGGGTGACGGGCCCCCGATTCTCGCGGTCGGGGCCGAATTCGACAATACGATCTCGGTTGCACGGGACGACGAGGTGTTTCCCTCTCAGCATCTAGGCGACGTCGATGGCCCCACGACGGAGGAATTTCTCCGGGAGACGGTCGACCACCTTACTGGCCTGCTCGGCGTCGAGCCCGCCCTCGTCGCCTGCGACGCCCATCCGGACTTCCTCACGAGCCGGTTCGCCGCGGAGTACGCAGATCGGATCCGTACGGACCGGGCGCCACGGTCGGCTTCGCGGGACCGATCCACCCCGGAGGGGCCGATCAGGGTCCAGCATCACCACGCACACGCGGCCTCGCTGCTCGGCGAGCACGACCTCGATCGGGCGGTGGTGATCGTCGCGGATGGAACCGGATACGGCTCGGACGGGACGATCTGGGGTGGTGAGGTACTGGATGCGACGCGGACGGATTTCGAGCGCGTCGGTGGCCTCGACGCGTTCCGGCTTCCCGGGGGTGAGGCGGCCATCGAACGTCCCACGCGAATTCTCGCGAGCCTCCTCGACGATCCGGATCGTATCGAGTGGTTGTTGACCCTCAGGACCCCGCTCGATGAGATCGAAGCGGGGACGGTTCTGGACAGTCTCGAGGCGGGGGTCAACGCACCGGTCACGACGAGTGCCGGCCGGTTTCTCGACGCCGTGAGTGCGCTACTCGGCGTCTGTCCCGAACGGCGGTACGAAGGAGAACCGGCGATCAGGCTCGAGGCCGCAGCCGCAGGTGTGACGCCCCTGGAATTGGATCCCCCGTTCTGCCGACGGGATGGGACGCGTGTCCTCGACGTTCGTACGCTGGCCCGCCGGCTGGACGAGCTCGCCGAGACCGAATCGACGGCCGCGGTTGCCGCGACGGCCCAGGATGTGCTGGCAAGGGGGTTGGCCGATATGGCCGTCAGGGAGGCGGAACGTCGGGGAATCGAGGCGATCGGATTCTCCGGCGGGGTGGCGTACAACGAGGCGATATCCGACCGGATCGACCGGCACGTCTCGGCGGCTGGATTCGAGTACGTCGATCACGAGCGTGTCCCCCCTGGGGATGCCGGCATTTCGTACGGGCAGGCGATCGTGGCCACAGCCGCGGAACGGGAGGTCGGTGCTGACGTCCCCGGCACTTCTTCCCGACCGTGAACCGATGCAAAGCTCGGGGCCGAATCGCCGGGTTTCGGGTTCGCGACAATCTCGATGTGAGTGGGATTCCTGCCCGAATACCCTCGCTGTTCCATCGATATCCATTTTTACCCCGTGGCGACATCTCCTTATTACCGAATGGCACAGCGCAGTTTCCGCTGTGGAGGACCCTTCACACGCGCGAACGAGGGTACCGGGCGTTGGAGTCCCACTTCGACGGTCGGAGACGGCAACTCACGTGATCGCCCATGGTAGTGGCGGCCGATTCGAGCTCAGCTCCCAACGGGAGAGTTCCGCTCCTCGCGAGCGGTCTCACCGTTCTGGTCTTTCTCGGGGTGATCGCGCTCGGATTCCTCTCCGGGCGGACGAAGTTGACCGGCGTCGTCGTCTTCGGCTTTCTCGCGATGCTCGCTGGCGTGTCGATCAGTCACGTCGTCGACTTCGAGTCCGAGCTGCGACAGGTCTGGGCCTACGGCCTCTCGAGCGGGGCGATGCTCGGCAGCGCCGGCGCGTTGCTCGCACCCAAAGCTATCGGGGCCAATCCCACCTCCGGTGGATTTGCCATCGCCTTCGGCTACCTGATCGGCTACGCGGGTCACGAACTGGGCCATCTCCTGTCCCACCGCGACCTGCCGCTGAACGCGGCCGCCGGCGAACTCACGCTCCACGCGCTCGCGGCCGGATCGATCATGGGCGTGGTCTACGGCTCGCTTCCCCAGCTCTCGGCACTTTTCGGGTTCGGGATCCTCGCCCACAAGTTCCCTGCCGGGTTCACCGGCTCGGAATCCGTCAAACAGTCCGGACTGCCGACGGTCGTGATGGTCATTCCGGCCGCCGCCGTGGCGATCTCGGCGATTCCGCTGGCCGTTTTGACTCCCCCACTCGGGCCGGTCGTGAAGGCGGTCGTCTACGGGATTTCGACCGGCGTGTTCGCCCACGTCGCCATCGACATGCTTCCCCGATGTTCACACGGGGGGTCCCACGCCGATTCGACCGGACACGGGTCGATTCAGTGTTCGCGGGACCTCCATCGGACCAAGCTCAGTGCCGTGGCGAGCACCTTCCTCGGGGCGGGAACGATTCTCTTCCTCTGGCGGCTCCTCGCGGGTTGAATGGGGACTTTCGAGGTCCACCCTGCGCTACGTGGCTTCGACGATGGCCCGATCCAGATCCCGTTTCAGGTCCTCGATCCCTTCGAGGCCGACGCTCAACCGGACCAACCCGTCGGTCACGCCCGCGTCGAGTCGCTCCTCCCGTGGGACCGCCCCGTGGGTCATGGTCGCGGGCTGTTCGATGAGGCTTTCGACGCCGCCGAGACTCTCCGCGAGCGTGAACACCGCGGTTTCCGAGACGATCTCCTCGACCGTCTCGAGGGGAAGATCGAATTCGAGGCCGACCATTCCGCCGAAGTCGTCCATCTGACGGGCGGCCAACTCGTGCTGTGGGTGTGACTCGAGGCCGGGATAGAGGACCTGCGAGACGGATTGCTTGCCCTCGAGCCACTCGGCGAGTGCCACCGCATTTTCGCAATGGCGCTCCATCCGAACCGGCAGCGTCTTGATCCCGCGAAGGACGAGGAACGCGTCGAACGGTCCCGGCGTGGCCCCGACGCTGTTCTGATAGAATCCCAGTCGCTCCTCGATCTTCTCGTCGTCGGTGACGAGTCCGCCGCCGATCACGTCAGAGTGGCCGCCGAGGTACTTCGTCAGCGAGTGTGCGACGACGTCGGCACCGAGTTCGAGCGGTCGCTGCAGGAACGGCGTCGCGAAGGTGTTATCGACCGCGAGGAGCGCGTCGGCGTCGTGAGCGATATCGGCTATCGCCTCGATGTCGACGATTCGAAGGAGCGGATTCGTCGGCGTTTCGACCCACACGAGTTCGGTCGATGGCCCGACCGCCGCCTCGACCGAAGAGGACTCTGTCATCTCGACGAAGTCGAATTCGAGGTCGTAGTCCTCGTAGACCTCCCGGAACAGTCGGTGGGTTCCCCCGTAGACGTCGTTGCCCACCACCACGTGATCCCCGGACTGGAGGAGGTTGAGGACGGTGTTGATCGCCCCGAGCCCGCTCGCGAAGGCCCGAGCGTGGGACCCTCCCTCGAGGCGGGCCAGGTTCGCCTCGAGCGCCGAGCGCGTCGGGTTCCCCGATCGGGAGTACTCATAGCCCCGGTGCTCGCCGGGGGCGTCCTGGGCGAAGGTAGAGGAGGCATAGATGGGCGTCATGACCGCTCCCGTCTCCGGGTCCGGTTCGAGGCCGCCGTGGATCGCCGCCGTTTCGAACGTCGGATCGGGTTGGGAATTCTTCTCGGTCATGCCTTTCCCTCCCAGTTCTCGAAGCTGTCATACAGCCCCTTCGAGAGGTACCGCTCACCACTGTCGGGGAAGATCGTGACGACCGTATCGGCAGGGGTGTCGATCCCGCCGGACTCGAGCCGTGCGGCGACCTCGGCTGCGGCGACACTCGCGGCACCGGCACTCGAACCGACGAGGTGTCCTTCCTCCCGGGCCAGCCGCGTGACCTCCTCGTGGGCAGCCCGGTCGGAAACGGCGACGATCTCGTCGAGCCGATCCGGGTCGACGAGCTCGGCGAGTTCCGGCTCGTGGGTGCCGATCCCCTCGGTCTTGTACGGGGCCTCCTCGGGATCCCGGCCGAGAAGCTGGCCGAAGGTCGATCCCTCCGGTTCGACGGCGACGATCGCCGCCTCGATGTCGGCCTCCTCGAGCGCCCGGGCCACCCCCATGAGCGTTCCCCCGGACCCCACCCCCGCCACGACGGCCCCGATCTCCCCGTCGAGTGCGTCGATGATCTCGGGCCCCGTCGTCTCGGCGTGGGCCTCGACGTTGTACGACGAGGCAAATTGCTGCGGAACGACGGCGTTGGGACGATCCCTGGCGATTTCGTGGGCGCGATCGATCGCCCCCTGCATCCCGTCATCACCTGGGGTGTGAACGATCTCGCCGCCGAGGGCGGCCATGAGCGTCTCTTTCTCCTCGCTGAATCCGGTCGGGACGACGAAGACGGGCTCGACGCCGAGTTGACTCGCCGCGAGCGCCATCCCGATTCCGGTGTTTCCGGCGGTGGGTTCGACGATCGTCCCACCGGGTGGGAGATCGCCAGTTTCGAGCAGTCGTTCGAGGATGTATTTTCCGATGCGGTCCTTCACGCTGCCCCCGGGATTGAACGTCTCGAGTTTTGCGAACACGTCGCCCTCGTCTGGTCCGGTCTCCAGCTCGACGAGTGGTGTTTGGCCGATCGTTTCGAGCACTGAATCGAATCGCGTCGTCTGTGATGTCATTGGAGCTGTGGGTTTTGGGCGTCATTTCGAAGCGGTGCCTGGCCGGACCGGTTCACCGACAGCGACAGGCTGTCCGGGGCGTCCGTGGAGAAAAGCAGTCCTGGGAGTCGGCGTCGGTTCGTGAGTTGATGCCCACCGGAGCAATGGGACTGGCCCACGCTGGATCGACCAGTCCGGGCCACCCGGGAACTGGATCTGCCCCTACTCGTGGACGATAGCTTGCCCCCACGCGTGGACGATAGCTTTCGAACAGATCCTGGCCGTTTCTGTCAGCCATCTCTTCGAACAGATCCTGGCCGTTCATGCCAGCTACCTCTACCGGATGGAGATTTAATGTGGTTCCCGTTTAGATCTGCTATCCGCCGTATCGGCGTTTCTCAGCCTCTAAACCCTTACGTGGGGATCAACCGAAGCTGATGGGCCTCTGAAAGCAAACTAACCCGGATTGTGAGGCAGGGAAACGAATTCCTCTTCACAAATTCGCGGTTTTCCCTCGGTGTTTCGTTCAAAGGCCTGTGCTGATCACACCTTTCTCTCGACGACCCATATCCGTGACGACCCTGTCCGACGTGAACCAGCGGGAGAGTCGTGAGGATTCGACCCACGGCCCTCCGATATTCGATCGTTAACCTCGCCTCGATCGGAACCAGCTTTTTGTCCGTGTCTCCACTCCCATCCCCCGACTCGGGGACGAATCTTCGTTCTCAGAACTCCTCGAGCGATTCCCTGGTTTCTTCGAGCCGCCGTTTCACGCTCGGATAGCGCTCGGGATATCGGTGTGGGAGAAACATGGACTCCATGAACTCGTCGTTGAACCGGTTCAGTGTCGCCAATTCCACGTATTCGACCTCATCGATGATCTTCGTGGCCGTCCTCCTCACCACCCCGACGAAACTGGTGAGCGGGTATCTCGGGGGACGGATCTACGACCTCGATGTCCGCCGTTCGACCCGAGTCGGGCTTGGAATGGTGACGCGGGGCGAATTCACCCTGATCATTGCCACACTCGCGCTCTCCGGAGCGGGCGGGACCGTTGCCGAAAGCGTCGGGGAGACGATTTATGCGTTCAGCGTGGGGTACGTCCTGGTGATGAGCGTACTCGGAACGACGCTCATGCAGTACGCCGCGGCGATCGAACGGGCCGTCGTCCCCGCGCTCGAACGGGACGGGCACTCGAGGGCGAGCAGGTAACCTCCTCGGTTATCGAAACCGATCGAGGAGTCGGTAGTCGTGGTCGGGCGTGTACCGCCGGAACAGCAGGCTGTTCGACAGCACCGAAACGCTCGAGAAGGCCATCGCCCCGGCCGCCAGGGCGGGTTGGAGGAGCCCCAGTGAGGCAAGCGGAATCATCGCGGTGTTGTATCCGAGCGCCCAGCCGAGGTTCTGCTTGATCTTCTTGAGGGTTGCATCCGAGATCCGGATGGCCTTCACGACGTCGAGGGGGTCATCGCGCATCAGGGTGACGTCGGCCGCCTCGATCGCCACGTCCGTTCCCGATCCGAGTGCCGTCCCGACCGCCGCCACGGCCAGAGCCGGGGCGTCGTTGACCCCGTCGCCGACCATCATGGCCGACCGACCCTCGGATTGGATCTGTTCGACCGCATCGGACTTGTCCTCGGGAAGCACCTCCGCCCTGACGTTTTCCGGGTCGATCCCGACCTGCCCGGCGACGGCACGAGCGGTGCGCTCGTTGTCCCCGGTGATCATCATCACGTCGATGCCGCGGTCCTGGAGGGCCGTTACGGCCCGCTTGGACTGGGGCTTGACCGTGTCCGCGTCCGCGACGATGCCCGCAAGCGAGCCATCGACCGCCACGAGCATCGCCGTTTTCCCCTCCCGCTCGAGGCGCTCCATGAACTCGCTTGCCGGGTCCGTGGCGATGCCCTCCTCCTCGAGCAGCTTCCGGTTGCCGACGAGCACCGCCCGACCGTCGACCGTCGCCCGGATGCCGTGGCCCGGGACGTTCTCGAACGCTGACGCCTTGCCGATCTCGATCCCGCGATCCGTCGCGCCCTCGACGATCGCTCTAGCGAGGGGGTGTTCGCTGCCCTGCTCAGCAGCGGCTGCAAGCCCGAGCACCTCGTCCTCCGAGAATCGATCCTGGTCGGGGACTGATCCCTCCGCTGCAGCGAGGTTTCCGCCATCGGCAATGGCGGTACCGGTTTCGTCGAACGCGATCACGTCGGTCAACTCCATCTCCCCCTCGGTGAGTGTCCCCGTCTTGTCGAAGACGACCGTGTCGACGTCCTTTGCGCGCTCGAGGACGTCACCTCCCTTGAACAGGACCCCGTTTCGTGCCCCGATGGTCGTCCCCACCATGGTCGCCGCGGGGGTCGCGAGTCCGAGCGCGCAGGGGCAGGCGATCAGGACGGCGGAGGCAAAGACGATCACGGCGAACTCGAAGACCGACACCCCACCGCCAACCACGGCCGGTCCCCCGGCGACCTGGCCCCAGAGCGGCAGCCAGTCGACGAAGCCGGCAAGCGTCTCGGGGAACAGGAACCAGACCGTGCCCCAGAAAACGGCGTTTCCGATGACGGCCGGGACGAAGTACGCGGAGATGCGGTCTGCGAGGTTCTGGATGTCGGGCTGGCGGGACTGGGCCTCCTTGACCGTCTTGACGATCTGCTTGAGTGCGGTCTCCTCGCCGACCTTCGTCGCCTTGACGGTGAGGACACCGTTCTCGTTGATCGTCGAGCCGACAACCTCGTCACCCTCTTGCTTCTCGACGGGCACGGATTCGCCGGTCACCATCGACTCGTCGACGGCGGACTGGCCGCTCACCACAATCCCATCCGTCGGGATTTTCTCCCCCGGCCGGACTTTGAGCAGGTCTCCCTCCGTGACCTCCTCGAGCGGAACGGTCGATTCGGATCCGTCCGGTCCGATGGCGGTGGCCGTCTCGGCCTCCATCTCCAGGAGTTTCCGGAGTGCGTCGCTGGCCTGCCCCTTCGAGCGCGCCTCCAGGTAGTTGCCCAGCGTGATGAAGACGAGGATCAGTGCGGCCGTGTCGAAGTACAGGCCACCGGCGATGAGCCCCCCCAGCACGGCGATGGAATAGAGATAGGCCGTCGAGGAGCCAAGCGCGATGAGGACATCCATGTTGGCCCGGCCGTTGGTGACGAGCGCGCTGTAGGAGTTCTTATAGAAGGGCCAGCCGAGGACGGCCTGAACCGGCGTGGCGAGCAGGAACTCGATCCAGCCGAGTTCGATCCCGAAGACCGTTTCCGGAACGATTGCACCGCCGAAGAGGAACCGATCGGCGAGGAAGAAGAGCAGCGGCGCCGTAAGCGCGGCTCCGAACAGTATCAACCGGCGCTGCTTGCGGATCTCGGCCTGGCGGGCGAGGTCGCGGGCACTCTCTTCGGAGTCCGAGTTCTCCCCCTCCCTCTCGCGCACCGGGGAATATCCGGCACCCTCGATTGCGTCATAGAGGGATTCGAGCGAGACGTCCTCGGGGTTGTAGGTGACCTGTGCCTCGTCGGTCGCGTAGTTGACGTCCGCCTGGATGACGCCGGGGGTCTCCTCCAGCGCGGTCGCGTTCGCTTCCGCACAGTTCGCACAGGTCATATCGGTGATGGCGATCGACCTGGTCTCCGTGACGGCCCCGTACCCGGCGTCCTCGATCGCCTCGAAGATCTCCGAGAGCGACACCGCCTCGGGATCGTATTCGACGGATCCCTCGTCGGTGGCGTAATTTGCATTTACGTCGCTGACTCCCTCGAGTGATGCGACGGCGTCCTCGATGGATGCCGAGCAGTTCGCACAGGACATCCCGGTGATATTGAGGTGAGCAGTCCTGGGTTCCATTGGTGGGTATGAGAAGGGGTCCGATCCTTAGGCCGTTTGTTGCTTCGGTCCTTCGGGTTTTGACGGACGAGACCTTCGATACCAAAGCGAAACGGCCGGGGAATGCTGGTTCGTCCGACCCATTCGAAGCTCCACGCCCCGACGATATTATCGTCAGTCCTCACGCGTCACTCGTGGCCGGGAATAGCCGGGTCGATCGCCTCGAAATGCCCGAGCGGGCGTCTCGGGCTCCCCCGACAGACCTCTCTGGGGCGTTTTTCGCCGGCACGTGCGGACTTTACATTCGATTCTTCGATCGGGCTCTCGCCCCGGATTCTGAACGACAAATCCCTCCAATCAGGACCCCCTCGGTTAGCATGCAATGACACGGACGATATCGGTCCTGGGTATGACCTGTGGGCACTGCGAACAGAAGGTCGAAGACGCGCTCGAAGCGCTCGAGGGAATCTCGTCGGCGACGGCAGATCGGTCGGCCGATTCGGTCGTGATCGAGGGGGAGACCGAACGGGCGGCACTCAAAGAGGCCGTCGAGGGCGCTGGGTACGAATTCGCCGCCTGATCGTCGAAGACTCTCATCGGCCCCGGGTGCTGTCACTCCTCGTCCGAGATCAATTCGACGGCGTCGGCTCCACAGTCGGGACAGGTCTCGTGATCGACGTGAAAACGCGATCCACAGGCCCTACACTGGTACGCCGCGGCCTCTTCGGCCGCCGTCTCGGCCCGCTGTTTGAACGTCTCGACCGTTCGGCCGATCCGGTTGAAGATGCCCATTCCTCACCCGAGTTAGGGGCAGGGGATGGATAAGGCACACGGCATTCCGGATGCTTCTCCTCAGGCCGGGTCGAATCGGGTCTCGACCTCGTCGATCACCCGATCCAATCGCTCTTTCACCGTCGATCCGATTCGGTCGAGGGCGGGATTGTCGGGCAGGTCGAGCAGCGCCTCGGGGTCGACCGCGCTCACGACGACGTCCCCGGCCGAGGCCTCGTAGATCGCGACGTTACACGGCAACAGCGCACCCAGGTCGGATTCGGCGGCGATGCCCTCGTTCGCAAGCGGGGGATTACAGGCCCCGAGAATCCGGTACCGGTCCATCTCGACGTCCAATTTCTCCCGGAAGGTGGACTGGACGTCGACATCCGAGAGGATGCCGAATCCCTCCGCGTCGAGGGCGGTCGTGACTGCGTCGAGAACGTCTTCGAACGGTGCGTCGACGGTCGTGGTGACTGTGTACGTCATGTTGGGGGATCGAGTTGGGCTGTAGCAGGCCTATTCGAACGTCTCACACCGGCCGAGCCGTCGTTTCTCCCTGTCGTGTGCAGTATTGGGAAGACAGCTCACTCGTCTTCGTTACCTTCGAATTGGACTCTTAACCAACTGGTACTCCCGGTGTTCCCTGCCGAGAATTGGCCTCGGGTGTATTCGACAGAACGCACAGGCCGCTTGCAGAGACGAGTCTCGGTTCAAACCGATTTGCCACGGATCGACCACCTTCCCTTTCGATATGCATCTGGGACCGTCGTCTCCGGGTAACACTCGGCGGTGGTGGCTTCGTTTACCCGGGACCGACCGGATTTTCCGGAGCACCGGATGGCACCCGGCCAGTATCGAGGGTACCTTAATACTGGAGTCGGCCCTACAATGAATCATGGGTGAAATACTCGTCCCGGTCGACGGCTCGACCCACGCGGAGGAGGCATTGCGCTACGCGATCGACCACTTCCCCGAAGAGGACATCACCGCGTTGCACGTGGTCGAGGTGCCGACGGGGTATTTCGCCGCGTCCGCGAGCGATCCGGAATCCCTTCCGCAGGTAGAACACCAGACGGAGGAGGCCGAGGACCTCCTCGATGACGTCGAATCGAAGGCCGCCGAGATGGGCGGGATCATCGAGACCGCCCTCGAGACCGGCGATCCGGTCGACGAAATCCTCGCCTACGCCCAGCGAAACGACGTCGACGAGATCGTCATCGGCAGCCGGGGGATTTCGGGCGTGGGTCGGATCATGTTCGGGAGCGTCGCGGAGAAGGTCGTCAGGCGCTCGGAGATCCCGGTCGTGGTGGTCCATTGATCCCGCCCATCGAAGATCACTGATTCCGGTCCATCGGGAATCACCCATTGGGGCTCGGTCGGGTTACTGATTTGTCGAATCGATCGACGGTAGGCCCGGGACATCTCTCGAGGCGGTTGCAGGGTTGAGGGGGCGCCGTGGTCCGGCGTGTTCCGAATCGATTCCGAGATCACACGTTTCGAGGCGCCAGGACACGCGATGACTGAACCCAATGCCCGTCGATCGACCAGCTGCTCAGGTGTAAAGGTGGACGTCGAACCCGCCCGGATTCACCGGCGTGTCGGGGCCGATCTCGCCTCGGCCGGGATGGAACCGAATACGTTCGGGGCAATGGCCATCGGGGGTTCGGCCCTGCCATTGCGTATGGCGGCCGTGACACTGGACCTTCGCGATCTGCCACCGGCAAAGCGGCACCCGAAGGTCATGGACGAATTCGACGATCTCGAGTCGGGCGAAACGCTGCACCTGATCAACGATCACGATCCACGGCCGCTATACTACCAGCTAGACGCCGAGGTCGATGCCTTCGACGCCGACGGGTATACAGTTGAAAAGCGGGGACCAAACGAGTTCCACGCCACCATCCCAAAGATCTGAGTGTGCCCCGGGAATGTGAACGACGGGTGTGATGTGACAGCTCGGGTGAGTGATTGACCGAACGGTGAATACCACTCCTATCGAGGCGATGGCAGACAACGGGGGGGGGGAATTCCAGTCGTTGGTTTCTGCAAATATAACATATAGATTACAATACGAATTCGTTGTCAAGAATCGGTTTTTCGGGACATTGTAGCCTGGATATTGGTGTTTTCCCACTCAAAAACCCCCTTTATATTAAAGAATCAATCATATCCCAATGTCCGTCGTAATTCTTCTATGGACAGCGCCGACCAATTATCGATCCGCACCTCGCCCATCGGCCCGTCTCTCAGGGTGATCGGGCCCCGAATCGGCCGAAGCGGGTGCCAACGAGTGATCGTTGAGCCATGAATACACGGACAATCGCAATCGCCCTCGTGGTCCTCGCCGTCCTGGCCCCCACGTGGTTTGCCGCCCTCCAGCCGACCGGTGAGGCGGCGGGCGAAGTCGAGATCGACACGAGCAAAACCGACATGCGTCCCCTGCAATCGATCATCGACACGCCCGACGAGTTCACCCCGGCACAGGTGGGGGTCGTTATCTGGATCGCGCTCGGATTGCTCACGGTCCTGCTCGCGGGATTCCATCGATTCATGCATGGCCCAGGGACGACGGAGCCCGGAAGCGAGGTCACGGGGGACGGAGTTCGACCCTGGTTTCAGACCGACTCCCGCTCTCTTGCCGAATTCGTGGGGGCCGTGGAGAGCAAGGAGGGGCTCTGGGTCGTCGTGGCATCGATCGCGGCGACGGTTGCCTTCGCCGCACTCGCGATCCTCGAGTTCTCCACGCTGGCACGCACGCAGTACATCGGGCTCTACGTAACCGGCATGTTTCTGACACTCGCGGGTGGGGTCGCCGCCTATTCGGCCTGGTTCGTGCCACACGTCATCGTGGCGGAGGAGCGACATCATGGCTAAGGAATCTGACACCGACGAAACGATCGGCAAGTGGCAGCGACGTGACGTGGCAAAGGCCGCACTGGGTCTCGGGGGTGTCTCGACCGCGCTCGCGCTCTCGGTGCCAGCCACGGGAATGACTGATGTGCTCTCCCGGGAGTTCACGGGCAAGATTTACTCCGAGGGCACCTATCTCGTCGACGAGAACGGGGATCGGCTCAGGGCCGACGCACTGGAGGTGGGATCCAGGATGACCGTGTTTCCCGAGAGCCACCCCGGGGTCTCCGATGCGCCGACGCTGCTCGTCAGACGCGAGGAATCGGCCTACGCGGAGCCGACGAACCTGGCGTTCACCATCGCGGGGTATGCGGCGTACTCGAAGGTGTGCACCCATGCGGGATGCATGGTCGCGGAGGCCGAGGAGGACGGCACGCTGGTCTGTCCCTGCCACTTCGCGAAGTACGACCCGACCAACGGGGCGAGGGTGATCGATGGACCGGCCCCGCGCCCGCTGCCCCAGCTGCCGATCACGCTCTCCAGTGACGGGTTTCTCATGGCAACGGGCAATTTCGAGGGACCGATCGGTCCGGGGGGTGGGTGACCGTGAGCGTTCGTTCCTGGGTGAGCGAGCGTCTGCACCTCGAGGACGAGCGGGGCCTGCTGGGAAAGGCGTTCCCGGCCGAAGACTCGTTCCTCCTCGGCGAGGTGGCCCTGTTCTCCTTCGTCGCCATCGTCCTCTCTGGGATCTACCTCGGCACCTTCTACGAACCGAGCACGACGGAGGTGGTCTACCAGGGCGTCGTCGACCAGTTCCAGGGCGAGAAACTCCCGGCGGCGTTCGTGAGCGTCCTGCACATCACCTACGGGATTCCGTTCGGGATGTTCATTCGTCGGCTGCACCACTGGGCGGCTCACCTGTTCATCGCCTCGCTCGCCCTTCACATGTTCCGGGTGTACTTCACGGCCGCGTACCGGAATCCACGGGAGATCAACTGGGTCGTGGGCGTGCTCCTTGCGGTGCTGGCGATGGGTGCGAGTTACACCGGATACGCCCTCCCGTTCGACGAGTTCGGGGCGACGGCGACGGGGATCGGGTACAACCTCAGTACCTCGATCCCGGTGGTGGGTGACTTCGTCGCGAAACTCGTGTTCGCGGGAGAATTCCCCGCCTCCGGGACGATCCCGCGCCTGTTCTTCCTCCACGTGTTGCTCATCCCACTGGCGATCATGGCCCTACTCGCCGTGCACATGGCCATCCTTGTCCGACAGAAGCACACGGAGGGCGAGCGGACCGCGGACGAGGCGGCCGGCGCCGACGTGGCCGAGGACGACGACTCGGTCGTCCTGGGACTCCCCGCCTACCCGAATCAGGCGGCGGTCGGGGCGGTGGTCTTCCTGCTCACGGTCGGAGTGCTCTCCCTGCTCGCCGGATTCCTGCCGGTCCACAATATCGTGGCCTACGGACCAAACGATCCGGCGAGCACGCCGGGAGTGGTCATGCCTGACTGGTTCCTGATGTGGGTGTACGGCTTCCTCAAGGTCCTGCCCGGCTGGACGACGATTCACGTCGCTGGGATTGAACTCTCCGCGGAGTTCTGGGGCGGGATCGCATTCCCGACGGTCGTGATCGGCGCGGTCGTCCTGTGGCCCTTCATCGACCAGCGGGACGCGCCCGAGCATTTCACCGAGAGCCCGCTCGAGGCCCCGCGACGGACGGCAGTCGGCATCGGGGCGATCTCGATGATCCTCGTGGCCTCG
Organism: Halodesulfurarchaeum sp.; assembly: GCA_042216015.1. Taxonomy (GTDB): domain Archaea; phylum Halobacteriota; class Halobacteria; order Halobacteriales; family Halobacteriaceae; genus Halodesulfurarchaeum. Next base: position 30,518 of record JBDGUI010000015.1, on the reverse strand, counting down.
CTGGCCGGGATGAACAACCTGCTCGGGAGCGCGCTTGGCATGTCGACGACGGTCCTGACGCCGTACCTGCGCTGGGCGATACTACTCGTCCCGATAGCAGGCGGTCTCCTGACCTATGCGATTCTTGGCGGCCGATCCGGAGGTGGGCGGGCATGAAATCCCGGTCGCTTTCGGGAGGACATTGCCGCTATCGCCTGCTCGACGCAGGGACCAAGCTCGGCGGGGTGGCCCTCATCGCGGTCGGACTCGAAACTGGCATCGAATCCGCTCCCGGGCTGGCACTCGCCCTCGTCGGCGTGTTGCTGGGAGTGAGCACTGTCTTCATCACCGAAAACTCATGAGCAACGAACCAACTGACGACAACACGACCGGGCGTCGAGACTTCCTGAAGGGAATCGGAGCGGCGGGGCTCATCGGCGCGAGTGGCGTCGGGGCCGCACAGACGCTCTCGGAGATGGACCGACTGCAGGTCGCCAAGGATCCGATCGGGAACTATCCCTACCGGGAGTGGGAGGACCTCTACCGGGAGAAGTGGGACTGGGACTCGATCGGTCGGAGTACCCACAGCGTCAACTGCACCGGGAGCTGTTCCTGGGACGTCTACGTCAAGAACGGACAGGTCTGGCGCGAGGAACAGGCTGCGGACTATCCGCGATTCGACCTCGGTCTGCCGGATCCGAATCCACGGGGATGTAACAAGGGTGCCTGTTACAAGAATTACGTTCACGGCGCCCAGCGGGTGACTCATCCCCTCAAGCGAACCGGTGAACGGGGGGAAGGCAAGTGGAAGCAGGTCTCCTGGGACGAGGCCCTGGACGACATCGCAGCGGAGCTGATCGACACGGTCGCGGCAGGGAACTACGACGCGATCAGCGGGTTCACCCCGATCCCCGCGATGTCCCCCGCCTCCTTCGCCAGCGGATCGCGGATGATCAACCTGCTGGGCGGGGTTAGCCACTCCTTCTATGACTGGTACTCCGACCTGCCGCCGGGCCAGCCCATCACGTGGGGCCACCAGACCGACAATGCCGAGAGTGCGGACTGGTACCACGCCGATTATATCATCGCCTGGGGATCCAACATCGACGTCACCAGGATCCCCGACGCCAAGTACTTCCTCGAGGCTCGCTACGAGGGCGCCAAGACGGTCGGAGTCTTCACCGATTACTCCCAGACGGCGATCCACACCGACGAGTGGATCTCGCCGGATCCGGGCACCGACGCCGCCCTCGCACTCGGGATGGCCCGGACCATCGTCGAGGAGGGGCGATACGACGAGGCTCACCTGAAAGAACAATCCGACATGCCGATGCTGGTCCGGGAGGACACCGGCAAGCTCCTCCGCGCCTCGGAGGTTCCTGGGCTCTCCGGGAACGAGAAGGTCCTCGTGATGCAGGATCAAGCGGGCGAACTCCGGATCGCGCCCGCCTCTCTCGGCGACCGCTCCGGGAAGTACGATCCCGAGGCGAGCATCGAACTCGACTTCGACCCGTCCCTCGACGTCGATCGTTCCGTCGACCTCGTCGGAGGCGAGTCGGTTCAGGTTCGGTCGGTCTGGAACCGACTCCGCGAGGAACTGTCCACCTACACGCCGTCGTACGTCTACGACGTAACGGGCGTGGGCGAGGAGACCATCCAGCGGATCGCCCGGGAGTTCGCCCGCGCGGATCGGGGGAAGATCATCCACGGCAAGGGCGTCAACGACTGGTACCACAACGACCTCGGCAACCGGTCGATCCAGTTGCTCGTCACGCTAACCGGCCACATCGGCCGCCGAGGCACGGGACTCGACCACTACGTCGGCCAGGAGAAGATCTGGACGGTCAACGGGTGGAAGAAACTCTCCTTCCCCACCGGGAACGTTCGCGGGATGCCGACGACGCTCTGGACGTACTATCACGCGGGTATCATGGACGAACAGCCGGAACTCGCCGAGCGCATCGAGGAGTCGGTGTCGAAGGACTGGATGCCACTGTATCCCAAGGAGCGTGCGGACGGCACCCGACCAGATCCGAGCATCTTCATCGCGTGGCGGGGGAACTACTTCAACCAGGCCAAGGGCGGTACCGCCGTGAGGGAGACCCTCTGGCCGAAACTCGATCTGATCGTCGACGTGAACTACCGGATGGACAGCACCGCGAAGTGGGCCGATTACGTCCTCCCGGCGGCGTCGAACTACGAGAAGTACGACCTCTCGATGACGGACATGCACACCTACGTTCACCCGTTCACGAAGGCAATCGAGCCGCTCGGCGAGTCCAAGTCCGACTGGGAAATCTTCCGGCTCCTCGCCGAGCGGATCCAGGAGAAGGCGCGGGAACGCGATCTCGACCCGATCCCGGATCGCTCCTTCGACCGCCAGATCGACCTCACGTCGATTCACGACGACTACGTCAGGGACTGGATCGAGGACGAGCCAGGTGCGCTCGATTCGGGCCGGGCCGCCTCCGAGTTCATCCTCGAACACTCGACGGAGACGAACCCAACCGGCGAGAACCCGATCACTTTCGATGAGACGGTCGAGCAGCCCCAGCGGTTCGAGGCCGCCGGGGATCACTGGACCTCGGACCTCGAGGAGGGGGAAACCTACACCCCATGGATGGATTTCGTGCAGGACAAAGAGCCCTGGCCGACGTTCAGCGGACGCCAGCAGTACTACATCGATCACGACTGGTTCCTCGATCTCGGCGAGGAATTGCCGACCCACAAGGGGCCGATCAACGAACAGGACCCCGAGAAATATCCGCTGCGCTACAACTCCCCACACGGTCGCTATTCGATCCACTCGACCTGGCGTGACGATCGGTACATGCTCCGACTCAACCGGGGCCAACCGCTCGTGTATCTGAATCCCGAAGACGCGAGTCGACGCGACATCGAGGACGGCGAGGAGGTGGAGGTCTACAACGACGAGAGTTCGTTCACTGCGATGGCGAAACTCTATCCAAGCGGTGAGGAGGGCGTCGCGAAGATGCCCTTCGGCTGGGAGTACTACCAGTTCCCCGACGACGTGAACTTCAACAGCGTCACGTCCATGGCGATGAAACCGACACAGCTCATCCAGTATCCAGCGGACAGTGGCGAACACCTGCACTTCTTCCCCAACTTCTGGGGGCCGACGGGCGTGAACAGCGACGTCCGCGTCGAGGTCGAGAAGAAGGGAGGTGAGGGTGAATGAGCAGCACTGATCCCACCCTGGAACTCGCCGAAGGCATCGACCACCAGGTCGCGATGGTGATGGACCTCAACAAGTGCATCGGCTGTCAGACCTGTACGGTCGGCTGCAAGACGACGTGGACTGAGCACGACGGCGCGGAGTACATGTACTGGAACAACGTCGAAACCCGTCCCGGTGCCGGATATCCGAAGGACTGGGAGGAGAAGGGCGGGGGCTGGAAATCCGATTCACGCAACGACGTCGAAGACGGGCAGTTGCCCGCAAAGGAGGAGTACGGTGAGGCGTGGGAATTCAATTACGAGGAGGCACTCAGGTCCCCGAGCACGGAGGCCCTGCGGCCGGAGGGCGGGACTCCGGAGTGGGGCCCGAACTGGGACGAGGATCAGGGCGCGGGCGAACACCCGAACTCCTACTACTTCTACCTGCCCCGGATCTGCAATCACTGTACGCATCCGACCTGCGTGGAGGCCTGTCCGCGACAGGCGATCTACAAGCGGGCCGAGGACGGCGTCGTCCTGGTGGACCAGGAACGATGCCGGGGATACCGGTACTGCGTGGAGGGGTGTCCCTACAAGAAGGTCTACTACAACACGGCAAAGAAGAGCTCGGAGAAGTGTATCTTCTGCTATCCACGCCTCGAGGGCGAGGGGCCGGACGGCGAGGTGCACGGACCGATCTGTGCGGAGGAGTGCACGACCCAGCTTCGGATGGTGGGCTTCCTCGACGACCGGCAGGGACCCATCTACAAGCTGGTCGAGCAGTACGAGGTCGCGCTGCCGCTCCATCCGGAGTACCGGACCGATCCGAACGTCTACTACATCCCGCCGTTTGCACCCCCGCAGATCGACAGTGCCGGGGAGACCACCGACATCGATCGCATTCCCCGCTCGTACCTCGAGGACCTCTTCGGCGAACGGGTCCACGACACGATGAACACCCTCGAGCGAGAGCGGGCGAAGGTCAATCGCGGCGGGGACAGCGAGGTCATGGAGATCCTCACGAGTGAGAATCCCGCCCAACAGTATCGGCTGGAGGTGTTCGAAAAATGAGTCCCACTCGCTTTACCGGTTCCGTCCTCGGGGTGGCCCTCCTGGTGCTGGTCACCGCCGTGCTGTTCCCGGCGATCGCTGCCGGCGTGCCGGCGAACCAGGTGCCAGTGAGCCATCAACCGGGGGCGGACGCGGAACTCTCGACACCGAACGGGACGGCCTGGAGTGACATCGAGAGCCGCGAAATTCCCCTGACGAGTGCTCCATCCGGACTCCCGGGTGCGAACGTGGTGGCAACCGAGGCGGTCTCGGTCAAAACTGCCTACACGGATTCGAAGATATACGTCTGGATGCGGTGGAAAGACACGACGGTGAACGCCACCGAGTCGTCACTGCGGGCCTTTAGCGATGGGGCGGCCGTCCAGCTCCCCGCGAACGTTTCGACCGAACCGAGCGTCCAGCTCGGCAGTCAGGCGACGCCGGTGAACCTCTGGTACTGGACCGCTGCCTCCGGGCCCGAGGAGGCCCTCGCCGGCGGGTACAATCCCGGAAGCATCACCGCGATGGAGAACACCACCATCGAAACCAGCGCCAGTCACCGGAGTGGGACGTGGACGGTCGTTTTCGAACGCTCGCTCCGCACCGGTCAGGACGCGCGAGCCGACTTCGATCTCGAAACCGACGTGGAGGTCGCCTTCGCGGTCTGGAACGGGGCGAACGACGAACGGGCCGGACACCACGCGTACAGCCAGTGGTACACCCTCCCGCTCGGCCCGGAGCCCACCGGGCCGACCGCCCAGTATCTCTTCTGGGCGATCGCGGGAATCGGGATCGTGGTCGCGCTCCTGATCGCTGCGCGAGCCCGACGGGGGCGATAGACCGATGGCAACGCTGACAGACACCGACGAGCGCCCGGTCGAGGAGACAGCCGATCTCGCCCGCGGAACGGTCTATGGTGTCCTGGCGAGCCTGTTCGAGGAGCCTCCCCGGGAGGTCGCCGAGGGACTGGCCAACGGCACCCTCTTCGCGGAACTCGAAGCGATCCTCGAGCGCACGGATCTCGAGGTGGAGGTCCCCGCTGTCGAGACCGACGACGACTACGACCTCCTCTGTGCCAGATTCAACGACCTCTTCGCCGTCGGATATCCGGACCCTGTCGTGCCGCTCTACGAGTCAGAACACGTCGACCGATCGTGGAACGACGTGAACCTCGATCTCGCCCGCGCCTACGACTACTTCGACGTCGAGATCGACGAGGATGAGCGGGAACATCACGACTATCTCCCGCTCGAACTGGAGTTCGCCGGGTACCTCTCGCGCCTCGCGGCGACCGGCGAAACCGATGCCAGACGGGCTCGAGCGGACTTTCTCGATCGGCACCTGGAACCGTTCGTCACGTCCGTGCAGCAAGCCGTCGAGAGCGAACCGGAGACCGGGATCTACGAGCAAGTCGTGGACTTCGCGGTCCGCTTCGTCCGGGCTGATCTCACGGCCCTCGAATCCAACCCCGCGGTGAACGCCGAATGACCGGCACGATTCTCGGTGGGCGGACCGTCGCCGAGCCCGCACCCGATCGAAGCGACCGGGGAACGATCCATCGATGGGCCGGGTTGCTCGCGGTGGTGCCAACGGTGGCACAGCTCCTCTTCACCATCGGGACGAACACGCCCCTCGGGCCCAGGATGCCCCTGCAGCCCCTCGGCGCGCCGATCGAGGCCGCGGCGCTGGCCGGCCCGGCAATGGCCGCACTCGCGCTGGGGTACACCGCGTCGGCGCCCCTCGTCCGCGTCGCCATGCTTGCAGCCGGCGTGTTTGGCGGGCTGGCACTCGTTTCACCGACCGCGACCGGGCCCTCGATCGCCGCGCTCGGGGTCGCGGGCGTGCTGCTGGCCGTGTCCCATCGCCCCGCCTCCACCGACGGACGGACACTCCTGCAGTCCGGTGTGACCATTGCCTTCGTGGTGGGGGTCCTCTCTTCGTTGAGCGCGAGTCTGGGCGTCGAACCGGCACTCACCCGGGGGATCGGATCGCTCAGCATGGCGCTCGCAATTGCGGGGACGCCAGCGTACACGGGCATCTCCGCCCGAAGCCTCGGGGCTGGCGTCCTCGCGGGGACGGTGGTCTTCGGGATCGGGCTCCTATCGCCAGTGATCACGGCAGCGATTTCGCTTCTCGGACTCGGGATCATTGACCTCCCGCTCGTCCTCCTGGCGCTCGGAGCGGTCGGTGGCACGGCGGCCGTCGCTTCCGGGGTGGAACGGGGGGCGATTTCCTTGGCACTCGCCGGACTGCTGGTCCTCGCTGCCGGGGTTCCCACGACAGTTCCAGGTGCGGTGGCAGTGCTGGTCGCCCTCGTTCTTTTCGGCGGGGCCGATTCCGACCGGGGGGTGCCTGGATGACCGATGAGTCTCCCGATCGAGACGCGGTCGGAAGGGATGGCGTGACGGAGGTTCGGGGCATCACCCTCGGCAACGCCGAGCCAGCCGACTATTCGGCCGCTGACGTCACGCCCGTGGAGGACGCTCCCGTCGATACCCTCGCGGAAATGCTCGAGGCCCCCGACGCGCCCACTCGACGACGGGCGTCTCTCGCTCTTGCGGGACGGGAGGTGGGCGACCCGGTCAGGGAGAAACTGGTCTCGCTGGCCAGAACCGACCCGGACGACCAGGTTCGACAGTTCGCAATCGAGGCGCTCGGGAAACTCGATGGGGATCCCGAGGTGGTACTCGAGGTGCTGGAAACCGACGAGAATCAGTGGGTCAGGGCCGAGGCCACGGTTGCCCTCGATCGGTTGGCTCGAGAGGCCTTCGAGGAGCGTTTCGAATCCCTCCTCGAGGATGAGGCCGAGGGCGTGCGACGAAACGCGCTGATTTCGCTCACGCGGATTCGCCGGGAGGGGGCCCGCGAGGAGTTGCTCGTGGCGCTTTCGGACCCGAGCGACCGCGTCCGGGAGTGGGCGGTCAAACTGCTCGGTCAGTACGACGACGATCAGGCGGTGGAAGCGGCATTGACGTCCACGCTGGAGGACGATTCCGAGGTTGAGGTCGTCCGGGAGACTGCAGCACGGTCCCTCGGTGCCAGAGGGGAAGACGTGGAGACGCTCCTCGAGGAGGGCACCGGCACTGCCTCGGCGGATGATCACATGCTCAATCGGGTTCCCGACGGATAACTCGGCAGGGTTGACGGTTCCGAACCGTTCGGATTTCGTCCGGAACAACCCGTTCGGATTTCAGTCCGCACACAGCGTTCCGATCCCGTTCGGCGATACTTTCTTCTCGCCGCCGCGACGGTATTCGAACGGCCCTCGCGAGCCATGTCCGGACTCCTCACCTCGCTCAACACCCGCCTGAAGCTCTTCGAGAAGGTCTCCCTGCTGCTCGTGGTGATGATTCTCGTTGCGAGTCTCAACATCGGGGTGATTTACGTCTACCACCAGCAGGCCGAGCAGTTGGGCAATTCGGTCAACATCGCCGGACAGGAGCGAATGCTCAGCCAGCGCATGGCCCGTCTCGCGAACAAGATCTCCCGTGGCGAGAATCCCGATTACGCTCGCGATCAACTGCGCGTCGCCCGGGACCGGTTCGAGCAGAACCTCGAGTCGTTGATGGCGGGCGGAACCGTCCCCGACCAGAAACTGAATCCCAATGCCGAATCGAGAGGAGTCCCCCAGGTGATCCTTCGCGGCGAGAAGTTAATCGAGGCACCCCCTCGACTGGAACCCGAGCTCGGCCAGCTCCAGACAGCCTGGACCGAGTACCGGCCCCACGTCAAAACCGTGCTGACCGCGGATCCGGACACGACGAAATTTCGCCGCTCGCTCCGGTACGTGAACCAGCAAAGTGACGTCTTGCTCTCGCTGAGCGACACCATCACCGCCGAATTTGCCGTCGTCCTCCGTCAGCGGCGGGCCGTGCTCGTGCGGGTCCTCTTCGTCCTCCTCGTCATCGACCTGCTCGTGGCGGGGCTCGGCGCGTTTGCGGCGAGACGGTACCTCGGGCTGCCGATGGTGGACATCGCCCGTGTGGGCCGTCGATTGGCCAGGGGGGAGACCGAATCCGTCTCTGGAGTGGACCTGCCTCTGGACACCTCGCTACCCGATCACAAACAGCGCTCGGAACTCGCCCAACTGTCCCGTTCGTTCGAGGCGGTCCAGGCCTATCACGAAACGGCCTCCCGACAGGCCCAGGCCCTCGCCCGCCGAAAGTTCGACGACCCAGTCTTCGAGGAGCGGATCCCCGGTGAACTGGGGCGCTCGCTCGAGGAGATGCGGACCGATCTGCCGGCCTACATCGACGAACTCAGAACCACGACCGAAAAGCTGGAGGCGTTGATTCAGGCCTCACCGGCTGGCATCCTCATCGCAGGGCCGAAGGGGCAGGTCAAACGCTGGAACCCCGCTGCGGAGGACATATTCGGCTGGGAGGCCGCCGCAGTCGAGGGGTCGGCGAATCCGGCGATCCCCGACCCGGAACGGGAGTCCTTCCGAGAACTCCTCTCCGCGGCGATCGTCGAGGGTCCGATCTCCGGCGTGGAGGCGCAGTGGCGGACGAAATCCGACAACCGCGTCGACGTGAGTCTGTCGCTTGCGGCGGTCCCGGGCGGGGAAGAGACCCTCGAGGGCGTGATGATCGTCATCGAGGACATCACCGAGCGAAAGGAGCGCGAGCGGACACTGCGCCAGCAGCGTGACGAACTCGAATCGCTCAACCGGATCACTGATCTCGTCCTGGCCATCACCCAGGAACTGGTCGAATCCTCGAATCAGGACCGCATCGAGTCCACTCTGTGTACGTCCCTCACCGATTCCGGGCTCTATGACTCGGCGTGGATTGCCGCTCACCGGGCCGGGGGCCCCACACTCACTGTTCGGACGACCGCCGATCGACAGGGAGCTGGCGAATCGGCCGTGATCGAGGCGTCCGATCCCCTGTATGACACCCTCGAGGCCGCATTCGAGACCGGACAGTTGCAGATCAGCCATTCGGTCTCCCACACCGCAATCGACGGGAGTGAATCCGGTGAGACCGATCACGCTGTCGCCGCAATCCCGCTCACGCACGGAGAAACCGTCTTCGGCGTTCTGGTGGTTCGGACGAACCGGGAGTACGCCTTCAGCGAACGGGAGCGATCCGGATTGCGGACGCTCGGGAAAACCGTCGGGTTTTCGATCGACGCCATCACGGACAAAAAACTGCTCTTCGCGGACACCGTCGTCGAACTCACCTTCGACGTCACGGACACGGAGTTTCCCCTCGTCCGAACCGCAGCGGAACTCGGCTGTCACATCTGGCTCGACGGCGTCGTCGCGGGTCCAAAGCGGGAGTCCATCGATGCCTACCTGCAGGTCGAGGGGGCCGACCCGACCGAGGTTCTCGAACTTGCCGGCTCCGAACCGGGAATCGTGGACGTGTCCCCGATCGCCGTCGAAAACCCGCCTCATCGGGTCAAGGTGTCCTTCGGCGAGGAGTCCGTCATCTCGGAATTCGCCCACCGACGGGCCCGGTTACAGGGTATCGACATCGAGGACGGCAGCGGAACCTACACCCTGGAGGTGCCCCGGAACACCGACATCGAGACCACGGTCGGATTCGTTCAGTCCGAAGACGACGATGCGGACTTCGTGGCGAAAACAGAGAGTGAACGACAGGCCGTGCTCGGGGCCGAGACGACCGACTCCATCCGTGAACTCCTCACCGACCGACAGTTCGAGGTGTTCAAATCGGCGTACTTCGCCGGCTACTTCGAGTGGCCGCGGCGGAGCACCATCGAGGATCTCGCCGCGGACCTCGGCGTCGCGGGTTCCACGGTGAACCACCACCTGCGACACGCCCAATTGAAAATTGCTGGTGCCCTGTTCGAGGCCGGACGGGAGTGAGAGGGGGGTGAGAAGGGATATCGATCGTGATCGAGACGCTGGATCTGGTCTCCAGGCCTCGATCCGCTCTCGTGAGAAGCGGTCGTCTTCCGAAGACTCGGTAGGGTCCGGTTCGTCGGGCCGTTTCGATCCTCGACATATCCGTCGTGATTTTCGGTTTTTCGAACCGATTCAAGACAACTAGATGTCGATTTTTGCCTGCCTCTAGATATCTGCACAGTACCTTATCGGGGACACGGCCCACAGGTGTCGGTATGCGGACACAGAATCGCCCCCGGTGCCTGGTGAATCGCCCCCGGTGCCTGGGGGATCGATCGGCAAATCCGACCGCAGCGTTCCGAACGTCGTAATTCATGGCCACTCACCAACGGACGTCGCTGGAATTTGACCCGACAGAATCCGGGCCGCGGAGCGAGGGGGATCGATTGTGGGCCGAACTGGAAATCGACCCCGTGGCAAATAGCTCATGTCCCGTCCGTGAGTTCGGCGAAAGGGCGCTGACCGGTCACGTGCAGCTGGTGGGCGAACAGTGTCATGTTTCTCTCACGGTCAGGAGCCAGCGGGGAACCGATCGGACCGTCGTGTCCGGCTCGATTACCGATGCCTGCACCTGTCCCCACGTGTGCGAACCCGGCATCAGCCCCGCCGAAATCTCCGTCGCGGACGGGTCGCTCGAAATCACCGCCGTAATCGACTCTCGGGAGCGACTCTACGAGTTATCCGATCGACTCCGCGAGAGCGGCGACGAGTGGCAATTGACCCGACTCACGAGCGGGGCGGAACGAGAGCGGAACGGAACCGAGCGAAGCGATCGTCTCTCCGAGAAGATCTCGTTGACGGACAAGCAGCGTGAGGTGGTCGAGGAGGCGGTCAGTCGGGGCTACTACGCTACCCCGCGGAAGGCGTCGCTGTCGGATCTCGCCGAGGACCTGAACGTGACGCGATCGGCGCTTTCACAGCGGCTGAACGCCGTCGAGGCAAAACTCATCAAGACGCTCGCGACGGAGTTGTAACCTAACAGAAGCGAAACTGCTTCCACGGGACCCAGGATGAAGTGGATGGGCACGAAATTGCAATCAGGCGGGTTCGAGATCATGGATTACAGCACACACGAGATCGGTCAGTTCCTCGAGGCGGTCGCCTCCACGCGTGTCGCCCCTGCCGGCGGTTCGGCGGCCGCACTGACGGGTGCATTTGGGGCCGCGCTCGCCGAGATGGCTGCCCTTCACACCCGGGAGCGGGGCGGTGACACCGATTCCGGAGAACTGACGCTCGCTCGAGAGCGGCTTTCCCGAAAGCGATCTGTCCTCCTCACGCTGGCGACCGAGGATGCCCAGGCCATCGATGCGCTTTTTGGAGCACAAACGGGGGACCCCGACGCGGGGGCGGTGAGCCGGGCGACTGGCATCCCGCTCTCGATTGCCGAAGCATGTGTGACCGTTCTCGAGGAGGCTCTCGATCTCGCCGAGCTGATCGACGGAAGCGTTCGGCAGGACCTGCACACGGCACTTTATTTGACCGTGAGCGCCGCGTGGGCGGCGATTCGGACCGTCGAACCGAATCTCGACCTTCTCGAGGAGGGGGAGATTCGAACGGAGCTGGAAGCTCGTGCCGACAGGGCGGCAGAGCGGGTATCTGCCGCGATGGATCGGTTCGGAGAAACGACCGGTGAGGACTGTTTTGGCTGATGTACAGGACATCCTATCGGTGCAACGACCGAGGGAAGGGATATTGTTAGTCGGACCCGGCTTCGCCATCGGCGATCCACTCGAATTCGTCCGCTCCGGGCCTTCTTCCACCGGGGGTCGCTTTGGCGTCTGTGGTCTCGCCCGTGGCGCTCCTCAGGTATTGATCCCACAGGAGCAACGTGGCCGGCAGGACGGTCATCGAGGTGAGGTAGGCGTACACGATACTCAGGGCGGTCAGGATGCCGAAGGTCTGAAGGATCGGCGTGATCGCGATTCCCAGGATTCCGACCCCGAAAACGGTGGTGAGCATGCTGCCCGTGAGTGCGCCACCCGTCCCCCGCATCGTTGGATAGAGCGCCTCGGTGACGGAACCGGTCCGCTCGCGTTCCTCCCTGAATCGATGGACGAGGTGGACGGAGTAATCGACGCCCATCCCGATGGTGACCGCGAGAAGCGTGGCGGTGAGCGCGTTGAACTTCATGTCGAAGGCGCGCATGGTCGCGAGAACGAGCGTGACGGTGAGCAAGATCGGCAGCAGGTTCACGAGCCCCAGTGACCACTCACGGAAGAGCAGGTGGTAGACGACCACCAGGAACGCCGCCGTGATTCCGATCGCTGCCAGCAGACTGACGATCGCGGACTCGTAGATCAGGTCGGCGATGTCCGCGAAGATCAAGGTGGTGCCGGTGGCCGTTGCGTCGCCGCGAAGCCGCGAGGCCATCTCGTCGCCGGCCGCCGCCACCGCGGCCTGGGTGGCGCCGCTCTCGACGTCGTAGTAGATGACCGTCCGTCGATTGTCGGCGGTGAGGTAGCGGTCCACCCTGCCCCCGAGCGGGGAATCCCGAAGCGCCGCGTATATCGCCTCGAGGTCGTCGTCCGGGACGCCGTCGCCGTCGCGATCGTTCCGGGCAACGAGCCGAGCGAAGGCGGGCGATCGGGCCGCGTACCTGTCGATGAGGGTCTGGATGCTTCCGCTCTCGCTCCGCCTGCCGGTCTGAACGATGACAGAGGGCGGGTCCATTCCCGCGTGTTGGATGAGTTCCAGGCTGCTGTCCGTGGTCATCGGGCGCTCGTAGTAGATCGTCAGGGAGTCAGCGCGGGACGTCTCGAAGTTCGCCTCGAGGAAATTCGTCGACTCGGTGACGGTGTAAGTGCCCGTCCCGAATGGCTGTGGGGCGTTCGTGATATACTTCGGGATGTTCTCCGGCGGGAGGAAATCCTCGTCGGAGAAGCTCGTTTCGACCCCCGCACCGTACCCCCCGGCGAGGAGGGCAGTCACGAGCACGACACCCAAGACGAGCCGCGGTGCTCGCCGTCCGATGCGGATTCCGACCGTGAGCATGGGTTCGAGGACGCTGCCGTCCTTCCCGATTGGACTCTTGACGCCGGTGTGACCGAGGGACGCTGGGCCCCGTCGGTGAAGCCACTCGCGGAACCGCTCCACGAGCACCTTCAGGGCCGGCAGGTAGATCCCGAAGACGAGGAAGGTGACGAAGATGCCGATGGCGGCCACGAGTCCGAAATCCCTGATCGGGGCGAGTTGGCTACTCAGATTGGCGCCAAAGCCGAGGATCGTGGTTCCGGTCACGATGCTGAAGGCGATCACGAGCTGGGTCATCGTCGGTTTCATCGCGGCCGCGAACCCGGCCTTCGTGGCCCGTTCCCGGTAGCCATTGATGACGTGGATGCCAAAGTCGATCCCCACCCCGAGGAGCAGCGGGGGGATCGCGATCAGGAGCTGGGAGAACGCGATCCCGGCCCAGCCCATGAAGCCGAAGGTCCAGACGAGCGCGGTCAGCAGGACGAACACGCCGATCAGGAAATCGAGGAGGTCCCTGAAGGCCACGAGGAGCAGCCCCAGAATCAAGACCGCGGCTGCCGGGACGACGATCTGCAGCGAGTCGACGATGATCTGTGAGAACTCCGCGGCAATGATGCCGCTCCCGTACACGGTGAAGTCCCCCTCGTAGCTCTGGACGATGGCTCGAACCGACAGCTGGGTCTCCCGAAACGCACTGTCTGCGGTGACGCCGACGGCACTCTCTTCGCGTCCGGGCACCTCGTGGGTGATCACGGCGAGTGCGGCCGTCGCCCGGGCCGTTTTGGGGTTGAAGTCCTCGCTGACGAGTTTTCGAAACGCTACTGTCTCAGCCGCCTCAGCCACTGCGGCGTCGATCTCGGCCGGCGTGGCCTCTTTGATCGTTCGGGTCTGGGTCGCGAGGGACGTGGCGGTGGGATCGAGTTCACGGGCGAGAAGCGTCGCCGGGCTCGTCGTCTGCTGTACCCGGAGGCTCTCTCTGGAGTCGACGCCCACCTGTACGTCGAGCATCCCCAGCAACGAGGACTTGCTGAGAACGTTGTCGTTTCGTTGAATCACGATGGTGGTGCCGTCCTCGACGGCAAACGTCGACCCGAACTGCTCCTCCACCGTATCGTAACTCGCCTGGGCCGACGAGGCCTCGGTGAATTGACCGGTCCCCCCGGACATGGAAACCCGCCCAAGTCCCGCCCCGAAGCCCGCGGTGAGGAGCAAAAACACGAGTACCACCGCTCCCGGTCGGTCGACGACGATGTCGGCGATCCTCGCCGCGATGCCCGTGGACTCGCTCATCGTCGCCGACGACGATAGAGGGCGATCGTTCCGAACCCGAACGTGCTTATCCCGAAGCCGGCGACCACGCCCAGTAGCGAGTCAGTCGGGACGTCGATCGCCTCGAGAGACTCTGCGACTCGATCCCGGAGTGTCGTCGCCTCGGTGATCGAAACGGGGACGTCGTAGGTGTCGGTGAGCTTCGTTTCGCCGTCAGGCTGGTCGTACTGGAAGTCGAGCGAGATGGGATAGTCCTTCCTGAGGGCGTCTCCAGGGGCCTCAACCTGGAACTCGAGCGTCGTCGATTCTCCCGGTTCGAGCTCGTTCACGAAGGCTGAATCGTCGATGATGGTTATGGGGGTGTCCGTGTAGGCCTCCGCATTGATCGAGGTGAGTGTGCTCGATTCGAGGTTGGTGATCTTCACGCTCACCGATTCGACCGTCCCCGCGGGAAGGCTCGCATCGACTGGCTCCACCTCATAGACGGGGCGCTGTGGATCGATATTTACGCGTAGAGCGTGTCGATCTCCGGCTTTTCGGTCCCCGTCTTTCTCCCGGTAGGTCACCTGGAACCGGAGGTGTCGGGGCGTCGCCATGGCGTCGTCGTCCACGGTCATTTCGAAGGTCGCGTTCGTCGATTCTCCGGGTTCGAGGGTTCCGAGCGCGAATTCCGTTTGCTCGGGGTGAATCGATCTGCCCGTGCTCTGGAGCACGAGATTCGCGCTCGTGACGGATCTGGGGCCGGTATTTCGGACGGAGACCGAGATCGTTCCCTCCCGGTCCACGCGGAGGTCCGCGTCACCGACGCGCAGGGAAAACGACTGTTCCCGGATCACGGAGACGGTTCCAGAAAGCGGTCTGGATGCCCGCCGCGCGCCGTCCTCGTTGTCGTACCTGACGGTGCCAGTCACGGGATAGCGTCCGGGATTGGCCCGGTCAGTCGCGGTGATCGTGTACGTCACCGTCCGACGTTCGCCGGGGGCCAACGCTCCGACCGATCGGACGCCTGACTGGGCGCCTTCGAAGGCGATCGCGCCATTCCGGGATTTCATCCGCAGGGTCGCTTCTGTGGCCCCCTCCGAACCGACGTTTTCGACAGTGACGGTCATCTTCCCGTCCGAGTTCACCATGACGTCGCCGGTCGTTTCGACGAGGGCGAATTTCGCTCGATCCGCGATTCGCACTCGAACGCTCGCGGTCGTCGTTTCCCGCTCGTCGCCGTCGTACTCGTAGGTGATTTCGACTGGGAGGGTGTAGACACCCGACTCGACGTTCTGGGGAACGTCGATTGCGAATCGGATCTGTCGCGGCTGTCCGTCCCGGACCGTGCCGAGGTATCGCGGGCCGGAGGTGACCGTAAACGGCGTATCTCCGGGTTCGAGTTCGACCACGACGTTCGTCGCCGGTTCGACCCGGTCATCGGCGTCTTCGGCGTCGTTGAGAAGCGTCACGGAAAGCGATTCGGTCTGTCCGGGAACGACGTAGTTCTGCCCAATCGTGGTTTCGAACCGGGGGTCCTCGGCTGCGACGGCCATCCCCGGACCAACGGCAAGACCAGTTAGCACCGCCACGACGAGCAGTCCAGTGAGACGGGACATGTGGACCTGCCTTTGCCCCAGGGAGGGGAATGGATTGTCGGGAACATGTGGGCGAAGCCGAACATGTGCGTGATCGTTTATACCTGGTTTGCGATCGTCGGCACGATCGAATGCCGGTGGCAAAACTGACGATCGAGATGCCCCAGGGAACCTGGGTCCACGACGTCACTCACAGGTTTTCCGAGACGGACTTTCGGGTGCTAACGATTCTCGTGGACGAGGCGAGCGGCCACGCGGTGATCGAGGCCGAGACGGCCGAACCGAGTGCGATCCTCGAGCGATTGCAGAAACGGGCTGAACTCAGGGCGGTCGACCTGCTCTCGGTGGGAACCAACAGGGCGGCCTTTCAGATCGAGACGGCGGAGACGAGCATTCTCGAACCGTTCCTGGCCGCGGGCGTTCCCCTCGAGACCCCAATTCACATCACCGCAGGCACCGCCCTTTGGGAGTTCACCACCTCACAGGATCGCCTCTCCCAGCTCAGCACTCACCTGCGTGAATCCGGCCTCGACTTTCGCGTCGATCGGATCGGCGACGCCGTCGAAACATCGACGGGGCCAGGTTTGACGACTCGCCAGACCGAGGTTCTGGAAGCGGCCCACCGGGCGGGCTACTTCGAGATCCCCCGGGAGGCGTCGATCCAGGCGGTCGCCGATCGCACGAGCGTCAGCAAGTCGACGGCCAGCGAAATCCTCCGGCGGGCCATTCGAAATCTCGTCGACTGGTACGATCCGTCCGGGGACAGCACGACGGCCTAGATCCGTCAGGCCAGGAGGAATGGGCCGGCTCCCACGAAGGCGAGGGAGAGCATTGCTTCTGCCTGTCCGAGGCGTTTGAGCGACGGCTTCCCGTCCCGCCGCTCCAGGTGGCCCGAGCGGAGGAGGGACAGACCGAAGACGATCGGCGCTCCGACTCCAAGGACACCGCCGGCGTACCCGACGACGGCGACCAACACGGCGGCGGTCGGAACGGGGAGAACATTCGATCGGACCGCTTCCAGCGCTTCTACCGTGGCGCCGACGCGAAGCACCGCCAGCAGGTGATATCCCGAAAACAGCCCGTACCCGACGACCAGGGTCGCGGGGTCGGTCAATCCTAACAGGAGCAGGCCCACTGGCACGAGGATTCCAATCACGAGGACGCCACCCCCCGCCTTCAATAGCGGTTTCGAACCCCCGTTTCGAGTGAGCCAGGCCTCACTCGCCCCTCCCATCGGCAGGAGGAGCAGGAGTCCCCATCTTGTCCCCTCGAGGACCATCAAACCGCCCGTTAACCCGACGAGAATCACCGCTTCGAAAACGGCAATGGCCCCGTCTCTGCGCCGATCACCGGCAGCCGCCTGGAGGAACTGCCGGGTCGCCTCGCGAAACAGCATCGTTCCAGCGCCGATTCCAATCACGAGCAAATAAGCGGGGATTACCCCGGCTTCGTCGGGGGCTTCCGCACCGATGCCGATGCTCGGCGGCGTCGCGAGCGCGACGAGCAGGAGCGTTTTGGCCCCGTGCTCGGGTGGAATGGGCGGGAGCCACCGGTATCGGTCCATCTACCGGGACTATCTCGTGTCCATCCATAACGGTGAAGCCGAACATGTATGGCACAACGTTAGTATGCCCTCGACGGCCCTCTCAGGCCCCCTGCAGAAGGTATTAGCCCATCTCAAACCTATGGAGACGCACTTGAATCATGTCCGAATTCATCGACAACGTCGAGCAATCTCCCCGGGTTCGCTCACTCCTCGAGTTCGTCAGGCGGATTCACGAGGGGGCCACCGCCTCGGAGATCGCGGGGGAGTACGAAGCCGCGATCGAATCGGTAACGCCCTATGACGTGCTGGTGGTCGAGCACGAATTACTGGAAGATGGGATATCGGTGCCGGCGGTAAAGGAGGAGATCGAGCCGATCCTCGTGACGTTTCGTCCGGCCCTCGAAGCCCACGACTGGGAACGACCCGACCGCGGGCACCCGATAGACAACATGTTGCGGGAAAATCGTGCGATCGAGTCCCACGTCGAGGCACTCGAGACGGCCGCGGGGAAGATCTCGGCGGCCTCCTCCCCGCCGCTCGAGGCGGTGACCGACCTGCAGGACCACATCGTCGCCCTGGAGGGGATCGATCGGCACTTCCTTCGGAAGGAAAACGAACTGTTTCCGTACCTCGAGGAACACTGGAAACACGACCGCTCACTCGGGGTCATGTGGTCCATTCACGACGATCTTCGGTCGCTTCGCTCGACCATCGAGGACCTCAGTGGGGAATCCGGACCGAATCCGGAGACGCTGTCGCGGCTCGTCACTCGATTCACGACGGTGAGTCGGAATTTGCTATTCAAGGAGGAATCCATTCTCTTCCCGGTGGCACTCGAGACCCTGACCCACCACGAGTGGGAACGGATCCAGCGGGAGAGCAGAGACATCGGGTATTTCGAGATCGAACCGTCGTTCCCGCTTCTCGAGACAGGGTCCGAGACGGAACCGGCGCCCACTCCAGGCGACGCCCGTGGTGACGTCGAACCGTCCGCAGGCTCGGTGGCGTTCGGATTGGACACCGGAACGCTCGACCTCGAGCAACTCCAGCTCCTGCTCGATACGATTCCGGTCGACGTCACCTACGTCGACGAGAACGACCGCGTCCGCTACTTCAACAACCCCGAGGAGCGGATTTTTCCCCGGTCCGGCTCGATCATCGGCCGAACGGTACAGAACTGCCATCCGCCCGAGAGCGTGGACACGGTCGAGGAGATCCTCGAGGCGTTCAAGGCCGACGAAGAGGACGTGGCCCGATTCTGGATCCAGAACGACGGGGCGTTCGTGGTCATCGACTACCACGCGCTCCGCGGGGAGTCGGGAACGTACCGGGGAACCCTCGAAGTCACTCGCGAGGTGAGCGACCTCCGGGCGCTCGAGGGCGAGCAACGGTTGATCGAGTGGGGCGACTAGATGGATCGCGTGGAACAAGCAGTCGATCGAAATAGACCGCTTCGATCGAATTCGGATCAGGCCTTCCAGATGGCCGTATAGGCCGGATCGTCGCCGATGCTCTCGTGTTCGTATCCCCGCTCCTCGAGCATCGGGAAGAGATGCTGGGGCTGGCGATCGTTGACCTGAACCAACAGCCCGTCCTCCTCCATCCCCTCGAGGGTACCCAGGGTTTCCTGCAGGGGTTCGGGTGGCGGCAGATCTCGCACGTCGACCACCGTCGGATCGCTCTCGGCTGGGACGCCATCTCCCTCCAGCAGGCCTTCGAAGTCCATGTATCGGGCTTGGCCCGACACCGGGCAACGATTGTGCCGAACATATTCGATCGAGGGCGGATCCCGGGGGCGAATATATTCGGGGGAGCACCTTCCTCCATTTCGTGCCGAGAATGGATGGGAATGCTTGTAACTCCCGCCGCCGAGAATCCATCCATCGCCTAACTTCTCATTTCACGATGCAACCACCCACCTCCGATCTGGACGTCGATCGACAACCGCCGCTCTCGCTGCCGTTTGCGCACTTTCTCGTCGGTGCACTGTTGCTGTTGATCGGGGGTGGGGTTGCCAGTCTCGGGCCACTGGTGCTCCCGATTCGCGCGAGCAGCGTGGGGACACTCCACCTCCTGCTGGCCGGGTGGCTGGGGCTCACCATCATGGGAGCGATGATCCAGTTCGTGCCCGTCTGGTCGGGGAGGAAACTGTACTCCGAACGCCTCTCGCTCGTGAGTCTCTGGCTCGTCGTCCTCGGGGTGAGTGGGATCGTCGGCGTCTTCTTCTCGAGTGCCTACGCGTGGTTTCCCGTGACGGCTGGTATTCTCCTCCTCGGGTTCTGGCTCTTTGGCTACACGATCGTCCGGTCGATGCCCCCGGTGAGCGAGATGGACATCACCGAGGCCCATTTCCTTCTCGCCGTCGGGTCGCTCCTGCTCGCGACCGTGTTCGGCTGGCTTTTGGCGACGTCGTTCGCCTATCGGATTCTCGATCCCCTTCCGATCTCGGCGAGTGGCCTGTTGCTGGCCCATCTCACCCTCACGGTATTCGGGTTCGTCTCGCTCACCATCGTCGGTGCCCTGTACCAGCTCGGCCCGATGTTCACGCAGGCTGCCCCGAGCCGGATCGATACCCACCTCGCCCACGTGGAGATGATCTCCCTCCCGGTGGGCGTGTTCGTGCTGGCGTTCGGTCGATTGCTGGAGGCTCCCATCTTCGGTCGGTTCGGGGCCACCCTCGTGCTTGCGGGTCTCTCGGCGTTCGCGCTGATTCTCATCCGGCGACTCTGGGGCGCACAGGTGGCGAGGGGACCGATGCTTCGGCGGTACTGGCTCGTTGGCCTCTCCGTCCTCGGATGGGTGGCACTCACGACGCCGCGCTGGCTGGCCGATCCGCTGTCCTATTTTCTCCGATTCGGCAGTCCACGGGCAACTCACCTGCTTTTCGTCGGGTTCTTCACTCTCACGGTCGTCGGGACCTTCTATCACGTCGTCCCCTTCATCGTCTGGTTTCACGAGTACAGCGACAGACTGGGCTACGAACCGGTCCCCATGATCGACGACCTGTATCACTCGGGGCTCGCTCGCGTCGAATTCGCCCTTCTCGCGATCGGACTGCTGACACTCTGGGTCGGGGAAGTGCTGGGGGCGCCGACCTGGGTCATCGTCGTCGGGGGGAACGTATTCGGGGGTGGTGTCATCCTGTTTGCGATCAACATGGGGCTCGTCGTCTGGAATCACCGGCCCGAGACGATTTCCGAAGTCGTCGAGTTGATCACCTTCAGACGATCTGAACGCGAGAACTGACCAGCTGGATCTTCGTCATTCACGCCGAATCCATCGTTCGCAACTTCTCGTTGACCGCCTCGCTGTGCTGGTGCATCGGGTCGATTCGGATCTCGACGAACTCGAACTCGTGTTCCTCCCCTTCGCCGTTCCAGGCGCGGTGGGCGGCGGTCGTCAGGACCGAACTCTGTGGACAGAACGGGGTCGTGGGGGTGAACTCCGCGATGAGTGTTCCGTCATCGGTCACGCCATACCGAAATCCGGCGTCTGGATGGCGGTGGTCCAGGTTCAACTTCGCCAGATTGTAGCCGAACGTGCTGTCATAGACCCCCCGCTTCTCGAAGACATCGCGGGCGATTTGATGGACTCGCACGTGCTCCTCCCCGGACAACACGTCGTGATCGAGTATCGCCGGTCCCGGCCCGGGGACGTGTTCCGGGACGAACTCGTCGTACTCGTCGAAGCCCTGGCTTCGATCGGGCTCGCCCTTGAAGAGTGCCATGGGGAACAAATGGAGGGCGTACAGGTGGGCTGAACGCCGAACATGTTCCTTTCTCTGTCACTGGAATTCGCCCACCGAATCCTCCTCTGCGAGGAACTCGTCGACGATCTTTCCCTCGGCTCGCTGGAGGGTCTCACTACAGGTCGATTTGGCGATACCGGCTGCCGCTGCGACCTCGGTCAACGTCGCGGTTCGAGGGGTGTCATAATAGCCGGCCTCGTGGGCGGTTTCGATCATGGCCAACTGCCGGTCGGTCAGCAGCGTCTCGGTCTCGAGGTGATATCTGATCTCTTTGACGGTGTACTGTATCTGGAAGGCCTCGAGTTCCTCGCCCAACTGCGAGAGGCGCTCCTGTGAGGTCGTGATCTCCCAGATCGCCTCCCCGTTTCGCATCTCGAAGGGCATCTCCAGGGGAATGCCGGACCCGACGATCGGGAAGAGGAGCGTCGGCTCCGTGGTTTCGAATTGCACCAGTCCGGTGTCCCCCTCCCGGCCGAGCACGTTCAACTCACGGGTCTCCTGGACCGATTCGAACGCCGAAACCACCGCGTCAAGGTCGGAGGCAGTTATCTCCACGAGGCCGACTCCCGTCTCATCCCCGGAGACAGCCGAGAGAACCCTGAAGTCGGCGCTTGGATACTCGCGGGTCATCGATCCGATCCAGAGCGTTTCGGGGATCGTTATCCTCAGTGTCGCTTGGGGCATGGATGGTGTGGAGTGGGTCCGAGCGCCCGCCGAATATGTTCGGAGGGTGTCGTTTCGAGGATAAATCCGTATCGGTCCAACCGAACTGGTTCGCCGGAACCTATGGGGGCCAGGAGCGAGTAGGACTTCCATGGAATCCGTCACGGTGAAACGCCCGTTCACAGCCCCGAAATCGGCCGTCAGGGAGGTCATTCTGGGTGACATTTCGGCGTTCGTCCGTGCGTCCGGCTTCGACAGGGTCCACGTCGAGGGGGGCTCCTACTCGGTCTCGCGGGATATCGGATTTGCGACCTTCGAACTCACGCTGGATCGAGTCGAGAGCGAGTCGCTTTTGGCGTTCGAACAGACCGAGGGCATCTTCGACCGCATGTGGACGGAGTACCGCCTCGAACGGACCGAGCAGGGATGTGAGGCCATCGCCACGACCGAGTTCACCCTCGGTGGCGTGCTCGCCCCGGTGCTCGATGGCACGATGATCAAATCACAGCGAAAGCGGGAGTTCGAATTGCAGTTCGATCACGTCGAATCGGCGCTTCAGGAGGCGAAACCGGCGTGAATCGGGAGTTCTGAGGAGAGTCCGTGCAGTTCGTTTGCGAATCTCATCGCCGACCGAGAGATCGAATCGAGGCCCGTTCGACGAATATGTTCGGCCATGTGCCCTTGGTACGGGCCGTCCTACGGACGAACCAATGGGCCCGCCGAGTGACGTCGACACGGACGAACGCCCCTTCGTTCTCATCTGGGAGGTGACACAGGCGTGTGATCTCGAATGCGAACACTGCCGGGCGGACGCACAGCCCGACCGACATCCGCTCGAACTGGATACCGAGGAGGGGAAGGCACTCCTCGATGAGGCTGCCCGGTTCGACGAGCACCAGCTGGTCGTCCTCTCCGGCGGGGACCCGCTCGCTCGGGAGGACCTCCCGGAGTTGATCGACTACGGAACCGATCTGGGGCTTCGGATGACACTCACCCCCAGCGGAACGAATTCCCTCACATCGGCCGTCATCGACGATCTGGCCCGGGCGGGGCTGAAGCGGCTCGCGGTGAGTATCGACGGCGCAACGGCGAACAGTCACGACACGTTTCGGGGTGAACCGGGCACCTTCGAACAGACGGTCGAGGCCGCCGAATATGCCCGGAGCCAGGGAATTCCGCTCCAGGTGAACACGACGGTCACGGCGGGGACCGTCGAGGAACTCCCCGAGATCGCCGATCTCGTCGAAGACCTCGGGGCCGTGCTCTGGTCGGTCTTCTTTCTCGTGCCGATCGGTCGGGGACGAATTCTCGATCCCATCAGTCCCGAGCGGGCCGAGTCGGTGATGTCCTGGCTTCTCGAGCAGTCGGCCGAACGGTCCTTCGGCGTGAAAACCACGGAGGCCCCACACTACCGCCGGGTCGCGATCGAACGGGGGCAGTCCGCCCAGGAATCGCCGGCGAAACGGGACGCGATCGGTCGTCGAGGAGGGGTTCGCGCGGGCGATGGGTTCGCCTTCGTCAGTCACACGGGATCGGTCTTTCCCTCGGGATTCCTGCCGCTTTCGTCGGGGTCCGTGCGAGAATCCTCGCTGGTCGAGATCTATCGGGAGAGCCAACTCTTCTCCGCCCTCCGCGACGAGGATCGGTTCCGGGGGAAGTGTGGGGCCTGTGAGTATCGGAACGTCTGTGGTGGGAGCCGGTCCAGAGCCTACGCGTACACGGGCGATCCGTTCGAGAGCGATCCACTCTGTCCGTACGAACCGGCCGAGTACGACGGGCCATTGCCAACCCGGGAACTGGAATATGCACCGATCGAGGACGGCAGTCGGTGAGTTCTCGATGGGGTTGGTGAGCGCCCGCTCCCTTCTCCCTGCTCCCCAATTTGACGAACATGTGCGGCTCCCTGCATTTATTCGGTGAGCCCCTCCACACGAACATGCAAACTGCCAACGTGGAAAGCACGGATGGGACCACGACGACGGTCACCGTGCGTTGCACGGGCCACATCTACGAGGCCGTCGGCGAGTCGCGTTTCGAATACACCTTCGACGGCGAGACGCTCGCCGATTTTTGCTCGGCGTTCTTCGAGGAATACGACGTGGAGGACCTCGTCCTCGCAGGCGAGGAGAGCGAGGAGGTCACGCGTGGCTGGGCTGACCCACCCGAGGAGTTGCCCGGGACGTGGAATCGAAACCCCGAGGGCGAGCGGGTTCGCCGGTACGCCCGCGTGACCGTCAACGGCCGGTTCAACGAGCACCTCGATGGGTTTCGCACTGGGTTGGAGGACGGTGATCGAATCGGACTGCTCTACCCGTTCGTCTACTGTTTCTGAAAAATCCGGCAAAAACCGGGCACAAACCGGATAAATTGGACGAAATTCGCCCCGACGATCTGCACCACCTTTACCCCCCACAGCCAAACGACCGACTGTCATGAATCGACTCCTGGCCGTGCTGGTGGCGATCGCCGTGATCGTGTCCGTGAGTGGACCGGCAATGGCGCTCGCACCGGCAGCCCATTCGACCACGCTCGAACAGACCTCCCCGACTCCAACGAACGACACCGGCGTGGATGCAACGAACACCACGACCGTGAACGGGACGAACGACTCCGTCGTGAATGAAACGAATGACACGATGGAGAATACGACGACTCCCACCCCGGTGAACGGGTCGAACGACTCGGCCCTGAACGAAACGCCGCCGGGTGTGCTGTTCGCCGGCTCCATCGCGGTGCAACAGGCGAAGGTCCGAGGGGCGATCGAACACCGCGCTTTCGGCCTCCAGATCGCAGCCGCGGCCACGAACCGGTCGAAGGCACAGGTACTCAATCGCACCCAGGAGCACCTCCAGGAGCGCTTGAGCGAACTCGAAACCCAGATGGAGCGATTGAATCAGTCCCGTGCCAATGGATCGATTTCGCAGGGCCAATACCAGGTTCGCCTGAGCGCCCTCGTGACGCGGGTCGAGAATCTCGAGCGGATGATCAATAGCACGAGCCGGACTGCCGCCATGCTTCCCCGCCAGACGCTTCAGGCCAATGGCGTGAACGTGACGGCGCTCAATCAGCTGCGCATGCACGCCCAGAACATGACTGGCCCGGAGGTCGCCGCGATTGCCAGGCAAATCGCGGGCAGGAGTGTCGGGAGGCCGATGGGACCGCCGAAGGGCGTTCCTGGCGGTCCTCCCGAGGGTGTCCCCGCTGGCCCTCCAGACGATGACGGCACGCGGATGGGGCCCGCGAACGGGACCCCAGGTGGCCCCGGTGGCGATGCTGACAACGACACGCGAATGGGGCCGGGAAACGGCAACGACGAACGGCCTGGGGCGGGAATGAGCGGGAAGACGACAGCTGGCACCACTGAGAACCGGGCCACGGACGGAACTGCCGGATCGACCGAATCGGCACCAAACGGCGGGGAAATGCCCGGCAACTCGGAAATGGCCAACAAGGGGCCCTAACGCATGCATAACCGATACGGTGGGATGCTGCACCGATACGGAGGGGTGGTGCACCGGTCGATGCCCATCGCTTTGGTGCTGGTCGTGACCCTCTCCACGCTGGGGATCGGCGTCGGTCCAGCACGTGCACAGGCGGCGCCGACTGAGCCCACCATCGACGTCGCGATTCACGAAACGGGGACCGTCGACCTCTCTGTCGTGATGACCTATAACCTCTCGGAAGCTGCAGAGCGGGAGGCCTTCGAGGGATTGCAGACCGACGAGACCCTGCTCGCGGAGATGGAGTCGCGCTTCGCCGCCCGAATGAAGCGGGTCGCGAACGCGAGCGCCGACGCGACGGGACGGTCGATCGAGGTCAATTCGGTGGACGTCTCCATGCAAAAGACTGATTCGACCGGGATCGTCGAACTCGGTGTCACCTTCACCGACCTGGCGGCGATCGAGGAGGGAACGATCACTCTCACCGAGCCGTTCGCGAGCGGCTTCGAGACCGACCGAACCCTCCGAATCACCGTTCCAGACGGCTACGAGGTGGTCTCGGTGACACCCCAGCCCGACGAGCGAAGCGATGATACGCTGATTTTTGCCCCCGATCGATCACTCGCTGGCTTCGAACTCGTCGCGAGCGAGTCAGGTGGGCCCATCACTGGAACCACCGCCACGTCGACTCCGGGTATGGGGCTGGTGGTGGGTGGATGTGGGCTGCTCGGCGCGTGGATATTCGCCCGACGACGGTGAAGGAAAGACCGTTTTCTCTTCGTTTTTGACGGCGAAATCCATCAAAATTGGTCTGACGGTCAAAATACGGGCTCGGGGATATCGTATCATCCCCACGCGTAAAAATCGACGACGGTCCTCGAGTGCAAGGGGAACGTTCTACCCGAGTCGTTCGTGTTCGATCTTCAGGCACCTGTCCTGAACCACCTGCTTGCCCGCCCGTTCGGCGCGCCTGGCGGCCTCGTCGTCGCGAATCCCGAGCTGGGTCCAGACGACATCCACGTCCTCGCGGTCGATCGCCTCCTCGACGATGCCCGTTACCTCCTCACTGGGACGAAATACGTCGACGATGTCCACTCCGGTCGGGACGGCCGACAGCGAGTCGAAGGCCTTTCGACCGAAAATCTCCTCAGCAAACGGGTTGACCGGAATCACCTCGTATCCCTGATCGAGCAGGTACGCCGGGACCTCGTGGGCATCTTTTCCGGGGCTCGTGGAGCAACCGACCACGGCGACGGTTTCGAGGTCGAGGATTTCGCGGATTTCGTCGTCGGTTTCGACGGGCATACGAGCAGTACGGTCACGGTGCCAGTAAAACCCGTCGAGAGTGCTAGTTTCACCCGAAACGACCGTCCTCGAACAGGTGACAGTGGTTCACCGGAAAATACTCATCGTTTGGGGAGAGGTGAACCACCGACGTTCTCGGGAATTTGGCTCGGATGACATACCGAGGCAGTCCTGAACGAGGATTGGCGTACCACACCGTCAAACCGGCCGATTTTTTCCCATCGCGACTGTCTGTGTTCGATATGGATGATGAGTCTCCGGATCGTGTGACCCAAGAGACGAAGAGGGAGGACACTGAGGGGTCCGGCGAGGTCGAGACGGAACTCTCGCGGGACATGAGCCTTTTCGACATCACGTTCATTGGCGTCGGGGCAATGATCGGGGCCGGGGTCTTCGCGCTGACGGGCTTTGCTGCGGGACTCGCCGGGCCTGCGTTGATTCTCGCGTTCGCTCTCAACGGATTCGTTGCGATTTTCACGGCGATCTCCTATGCAGAACTCGGGGCGGCGTTTCCCGAGGCAGGTGGGGGCTATCTCTGGGTGAAGGAGGCACTCGTCGATCCGAATGGCTTCTATGCGGGATGGATGTCCTGGTTCGCACACGCGGTGGCCTGTTCGCTTTACGCGGTCACCTTTGGGGTATTCCTCACCGAATTTCTGGTCTACGGTGGGGTTCTGTCCGAGGGATTTCACCTCTTTGGGATCATCGGTCGTGAATTCCTCGATAAAATATTGGCGGTCCTCATGGTCTCACTGTTTGCGTATATCAATTATCGTGGAGCGGAGGAGACCGGCAAGGCAGGGGTGATCGTGACGATGATCAAGGTTGCCATTCTCGGGGTGTTCGTCGCGTTCGGCATCCTGGCGACGATTCACACGCCGAATTGGCCCGCCAAATTCCTCAATAGTCCCCAGTTTGCCCCCAACGGTATCATCGGGATCATCGGTGCGATGGGCTTCACCTACATCGCCTTCGAGGGCTACGAGATCATCGTGCAGTCCGGCGAAGAGGTCGTCAACCCGGGGAGAAACATTCCGAAGGCCGTCTTCTACTCGCTTATCATCGTCGTCCCGATTTACGTACTCGTGGCGTTCGCTTCGATCGGTGGAATTGAGACCGTTCCCGAACTGGCGACACAGGCAGGCGTTCCAGCCGGGGCTCCCACGTGGAAACTGCTCGGCAATCTGGGCGAACTTGGAATCATCGAGGCGGCCGGTCAATTCGTCCCGTACGGCGTCCCGCTGCTCCTCGTCGCCGGCCTGACGGCGACGATGAGTGCGCTGAATGCGACGGTCTATTCCTCCTCTCGCGTCTCGTTCGCAATGGGCCGGGATCGAGCGCTTCCCGGGTTTTTCAGCAAGGTCCACCCGGAGAAGCGAACTCCCCACTGGGCGATCTTCCTCTCTGCGATACTGATCGCGGTGATGGCGGTCGTCCTTCCGATCGAGGCCGTCGCGGCGTCGGCGGACATCATGTTCATTCTCCTGTTCGTGCAGGTCAACTGGACCGTCATCAAGATGCGCAAGACCCATCCAGATCTGCCACGCACGTATGAGGTTCCGTATATGCCTTGGCCCCCGCTCATCGGGATCGTGCTCCAGTTCATGTTGACGCCGTTTCTTCTCTCTGCGCTGGGCCTGAAAATAGGGCTCGGTCCGAACTCCCACGGGTTCATCGCCCTCGTGACGACGGCCATCTGGATGGGGCTTGGACTCATGCTCTACTACGGATACTCCGAGCGAAAGGAGGAAGAAAAGATGGAGGAGGAAACACCGACTGTCACGACGGAGAAAGCACCCGCCGAAGAGCGGCGAGAACGAGAGCAACGCATTCTCGTCCCGGTGGCGAATCCGGCGACCGTCGAGCAATTGATGCGCACGGCACTCGATCTCGCCGAAGAGCGGGACGCCGAGATTGAAGTGGTCAGCGTCGTCACAGTTCCACAGCAGACGCCGCTTTCGGAAGGGCGTCAGTTCGTCGAGGATGAACGTGCAGTCATCGACCGAGCGATCGAATTTGCGGACGAAGAGAGCCCTGACGTACCGGTGAGTGGCAAAATCCGCATCGGTCACGACGTGTCCAAGGCAATTCTGAACACGGTCGAACAGGACGACATCGACCTCGTGCTGATGGGCTGGCGGAGTACCCCCCGTCGTCGTGATTTCGTCCTTGGAAGTAACGTCGACGAGGTGGTGACCAAGTCCCGCTGTGACGTACTGGTCGAGCGCGTCGGTGGGGAGTACACCAAGAGGACCGTTGAATCGATCCTCCTGCCGACTGCCGGCGGTCCTCACGCGCAATTCGCGACGGAGATTGTCCGTGCCGTTGCCAGGCGAAATGACGCCACTGTCGAAGTGATCTACGTCCGTTCGGAGGAATCCGATAGCGATGACCGAGCAGACTCGATCCTCGATTCGACGGTTGCCGAATTGGAGGGGGTTCAGACCGTGTCCGATATCGTCGACGGTCAGGACATCGCTGACACCATCGTCGAGGAATCGGCGAACCACGATCTCACCGTTCTCGGGGCCTCTCGGGAGGGACTGCTCCAGCAGGTCGTGTTCGGCGCCATCCCCGAAGAGGTCGGACGACGGGCAAAGAGCACCGTGATCATGGCGAAACGTGATCTCGGCATCACCTCTCGGGTGACCCGCTGGTTCAAAAGCCGCCGCCAGTGATCCGGTCCCCGGAGCGAGTCGACCGAATTGTTCGCCTGATTGGTTGCGTGAATCAATCCCCTATTGGCGTTGCTCCTTTCCATCGCTCGTAATATCGAGCGAGGCCGAGCACGTGTCTTGTGCCGTTCGTCGCAAAACGCTGCCCCTCGTTGCATGCTCGCGGTTCCACCGCTCGCATAGATCGAGGCTCCCTTCGTTCGGTCCTCGCCTGCTCACGGGTCGCTTCGCTCCCCGTTCGCTATTCCCGAGACGCTCAAACCGCGAGCGTCTCGCATGCTCGTCGGGAATGGAGCACGGATTTTACGGGCAAACCGATCAACTCACGTTTTGATCGACGTTAACCAGGTGATCTGGCTGGATCACTCTCGTGCAGTCTGTGATAGTAGCCGTATGCCGAACGTAGTGGGCCGCTTCAGTTTGACGGTTCCGCAGTAGTAGCCAAATCAATCGATCGGAGTAGTGGTCTCATCCGTCAGAAATGAACCTTAATGGATCTGTTACCGGTGTTCGTCGATCCATTCGCAGAACGCCTCGAAATTTGCCGCCCCAACATCGTCGGCGATGTCGTGAAGTGTTCCGATACTGATCGAGTCATGTGCTGGAACGGTCACCACGCGGGCCTCGGTATTCTCGTGACTTTCCGGGGGATTCCATCGCAGAATCAAATGATCCCCTGTAGTGCTGACGTGCCGAAAACCACCAACGTTGACCAGTACCTTGTACACGTCTTCGCCCGAGAAGTCCCTCGTGACCATTCCTACTGCAAGATATCGGGGAGTTCGTCGTCTTGAGATCGAGCGGCATCGGGATCGACTCCTAGGTCCCGAATCTCGTCGTCGGTTGGAGAATCACCGCCGTCGCTTTCGATGGCCGCAACGACGGCATCGAGGTTTTCGAGTGCTTCCTCACGACTCTCCCCCTGAGCGGTCACCTCCACGCGGAGGTCTCGAGCCGTCCACTGTCCGTCCGGGTTCTTCAGCAGACGAATTTCCCGGTCAGGATCGTTCGTCCGTCCCGGATCGGCACGAGCCATATGGTTCGTTACTTTACCGAGAGGCAAAACCCTTCGGGAGCGCCCGACTCGAAACAATGATGCGTTGCCGCCACGGGATAGTAATCCATCAATTGATTGCGGAAGCAATTCTTCTCGGTATCACGTTACAACGCTTGCGGTTTCACCGCTAGCGGAACCGAGATACTGGTTACGCTCCTGTCTCGCATGCTCCGTCAGGGATTTGAAC
>JBDGUI010000007.1:1651-135436 GCA_042216015.1 Halodesulfurarchaeum sp. | reverse complement strand
AGCGAAAACGACGTTCCACTGGAGGATTGGGGATGACCCTCACGAAGCGAATCATTCCCTGTATCGACGTCGACACGGACGAGGACGGCAACGCCGCGGTGTACACCGGCGTTCAGTTCGAGGACCTCGAGTATACCGGTGATCCGGTCGAGATGGCAAAACGGTACAACGAGGCCGGAGCCGACGAGTTCGTCTTCCTCGACATCACCGCCTCCGCGGAGGGGCGGGAAACGATGCTCGACGTCGTCCGTGACATCGCCGATGAGGTGTTCATTCCGCTCACCGTCGGCGGGGGGATCCGAACCGTCGAGGACATCAGGGAGACACTCCGCGCCGGCGCCGACAAGGTTTCGATCAACACGGGAGCCATCGAGCGGCCCGAACTCATTTCGGCGGGGGCCAGGGCGTTCGGCAACCAGTGTATTCTGCTCAGCGTCGACGCCCGGCGGCGGTACGACGACGAAGGCCGGAACTACGTCGAAACCGAGGACGGCGAGTCGGTCTGGTTCGAGGCCACCATTCACGGTGGCCGGAAGGGAACCGGTATCGACGTCCTCGACTGGGTCCAGGAGGCCGAGGAGCGGGGTGCCGGCGAGATGTTCGTCAACTCCATCGACCGGGACGGCACGAAGGACGGCTACGACCTGGCGCTCATGGAGGCCGTCTCCGAGGCCGTCTCGACACCGGTAATCGCCTCCTCGGGGTGCGGCAGTCCCCTGCACATGGACGAAGTGTTCGAGGCCGGTGCCGACGCGGCGCTCGCGGCGTCGATCTTCCACTTCGAGGAGTTCACGATCCAGGAGACCAAGCGATACCTCGACAAGCAGGGGATCCCAGTTCGGCTGTGACCGTTCGATTCGGGTCGCTTTCCGATCTCAGGCCGCCGCGTCGAATGCGCTCTGCAGGTCCGTCAACTGGTCTTTGATGTGGCCGGCTGCGTCCTCGAGAGCCTCGAGCGGGTCGGAACCGTCCGCCGTCTTGATCGTCAACACCGGTTCGGTTTGGCCGCCCGACTGTTCCGGGTTCATATCGTAGGTCGCCGCCGAGACGGCCTCGTCCTCGAGCAGCGCCCCCTTGAGGACGTTCATGAACGTGTGATCCTCGCCGGCGATCTCGATGACGAGTTCCGATTCTCCGCGCTCGATGACCCGAAGATCCATATCGGCGAGTAAACCAGTGAGTCGTTTGAACGTTTCGACCCGATGTCCTCACGCTCTCGGCCCACTCCGTGCCCCCGCGTGGGAACTCCGGGTCCGGGACCGAATGATTCCAGGTGCGGATCAGAGTGATTTCGGGTCCGGGAACGAATGATTCCAAGTCCCCATTGCGATCGAGGGAGGGGGTTTTTACTCCATCGCGAGCCACCGTCCGGTATGGATCCGCTCGCGGTCGGAACCAGGCTGGCTATCGCTCTCGTCGCCGTCCTTGCCGCCCGCCTCGTGTTTTCGCTCGGACCCGTCGACGATCTCGGTTCCCGGCTTCGGTCCAGGCTTCTCCTTGGACTGCCGATCGGAACGCTGATTTCGACGGCCGTCATCGCCGGGTTTTTCCTCTTCGTCCAGGGCTATTGGGGGCACGAAACCGTCCTCACGCTTCCGTTCACCTCGTGGTCACTCCGCTATGCACTCGGAATGGTGACCGCACCGCTCGCCCATCAGGACCTTGGCCACCTCGTGGGTAATCTCGCTGGCTTTCTCGTCTTCGGCACGGTGAGCGAGTATTCGTTCTCACACTTCCCCACCCGACGGGGAACCTCGGCCTTCGGTTCGATGCGAACGAACCCCTATGTTCGGGCCTTCCTCGTCGTCCCTGCGGGGGTCCTCGGGGTGGCACTCCTCACCAGCCTCTTCGCCTGGGGGCCGATCATCGGGTCCTCCGGCGTGGTGTATGCCGCAGCCGGCTACGTGCTGATCAATTACCCCCTCCTCGCTGTCGCCGGCATTCTCGCCCACGAATTCGCGACGACGGTGTTCTGGACGCTGCGGGATCCGATCATCACCGCCTCGGCTGGCACCTCCTATGGAGTGCCGTGGTGGGCCAATGTCGCGGTTCAGACACACCTCCTCGGACTCCTCCTCGGGGTCTGTCTGGGACTCGCCATCCGAACGCGAGGACCACAACTGGATCGGCTCGACCCCTGGCGGCTCTTTCCCGCAAGCGTGCTGGTCGGCAGTTCCCTCACGCTCTGGGCGGTCTGGTGGTATGCGGGGACTGCCTCCTACCAGCTCTTTCGGGGGCCGGGTGTCGTCCTGGTCATCGTGGTCGCCCTGCTGATCACCGTCGCGGGGACCCTCCGGGAATCCCCGGTGACCGAACTCTCGGCCAGACAGGTCTCGATCGGGTTGATCGTGTTTCCGGTGGTGGTGATGGGCGCGATCGCCATGCCGGTGAACCTGAGCGCAGGGGCGGAGGAATTCAGTGCCCCCGGCCAGACGGTCACCGTCCGCGGGTACGAAATCGGGTACGGAGAGAGGGTCACGGATCCCCGGTTCGATCCGGTCAATCTCTCGGTGATCGACGTTCCGGATCCACCGACGGTGACCGGGGTCTTCGTCTTCAATCCCGGGAGATCCCTCTTTACCGAGGTGATCTCGAAGGGTCGACTGGAAAACGCCGGAAGGCTGAGTGTCACCGTGGGCGGAATCGGGTGGCGGGAGACCGTGACCATCGAGCGGACTGGATGGCGGGCAGCAGGCGGCCAGCGGGCCTACGCGATCACCGCAAAGACCCCAAACGGCAACGTGACGCCGCTTTATGAGAGCGGACCGGCAATGGCCAATACCGTCGTCGCAGGTCACCGACTCTCGATCGCGCCCGAGAACGGGACCTTCGTGATCCGGGCCTCCGCGGCGAATGGAACGAACGTCACCGCACTTCCGGATCGGGTGTCGGTCCCGAAGCCATCAGAACGGGTGACACTCGGTGCACTCAGGATCGCGAACAACGAGTCGGTCATCTGGGTCGAATACGGGAACACCCGGGTCCCGGTCTTCGAGGCCGAAAACCGGTAGGCGGAATCGACGGCCAAAACCGAGCGCTCCCGACCCGAACCGATCAATACGAGTCAACGGCGGAGCGCGACCATCAGCGATCCCAGGCGACCCGGTACAGTTCGGCCTGGATCGCGTGACTCGCGGACTCGTGATGCCGGAACTGCTTCGGGACGTGGAATTCGACCCCGTAGGCGTGGGTGATCCGCCCCCCGTTGTCCATGGTGAAGGCCTCGAGGAACTCGCGGCTGGCCTCGTTGTGGATCGTGTAGGAGACGGCGGCATCCGCCGCGATCGTCTCGAGGAAGTCACGATCCGCGTGCCGGTTGTCCCTGTGAGCCCCGAACGGCGGATTGGCCACGACCGTTGCCCCATCGAGGTGCACGGGCACCCGGGTCGCGTCCCCGCGTACCCAGTCGATTCGTCGATCCTCGAAGAGGCTCGATTCGCTCTGTCGGGCCCTCGAGATGGCGGCGGCGTCGACCTCGATGCCGATCACCCGTCCGGGGGACCGGAGAGCCGCACCGATGGCGAGCATGCCGGTCCCGCTTCCCAGATCGACGATCGTTCGATCCTCGATATCGCCCTGCAGATCGGCCAGCGCGATGAGGTGGGCGGCGACGGAGGCCGGCGTTCGGTACTGCTCGAGACCTCGGTCGGGGGAATCGAAGTCCGTGACCGCCTGGAGTGTGCCCTCCAGTTGTGCCTTCAGTCCCATCCGGGCAGCCTCCGAACTGTGGTCCTCACCTGGACAAACCGCCCGAATCGGAACGAATCCGACGGCCAATCGGTCACCATGTTCCCTCGAACGTGTCAAATCCCAGCGACTCCATCGGTTCCTCGCCGATCGCGATCCGATACTCCTGGGGGGTGAGAAGCGGCTGCCCGAACTGCGGCCCGTCGTCGGTCGTGATCCGGGGGCAGGCCGTGTTCACGTAGGCGTCCAGGCCGAAGTTCCGGAGGTGATCGGGGGTGATCTCGTCCAGGGTGAGCAGATAGGCGTCGTCGTTCTCCGCGGCGAGTTCCTCGGCGATGCCGTGGCGACGCTGGCCGATCTTCGTGCCGGCGATGATGCCCCAGGACTCGGCGTCCATCGCGGCGTGGATCGTGGCGTAGCGCTGTTTGAGAAACTTCTCCGCCGAGGCGGGTTTGACGACGTTGTTCACCGGGTCCGCGATGACGACCCGTTTTTCCGGGTTGTCCATCGCGAGTCCGGACGGGTGGAAACCGCCCCCTCCGACGTAGAGGACCTGTTCGGCGGGAACCTTCGCACTCGCGTAGTTGCACCCGAGCACCTGTCCCTCGTGGGTCAGACGGTCATCACCGCGCCGCGTCTGGACCGCGAAGCCACGCTCTTCCAGAAACGTCCGCATCTCATCGAACTTGTTCATATGCTGGGCCGTCGTGACCAGCCCGACCTCCCCCACCTCGAGGTGTTCGATGGCACGGTCCATGATCGGCTCCACGTCCACGTTCGAGCGGAGCGGGACGTAGATGACCCCCTCGCTCTCGACCATCGGCGAGTGGCCGAAGTGAACGAAGAGATCGGTCCGCCGCATGAGATCGGTGTCGAGATCACAGGCACCGAAATTGGCCTCCCCGGAGATATAGAGTGTCACCCCCTCAGGAAGCAGCGACCGCAGGTCGTCGACGACGCCAGGTGCCCGGCGTTTGATCCCCTCTGGGAACTGGAGGCCGACCGACTCCGCGTCCCGCTTCTTTACTGCATCCGCGACTCGCTCGAGTTCGTAATCCCACTCCCGGTCGTGCGTGAGCGAGAGCCCCGTGTCCCGGAGATCGCCCTCCCAGCCGTCCGAATCGGTCATTACGCCGGTCTATTGGACAGGCGGGTATAACCCGTCCGGTCGAGCCCCACGCGAGAGCCGAAGTGGCTAAAGAGCGGGCGGGCCACACCGTCTGTATGGAGGTTCAAAGCGACTGGGGGGACTGGCTTCCGGAGGCGGTCGCCACGGCGGATCCCGAGGGCATCGCGCTCTGGTATCTCGGCTGCAACGGCTTCGTCATCAAGGCCGGCGATGGCACCACCCTCTTCGTCGATCCGTATCTCGGTACCGGCGATCCACCGAGAACGATCCGGATGATTCCAGTTCCGTTCGATCCGGTCGACGTCCAGACGGCCGACGCGGTGCTGGCCACCCACGAGCACACGGATCACGTTCACGGCCCGAGCCAGGCGCCGATCCTCGCGGGGACTGGTGCGAGTTTCCTCGGACCAGCCGCGAGCGTCGAAACGGCCCGCGAAACGGAGTCCTGGACGGAGACGTACGGGGTCGAGCCCGGGCAGTTCGACGTGGTGGCCCCGGGGGACTCCCGCGAAGTCGGCGAACTGACGGTCCATGTGGAACCCGCATTCGATCCGGACGCGATCGACCCGGTTAGCTACGTCTTCGAGTACGCCGGGATCGCCGTCTTCCACGGCGGCGATACGAAACCGGGCGACGGACTGGCCGAGATCGGCGATCGCTACGACATCGATCTCGGGATCCTGGCCTTCGGTAGTACGGGACAGATCCCGGACAAGGAGACGGGAGAGCCCAGGCGGACCACGTGGTACAGCGACGAGTCCCAGGTGATCGAGATGGCCGTCGACCTGCAGCTCGATCGGCTCCTCCCCACCCACTGGGACATGTGGAAGGGGCTCACGGCGGATCCGACCGCCCTTCACGACCACCGACGGTCGCGCGAGTTTCCCCGTCGCCTCGAGATCGTCGAAATCGGAGACCGGGTCGATCTCGACTGACCGAGGCGGTTTTTTTGGACTCGACGGGTGGGACACCCCGAAGCACGCTTCGAATCAGTCGGGTTGTGGGGTCCGAAGGAAGGGAGAGGGGTTCGGGACACTCAAAACAGGGGCTGAGGACACCCAACCAGGAGGCATTGAGGGATCCAAACGGCTGCAGCGCGTGTCGTCGAAACGCCGAGGTCGCCCGCTTCGAAAGCGGCGTTTTATGCGTGATCGACCGCTAGACCGCGATACCTATGACACGCCGAGGTGGTTCTCGTGACTGAGGAACCGATCGTCCGCGAGGACGGAGTGACGGTGAGGAAGTCCTTCGACGCGGAGGGATTTCCGGTCCCGGCGGTGACACTATCCATCGAATCCAGGCGGGAGGAGCCGGTCTCCCTTCGGATCACCGAGACGGTTCCGGACCGATTCGACATCGACCAGATCGGATTTCACCCCGACTACGGGAGTGACCACTGGACGGCCCGTAGCGACAGCACCCTCCAGTTCGAGCGGGACGTCGACCCAGGTGGGGAATTCACGACGGTCTATGGCATCCGCATGGAGGACGGCACGGATCCCGGGCCGCTGCTCTCCGAACCGTCGGTGGAAGTCCAGGGGACCCGGCCCGACCAGCGGCGCGACGATGCGGGTATCACCTCCGCCCCTGACGAGGATAACGGAGATGAAGCACGACCCGAGGGCGATTCCGGGATCGTGGGCGCTTCCTCGACTGGGTCACCGGAGCGGGACACCTCCACGCAGACCGAGACGTCCTATCCCGACGACGACGCGGAGATAATCGGTGGCTCACTTCCGGAACGTCGAGAGGAAGACACGAGTGAACGACAGTCTGGAGCCGACACAGGAAACACGAGCGGTGACAAGCCGGAAGCGGACGCGGGAGAAACGGGAGAGGCCCAGCCGGGAGCGGACGCGGGAGATACCTCGGACAGCGACGACGCGGGGGAGACGTCCCCGTCGTCCGAGGGACCGACGGAGCAGGCAGCCGCGCCGAGCCGGACGAGCGAGGATCTCTACTCGACGAGCACCAGGGAAAGCGGGACCACAGATTCGAACGAACCGGCACGAGGGGCATCCTCGAATTCCCCCGAAGCCGATTCGACGGACCGGACAGCCCAGAACGCGTCCACCGAGTCTGACAGGCGTGACGGACCGACACCGTCGAGCAAGCGTGAAGGATCGATACCGACAGACTCGACGACGGTGGAGACCCCAGTCGAGGGGAGCGATCCAGATGGGGACGATCCCGCCGGGGGAAACATCGACTCGGAGAGGGAGTCCCTCGTCGGCCAACTGCGGGAGGAAATCGAGTTGGGTGCGGTATCCGAAGCCGAGAGACGAGCGCTCTCGGCCGCCCTGCACGGCGAGGAGTCCGGAGGGGACGGGTCTGGCCGCCCCGACCAGGTCCGCTTCGAGCACCTCCAGTCCCGCGTCGCTGAACTCGAGGCATACACGGACGCCCTCGAGGAGTTCATCGAGATGGCCGGCACGAGCGACGACATTCGGGAGGTCATCGCCTCGGAGGTCGCCGACCTCGAGGCGTCCGTCGAGGATCTCGACGGGAAGTTCGAAACGTTGGAAGCCGGCCAGAGCGATCTCGAATCGACCCTTGGGACCGTGGAGGAAAACGTCTCCACCCTCGAGGCGGATCTTCAGGGACTCGAGGGGGAGGTCGCGAAACTCGACGGGGCAGTCGAGGCCCAGGACGACGCGATCGACGAACTCGAGAAAGAGGTCGGAGAACTCGATGGGAATTTCGACGATATCGAGGAGGGGGTCGAAGACCTCGATGAGGACGTCGAGGACCTCGACACGAGCGTTGCGGGTCTCGAAGCCGGACAGGAAGACCTCGAGTCCGCCCACGAGACCCTTTCGAACGCGGTCGAAGCCGTCGAATCCGAGCAATCCGAGCTGGCCTCGGAACTGTCGGCCATCGACGCCGGTCAGGCAGCCCTCGACGACGCCCACGACGCCCTCGAAGGGGACCTCAGGGATCTAGAGGGGAACTTCGAGACGGTCCAGTCGACGGTCGCCGACCTGGACGCCGAACTCGAGACCCTCGAGTCCACCGCCTCGGACCTGGAATCGACGGTTCGAGAGATCGAGACGAAACTCTCGGCGGCCGCGTCGGATCGGGAGGCCATGGAGACACGGCTCGAGGCGATCGAAGCCGAACTCGAATCGAGCGCTGATTCCGAGACGGTCGAGCGACTCCGGGGCGATCTCGACGCGCTCGACGAGCGGGTCTCCGACATCGACGACGTCCATCTCGACGTTGCCGAACTCGAGGAACAGTTCGAGTCCCTCGAAGCAGACATCGAGCGGATCAAAACCGTGAGCGACCAGCTCTCGGAGGCCTTCTGAGCGTCGCTGAATTGCTCAGACGTCGGTCTGGGCGACCCGTTTCTCGTCTTTCTTGTCCCTGTTCGCGGTAAAGCGCTCGCCCTCCGGGAACAGGTTTTCGAGCGCCTCCGGATCCTCGCTCGGCTCGAGTTCCACCGCCTCGATTCGGGCGACACCCTTGATGTCACGGGCACCCTCCGTCCCCGGCGCCACGAACCGGTTCACGTAGGCCTGACTCTCGCCGATGGGTTCGCCGTCCTTTAGGTAGGAGAGAATCCCGCCAATCGCTTCGGGAACGGGGACGACGACCCGGTAGCCGTCAGCGGATTCGACCACGACGTGGGTCGTTTCGGGTGGCACGGACGCGGCCTCGAACAGCGAGGTCATCGTCGGGCCCCGCCAGTCCGCCGTGTAGCTGCTTCCGGTCGCACAGACGATCTCGACGGTCTCTGTCCCGACCTTCAGGGATCCCCGCGTCTCGGGCGTGATCGTGAATTCGGTCTCGCCCACGACGGTCACCTGCGGGTCGAAGGCAAGTGCCTCTGTGAGGGTTCCCGAGTCGGCCATGACTGAATCGAGGGGAGCCGTCGTCATAAATCTCGTCACCGCGTTCGATATCAGGATGGCCGTGAGTTCGCCGGGTCACGTCGACGCGCGATCCGTGCGGGGAACTTTCTTACGGCGGCATCTGTGTCTGTCGAAGAGTACATTACGGGGACGCCCACGGTATAGGTATGGCGCGAGAGAGCTACCAGGACCAACTCGACCAACTGCGAAGCGACGTCCTCTACATGGGCGAGCTCGTCGGCGACCGGTTGCGGACGGCGCTTTCGGCGATGGAATCGAAAGACGACGAGAGTGCGATGGCGGTCATCCAGGGCGATGAGGAGATCAACGAACTCTATCTCGATCTCGAGGGGGACTGCGTGGACCTGCTTGCCCTCCAGCAGCCGGTCGCCTCCGACCTCCGGTTCATCGCCGCCTCCTTCAAGATCATCACTGACCTCGAGCGCATCGGTGATCTCGCGACCAACCTCGCGGATTACAGCCTCGACGCCAACAGGGACGTCTTCCCCGAGGTCGACGTGCTGTCGATCGGCGACGAGACACTGGAGATGCTGGAGGCGGCACTGGTCGCCTTCGACGAGGAAGACGCCGACGCCTGCCTGGAGATCTCTGCGTGGGACGACGAGATTGACGAACAGTGCCGACGGGCCTCGGAGGCGGTCGTCCGTGACCTCATGGAGCGAAACATCGACAACCAGACCGACGACGAGGAGATCGAACACCTGATGAACGACGTCTCGAGGCTCCTGTTGACGATCCGAGACCTCGAGCGGGTGGGCGATCACGCGACGAACATCGCCGCCCGAACACTCTACATGAGCGAGGGCGACGACCAGTTGATCTACTGAAGAGAGGGCATCCGATCAGTCGTCGGCCGGCGCGTCCTGGGCGGCTCTTTCCTCCTCGATGCTCGGTGGATAGACCCCACGTTCGAGTTCGAGATCGGATTCGGGCCGAGCCATGCAGGTGAGCGCGTATTCCTGCTTCTGCTCCTCCGTGAATCCGCGGGCGGCAGGTTGGACGACCTCGCCATCCACGATTTTCGCCGTGCAGGCCAGACACATTCCCACCCGGCAGGAATACTCCTGGGAGATCCCCTCCCGGATCGCGGCGTCGAGAACCGTCTCGTTCTCGTCCACCTCGATCGACTCACCGGTCCCGACGAACTCGACAGTGTGAGTTGGCATGCTCCCGTGTACGGAAATCACGCCTATAACCCTTTTCTCCCGGCAGGTCCCACCGCTTTGACACCCGAAACGATCGACAACGGTTTTCCCGATGGGCGAGAATACGGGTGCATGCCCCCCGTACAGGAGACAGATGTCATCGTCGTCGGGGCCGGGACTGCTGGGTCCTACGCCGCGGCGACGACGGCCCGCGCCGGGCTCGACGTGATCGTCCTCGATCGAAAATCCGAGCGCGAAGCGGGGCACATCGCCTGCGGAGACGCGTTGAAGGGGGCCGACGAGTTTCCCGAATCCATTCCGAAGTCCGCCTTCGAGAACGCGATCACGAATCGGGACGTGGACCACGGCCGGTTCGAGATTCCACGGGCGGACACGATCATCGACATCCCCGTCCCGGGCGAACTCGCCGTCATCGATCGACTCGCGTTCGGGAAGTCGATAATCGATGCCGCCCAGGGGGTCGGGGCCGAGTACCGCTTCGATACCGTCGTCACGGACGTCCTTCAGGAGGACGGGCAGGTGACGGGGGTCGTGGCACACGACGGTGAACCAGTCCAGTTCGAGGCACCGATCGTCATCGACGCGGCGGGCGCGATGTCCCTCCTGCAAGACAAGGCCGATTTCGGAGACTCGACCTTCGATACGAACGTCACCTACAGGCAGTTCACCTCGGCCTACCGGGAGATTCTGGAGGTCCCGGAGCCGGTCCCCTGGGAGGACGCCCTCGTCTTCAAACCGACCGACAGAGCGGAGGGGTACATCTGGTACTTCCCCCGAACGCCGAGGGAGATCAACGTCGGGGTGGGGTTCCAGATGACCGCAGAACCGATGAAGCTCGTCGAGGTGCTCCGGTCCGACATCGAATCCCGTCCCGAATTCCGGAACGCCACCGTCCTCGACAAACTCGGCGCGGCGATCCCAACGAGACGCCCGTACGATTCAGCAGTCGCACCCGGGTACCTGGCCGCCGGCGACGCGGCCGGCCACGTGAATCCGACCACTGGCGGCGGAATCGCCGGAGCGGCCTACGCCGGCCATTACGCCGGTGAAACTGCCGTTTCGGCCATCGAGGCGGGCGAGTCGAGCGAATCGGCACTCTGGGAGTACAATCGGCAAGTCATGGAGCACTTCGGTGGCCGCTACGCCAGCCTCGACGTGTACAACGTCCTGACCACGGCAGTTAAAGTCGAGGAGTTGATGGATCTGCTCGCTTCCATTCCCACCGAAAAGATTTCCGAGGCGCTGTATGCGGGGACGGCGGAATTCGGCTGGGGACTGAAATTCAGGACCCTCTTCGGAAGCCTGGGTCACTGGCAGCTCCTCGCTCGGCTCTACCGGACCAAGTCGGATGCGGACCGGTTGTTGGACCACTACGAGGACTATCCGGACACTCCAGATGAGCTACCGCACTGGCAGACTCGGCGCGACGGGATTATGGAGGACGTCTATCGGGTCGCCGGCGCGGAATCCAAGTACTGAGTGTTCCGCGTTCGATCAGGGACATACCGGATTTCGAACTACAACCCGATGCCCTGCAATCGAACGGTGGCTCATGTCCGTGTTCTCGATCTGTGACTCGATTCCGGCGTGGTACCGAATCGGACCAGTCCCAACCGAGGGTATTCAACATCCAATTCGGGTTGCCGGAGGCCCCGCCAGTGCTGTCATGGCGTGGAAGTAACCAAATCGATTAAGTATGTGGTAATCGATGACTGTTGTGGGTGATACACAAACATGGCAGGTTCGTCTGGTGGTAGCGATACATCAGTATCGGAAGAGCTCGAGGAAGCACAGGCTGCGATGGAGGGTCCAAAGATCGACTTTTACGGGGGACGGTGGGCGAGTACGATCCCACTGGTCCTGTTCATCATCTGGGCGATCTTCCAGAGCGGGATCCTCGGCATCGGTCAAACGAGTGGCCTCGTGCTGGGTGCCCTGATCGCGACGATCATCGGAATGTTCTTCGCGAAGGGGAACTGGAAGACCTATGCGAATACGATCTTCGAGGGAATGACACAGCGGGTG
The DNA here is from genome assembly GCA_042216015.1 of Halodesulfurarchaeum sp. Lineage (GTDB taxonomy): Archaea > Halobacteriota > Halobacteria > Halobacteriales > Halobacteriaceae > Halodesulfurarchaeum. The sequence continues at coordinate 123,554 of JBDGUI010000007.1, read as the reverse complement.
GCCGCGACGGCGATCGTCGCCTGGCTGTGGGCCGGTATGTTCGCGAATACGATGCAGACGGGACAGTTCGTGGACGGCCTCATCTGGGCCGCTTCCGCCCTCGGCGTCGGGGCGGCGCTGTTCCCGGCGGTAACGTTCGTGCTCGCGGCGTTGCTGGCCACGGGAATTGGAACGGGGTACGGGACGACCGTCGCCTTCGTCACCCTGTTCTTCCCGGCCGGCGTGCTGCTCGGTGCCAACCCCGTCCTGATGTTCGGTGCAATTCTCTCCGGGGCCGTCTTCGGTGACAATCTGGCGCCGGTCAGTGACACGACCATCGTCAGTGCCGTCACGCAGGACTCCGACATCGGTGGCGTGGTCGCCTCCCGGTTCAAGTACGCGCTGCTCGCGGCGATTCCGGCCTTCGTGGCCTTCCTCATCATGGGTGGGGTCATGCCGAGAGCGGATCTCCAGGGCACCGTGCCCCTCGAGGGGACTGCGCCCGGGCTCGTGCACCTAATCTCGATGGGGATCGTCATCTGGACCGCCGTCCGAGGCCGACACATTGTCGAGGCGATCTCCTGGGGGCTGATCGCGGCGATCGTCTTCAACATCGTGTTGGGCCTTGCACCGGTGAGTGACATGGTGGCCCTCCAGGTGACCGAAGCGAGCGCCTGGACTGCCCTGCCGTTCGTGGTGGTGGCAGATTCCGCTGGGGTGGGTGGAAGTCTCCTCAACGGTGCGGTGGGCTTCTTCCCGCTGATCGTGTTGACGCTCCTGATCGTCGCGATGGCGCGCATCATGATCGAGGGCGGTGGCTTCGATGCCATTCAGGAGATCCTGCTCAACAGAGTTGCGACAGGCGTGCGGAGTGCGGAGACCACAATGGTCCTCGGCACGGCCATCATCAACGGCATGATCACGATCAACACGGCCGCAGAGATCGCGATCTCGCCATACATTGCGCGTATCGGGGAGAAGTTCAATATCAATGGCTACCGGCGGGCGAACATCCTCGACGCCAACACCTCCGCGCTCGGGTACATCTTCCCCTGGGCGGGTGGTGTCCTCGTGGGGTATCAGGCAATGATCAATACACTCCAGCCGAAGTGGGGTGAGGTCATGGTCGTCGAACCGGCAAAAGTCGTCCCCTACGTGTTCCACGGCTGGTTCCTGGTGCTCGTCTTCCTGATCGCGGCGATCACCGGGTTCGGGCGTGAATACATTCCGGACCGCAGGTCCGAGGAGGTGGAACGCGTATGAGTGTTCGCGAAAAGTGGTTTGCCGGTTGGTCCTTCCGCACCGGATACCCGGACTACAAGCCTGGCGAAACCATCGAGGTCATGGTGACGTCGATGATGGACGGCAAGGCGAAGGCTCGAATCGGGGACTCCATCCTTCGAATCGCGGATGCCCCCGAGGGCTCCGAGAACATGCGGGTACTGGTCGAAATCGACGAGTGGGACGACGAAGATCACATCGGCGAAGGAACCTACCTCGAAACCGTCGGCGAAAGCTCGTTCTAACCCCACAACGGGGTTTTTTACGCTCGATCGACAGTGGCTTCCACGCGAATCGAATCCGGATACCCCCACTCGAGAATCTCGCGGGCGACCTCGTCACGCCCTCGCAACTCGAATCGGCGCTGGTACACCGTGTAGTCCCAGTCGTCATAGCGGGACTCGGGATCTCCGTCCAACCGTCGATACAGCGGGACGCGATACTCACTCGGCGCGTCCGAATGGGGGCCCTTCAACTCGGCCCCTTTCCGTCGACAGGCGTCCTTGACGTCCTGCACGACGGACTCGAGTACCGAGCGGTCGCCGCTCTTGAGGGTGAGATGGAGGATCGTCGTCATACCCGAGTACAGACGGAGGGTGGGGAAAAACCTGTAGGCTCCGCCCCGGGACTGTGGACCTGTCCCATACTCCGACATTCTCTTATTACGCCGCCGTGTATCGACCTGTAATGACGGTAGAAGCGACGAGCGCCGGGGCCATTCTCTATCGGAACACCCGGGACCGGCGCGAATACCTCCTCCTCAAATCCCGCCCGGGTGACTGGGAATTCCCCAAAGGTGGCGTGGAGGGGGACGAGGAGTTACAACAGACGGCGATCAGGGAAGTGAAAGAGGAGGCCGGCATCAGCGATTTCAGACTGCTGGACGGCTTCCGCGAGGAGTACGACTACGTCTTCGAGGCGAACGGAAACCGGATCCACAAGACCGTCCACCTGTTCATCGCGAAGTCCTACGAGGCGAGTGCGGAACTCTCCCACGAGCACCGCGATCACCAGTGGCGGGACTACGAGCAGGCGATCAACACGATCACCCAGGACGGGCCGCGAGAGATCCTCAAGGACGCCCACGAGCACATCGACGAACTGGACGCGTGAGTTGGCCACCCGGGGACAGCGAGTTCGCCTTCGAACTGGCGATCTGTGGCTGGGCCGAGACCGAATGGCCGCCCGGGGAGGAGCCGGTGGCATCGATCGTCGCCAGACAGCTCGGCTGGCAGCAGCGCCGCTGGGACACGATCGTCCTCGAGGTCGATCCGGGAGGACTGGCCGTCCGGGAGAAATTCGGCAACGAGGCTCTGAACAGCGACCTCAGACACGTCCTCGCCCACGCACCGGCGGATTGGACCTACTACCGAGAGGCCCTTCCCCACCCGGGGTACCCATGGCGATATGTCCGGGAGGCGATCCACGAGGCGGCCGACAGGGGGGTGCTGGACACTCGAAAGTCGGGTGGCCGGATCGAGATCAGACGGATGAATATCTATCCGGACTGGGTCGACCGGATCGTCGCCATCGAGAACAAACCCGACCTCGACGCGAGTGCTGCCCGACGGTTGGCCGACCAGCTCGAACGGGACGTGGCAGCTGGGCTGGCCGACGAGGTGTGGCTGGCCACGGCCAGCACCGAAGACCGGGTCGAGCCGGCCCTCCTCGAGCGAATTCCGAAGGAGGTGGGGATCCTCGCGTTCGGTGAGGGGGGCGTGGATGTCCTCTGGCGGCCGCGAACGCTGGACGCCGAAGCGCCGGGAATCGACATCCTCGATCGGCCCGCCGGTGGCGACCACGACGCCTCGGCGACGCGATTCGACGTCCTCGACCCGGAGACGAAAGCCGAAAAGCGCCTCGGGATCGCCGAACGAGCATACGAACGGGGCTGGCGCTCGTACGTCGACGCGATGCGTCCGGACTGTGCGCACTTCGAACTCGAGCGGGGCCGATACGGCTACGTTCCACACTGTACCGCCTTCGATCGAGCCCAGACGCCGACGGAATGTCGTGGGTCGTGTTCCGATTTCCAACCGGAACCGCCGACGGACCGACAGAGTGGCTGGCCAGTCGAGGGGGGGAGCGGCAAAACGATCGCTCGTGTGCTCGAATCCCGGCGAAAACGACGACGTCAGTCCGTCTCGAGAACCTCGACGTCGGACCGGGACACGGCAAGTCGGTAGGTCGGGACGGTCCGGTCGATCGACTCACAGACGTTCTTCTGCACCAGGGTCCGGAGCGCCGATCGGACCTCGTCGACGGCTGGATCGATCCCGGCCTGCTCGCGGACGCGATGCAACACGGCCACCACGCTCGCCGGTTCCTCCGCCGGTCCGGGGACGGCCTCGAATACGGCCTCCTCGATGCCCGAGAAGGCAATCGCCGGACCGCCGTTCCCGCCCCCCGAGAGCATCGCTTTGCCCTCCGGGGAGACCCGAATCAGGCTGTCGTCGTCGCGATAGTAGTACGGTCCGAGTTCGGACTCGAGATACTGGTGAACCTCGCTGCCGCTTTCCATCCCCCAGGCCGACTGCAGCTCGCTGTTCTTGGTCGGCTCGCGCTCGAGGATGTCCCCGAGCCTGGATCGCGCCGTTTCGGAGAGGGCCATTGGTGAGAGGATTTTGCCCGGCGCACTTCCGCCTTCTGTCTCGCCTTCGATCTGGGAATCAGAATCCGAGCAATGACTCCGTCTCCGAGAGGGTCTCCTCGACCTGGGTATAGACGAGTATCAGCGCGAGAACCGAAAGAGCCGTTCCCACGACGAAGGGAACCTGAAAGCCGAATCGCTCGAGGAAGCCCGCCGAGAGCGGGCCGATCGCGACCCCCAGACCGAAGGCCATCGTCAGGACCGACAGGGTGGTCCCCGAGGTACCCTCCCGCGCGAGGTCCCCGGCGAGGGCGAGGGAGGGCGCAAACACCATCGCGACCGCGATTCCCTGGGCGAAACGGGCGAGAATCATCAACGCCGGCGTTCCGACGTACCCCTGGACAAACGTCGCGGGCGCGAGCACGATGAAGCCCAGGATGAGGAAGGGGCGACGTCCGTACCCATCACTCGCCCGACCGACCGGAATCTGGAAGGCGACGTTCGCGAGCGTGACGGCACCGAACTGGATCCCGAAGAGGACCGTCGACTGGTCGAGTCGGGCGTTGATCTGGGGCTCCAGGGCGGCGAAGAGCGCGATTGCGATTCCCATCGCGACGGTTCCCAGACCGAGGGTGAAAACAGGATCGAGCAGTTTTCCGGGCGGACCCCGAATCGCGATCGAGAGGTCTTCGCCAGCACTTGCCTGGGTCTCTTTCGGGTCCGAGACGAGACCGTAGACGAGGGTGAAACTGACGAACGCCCCCGCGACGGCGACACCGAATGCTGCGTCGAAGCCCCAGATCTCAACGACGACGCCGGCGACGAGCGGACCGAACCCGAACCCGAGCAGCCTGAAGGTGTTGAACACACCGAAGTTTCCGCCCCGGGTTCGATCCCCCGCCGAGAGTTCGTTGACCAGCGCCACGGTCGCCGGGATGGTGAGCGCCGCGCCGATGCCCTGCAGAATGCGGAAGAAGAGGACCCAGCGATACTCGGAGACGAAGACGTAGCCGCCACTCCCGACACCGAGTACGGCAAGCCCGATCAGTATGAAGAGCTTGCGTTTGCCGGCCCGATCCGAAAGTCGTCCGGTGAGGGGCTGATTGAGGCTGTTGAGAAAGCCAAAGAGGGAGAGGGCCAGGCCGATGAGCAAGGACTCGGTGATCGTGATCGAGAGGAAGGGGACCTGAGTGCCGAGAAGTGCCTCGATTTCGACCTGTCCGGAGGCGATGTAGAGCGGCAGGACGACGATGAGAAATGAGTTTCCCAGGGCGTCAGCCATGCGGGCGAACGCGAGGACGAGGACGCGTCGGTCGGTCCCGAAAACTGGCATCGTGTCCGTCATAGCTTCCACCCCGACTTGCCAGTTTGGATCCCGGTGTGGGGGTCCGGTCCGAGCAATGCGTTTAAGCACCGGACTCGACAACGGGCAGCCAATGGAGTTCTGTGACAGCTGTGGCTCGATGATGCGGGCCGAGGACGGGCTCTGGGTCTGTACGAGTTGCGGGAACGAGCAGCCGAAAGATCCGGAGGCGAACTACGTCGTCTCGGAGGAGCAGGAGGTGAGCGAGATCATCGAGACCGGCACCGGCGGGGAGACCGGCCTCCCGACGACGGAGATTCGATGTCCGGAATGTGGCCACGACGAGGCCTACTGGTACATGCAACAGATCAGATCGGCCGACGAGTCAGAGACCCGCTTTTTCGTCTGTACCGCCTGCGATCACCGCTGGCGCGAAGACGATCATTGAGACCCGCCGGTCCCGTTAGGGCATCCGGGCGAACGTCAAATAGCCCGTGTGGCCGACACCCGCGGTCTGTGGCCGGGATCCCCGTTCGTCGAAGTCCATCCGTCGCTGGATGGTCTCGACGGTCTCGACGTCCCCGAGGCCGGCATCACGAGCCGCGAGGTCGACCGCGCGAGCGGCTTCGATGAAGGGCGAGTAAACCGCGAGATGCCCGCCGGAAACGAGTACGGAGGGAGCTTCGGCCACGATCTCGGGAGCGTCTTCTGTGTCGAGGGTCACCGCGTCGAATCCATCGAGTTCGCCGAGGGATTCCCCTAGTTCGCCGGTTCGCACCTCGACGCGGTCCATGACGGCTGCCAGTTCCATGTTCTCGCGGGCCGTCTCCGCGAATTCGGGCTTGCGCTCGTAGGTCGTGACCGCCGCGCCCATTCGGCCGAGATAGGCGGCGAGCACACCCGTTCCGGTCCCGGCATCGAGGACCCGGTCTCCAGCCGCGACGCCCGTATGGCCAACCACCAGACCGATGTCCTTGGGCATCATCGGCGCACCGGTCCGCTCGAAGTGATTGAACAGATCTGGCCCGCGCAAGGCCCGGACCCGAAAGGGCTCTCCGAGATGGGTCTCCACGGAGTCGCCCGGCTCGACGTCCGGGGGCACGTCGATGACCCCCAGGTCGGTATGCACTTCCGCCCCTGGTTCGACCAGAAACTCCCGGTCGTCCCGGACGAGGAGGATCACTCGAGGGAGGCGATGGCCGCCGCGAGGTCGCCGTCGGCCGCCTCGATGGCCTCGCGGGCTTCGGCTTCCGTGGCGCCCGTCCGCTGGACGACGATCTCGACGTCTGCCTCGGGAATCCCAGCGTCGTCTCCCGACTCGCTGCCAGCGTCGGCCGCTGGGGCCGCTCCACTCTCGACCGTTTCAGCCTCACCCACGACCTGATAGGTCTCCTCGCCACGGGCGTCCATCCGAGTCACCTCCGGGTTCGAAAACACGAGTTGGGTGCCATCTTCCAGGGAGATTCGCGCCTCGGTGGCGTCGAGTTCGTCCATGTCGATCCCCATCTGTTCCATCATCTGTTCCAGTTTCCGCGGATTCATGCCGCTCCCTCCAAACATACCCGGAGGGTTGCAACCAGGGGCAAAAAGGGTGGCGTTTGGCCCAGTGACCCTCACCGCTCGGCACTTTCGCGGACCTTCACGGCCATCCCCGTCTCGAAGTCCCGCATCGCGGTCGCGTCGAGTTCCGCCCGACCCACCGCAACCAGATGGCCCTCCTCGTGTTCGATCAGCACTTCGTCGCCCGCCCGAATGGCGTCGTCCGCTCGCCGGACGAATTTCGCGAACACGTTCTTTCCCTCCCTCACGAACGGCTCGCTCTCGTCCCCGACGGCGACACGATAGGCATCCGGCTCGAGCGCGGTCGCCAGCTGTTTGCCGCCCGCCAATCCCAGCGTGAAACGGCCGTCCGTTCGGAGGGACGCCAGCCGGCCCCCGTTGTGGAAGAGCTGGCGGGGTCGGCCGGAGGCCGAACGGTGCACCTCGAGGTCCGCGTTCGGCGGGAATAGCGCGTCCCCTGCGCCCGCCCCGAACTGGTAATCGGCGATGGTCCGCAACTGGGCCATCGTCGTGGTCGTCATCGATCGAAACTCCGTGGGTCAGGCGGGATAGCCGCTTCGAGTTTCCCGCGGCGAAGCGGGCGGGTAGGGGGCGATCCGGCCGCTATAGGAAGGATCATCTTCGGATCACCTACAACAGAAACGTCTCCGTCCGCTCGCCCAGATCGATGAACGTATCCGCAGCGTCCTTGAGTTCTTCGGCGGTCGAGCTGTCGAAAGCCATCACCTCGACCCGGACTCCCTCGTGGCGGAGGTGTGAGACGAGGCGGGAGAAATCCCCATCGCCGGTACAGAGGACGATGGTGTCGACGTGATCGGCCAGCGTGACGGCGTCGAGGCTCATGCCGACGTCCCAGTCGGCCTTCTTCGTCCCGTCCTGGAAGGTCTTGATGTCCTTGATCTTGGTCTCGAACCCGATGTCCGTGAGCGCCTCGAAGAACGTCTCCTCCTCCGGCGATTCCGCCCTGATGACGTAGGCGATGGCCCGGGTAAGTATCCGGTTCTGGACGGCCTTCGAGAGCAACGCGGAGTAATCGATGTTCTGGGAGTGGAGACTCTGGGCGGAATGATAGAGGTTCTGCGCGTCCGCGAGCACCGCGATGCGCTGCCCGTCGTGGATCGAGGTCATACGTTCTCTGGCGTCGCGATCCGTGTTAAACCCCACCCTCCCTCAGGGAGATCGTCTCGAGGCCGGCAAAGCCCGTCGACTGGTCCGTTCAAGGATCAGCCCTCGGGTGTCTGGTACCGAGACAGTTCGAGGGTCGCCGGGTCGAGTTCGTAGTAACACTCCCAGGCCGGGGCCACCGTGATGACCCGCGTGTCCCCGACCGTCGTCTCGGTGTGCTGGTGGTGGTGGCCAACGAGATGCAGCGCCGGAGAGAGTGCCTCGAGCAGGTCGTCGATCGGCCGACAGCCGACGCTGTACTCCTCTGCGACGTCCGTGCCATGCGGGGCCTCGTGGGTGAGCAGCACGTCCACCGCTCCGACCCGTTTCAGTTGCTCCACGTCGGCCCGGACGAAGTGCCGGCGACGCTCCCCCCTGAGGGCCGACCGGGGTTTGTCGTACTGGGTCGGCGCGTAGTTCCCGGACAACCCACCGACGGTCAGTCCCCGGATCTCGACGGTTCGACTGTCGAGCAGTCTCGCGTTCCGCACGTCCCGACTGCGGATCCGCCCGTGGCGCAGGGCGTCGATGACGTCGAAGTCCTCGTTGTTTCCCGCGATGAAGTACGTCTCGGCGGGGAGATCGTAGGTGAAGAGATCGCCGAGCTGGAGGGCGACGGTTGCGTCCGTCTCCCCATAGGCCCGCTCGAGCGCCCGTCGTCGTTCGGGCGTGTTCGCGTGGGCGTCACCCAGCACAAGCATCATTCGGCCCTTCGAGGGGCACCCACAAAAGCTGGCCGACAGGAGCGCCCACAACAGCTATACGTCTCGACTACAAGCTTTTCCACATGACACTCGCTTCCGGCGACGGTTCCGGTGGGTCGGCGGGCGAGTTTCGGTGCTTCGGCAAACGCGGGAAACGGTAGCATGGCTCGTGGCGGGTTCGGACCCCGTTTCGGGCCCCTTTTCGGCGCCAATCCACGGCACTGTGTTCCTGCGGCTCGGGGACCAGTGCTCGATCCGTGGTCGAACCGATTACGTACCACACCCACCAACTGCCACCACGACACCCCACACCGATGACACAGGACATGACGACCGGCGTCTTCCCCGCGATGACGACGCCGTTTCTCGACGACGGGAGTATCGATCACGATCAACTCGCCCGGGACGCGACTCGCCTCGAAGAGTCGGGAGTCGACGGACTCGTTCCCGTCGGGTCGACCGGCGAGAGCGCGACGCTCACCCACCAGGAGCACGTCGACGTCGTGGAAACAGTCGTCGAAGCCGTCGACGTCCCAGTCATCGCCGGCTCGGGAAGCAATGCGACCCACGAGGCGATCGCTCTCTCGAGAGGCGCCAAGGAGGCCGGAGCCGACGCCTTGCTCCTCATCTCGCCGTACTACAACAAGCCCGAACCGGCGGGCATGGAGGCCCACTACCGCGCCATCGCCGACGAGATCGACCTCCCCCAGATCATCTACAACGTCCCCTCACGGACCGGTCGAAACATCGCCGTCGACACCGCCGCGAACCTGGCGAGCCACGAGAATATCGTGGGCTACAAGGCCGCGAGCGGCGACCTCAACCGCGTCTCGGAGGTCGCCAGACGCACGGTCGAGGAGGAGTTCTCCGTCCTCTCCGGCGACGACGGGTTGACCCTCCCCATCCTCTCGGTCGGGGGAACCGGCGTGATCAGCGTCGCCGGCAACGTGGAGCCGGAGCGGGTGTCCGATCTCGTCTGGAGCGCCCTCGAAGGCGACTGGGAACACGCCCGCGAGGTCCACCGGGAACTCGCGCCGCTCTTCGACGCGCTGTTCGTCGAGACCAACCCGATTCCGGTGAAGGCCGCAATGGAGATCCGTGGCTACGGGCCGGGACAGGTGCGCTCGCCGCTCTCGACCATCGATCCGTCGAATCGCGATCACCTCGAATCGATTCTCGACGAACTGGCGGCCGAACAGTCCACATGAGCGGACACGAATCGGACCCCGGGGCACGGATCGGGGTCACTGGGGCAACCGGACGGATGGGTCAGGAGGTTCGGGAAGCCGCGACGCGGCGAGGGATGGAGATCGCCTTCGCCGTCAATCGTGACGCCGACCCGAACCTCACGGACGTCGAACCGGCTCACCGGTATGAGGCCCTCCTCGCCGAAACCGACCCGGACGTCATCGTCGACTTCACGGGGCCGGAGAGCTGCGTGGAATACGTGCAGGCCGCAGCCGAGGCCGGCGTCCCGGTCGTGACCGGCACGACTGGCTTTGCGGAGGCACAGCGATCGGCAATCGAAGCCGCGGGAGCGGAAATCCCGGTCCTGCTCGGAGCGAATTTCGCCAGGGGCGTGCAGGCACTGATCGACGCCGTGGAAACGGCCGTTGCCTCGCTCCCGGCCTACGACGTGGAACTCACCGAAACCCACCACAACGGAAAGCGCGATGCCCCCTCGGGGACGGCCTCGCTGATCCTCGACCGAATCGACGACGCGCGGGGTGAACCCGGCGACCGGGTGTACGGCCGCGAGGGCGATGCCAAACGCGAGGCCGGCGAGATCGGTGTGCACGCCCGTCGCGCTGGCGACGTCACCGGCGAGCACGAGGTTCTTCTCGCGGGGAATCGCGAAACGCTCTCGCTAACTCACCGGGCCGGATCCCGCTCCGTATTCGCAGAGGGGGCTCTCGATGCCGCCGTATGGTTGCTCGGGCAACCCGCCGGATTCTATCGGTTCTCCGACGTCGCGTCCGAACTCGCCCGGACCGGAGGTGACGAATGAGCCTCGAGGCCGATATCATCGAGGTGCAGGAGCGCTACGAATCCGGTTCGCTCACCCCCGAGAGCGCCGGCACCGACGAGATGGCGATCCTCGACGCGTTTCTTCGGGCCCTCGAAGCGGGCGAGATCCGGGCGGCCGAACCCCGAAACGGCGACTGGACGGCCGTCGAATGGGTGAAGACCGGCATCCTGCTCAACTTCTCGCTGCGTGACACCGAGGCCCGAACCTACGGCGACGTGACCTATCACGACGTCCTTCCGCTGCGGGAGACGGCGGATCTTGGCGACCGCGGAACCAGAAACACGCCCGACGGAACGACCATCCGCCGGGGCGCATACGTCGGCAGCGACGCGATCCTCATGAGCCCCAGCTTCGTCAACATCGGCGCCCACATCGGCGATGGGACCCTGGTCGACTCCGCGAATACGGTCGGATCATGTGCCCAGATCGGGGACAACGTCAAGTTGGGGGGGAATACCCTCATCGGTGGCGTGCTCGAACCCGTCGAGGACACACCGGTCGTCATCGAGGACGACGTCTCACTCGGGGCTGGCACCCGGGTCACCTCGGGATTCGTCGTCGGCGAGGGGAGCGTCGTCGGGGAGAACACCCTGTTGACCCCCCGCATCCCCATCTACGACCTCGTCGAGGGGGAAGTCAGGTACGGCGAACTCCCGCCGAACCGACGGGCGTTCACGCGCTTTGTCGAGTCGAGCGTCGGCGATCACGAACTCTTCGAGGGTGGCGCGTACAAACCGGCGGTGGTGGCCATGGACATCGAGGTCGAGACACTCGAGGCGACCCAGCGGGAAGCAGAACTCAGACAGTCATGAGTGACACGCCCCCGGTCCGTCGACTTGCGGACTGGCCCCGGGACCGGCTCGTCCGGATCGCGGACGAGTATGGAACCCCGGCGTACGTCGTCGATCTGGATCGAATCCGCGAGAACGTCGATCGCGTCCGGGAGGCGTTCCCGGAGGCGGGAATTCACTACGCCGTAAAGGCCAACGCAGGTCGTGGAGTCCTCGAGACCATCGCCGGGACGGGGATCGGCGCCGAATGTGCGTCCGCCGGCGAGGTGAGACGGGCCCTGGACGGGGGGTTCCCAACGGATTCCCTGCTCTACACGCCGGTCAATCCGCCCGATCGCGACCTCGATGCAGTTCTCGAATTCGGGGAGTCCCTCCGGGCGATAACCGTCGGCGCGATGGACACCATCGAACGCCTCGCCGAACGCGATTTCACCGGCGACGTCGCCGTCCGGATCCACCCAGGGACTGGAGCGGGCCACAGCGAGACGGTCGCAACCGGGGCCGACGCCACGTTCGGCATCGGGGTCGATCGGGTCCCGGCTGCGGTCGAACGGGCGACCACGCAGGGGATGGCTGTCGTGGGTATCCACGCACACGCGGGAAGCGGAATCCTCGACGAGTCGGATCTCGAATCCTACCGTGCGGTTCTCGAAACGCTCTCCCGAGTGGCGAGCGACCTGGACGCCGACCTCGACTTCATCGACGTGGGCGGCGGGTTCGGCGTTCCGTATCGGCCGGAGGAGCGCCCGCTCGATCTCGAGTCCATCGCCGAATCGGTCCGTGACGCACTCGACGGGGTCCCGACGGAGGTCCTGATCGAGCCGGGCCGCTATCTCGTCGCCGACGCCGGCGTCCTGTTGACGAAGGTGAACACGGTCAAACCGGCCGGCGACACGATGCTCGCGGGCGTCGACGCGGGGATGACCGACCTCCTTCGACCCGCCCTGTACGACGCCTATCACCCGGTCAGGAGTCTCGCCGACGACCCAAGACGGGAGGTCGAGAGGGTCTCGGTCGTGGGACCGATCTGCGAGAGCACGGACGTTCTCGCCCGCGATCGACGCCTTCCCGAACCACGGAGAGGTGACCTGCTCGGAATTGGCCTGACCGGCGCCTACGGCATCGAGATGGCGAGCCAGTACAATTCCCGGCCGCGGGCCCCCGTCGTGGCCGTCGAGGACGGGACCACCAGAGGAATACGGCGTCGTGAACGACTCGAAGCCATCACCGCCCCCGAACAGCCATGACCGAGATACCCTACCGCCACTACCACGGAACCGGCAATTCCTTCGCCGTCGTCGAGGCGGACACGATCGAATCCGGCCGACGAGAGTTTGCCGTCTCGCTCTGTGACGAACTCGGAATCGACGGCATACTCGTCCTCTCCCTCGACTCGGAGCCGAGTCCGAGTCGGGTCAGGTTCAGGCTGTACCAGCCCGACGGCAGCACGGCTGACATGTGTGGGAACGGCGCTCGGGTGGCTGCACGCTGGGCATACGAGCGGACCGATGAGGAGGCGTTCCTGCTTGAAACACCGGCCGGCCCTCGACGGACATCCATCGACGCTGAAGACGAGGTGACCGTCGAGATGGGCGAGCCGACCTTCGATCCAGCCCGGGTCCCGGTCGACGCGGACGAACCGATGCTCGAGGAGCCCTTCGAGGGGATGCCGGTATCGGCCGTAAACACCGGCGTGCCCCACGCCGTCGCATTCCTCCACTCGATCGATGACCTCGACCTGGAGGCTGCGGCCCAGCCGATCCGCTACGCGGATCGGTTCCCCGAGGGAACGAACGTGACAGTCGCCGAAAAGACCGGATCGAGGGCCTTTCGCCAGCGGACCTACGAGCGGGGGGTCGAGGGCGAGACCCAGTCCTGTGGAACGGGTGCTGTGGCGATCGCCGCCGTGGCGACGAAACTCGGGCTCGTCGAGGCGGGACAGGTGCTGAAGGTGACACCTCCCGGGGGCACCCTCGACGTGACGATCCCCGAGGACGGTCCGGCGACGCTTTCGGGACCGACGGTCTTCGAGAGTGAGGGGAGCTGGAAGTTCGATCCGAAGGGAAGCGAATGAGTGTCGACCCCATCGAGTTCCTCGAATCGGCCGTCGAGACGCCCTCTCACGAGTCCGTGGACGAGATGCGGGAGTTGCTCGTCGACACGCTACAGGAGGCGGGTCTCGATCCGCAGGTCGACGAACTGGGAAACGTCCTCGCCGAGAGAGGGGCAGGCAATCCGCATATCGTGCTCAACACGCACCTGGACACCGTGCCACCCCACCACCCGCTCGAGCGCACTGAGAACGAAATCCGGGGTCGCGGATCGTGCGACGCCAAGGGACCCCTCGCGGCGATGCTGGCCGCATTTCTGGCGGTGGACCCCTCCCGAGGTCGGGTGACCCTCGTCGTGACGCCGGACGAGGAGCGCGCTTCGACCGGCGCCGCGGCGCTGGATCTTGCCGCCGATGGGTTCATCGTTGGCGAACCCACGGGGCTTGCCGTCTGCATCGGCGCACGGGGTCGGTTCCAGGGGACCGTCAGCCTGCACGGGAAGGGCGCTCACGCTGCCGACCCGGACGCGGGGGTCAACGCGATTTCGGGATTGAGAGCCGTCCTCGAGGGAATGGAAACCTACGATACGGAACGGGGTATCGACGCCCATCCCCGGCTCGGCGCGCCGACGCTGACGCCCACCCTCGTCTCCGGGGGCGAGGCGGGTAACCGGATCCCGGCGGCAGTCGAGGTGACCTTCGACCGGCGGACCGTCCCGCCGGAGACCGAGTCGGCATTCTTCGAGGCGTTCGAGAGCCACCTCGCAGAACGGGTGTCGAAGGATCTCGAAGTGACGGTTTCTCGGGCCGAGCGCGACACGCCGTTTCTCTCCGGTTTCGAGACGGACCCGGATTCTGCCGTCTCCCTGGCCTTGCTCGAGGCAGGCGCTGGCGACGCCCGTCCCTTCGGTGCGGCCACCGAAGCGGCCTACTTCGCCGACATCGCCCCGACCGTGGTTTTCGGTCCCGGCGACCTCTCCGACGAGGAGGGGCCGGTGGCGCACAGCGAACGGGAATACGTGCGGATGAAGGACGTGCGCCGAGCCGTGGATATCCTCACTGAGGCGCTGACCGACCTCGTGTGCTGATCGAGCAGCGAAATAGAGATGGGCTCCGATCGGCGAGAAGAACCCGTCCTGAACACCCCTGATCGAGGGGGAGCATCCGCACTGCTCACTCCTGATCGCGAGCCAACTGCGCCGCGATCCCGGTGTAGGTTTCCGGGGAGAGTTCCCGCAATTCCGCTTTCGTCTCCTCCGAGACGTCGAGGTCCTCGATGAGCGCCTCGAAATCGCCAAGCGATACCGATTCGCCACGAGTCGCCTCCTTCACGAGTTCGTAGGCGTCCGGGTTCCCCTCCCGTCGGAGAACCGTCTGGATCCCTTCGCCGATGACGGCAGGATTCGCCCGGAGATCCTCCAGCATGACCGACTCCCTGGGCACCACCTTCTCGAGTCCCGTCTGGAGTTTCGAATGGCCGATGAGCGAGTGCGCGAGCGCGACCCCCATGTTCCGCTTCACCGTCGAATCGGAGAGGTCCCGCTGCATGCGAGAGGTCGGGATGGTCTCGGCGAGAAACGAGAGATCGCTGTTGGCCCGCGAGAGGTTGCCCTCACTGTTCTCGAAGTCGATCGGGTTGACCTTGTGGGGCATCGTCGAGGAGCCGGTTTCCCCCGCGGTGGCCTTCTGACCGAGATAGCCGTGGCTGACGTACTGCCAGACGTCCTGATCGAGGTCGATGAGCACGCGGTTCGCTCTGGCAAGCGCGTCGAAGAGTCCCGCGAGGTCGTCACCGGGATTGACCTGGGTGGTCACTCCCGCGTATTTCAGACCCAGTCCCGTGACGAACGCGCGGGCGAAGCCCGACCAGTCCACCTCGGGAAAGGCCACCGCGTGCGCGCCGAACGTGCCCGTCGCCCCGCCGAGTTTGCCCGCGAGGTCGCCCGTGGCCGTTTCGACGGCTTCGATCGTGGTCCCCAGGCGATTCACGAACACGGCCATCTCCTTGCCGAACGTGGTCGGCGTCGCCGGTTGGCCGTGGGTGCGGGCCAGCATCGGCAGGTCGGCGTACTCTCCTGCGAGCCCGGACAGTGTCTCCCGGATCGAGCGGAGTTCGGGCAGGATAACCTCCTGCATGGCGTCCCCGACCAGGAGTCGGTAGGCGAGATTCGTCACGTCCTCGCTGGTCAGCCCGAAGTGAAGCCAGGGGTGGATCCGCTCCGGCGTTTGCTCCCTGAGGAAGTACTCCACGGCCTTCACGTCGTGGTTCGTCGCCGCGTATCCCTTCGCCCCGGTCGTCTCGATGTCCTTGATAAGCTGGGCATCGCTGTCGTCGAAGGCGGTGTATTCCCCTCGCATCGAGTCACGGAGGTCCTCCTCGATCTCGAGTGGTGTCTCGTCCAGATCGGCGAGGGCGATCGTGTACTCGACCTCGACGGTCACCCGGGCGCGCATCAGTGCGGCCTCGCTCGCGTACTCCCGAAGGGGCGCTGTCCGGTCGGCGTAGCGACCGTCGAGAGGCGAGACGGCCCAGAGTGGGCCACTGTCGGTCGGCATGCCTCTCTGTGACCGCGGTCGATGCAAAAGAATGTCGGTCGAGGCGTTCCACGTCCGTGGGTACATTTCGACCGATCCGGCCCGTTCGGCGGAGATGTAATCACGTCCGTGCATACCGCCAGCGTGCCGGACCATAACGGCTATGGAATCGGCGACCGGCCCTCCGAGTATGCCGTCCATCGCCGGACTCGCGAGCAATCGCGGCCGCAACCTGATGCACATCCAGGATCGACAGCCGGGTGGGGCCACCCTGGAGGTGGTGGTGTCGAATCACGCAGACGCGCCGATCATCGAGAAGGCGACCGAGCGAGGGATCGACACGGCCGTGGTCGAACGGAGGGGGGACATGACTCGACGCGAGCACGAGCGCCAGATCATCCAGGTGCTCGAGGAGTACGACGTGAACCTCGTCGCCCTCGACGGGTACATGCGCATCCTCTCGGAGACGTTCCTCGAGGAGGCGCCGCTGACGCTCAACGTCCATCCCTCGCTCCTGCCGTCGTTTCCGGGAGCGAACGCCCACGAGCAGGTCCTCGAGGCGGGGGTGGCAATCACGGGGTGTACCGTTCACGTGGTCACAAATGCCGTCGCCGAGGACGGCTCGGTCATCACGGAGGACGTGGACGCGGGGCCGATCATCACCCAGGAACCGATCCCTGTGTACCCGGACGACGACCGCGCGAGTCTCAAAGAGCGAGTCCTCTACGACGGGGAGTTCAGCGCGTATCCCCGGGCCATCGAGATGGTCCTCGATGGCCGCGCGTCCGTCGATGACGGGGAACTCTCGCTCCGAGAGCGTGGCGGTGACTTCCCCGATCGACGGCTCAGCACCACGGACCGGATCAGGGACCTGCGGTACGGCGAAAACCCCCATCAGGACGCGGCCCTGTACGGGGAGGGTGTCGAGGCGGCGAACGTCGTCGACGCAGCCCAGTTGAACGAGAGCGCAAAGGCCCTCTCCTACAACAACTACAACGACGCCGACGCGGCCCTGGACCTGGTCCGCGAGTTCGAGGAGCCCACGGCCGCGGTCATCAAACACACCAACCCGGCCGGCTGTGCGGTCGCCGATTCCATCTCGAGTGCCTACGAGCGGGCGCTGGCGACGGACGCGAAGAGCGCGTTCGGGGGGATCGTGGCGCTCAATCGCCCCTGTAACGAGCCGACGGCCGCCCGGATCACGGAATCATACAAAGAGGTCGTCGTGGCCCCGGCCTACACCGACGGGGCGCTCGAGGTTCTCCGGGAGGAAGCGGACCTGCGCGTGCTCAGGGTCGGGGACCTCGACGGCGCATCGCTCGGACAGGTGGAGAAACCGATCCTCGGGGGTCGGCTCGTCCAGGACCGGGACGAACAGACTCTGCAACCGGAACACCTCGAGACCGTCACCGAGCGCGAACCGACGGACGCCGAAGTCGAATCGCTACTCTTTGCCTGGCAAACCGTAAAACACGTCAAGTCGAACGCGATCGTTCTCGCGGAGGGAACCGAAACGGTCGGGATCGGCATGGGACAGGCCAGCCGGATCGACGCGGTCGAACTCGCCACGAAGAAGGCAGAAAGAGACGCCGACGGGAAGACTGCGGCCGGGAGCGTCATGGCGAGTGACGCCTTCTTCCCGTTCCCGGACGGGATCGAACTCGCGGCCGAGGCAGGGATCGAGGCCGTCATTCAACCCGGTGGCTCCGTCAACGACGACAGCGTGATCGAGGCCGCAGACGACCACGGCCTGGCGATGGTCTTCACCGGCACGCGGGCCTTCCGGCACGATTGACCGGGCCGACTGACCCATGGGGATTCGCAATCGAGCACCGAGCGGATATTCCCGGTTCCAGTAACTATACCCATTTCCCTCGCCAAACCCGCGTCATGGAATGCGGCGTCGTGTTGTTGAATTTCGGCGAACCGGCAGAACCGAGCCGCGAGGCGGTGATCCCGTTTCTCGAGCGCATCTTTCTCGATAACGCCAGTCTCGAGCGCTTCGACAGCGAAGAGGCCGCCCGAAAGCGGGCCAGTGAACTGGCGGAAAGACGGGCCGGTGCCCTCATTGAGGAGTACGAGACGATCGGTGGGTCGCCCCTCCACGAGCAGGCCGCGGCGCAAGCCGAGATGCTTGAGGCCGAACTCGACGATCGGGGTCACGCTGTCGACGTCGAACTCGCGATGCAGTACACCGAACCGCTCATTCCAGACGTCGCGAGGGAGATGGCCGAGCGGGACCTGGATCGAGTGATCGTCGTGCCGGTATATCCCCTCTCCGGGCCCTCGACGAACATCGCCGCCGTTGACACCTTCGAGCGAGAACTCGAGACGGAAAAGTCCGCCGTCGAGAGGCGGGCGGTGACCGGCTGGCACCGCCACCCGACCTACACCCGCCTCCGGCTCGATGCCGTGCGGGAATTTCTGGTCGACCACGACCTCGATCTCGGGGACCCGGACTCCGAACTGCTCTTTTCGGCTCACGGAACCCCGGTTTCCTACCTCGAATCCGGGAGTCGGTACGACAGGTACGTCGAGGAGTACGCAGAGACGATGGCCGCCCTCCTGGATATCGATGGGTACACGCTCGGCTATCAGAACCACGCGAACCGTGACATTCCCTGGACGCAGCCGGACGTCGAGGCGGCCCTCGAATCGGTCGAGGCCGAGCGGGTCGTCGTGGAACCGATGAGTTTCCTCCACGAGCAGTCAGAGACGCTTCACGAACTCGACGTCGAACTGCGCAAGGAGGCCGAGGCACTCGGCATGGACTTCTTCCGGATCCCGGTCCCACACGACGATTCGCGTCTCGGTTCCGTCATCGCCGACCTCGTCGAACCGTTTTTGGCCGATTTTGCCCCCGCCTATCACCAGCTTCGGCCCTGCCAGTGTCGGGAGGCCGAGGGGACTTACTGTCTCAACGCGCCGATCGAATAGCGAGCGAGGAGGTATTCGAGGTGTCGGTCGTGTGTTCACCACTCCCAGGAGGTGGCCGTCTCGACGAAGGCCTCCACCGATTCGACGGGCGTCCGTTTGTCGACGCCGTGTCCGAGGTTGAGGATGTGCCCCTCCGGACCGGCAGCCTCGATGACCTCTCGGGTTCGCTCGGTGACGAATGCGGGTTCGCCCATCAGGTCAGTCGGATCGAGGTTCCCCTGCACCGGCGTCTCGCCCAGGACCGAGCGTGCTTCGGCCATATCGACCGTCCAGTCGAGTCCGACGACGTCGGCACCGCTCTCTTTGAGGAGGGGCAGTCGGCCACCCATGTTGCGGACGAAAACGATCGTTGGGACGTCGACCGAGGAGAGGATTTCCCGGTGATGCGGGAGGACGTACTCCCGGTAGTCCTCCGGACCGAGCAGGCCGGCGTAGGTGTCGAATAGCTGAACGGCGTCGGCGCCGTGGTCGACCTGGTACTGCAGAAATTCCGTGATGAGTTCGGAGAACGTCTCGAGGAGTGTCGAGAACGCCTCCGGATGGGCCGCTTTAAACCCACGAACCGGGACGTGATTTCTGGACGGTTCCCCAGCGACCGCATACGAGGCGAGCGTGAACGGTCCCCCGGCAAAGCCCAGGGTCGCAGCCCGGTCCCCCACGTGGTCGGAGACCCGCTCGAGGAGTTCACCGACGAACGCCAGCCGTTGAGAGACCGGTTCAGCCCGAGCGGGGACATCGGCCGGCGTCTCGATCGGATCGTCGATGACCGGGCCGACGCCCGATTCGAGGTGATACTCGATGCCGAGGGGTTCGAGAGCCACGAGGATGTCCGAATAGATGACCACCGCGTCCAGGGGGAAGCGCTCGAACGGCTGGAGGGTGATCTCCGTCGCGACCGACGGCGTCGAGATGGCCTCGCGAAACGTGTACCCGGAGCGGAGTTCTCTGTACTCCGGAAGGTATCGACCCGCCTGTCGCATCAGCCACACGGGTGGGCGATCGGTGGCCTCCCCCCGAGCAGCTCCAAGAAAAGTTTCTCTCATCACCCGTATTGCCGACCGGTGTCACCAAAAGGCTTCACCACGCGGCGGGCGAGCAGCGGGCGCGAATCGGCACGGCCAGACCACCGCCGTCCCACTTCCCTCGCGGGGCCCAGCGGAAACTCAGGCCCGAATCGACCGATACACGTCGAGGTAGGCCTCGAGAAATGCCTCCTCGGAGAGATCGAGGAAGTCCTCCTCGACAGTGGTGGATTCGAGGTCCCCGGCCGCCGCGAGCCGCCGGGTCAGTTCCTCCGGGCTCGTGGCCGTAAAGCCGCGGTCCTCGTGGACGACCAGTTCGTGGGCACTCGAGTCCTCGTGGTACTCGACGATGGAAACACAGCCACACGCGAGAGCCCGAAGGAGGTCGTGCGCGAATGGGGTGTACTCGGCGGTGTGAACGTAGACGTGGGCGGCCTTGAAGCGGGCGATCCGCTCCTCGAGAGGAAGCTCACCCATGAACTCGACCCGGTCGTCGATCCGGAGGTCCGTGGCCTGGCGTTCGTAGGCCTCGCGTCGCGGACCGTCCCCGATAATCGTCGCATTCCAGTCGAACTCCCGAAACTCGGCGAGTGCGAGCAGGAGGGTCTCGAGGTTCGCCCCGTCGTCGAGGCGTCGTGAGTAGACGATGTCGCCGCTTTCCGCGGGTGGTGTCTCCCGGATCAGGTCGACGTCGATGCCGGTGGGGATCACACGAATTCGACGGCCGTCGATCCCGCGTTCGCGCACTGCCGTCTCGACGGTTTGGGAGGGCGTCACGACGACGTCGGCCGACCGAAGGGTGTGCGTTCGTAGCCAGCCATCGAGAGTTCCCTCCGCATCCGGCGGGTCATACCACTCGAGCAGGAATCCGGCCCCGGACAGCGTGGCTCCAAGTTGGGCCCCCATCGTCCAGCGTGGGGACTCACAGCCGACGTGAACGATCCCGGCCCCCGTCTTTCTGAGGACTGATGCGAC
The DNA here is from genome assembly GCA_042216015.1 of Halodesulfurarchaeum sp. GTDB lineage: Archaea > Halobacteriota > Halobacteria > Halobacteriales > Halobacteriaceae > Halodesulfurarchaeum. The sequence continues at coordinate 102,634 of JBDGUI010000007.1, read as the reverse complement.
CCGGAGCGGAGTCAGGATCGAGTCGCCCGACCCGTCTCCGATGCCCCGGTAGGTGATCCCGCCCTGTTCGAAGTCCTGAAACTCCCCCTGCCACCACTTTCGCGTGATCCAGACGACCTCGTGGCCCCGCTCCGTGACCGCCGTCGCGAGACGGTGGAGGCGGAACGCCACCGCCCCCGGATCTCGGTGGTGGACGGTGGTCGGTGAAACGAGGGCCAGCCGCATATCATCGGCCACGGCGACCGCTTTAAAAAAGGTTTCAATTCGCCGCGGCGCCGGGGTTTCGCCGAGTGTTCACTCGACAGTTGTCGTCTCCCAGTCGTGATCGAAGTGGGCTCCCTCCCGTCGTCTCGCGCCGGGTGCAATCTGAATGAACTCGGCTTTCTTTCGAGCCGCCGGAATCGACCCCCCGCCAACGTAACTGAGTCCGGACCGAACGCCGGCGAGAAATTCCCGGCTCACGGACTCGAGCGGTCCGGAAAGTGGCGTGAGAGCCTCGACGCCCTCGTCGGCGGTCGGTTCCGCACCGTCCTTGTCGGTGCGGTCGTCGTTCGCCGCCGTCGTGGCCATGCCCCGGGATCGTTTGTACCGGTCCCCATCGACCGTGACGACCTCGCCGGGGGACTCCTCGGTCCCGGCAAAGAATCGCCCCATCATGACCGTGTCCGCGCCGGCCATCAGGGCCTTCACGGCGTCCCCGGAGTTTCGAATCCCCCCGTCGGCGATGATCGTCATGTCCAGATCCGAGGCGGCCTCGGCGGCGTCCGAGACCGCCGTCAGCTGTGGCACGCCGGCGCCGGCGACCACGCGGGTCGTGCAGTGTGAACCGGGCCCGATCCCGACCTTTGCGGCATCAGCGCCGGCAGCGGAGAGATCCTTCACGCCCGAAGCGGTGCCCACGTTGCCGGCGACGAGGGGGACATCGGGAAATTCAGTGGCCAACTCCCGGACGGCATCGAGGACCTTCTCCAGATGGCCGTGGGCCACGTCGACCATGATCGCCGACGCCCCGGCCTCGAGGACCCGTTCGGCCCGGTCGAGATACGTTTCGCTCACGCCGACGGCTGCACCGACCCGCTCTCCTGCCCGAACGACCGTCTCGACCTCCGTGACCTGTTCATGCACGGTGAGAAACCGATGGATCGTCCCGAAGCCCCCCAGTTTTGAGAGTTCGATGGCGGTATCGGCCTCGGTCACGGTATCCATCGGGGCGCTCAGGAGTGGATTCGAGAGGTCGATCGACGGGGTTAGCCGCGTCGAGAGGTCCACGTCGCTGCGGCTCTCGACCGGCGAGCGATGTGGGAGGAGCAACACGTCTCCATACGAGAGTCCAGTTCGTGGTGTATTCATCCCCACACATATCGAGATTGTGAGGCAAAAAGCGTTGTTCTCTGACGCGTCGCCCGCGGCTCCCGAGTCACGCACGTGACCAACTGTTTTCCTGGGGGCCGGGAATTTACAGCCCTGTCCCGCCGAGGTCAGGACCGCACTGGGCACAGTAGGCGTGATTTCGGTACACCGTCGAGTGCTCGAGCGCTCGCCCACAGGTTCGACACTGCTGGTATGCTTCTGCACGCATGCTCGGTACGGGAACCCAGTCCCTGAACCCATAAACGCCTTTGAGAACAAGCGGAACCTGCGTGTTTTAGGCCAGCCGAAAATTCAGATGACGCCCGTTCGGGTCGCCGCCTCGACCGCGGCGGCCTCCTCGATCCCGTCCCCGAGGATCGTGTACCGGTCTCGGATCTGGTGAGCCGTGGTGAGCGCCTCGATGACCTCGGCATCCGAGAGGCCGAGTTCGTCCGCCGTCGTCGGGGCGTCGATACTCGCCAGCGCGTCCCTGACGGCTCGCCACTCCCCGTCGGCCCCGCTGTGCAGGTACTCGGTGAGGATCGATCCCACGCCAACCTGATGGCCATGGAGGGCCCGTCCCGGAGCAATTCTGTCCAGTTGATGGCTGAAGAGGTGTTCTGCCCCGCTCGCCGGCCGGGACGATCCGGCAATGGACATGGCCACGCCCGAGGAGACGAGTGCTTTGACCACGATCCAGGCCGACTCCTCGAGGCCGCGCTTGATCGACGAGGCGTTGTCCCGGAGCATCTCCGCGGTCATCTGTGAGAGCGCCCCCGCGTACTCCGAGTACTCGACGTTCTTGAGGCGGTTGGCCAGTTTCCAGTCCTTCACCGCCGTGTAGTTGCTGATGATGTCCGCACAGCCGGCGGTCAACAGCTCCCACGGGGCATCCGCGATGACCCCGGTGTCCGCAATCACGGCAACCGGCGGGGCCGCAGCAACGCTGTGGCGGGAATCTCCCTCGGGCACCGAGCCACGGCCGCTCACGATCCCGTCGTGGCTGGCTGCCGTCGGAACGGAGACGAACCCGACGTCCAGTTCGTCCGCGGCCATCTTCGCGAGGTCGATGGGTTTGCCCCCGCCGACACCCACGAGAAAGCCAGGATCGATCTCGGCGGCCCGGTCGAGGACGCGCTCGACCGCCGCGAACGTCGCCTCCTCGACGACGATGGTATCCGGGTCGAACTCGGCCGATTCGAGCGTCCCGAGGAGATCCTCGAGTACGAGTGAGTTCGGCGTCGGACTCGTGACGATCAGCGGCCGGCCCCGGAGGTGTGTTTCCCGGACGACGGTCCCGGCCTCACCCAACACGTCGTGACCCACCATCACGTTGCGCGGAAGCCGGATCCAGGTGGATTTCTCGAACATACCTCTCATTCTTGACCTGGCACCATAAACCACCCCGGGACGGTTCGGGGCGGTGGCTGGTCGAAATCTGACGCTCGTTCCGGACACTCGCCGATTCGCTATCGAACCGTTTCGAGCACCTCGAGCAGTCGTTCCTCCCCAGCCCGGTCCGGCCCCTTCTCGAGTCCGTCCCGGTCGCTCTCCTGGTGATCGGCGACCGTTCGCTCCATGGCCATCTCGACCGGCGTCGACTCCCACCCGAGCGCAGCCAACTTGTCCGTGGCGAGCAGATGGGGGTATCCCCGGTACAGGGGAAAAGCGGTCGAGTCGAGGTCGGCGATCGACAGTTCGCGATCGCTCGCGTGGACGAGTTCGACGTCCGTTCCCAACGCGTCTGCAGCGAGTTCGAGCATCCGGTCGAGGGTGACGGCGTTGCGATCCCCCACGTTGTACCACTCTCCCGGGTCGCCACGTTCGGCGACCCGCCGCATGCCGCTTGCGACGTCCTCGACGTACGCCCGCTGCCAGAGGTTCGTGCCGTCTCCCGGCACCACGATTCGATCGGAGGACGCCACGCGATGCAACCAGAAATCAAGCCGCTCGGTGTAGTCGTGTGGACCGTAGACCACTGGCGGTCGAACGGACATCGCGTTGACGCCGCGTTCGGCGGCTCGAGCGACCTCGCGATCCCCCGCCGCCTTCCGGTTGCCGTAGGTTTCGGAGGAGTCATCCGTTGCCTGCTCAGACGAGCAGGGCTCGAGTGGGGTCTCGTCCTCCCGCTTGGGTATCTCCTCGGCGGCGTAGGCTGCCCCACTCGAGACGTAGACGTACGCCTGCACACCCTCGAAGACGCGAGTCGCATGGGCCACCTCGTGGGGGTGGTAGGCAACGACATCGAAGACGTAATCCGGATCGACCATATCGGCCACCGTCTGCACGCGCGCTTCGTCCGTCCGATCCCCGACGACGTGCTCGACCCGGTTCTCCCCGGCGAACGGGTTCTCGTGTCGGCCACGGTTGAAGATGGTGAGTTCGAAGTCGTGATCGAGCAGTTCCCGAACCAGGTGCCGACCGATGAAGCGGGTCCCGCCAATGACGAGCGCGTGGTTCATATAGCCGAGTGAACCGCGCCAAGGAAAACCGTGACGAACGGGCCCGTCGCGGGCCCGGCCATCTCGAACGGACCACCCCCGAGAGAGGCCATCACGCAGGGACCCACTCATTCGTCCGAAGCGAGAATCCGTCGCCGTTCCGAATCGATCCGGCCAGATTGGCGTCGGAGCGAACGGTTAAGTGGTATGACAACGTATCCCAAGATATGGGTGACACGAAGCGGGGTCGCGAACGAAAGGGAAAGAAAAAGCGCGAACAACGCATCGAACAGGAGATATCTTCGACCCTCGATGCCAGTGAGACCCCACCCGACCAGGAGGAGGAGATTCCCGAGGTCACCGATTTCGACCTCGAGAACGTCTCAGTCATCCCTGCGGACGGGACCGGAACCGAGGCCAATCGAATCTGAATCGAGTGCCGACCCGGGTCGGTTCGGATGGCAATTGAACTGAAATGGAGTGCCGACCGTAGTTGGATCGACTGCCGGCGGGATCTGAGTCGAGAGCCGGCCGTGAGTGAATCGAGTTTGGGGTGAAACGGAACTGACGTGCCGGTTGGGTCGTGACGAACCGCCGGTCAACCATCGAACCGAAAGGAAGTTGCCCGCAAGTATTTCGAGCGGGCGGGATCGATCGTGGCGAGTCCGATCGGCGTGGTTCGCATTCGACCGAGAGAGGGCACTCGGAACGGATTCCAAATAAAAAAAAAACCTCGACAAGGGGTCCGTCACCCCCCGTCTATCACCGATATGTTGCGGAGCGACCGCCTCAACCGAAGACGTCAGAGAGCTGGTCGCGCCACTCGGTGATCTCCTCGAGCTCCGCCTCGACCGTTTCGAGTTTTGATTCCAGGGCAGAGACGTCTGCACTGACCTCCTCGACGTCGGCAACGCGCTCGTCGAGTGCCTCGACGTCCCCCCGAACGCGTTCGATCTGCTCGGCGACCCCGGCGATGGCCTCGACGGTGCTCTCAAGGTTTTCGAGGTGTTCGCTCATGGTGTCACGCTCGGCGGCAGCCGAGTCGAGACGGGAGTCGATCTCCGCGAGTTCCTCCTCGAACGCCCCGATCTCAGCTTCGAGGTCGGCGATGATCTCATCGCCCCGCCCTTCCTCGTCGAGGAACCGCTCGAGGGCATCCGTGTATGCCTCGAGGTCGGACACGCGGGACTGGAGGTGTTCGAGTCGGACCTGGTCGCTCTGTGCAAGTCGGACTTGCTGGTTCGGGCGATCCTCCTCGAGGGCCTCCCGGATGACCGCGAGATTCGCGTCGTCGATGGTTCCAGCCTCGATCTCTGCGGCAAATGCGGCGACGATGGAGTCGGTCTCGGAGTGCATGGATCGGTCGGTGGTGGATTCCGGCGAGACGGCAGTCTGCTCGGACGGGGATTGGGTGTCCGTGTCGACCGCCTCGGTCGTCGATTCGGCCGATTCCCCAGTCCTCGTTTCGGTCGATTCCCCAGTCCTCGTTTCGGTCGATTCCCCAGTCCTCGTTTCGGTCGATTTTCGCGTCGCCGATTCCGCCGCTTCGGTGTCGTCCCGGGGCTCGTCCGGTGATTCCTCTTGGATTGGGGTCATCGTTTCTGCTGCCGACTGGGTGTCCGATCCCGCGCCCGATTCGGTACCGGGGGGTGATTCCCCCTCCGGTGATTCCCCGGATTCGGTCCCAGAACCTGACTCGGAGTCGGATTCGGCGTCCTCGAGGCGCTGCTCCAGAGCGTCCCCTTCGTCGGCCGCCCCCTCGGGCCCCGTGTCGGCGCCTGTGTCGGAATCGGGTACCCCCGCGGATGCGACGTCCCCGGGTTCGCTCACCGTCGCCTCGGGTTCCGGCCCGGCGGCGTCCGTTTCGTCGCCTTCGAGACCGGGCACGGTTTCGCGTTCCCCACGGGCCAATTCTCGAACCACCGATGAGCTCTCCTCGGGAACCACCTCAGCGGTTTCGGCCGCTTCCGTCGGATCCACCTCGACGTCCGGCTCTTCGAGGAAGACGCCGGGTTGGTCCTCCGCACGCATCCTGACGCCGTACACGGTGGTGAATTCCTCCCCCGGATCGACTGACCGCTCGAACCGGACGCCGCCGTCGCCGGTCGCCGTCCAGTGCTCGCTCCCGTAGTCGGGATGAAACCCGATCTGTTCGACCCCGAACCCCTCCGGAATGGTGTCCGTGATTCGAAGATCGACCGGCTCCTCCCGCGTGGAGGCCACCTCGAAGGTCACGGCTGGGACGGGAAAGTCATCGGCGGAAAAGGACTTCCGCACTGTGACCCCGTTTCGGACCACGACGGATTCCTCGTTCACGGGCACCCCCTCCACGTGTGTTTCATACCCAGGTATGCAACGATGAAGCACTTAAATCGTCCGACGTATCCGGTCTCCGTCTTCGGCTGCGAGAGAGTGATCTCCTTCGGTAAATGACTCGCCACGCTCGCCAGTTCGAGGAGGATTCATGTCTCGGTCGTCCCAACCGCGATCCATGTGCCTACACGGGACCCGGCGGAGATCGCGGTGGGATCCGTTCTTAGCCCCAGAATCTCGACTTCACGGACGAGGGGAGGGTCGAGGAGCTGGGCATTGTCGCCCCATCTCGAATGGCTCGTGTACATCGCCTGGGTGGCCTCGATGGCCTGAACCGGGGGCTCGTTGGGAAGACTTTTATATCAGGGACCGACAATACGCCGATAACGCGGGTGCTTCCGGTCGATAACCCGCCACGGCCTTGGTCTGTGTTCTTTCCGACACCACATGGACCGGGCGCTGGACCGACGATCGGAACCCTGTCACTGATGCTATGACCGAACACCGAATCCGTCCTATTCGACTATGAGTGCTGTAGACCGGCAACTCGAAGACCTTCAGGAGACGATCACCGAATCCGTCCCCGACGACATCTCAGTTACCGAGGTGAAATACGAGGGCCCGGAACTGGTCGTCTACACGCGAGATCCAAAGCGGTTCGCCCGAAACGGGGACCTCATTCGGGACCTCGCAAGCCAGCTCCGAAAACGCATCACCGTCCGACCCGATCCAGCCGTGCTTTCACGTCCCGAAGCGGCCCGGGAGGACATTCTGTCCGTCATCCCCGAGGACGCGGGGGTCACGGACCTGGACTTCCACAGGGACACCGGCGAGGTCGTCATCGAGGCGGCGAAACCGGGCCTCGTGATCGGCAGGCATGGAAGCACGCTCCGGGAGATTGCCAAGGAGTCGGGGTGGACCCCTGAGGTCGTCCGCACCCCACCCATCGAGTCCTCGACGGTCTCGAACGTCCGGAACTTCCTCAAACAGGAGCGGGAGGAGCGCCGTGACATCCTCGAGCGGGTCGGACGCCAGATCCACCGCGAGAAGATGGCCGACGAGGAGTGGGTTCGCATCACGACCCTCGGGTGTTCCAGGGAGGTCGGCCGGGCGGCATTCATTCTCTCGACACCGGAAACCCGCATCCTCGTCGACGCGGGCGATAAGCCCGGATCTGACGAAGTTCCCTACCTGCAAGTTCCCGAAGCGCTCGGGGCCGGACCCACGAACATCGACGCCGTCGTCCTGACCCACGCACACCTCGACCACTCCGCGCTGGTCCCGCTGCTCTTCAAGTACGGCTACGATGGTCCGATCTACACCACGGAGCCGACGCGGGACCTCATGGGCCTTCTAACCCTGGATTATTTGGATGTGGCCGCAAAGGAGGGACGAACGCCGCCATACGAGTCAGAGATGGTCAGGGAGGCGATCAAACACACGATCCCGCTCGAATACGGTGACGTGACCGACATCGCGCCGGACATCAAACTCACCCTTCACAACGCCGGACACATCCTCGGATCCTCGGTCGCCCACTTCCACGTCGGCGATGGTCTCTACAATGTCGCCTTCTCGGGGGACATTCACTACGAGGACACCCGACTGTTCAACGGCGCCGTCAACGACTTCCCGCGCGTCGAGACCCTGGTCATGGAGTCGACCTATGGCGGTCGAAACGACTACCAGACCGACCAGGCGGATGCCGAAGAGAACCTCAAGCGGCTCGTCAATGAGACGATCGACGAAGGGGGCAAGGTGCTCATTCCCGCTTTTGCCGTCGGCCGGTCTCAGGAGATCATGCTGGTTCTCGAGGAGGCGATGCGGTCCGGGGAGATTCCGGAGGTCCCGATCCACCTCGATGGCATGATCTGGGAGGCCACGGCGATCCACACGACCTATCCCGAGTACCTCCGGGACGACCTTCGGGACCGGATCTTTCACGACGACGCGAATCCGTTCCTCGCCGAACAGTTCAACCAGGTCGACGGTGGGGAGGACGAGCGACGGGAAATCACCAACGGCGACCCGGCGATCGTCCTCTCGACCTCGGGGATGGTCACCGGCGGCCCGATCATGTCCTGGCTCGAGCATCTCGGGCCGGATCGGGATTCGACGATGGTCTTCGTGGGCTACCAGGCTCAGGGAACCCTCGGGCGCCGGATCCAGAGCGGCTGGGACGAGGTGCCACTCTCGAAGGGTGGTGGCCGGAGCGAGCGCGTGAGCCTGGACATCGACGTCGAGACCGTCGACGGGTTCTCCGGCCACTCCGACCGGCAGGGGCTCGAGGACTTCGTGAAGACCATGAATCCACGTCCGGAGAAGATCCTCTGTGTGCACGGGGACGAACGCTCGACCCAGGAGCTTTCCTCCGCGCTGTACCACAAGTACGACATCCGGACGTTCGCACCCAAGAACCTCGAAACGTTCCGGTTCGTGTAGCGAAAGCGCTTCGACCGGATCGATCCCGCTCAATCGGCCGCTTCTGCCGGATCCACGACGTCACCTGACTCCAGGTCCACCCCCACCCGATCGCAGCGGTCGAAAAGCGGGCAGGAATCCGAACCGGCCAGACAGGCCGGATCTCGGGCCGTGCAGTATTCTCGACCGAATTGAATGCTCGTGGTGTGACCGTACCCGCATTTGTCGGGTGGGACTTCGGTCTCGAGCACCTCCCTGACCTCCTCGTGGTCGGCGTCGGGCGGCGCAATGCCGAGCCGGCGGTAGATGCGATGGACGTGGGTATCGACCGGGAAGACGCCATCCCTTCCCCCGGCGAACAGGAGGACACAGTCGGCGGTTTTCGGTCCCACGCCCTTGCGTTCGAGAAGCGCGTCACGGACCTCGACGGCATCCTCCTCCCTGACGTATCGATCGAAGGAGTCAGCACTGCCGTAGGTATCGAGAACGTGCTCGGCGACGCGCTGGATGACCGCGGACTTCTGATTGTAGAGGCCGGCCGGTTCGATGACCGAGGCGATCTCCGCTCGCTCGGCCGAGGCGAGAGATTCGGCGAGTCCCACCTCTCCGCGCCCGAACCGATCCACGAGGGCATCGTGGACGGGTTGGCTGGCCTGGTCGCTCGTGTTCTGTGAGAGAATCGTCCGGACCAGCGACTCGAAGGCGTGCTGTCCACCATAGGAGGTCCGCCAGAACAGTTCACCGAGCCGGTCGACGACTGCCTCTGCCCTCGTGACTGGGTCTCCAGACTCGGTGGTGGCATCACTTCCATTGCCAGACTCGGTGGTGGCATCACGTTCATCGAGGGGTTCTCCCCCGGCGATGTTGTGTGCCGGTTCGCCCGAATCGGTCATGGCACTGACTCCGACCTGCTCGGGTTCAAACGTGACGGTTGTCCCGATGAGTCAGCGGGGTTGTCTGGTTTGTCTGGCGGCATTATCTCGCTGGTTCAGTGGAGTTGTCTGGATGGGTCGGCGGAGTCGTCTCGATGGATCGGGGCGGTATCCCTGACCAGTTTGCGACCGCACATCGGCCCGGCTTTACAGTCACTCCACCCGGAGTGTGAGCGAAAGTTCGGCGCCCTGGCCCAGCGCCGTCACGAATTCGCGATCCAGGTCGGCGGCCGCCGCGTTCGCCTCGACCATGATCGTCCGGTCGTCGACGTAGTCACTCGTACGCCCCACCAGGCTCACCTCGTTCTCGAAGGTGAGTTGTGGGTCGCCACGACCCCGGATTTCGACCGTGGAATCGCCCGCCTCGAAGATGGCCGCGATGGTGGTCGTGCGGTCCTGGGCAGCCTCGACGAACGCCGCATCGAAGTCGGCAGGGGCCCGGTCGGCCCCGATGGCGAGAATGCAATCACCGGCCCTCGTGAGGAAGTCCTCCGTCGTCACCTCGAACGTGCTCGAGTGCTCGGCGAGGACGTTCTCGTGGCCCGTCGCAGTCACCCGTTCTTCGAGTGCCATTGCCGGTAGCTATCGAGGGAGGGGGTTTAGTGGTTTCACTCGACGTGAGCCACAGTCATGCCTCGTGAACGAGCGGGGCCCGTTCGGTCGAGACGGTGATCGTGATCGCCCCACAGGAGCACTCGTAAGCGTGGCGGAATCCCTCCGCCGTCTCCATCGAGAGCTTCCGATCCGGGGGTTCCAATTCGTCGCCACACCGGGTGCAAGTGAGCGAGAGGTCGGGAAGCATAGCTCACGATTGGAAGCCAGACCCCGTCAATGCGAGCCAGGTGTGGAGTGAAAGTGAAAGTGTTCGCGGACACAGCGAAACACTTAATCACAGTGCTTGGATATACGCAAATACCAGAAGGTCACGAGTGTTCGCGCACAGCCCGACAACCGAAGACGGTTCTCAGACTGGTTACGGACCGACGAGCCGTTGCCATGCGAACGTCGTGACAGTATGGAATCGAGGGCCAACCAATGGCAGAACAAGTTGAAATCACGGTATCGAGTGTGGAAGAACTCATCACGGAAGAGGAGCTTCAGGAAAAATCAAAGGGTCAGCTCATCAAAAAGGCCGGCCAGTTCAGGGATCGCCGGAACGAGTTGAATCAACTCGCCAGTTCCCGGGCGTCAAAGCGTGACGAACTGAACGCGAAGACCCGCGAGAAGGTCGACGCCGCCCAGGAACACCGCGAGACCCGCGATACGTTGAACGACCGGGTCCAGGAACACAAGTCGGTGCGAAACGAGCTGAACGCGAAGGCGAATGACCTCTTCGAGAAGGTCGAGTCGATGAAGGCCGACCTCGAACTCGACGAGGGCAAGGACCTCGAGCAGCTCAAATCCGAGATCGAGGACCTCGAGTTCAAACAGCAGACCGAGGTCCTCTCGACCGAGGACGAGCGGGAACTCATCGAGGAAATCGAGGAGAAACGCGAGGAGTACCAGGAACGAAAGGCCAAACTCGACCAGAACGACGACCTCGAAGAACTCGTCGAGGAGGCCGAGACGGTGCGGGCCGAGGCCTCGAAACACCACGAGAAGGTCACCGAACTGGCCGATCGGGCCCAGAAACACCACAACAAGATGATCGAGGCCTACCGGGAGGCCGACGACGTCCGCGACCGGGCCGACGAGACCCACGAGCAGTTCGTCGAGGCCCAGGAGGCCGCCGACGCCCACCACCAGGCCTTCGTGGAGGTCCAAAAGCGCCTCCGTGAACTCGACAAGAAGGAGGAGGAAAAGCGCAAGGACAAGCGTGACGCCAAGCGGGAGGAGGCCCGCGAGGAGGCAGAGGAGATCTACGAGCGGTTCAAGGAGGGCGAGACGCTCGACACCGAGGACCTCCGCAAGCTCCAGAAGAGCGGTCACCTCTAAGGGACGGGGAACGACAGGATCGCCGGACCCGAGGACTGCGGACACCGGAGGTTTTTATCCCGTCGGGATGACTGGACAGTCGGATGCAGACCCTGGTCGTGAGTATCGACCGGACCGGCGACGTGCCGGGACAGACCGAGGTGTCCCTCCCGCTCTCCGGAGCCGAGACTGTCTCGGATCTGATCGTCGAACTCGGGATGGCCGACCCGGAGGACACCACGGTCAACACCCTTCTCGAGGCCCTCGCCGTCGCCCGCGACATCGAACGTGACGGTGATTCGGCCGTCGTGGCCGTCGTCTCCGGGAACGCCGACGGAGTGGTCTCGGCCGATCAGGCCATCGCGGACCAGGTCGACGAGTTGCTCGAGGAGTACGATCCCGACTCGGCGGTCGTCGTCATCGACAGCACCGAGGACGAACGCCTGTTGCCGATCATCGAGAGCCGGATCCGGGTGGATTCGGTGGACCGGGTGGTCGTGCGCCAGGCGCGGGACCTCGAATCCACCTACTACCTTCTCAAGCAGTTCCTCGCGGACGAGGAGTTGCGTGGCACGGTCCTCGTCCCGATCGGGATCGTGATGCTCGTCTTCCCGGCCATCCTCATGCTCAGCGACGTGGCCGTCGCCGTGGGGGCGATCACGGCCGTCATCGGGACCTTCCTCCTCTATCGCGGCTTCGGAATCGACGAGCACCTCGCCACCCTCTCGAACCAGGCCCGAGACGCCCTTTACTCCGGTCGCATCTCCATCGTGACCTCGGTCATCGCCGCCGGGCTCGCGCTGGTCGGGATCTTCGTGGGTGTGCTTGGCACCTCCGAGCTGGGGCTTGATCGACTCCAGCTCGTCACGGGCATGGCGTTTGCCTACTACAGCGTCCCCTGGATCGCCCTGGCTGCCATCGCCGCGACCATCGGTCGACTGGTCGACGAGTTGCTCCGGGACGACCGCCTCCGAACGGCCTCGCTGAACCTTCCGTTCGGTGCACTCGCCATGGGACTCGTGGTGCGCGGGTTTTCGGCGTACTTCCTCGAACGGGCAAATCTCATCGAGGGGATCGTCATCGAACCGACGAACATCGGGGCGATCACGATCCAGGGGATCGCGCTCGCTCCCGAACACCGCCTCGCTGGATTCGTCCTGCTGGGGATCCTCGTCAGCCTGATCGGAATCTGGGTCGCCTCGCGGCTCAGCACGGAGCCCGTCGAGAGCGACGTGTCCTCCTGACCCGGGCGATATATCCCCGCCCGGTCCAAATCCGAAATATGAGCGATGGCCGCTGGGTGAGTCTCTTTTCGGGCGGGAAAGATTCCGTCGGGGCGTTCCACCGGGCCCGCGAGGACGGCCTGTCCGTCGACCGGCTCGTGACGGTCCATTCGGAGGGGGATTCCTACCTGTATCACGTCCCGGCCACGGAACTCGTCGACCTCGCCGCCGAGAGCATCGGGGTGCCCGTCACCGCCGTGGAGGGGGCCGATGTCTCGGGTCATGACGCCGGCACGCGTGGCGATCGGGAGATCGAACCGCTCGAGCGAGCGCTCGCGGAGCTCGACGGTGAATTTCAGGACGGACTCGAGGGGGTGACCGTGGGGGCGATCGAGAGCGACTACCAGGCCTCACGCGTCCGGAAGATGTGCCGACGGCTGGGAATCGACATGTACGCCCCACTCTGGCAGGAGGACCCGGTCGAACTCGGGAGGTGGTTCGTCGAATCGGGGTTCGAAATACGGATCGTGGCCGTCGCGGCGGCCGGACTCGATGACTCCTGGCTGGGTCGGACACTCGATACGAGGGCCCTCGAGGAACTCCAGGAACTGCACGACTCCGCGGGCGTCCACGTGCTTGGCGAGGGCGGCGAGTACGAGACACTCGTGACCGACGGGCCACACATGCGCCGCCGGATCGAGATCGAGTACGAGACGGTCTGGGACGGGACGCGGGGCCACCTGGAGATCACATCGGCGACGCTCGGCTGATCCGGATCCAGGCGATCGCCGGTGAGCTCCCGGAAAACCACTCAGCTCGAACTCGAGATTTCGGTGTGGGCGCCGATGAGCGCGCCGGAGAAGTCGATGTTTTCGATGCGGGTCTGTTCGTCGATGATCGAGTTTCGGACCGTGCAGTTCCTGATGGTCGCCTTCGGAAAGATGACGGCGTCGGTGACGTGGGAGTCCTCGATCGTTGCCCCGGACATGACGTGAACGTTTTCGCCCAACGTCGTTTCCTCGAGGACGGCGTCCTCGGCGACGACCTGCTCGCCGTCCAGGGCCCAGCGGACGGCATCGAGGTAGCTCTCCGGCGTGCCGATGTCGAACCACGCGCCGTCGAAGGTGAAGGCATGGACCGGGCCGCGCCCCTGAAGCCACTGGATGAACCACCCGGGTTCGTCCGGGTTGTTGTCCCCGTCCAGATAGGTTTCGAGCAGCGACAGCGAGTCTGCCGGGAACGCGTAGGTGGCGATCGACACGAGCGTGCTCTGTGGATCGGCCGGTTTCTCCTGGAAGTTCCTGACCTCGGTCCCCTCGAGTTCGACCAGGCCGTAGGATTTGGCTCGCTCCCGGCTGCCGACGTCGTAGGCGGCGATCGTCGGGGTCCGTCGCTTCTCGAAGAAGTCAACGAATTCACTCACGTCGAAACTGATGAGGTTGTCCCCGGCCAGTACGACGAGGTCGTCCGTGACACCCTCCCGGTCGACGAGTTGGGCGAGCGCCCCGATCACGCCGAACTTCTCCGCTTCAGCGGTCGTCTCCTCGACGGAGAGCTGGGGTTTCTCGTAGTCCGAGCCATCGAGGTGCTCGCGGAAGTCGGGCGCAAAGCGCTCGTTCGTGCTCACGTACACGGTCTCGACGCGATCGTCGGCCTCCAGGGACGAAAAAATCCGGTCGACGACCGTCTCCTCGCCGATCGGGAGGAACATCTTGGGACGATGTTTCGTGATCGGCCACAGGCGGGTCGCATATCCCCCCGCAAGTACGACGGCATCCATACCCCTACCCTCCCGGGGATCTCCTAAGTCCTTTTTCATCCACGAACGGACCGAATCGATGGATGGCCCGGCCTCATTCCTCGAAACGCGTCGGTCCCGATTCGGCACCGTTCGACCGATCGTCCCCTTCCGAATCCTCGATCTCGGAATACGGGGCCTTGACGGCCCGTTCCGAAGCCGTCGCGGGTTCGAGGTCACTTGTTCGTTCGGCGCCAGACGAGCGGTTCATCGCGGATCGAACCCAGGCCAGAAGCTCCCTGAAACTCATCGGGAGCCGTCACCGCGGAGCGCCGCCCTGAGTGACTCGTTCATCGCCTCGACCGGGGCCGTCTCGCCGGTCCAGCGTTCGAGGGCCTCGACTCCCTGATAGAGCAACATCCAGGCACCGTCGATCGTGGTGGCTCCGGCGTCGGCGGCCTCGCGAAGGAACCGGGTTTTGAGTGGCGTGTACACGGCGTCCATGACGGTCAGACCTCCGTGAAACACCGACGACGGGACCGGTGATTTGTCCGCTTCAATCCCCACGCTCGTCGCATTGATCAGGAGATCGGCGCGCTCGGCGAGCTCCGGAACCGCTTCGAGAGGATGCCCCGTTGCATTCAGATCGGCCGCGAGGTCCGCTGCGCGGGATTCGGTCCGGTTCGCCACGTGGACTGTGGCCCCGGCGTCGGTTAACATCCATCCGATGGCTCTGGCCGCCCCGCCCGCACCGATGAGGACTGCCGTTCGGGCCCCCGGATTCACGCCGTGATGTTCGAGGGCACGTCGCGCGCCAGCCGCATCGGTATTGAATCCTCTCGGAGGATCACTCGAGAAGTCGATCGTGTTGACAGCCCCGATCCGAGCGGCCGCTTCGTCGGGTTCGACGTAATCGAGGACGGCCTCCTTGAACGGGATCGTCACGTTCAGCCCGGCGATACCAAGCGCGTCGGCTCCCTCGATCGCCTCGCCCAGTCGGTCGGGCTCGGGTTCGAGGGTCACGTACGTGGCATCGAGGCCCAGAACCTCGTATGCCGCCTCGTGAAGCGCGGGCGAAACCGAGTGTCCCACCGGATTCCCGAGAAGTCCGTACACGTCCATGGCGGGCGGTCGGGACGGACCGGGTTAAACGTTGTCGGCGGAGAGAGTGTGCTCAATCCGAGCGACGTGCCGGGAGTGCAGCCCGTATCGTCTGCCCGGCCCGGCGGAAGAGCACGACCGTCGCTTTCCGTCTGCTGAGGAAGAGGCCGGTGCCCAGAACGAGATACACCCCGGTGTAGGCGAGCAACAGTTCGTGGCTCGTCAGGGGGAACGGGATTGTCCCCCTAATGATGAGAAATTCGAGTCCCACCTGCGAGACGAACAGCCCCAGGAGACCGAGTGCCTCCCGGACCGATATTTCGAAGTTCACGAGAATCGACAGGGCGAAAAACGACTGGGCGGCGGTCAGCCAGATCTCCGCGGCCTGTTTGGCGTCGAAGGGGAGCACGCCATACTGCCCGTAGGCGATCGAGTAGACGATCACGAGGGTCCCGATCAGGAGTGTCCACTGGTTGAGCTTCGAGGAGATGAGGGCGTTGAATCCGGCAGTCGACCGCGCCTTGTTCACGAGATAGACCACGACGATGAGTTCCGGGGCCTCCGAGGCCAGGGGCGCGATCCACTGGATCATGAAGAACGGGGGGACCCCGATGGCGGTTCCGATCGCTTCGAGCCCGTGGGCGAAGGGCTCTACGGCGGTGAGAATCAACAGGCCCGAGAACCCGAAAAGGACGAGTACCGAAAGCACGCGCCGCCACTTCGGCTGGGCCTGCAGCGCGGCCGGAACGCCGACGTGTTCCTCGACTGGCTCGATGTCCCCCCGAAGAACCACCAGAATGTAGGTGACGTAGAGCCCCACGAGTACGACCATATCGAGGGCGTCGATGCCGCCGAAGAACGGGACGACGAAGGCCCACAGGGTCGCCGCCATCAGAAAGACGATGTCGAATGCGAGATCCCTGTCGACCTGAACCGCGTCGGTCAGCCGACCCGCCCGATCCGTGACCGAGGGATCGGCCGCTGCCCCGCGTCGATAGACCGTGAACAGAGCGATTCCGGCCCATCCGATACCGATCAGGATTCGGTTGGCACCGGTCATGTTCGCCACGGCGAGGTTGCCAGCCTCGATTCCCCTGGCTGTCCCGGCAAAGGCCCCAGCATTCCAGGCGTAGAGGGCGTCGACGGAGTACTCCGGGGCGACGGCGAGGACGGCCAGTACGGCGATTGCAAAGGGCCGTGGCACGTCCCGCTCGGCGGTTTCGGCCGCCCAGGCGAGGAGGAAAGCGGCCCCGAGCACGGAGAGGCCGCTGATGAGGACGGTCAAGTTGGTCGGGAGCCCCTCGACCGTCCGCGCAGTAAAGCGTGTCAGAAGCCAGTAGGAAAACCACGGAATCGTCAACCCGATCGCGCCGAGCAGGGCGCCGGCAGTTCGTCGGTTCATCGCGTTCTCCTCCGGTTCATCGCGTTATCACCCAATTCATCGTCCGCCGGTTCATCGCGTTCTCCTCCGGTTCATCACGATCCCCTCCCGGTTCATCGTGTTCTCCCTCTCTCCGTGCGGCCCGGTGGGGCCATTCCCGAGAGTGCCAACACGCCACTTTCATCGGTCTCTACGGGATTGTGACCGCCGACCCTTATAAGCCACAAGATATGCCGACATCGAACGGAGCCATCCCAGCGGTCCGGTCTGTCTTCGATCTGCGGACTGACGCGGGTCTGAACGAATTTCGACGGCTGAGCCTCGGAAGGTGGGCTACAGAGCAGAGAGAGGGGATAGATTGCTCGGCTGGCGTGGACGGTCTGTCCGATCGGTGCCGCGATCGGTCACCCCTCGAGGACCTCGATATCGGCCTCCGGGGCGCCCTCCCTGACGCTCTCGATCCCGCGCTTTGCGCCCTGTTTCGAGCGGTACCCCTCCCCGCTGTCCGCGACGATGTTCCCGTTCGGCGCGACGAGCCGCCAGCGCCACTGCCCCGCGGAGTCCTCATACACTTCGAATGTCTGTCGTCGGGCCATGCCCACGCTTCGTCCGGATCGCCCTTAATGTCACTCCACACGATGGCCCTCCCAGGCCGATCGTGGACTTCGATGGGCTTAATCGCGGGGCAATCCTGGATTCGACCGTGATCGGGATCGTCGTCAGTACCGCAGACCGGGCCTCTGCCACCATCGGCCAGCAGTTGCGCGAAGTGGCCGACTGGACGAGAACCGGGCCGGGGGTCTACCGTCGAGAGGGGTTCGAACTCAGGGAGTTCGAGGACCTGCACCTCGAACTGGACGGGGTCGCTTCGGCCTTCGATGATCCGGAGTTCGTCGTCGTGGTCTCGAAGCACTCCGGGGACACTGGACCGCTCTTGAGCGCTCATTTCACCGGCAACTTCGGTGAGGGGGCGTACGGCGGGTCGGCCAGGGAGCTCGTCGAGCCGGCCCCTGGGGCACTCAAACGCGTCATCCGGGAACTCGCGGCGATCGCCCCCGAACCCTACGACGTCTCGATGGAGTGCACCCATCACGGGCCGACCGACTTCGGTGCGCCGGGACTGTTCGTGGAACTGGGGAGCGGCCCGGCGCAGTGGACCGACGAGGTCGGCGCACGGGCCGTCGCCAGGGCGGTCCTGGAACTCCGGGGGACTGCACCCCGGATCGAGCGAACCGTCGTCGCATTCGGCGGCAATCACTACGCCCCACAGCCGACCCGGGTGCTGCTCGAGACCGACGTCGCCGTCGGCCACGTCGCGGCGGACTGGAGCATCGAGGAACTCGGGGATCCCGAGGCAAACCGCGACGTGATCGAGGCCATGTTCGAGAAGAGCGGGACCGAGCGGGCGCTGATCGACGGCGACTGGCCGGCCGTTGCGGCCGTGATCGACTCCCTCGGATACGAGGTCGTGAGCGAAACCTGGGTTAGAGAGACGGCCGGGACCGACCCGAGCCTCGTCGAGGCACTCG
Source organism: Halodesulfurarchaeum sp. (assembly GCA_042216015.1). Taxonomy (GTDB): domain Archaea; phylum Halobacteriota; class Halobacteria; order Halobacteriales; family Halobacteriaceae; genus Halodesulfurarchaeum. Next base: position 84,291 of record JBDGUI010000007.1, on the reverse strand, counting down.
AAACCTCCCTCGGAACGGTCGAATCGGGCCTCCGGTTCGGCGAGGGGACCACCGACGAGCCGGAGATTCGCTCGCTCCCCACCGATCTGATCGACGCCTGTGCGGCCATCGATCCCGGGGAAACGGTCGAAACGGTCGCCGCCCACACCGTCGCCTACCAGACCGCAGAGAACGGCAACCGGGTGGGAAACCGAGCGGCATTCGACGGAAGGGATTCGTACGGCGACCTCGTCGACGCCCTTGCCACGATTCTCGAACGGGAGTACGAAACCGTCGAACGGCGGACGGACGCCGTCGTCGCGGAGCGGGAAACCTTCGATCCGTCCCTCGCGACGGACGCGGGCGTTCCCGAGGGACCGCTGTTCGGCAGGCTCAGTGCGGGCGAGTCCGTCACCGTCGACGGCAAACGCGTCGATCCGGAAGCCGTCCACACCCGGGAAACCCGCCGATTCCAGGTGTGACGCCCGAATGACGGAGAGGGGAAAGGTAATTAAGCTCCATCGGTAAGCGATACCCAAGATGGACTCGATCGTCGAGGACGCAATCGACGAAGCCGAAACGGGGGCCGACCCATCGGAAGCCGACGGGGCCCACCCGACCGGCGACATGACCGACGAGGAACTCGAGGCGATTCTCGAGGACCTCCAGACCGAGATCACCGTCGTCGGCTGTGGCGGTGCCGGAAGCAACACGATCAACCGGATGTACGAGGAGGGGATTCACGGGGCCTCCCTCGTGGCCGCCAATACCGACGTCCAGCACCTGGTGGACATCCAGGCCGACCGGAAGATCCTGATGGGACGGGAGAAGACCCAGGGACGGGGTGCCGGTTCACTGCCGCAGGTCGGCGAGGAGGCCGCCCTCGAGAGTCAGGACGAGATCAGGGATAGCATCGCCACCTCCGATATGGTCTTCGTAACCGCCGGGCTTGGCGGTGGCACGGGAACCGGTTCCGCCCCGGTCGTCGCGAAGGCCGCCCGCGAGATGAACGCCCTGACGATCGCGGTCGTCACGACGCCGTTCACGGCCGAGGGCGAGGTCCGCCGGACGAACGCCGAGGCCGGCCTCGAGCGGCTCCGCGACGTGGCGGACACCGTCATCGTGGTGCCGAACGATCGACTCCTCGACTCCGTAGGTCAACTGCCGGTCAGACAGGCGTTCAAGGTCTCCGACGAGATCCTGATGCGGTCGGTCAAGGGCATCACCGAACTAATCACGAAGCCTGGACTGGTGAACCTGGACTTCGCCGACGTCAGGACCGTCATGGAGAAGGGTGGCGTCGCGATGATCGGGCTGGGAGACGCCGACGCGGACGGCACGCCCAAGGCCTCCGTGCAGGAGGCACTCCGGTCGCCGCTCCTCGACGTGGACATCGCCGGGGCGAACTCCGCACTCGTGAACGTCACCGGCGGGCCGGACATGTCCATCGAGGAGGCCGAGGGGGTCGTCGAGGAGATCTACGACCGGATCGATCCGGACGCTCGGATCATCTGGGGGACGTCCATCGACGAGGAACTCGACGGCCACATGCGAACGATGGTGGTCGTCACCGGGGTCCAGTCCCCACAGATTTACGGGCGACAGGAGGAGGCCTCGGCCCAGCAGATCGAGGGCTTCGACTACGTGGAGTGACTGTGCCGACATCGGTCGAGACCCCCAAGGGCTGTTTTCAATAGATAGAAAAGCACCGGTCTCGAACGGGTGGGCATGGACGTCCCATACGAGTTGAACGCCTACACCCGCGTGCTCAAACTGGCCAGCACGCCGGACTGGGAGGAGTTCTCCCGCATCTCGCTGATCGCAGCGGCGGGCATCCTCCTCATCGGCTTTATCGGCTTTTTCATCTTCCTGGTCATGAGCGTCCTCCCGGGGGCCTGATCATGTCGATATTCGCCGTCAAAACCACGGCCAGCCAGGAACAGACCGTCGCGAGCATGATCGCGAACCGCGAGGAGGAGAAGGTGCACGCCGTGCTCGCCCCGGAATCGCTCACCAGCTACGTCATGGTCGAGGCCGAGGACACGGGAGTTCTCGAACGGGTCCTCGAGGACATCCCCCACGCACGCAGCATCGTCCCCGGCGAGAGTGGGATCGCCGAGGTCGAACACTTCCTCTCGCCCAAACCCGACGTGGAGGGGATTGCGGAGGGCGATATCGTCGAGTTGATCGCGGGTCCGTTCAAGGGAGAAAAGGCCCAGGTCCAGCGCATCGACGAGGGCAAGGACCAGGTCACCGTCGAACTCTACGAGGCGACCGTTCCGATCCCGGTGACCGTCCGGGGCGACCAGATCCGGGTTCTGGACAGCGACGAGCGATAGCGATAGACACGTCAGTCCGAGGTCCACTCCCGTGACTCCTCTTCACGGGTGTCCTCGACGCGCTCGAGAATCTGCTCTCGCCAGCGAATCTCGTCGGAATCCGCGTCGTAGTGCCGAACGTATTCGGCCCGGGTGTGCTCCTCGAAGGCGTGTTTGATGGCGAAAAAGCCGGCCGAGATCGTCTCACCACAGACACGGCACGTGTGACCGTCGTGGTCGTCTCTCTGGTGGGTGAGGAGGGACTCGACGTTCTCGAAGGGCGAGAGACACCCCTCGATCGCACAGACCCAGCGGGACATACCTCGAACTCGCGTGGCGCGCCCATAACGATTTCCCACGCGTGGAGCGGGTCGACGGCAACCCCCCGCGTGGGTTCGACGGAGATAGAGGGCCCTCCTCCCTCGCTTCGATGTCTCAGCGGTGATTCACAAGTCCCAAGGGGGGGTACGTACAAACTCGCGTGTGCCAGAACGCGTCGACCCGCACGTCAAGATCCTCGACGATCAGGTCGTCGAACGGGCGAAGGCCCGGGGCATCGACGTGCTGGTCTATGCACCACATTTCACCAGACTGCCGACGGTGCAGGAACGAGCCGAGCGGTTCAGCGACGACGAGCTGGTCGTCGTCCCGGCCCGCGAGATCTTTACTGGGGACTGGAAAAACCGGAAGCACGTCCTCGCACTGGGCCTCGAGAAGCCGGTCCCGGATTTCATCACCCTCGAGGGGGCCATGGCGGAACTCGACCGACAGGACGCGACGGTCCTGGCCCCACACCCCGAGTTCCTGACGGTGAGTCTAACCAGCGAGGACCTCACGCAGTACGATTCGCAGATCGACGGCCTCGAGGTCTACAATCCGAAACATCTCCCGAGGCACAATCGACGGGCCCTCGAACTTGCCGACGCTATCGACACCGGACCGTTCGGTTCCTCCTACGCACATCGGACGTCCACAGTCGGGGAGGTCTGGACCTCGTTCGAGACCGAAATCGAGGGGGAAGCTGATCTCCTCGAGGCGCTTCGCTCGGGTGCAAGCCGACGGGTCGAGCACCGGAACGGCCGCGAACACGATCTGCGACGCGCGGCCGAGTTCGCCCACCTCGGCTGGGAGAACACCTGGAAGAAGTTCGACCGACTCTTCCTCTCCGGAACGGAGCCGACACATCCGGACCACATCGCCTACGGTGGGCGCTTCGAGGACGTTTCCGTGTACTGAACCGACCGTACCGGTTCTCGAGGCGGGGTGGCAAACTCAGTTTCGGTCCTCGATCACCTCGAGCAGGTGCTGGAGCGCGCCGCGGGCGATGCGGTGTTTGATCTCGGTCCGGGTGCCCTCGTAGTTCCGTCGCGTGACCCACGAGTCAGTGTCGCCACTGCCCCACTCGCCGGCGCGTGCAACGCCGACGAAGACGGTCCCGACCGGTTTCTCCGGAGTTCCACCGCTCGGGCCGGCGATGCCCGTGGTCGAGACCGCCCAGGTCGTGCCGGCGGCGTCCCGTGCGGCCCGTGCCATGTCGCGGGCCACCAGTTCGCTCACCGCGCCATGCTCGTCGATGGCCTCCCGGGAGACGCCGAGGTCGAGTTTCGCCCGATTCGAGTAGGTGACATAGCCACGGTCGTAGTAGGCACTCGAGCCCGGCACGTCGGTCACGAGCGATCCCACGAGCCCGCCGGTACAGGATTCGACGGTCGCGAGCGTGTCACCGGCCTCATCGAGCAGCACCCCGATTCGTTCCTCGACGGGATCCGCTCCGGATCCGTCCATGCCGACCTTCCTCGGGGATCGTACAAGAAGGTATGGGCCAACACCCCGCCAGCAGCGAACCGACGGATACACGGCCGTCCGTGCGAAGCACGACCATGGACGACATCGAGGTGGAAGCCGTCGACTCGATCGAACCCGGTGCCAGCGAGGGGACCGCCGAATACGTGCTCTACGGCGGCAAGGGGGGCGTCGGCAAGACGACGATGGCCGCCGCGACGGCCCTCGCGAGCGCGCTCGATGGGACCGAGACGCTCGTCGTCTCGACGGACCCCGCCCACTCGCTGGGAGACACCTTCGGAACCACGATTTCCGGGTCGCCGACCCGAATCAGAGACGACGCGCCGCTTTACGCCGTCGAGATCGATCCGGACGCCGCCCTCAGTGAGGTGGACCTCTTTGGCGGCGACCAGGCCCTGGGCGGGCTCGAAAATCTGCTCGGGGACGCCGGTATCGACCCGCTCATGGGTGGGCAGTTCCCCGGGGCCGACGAAGCCGCCGCAATGCAACTCCTTCTCGAGTACCTCGACGACGACCGATTCGATCGGATCGTCGTGGACACCGCCCCGACCGGTCACACGCTTCGACTCCTCGAACTGCCCGAACTGATGGAGACGATGGTCGGTCGGGTCGCCGCGTTTCGGGAGCGACTCGCCGATCTCGGTTCGCAATTCGCCGGGCTCTTCGGTGCGGAGAGCCCCGACGCAGCGTCGGATCCGAAGCTCGAGGAGCAGGCCGCGCGGATCGAGCGACTCCGTGGCCTCCTCACGGACCCGACCCGGACGGACTTCCGGATCGTCACCGTCCCCGAGGAGATGGCCGTCGTGGAGGCAAAGCGCCTCGACGAGCGCCTCGCCGAGTTCGGCATTCCGGTCTCGACCGTCGTCGTCAATCGGGTGATGGAGCCCGTGGAGAACATCGTTCCCGAGATCGAGGCGGGCGAGTACGTCGCCCCACATCTCGGCGACTGTCCGTTCTGCGCCCGGCGCTGGGAGGTCCAGCAAACCGCCCTCGAACGCGCCCAGTCGCTGTTCATGGACTACGACGTGAAGCGGGTTCCGCTCTTCGCGGAGGAGGTGACCGGAACCGAGATGCTCGGGCTCGTTGGGGCCTGTCTGGAGTGATTTCTGTCGGGTTCGTGATGAGTGATCGGTCCGCCTCGACGAGCAGCACCCGATGATCTGTCGACCTGAACCAGCACCCGACGATCAGTCGGCCCTGACGAGCAGCACCCGAACGTCGTTCACGTTCGTCCCCGTCTGACCCGTCACGATCACCCGATTCCGCTCGGTCAGGTAGGCGCCGGAATCGTTCACGTCGAGGGCCGCCTGGGCGGCGGGTCGGTCGATGGCCGATCCGTCGAGGAGGGCGCCCGCCGCGTCGCTCGCCCCGTCGATGCCGTCGCTGTCCACGGCCCCCACGACCGTCGAGCCCTCGAGGGAGAGCCCGGCCGAGAGTGCGAACTCCTGGTTCGGGCCGCCGGAGCCGCCCCCATCGACGGTCACCGTCGTCTCGCCCCCAGAGAGAATGGCAGCCGGTGGGTCAATCGGAGTCCCCGTCGCCCGAATCTCGTTGGCGATCGCCGCGTGGGTCTTCGCCGACTCGCTGGCCTCGCCCTCCACCCTGGAGGTGAGTACGAGAGGGTCATAGCCGTCCGCTTCGAGCACGGTCGCCGCGGCCTCGAGGGCCGTCATCCCGTCCGCGATGACGTGGGTACTCACCCGTTCGAAGACCGGATCGCCCGGCTTCGGCGTCTCCTCGAGGTCGCCGGCGACGCCCGCATCGATCCGTTTCTCGACCGAGTCCGGAACCAGGAGGTCGAAGCGATCGATCACCGCGCGGGCGTCCTCGAAGGTGGTCGGATCGGGGACGAGGGGCCCGCTCGCGATCACGTCGAGGTGATTGCCCACGACGTCGCTGAGAACGAGTGAGACGGTCGTCGCGGGGGCGGCGAGCGCGGCGAGCTGGCCGCCCTTCAGGGCGGAGAGGTGCTTTCGGACCGCGTTGATGTCCTGGATCGGAGCGCCGCTTTTGAGGAGCTGGTCGGTCGTCTCGACCAACTCGGCCAGGTCGATTCCGGGTGCCGGGGCCGCCATGAGGGCACTGCCGCCGCCGGTGATCACACCCAGGACGAGCGTGTCGGCATCCGCCTCACGGGCCCGTTCGAGCAACTGGCGGGTGGATTCCACCCCTCGCTCGTTCGGCACCGGGTGATCGCCGGGCAGAACCTGCACGCGTTCGGTCTCCACGGGGTCGTCCGTGACCACGACGCCACCATCGAGGCGGTCCCCCAGCGTGTCCTCCAGCGCACGGGCGACCTGCGAGGCGGCGTTCCCCCCACCCAGAACGATGACCTCCTCGTACGCAGCGAGATCCCAGGTCGAGCCCTCCACCGTCAACTCCGACCCGTCGACGGTCACTGTCGCCTCGATGACCCGGGCTGGATCGCTCGCCTCGATGCCGGCGAGCAGGGCGTCGAGAACAGTCGCGTGGGCCGGTGAGCGGACCAGTGCCGAACGGTTCTCGACGGCCGTCATCCGGCGACCCTCCGGACGAGCGAGAAGATCGCGTCCCTGAGCCCGTCCGGGAGGAACCGGGCCAGCGACAGGTACCGGGACCCCGGGCCGACCGTGTACCTCGCCTGTGGGTCCGTGGAGACGCCTGCCTCGAGGATCACCGAAGCGACCCTCTCCGGCGGGACCGAACCCATGCTCCCGAGGACGTCCCAGTCCTCGAGGGTGGCATAGATGTCGGCGTACGCGTCGCGCCGATCGAGTTCGTCGAGCGAGGACTGCGCCCGCTCGTCGAACTGGGTCTCGACCGGGCCGGGCTCGACGAGGGCGACGTCCACGTCGAACGCCCCGGCCTCGACCCTGAGTGCGTCCGAAAGCGACTCGAGGGCCGCCTTCGAGCTCGAATAGACGCCCATCCCGGGCGCCGACAACCGCCCGGAGACGCTCGAGACGTTGACGATCGTGCCGGACTCGGCCTCGCGCATGTGGGGCAGTGCAGCCCTGATCAGCCGATGCGGGCCGAGGAGGTTCACGTCGAACTGTGCCTCGACCAGTCGAGTCGGCACGTCCTCGACCGGGCCGAACTGCGCGAACCCCGCGTTATTCACCAGACAGTCGAGTCGACCGGTCTCCTCGATCGCGTTCTCCACGACGGTCCGGCACTGGGCGGGCTTCGTCACGTCGAGCCGGCGGGTGATCGCCCCCTGGGCCTCGAGATCCACGATGTCGGACGTCTCTCGAGCGGTCGCAACCACCGTCCATCCCTCCTCGAGAAAGGCCTCGGCCGTCGCCCGCCCGATTCCCGACGAGCAGCCGGTGATGAGTGCGGTCCGTTCCATATGGTCCCATCGCCCGGTCGGCAGTTAACGCTTGCACTCCTCGGCCGCCCGATCCGCGAGTCGAATCGGTTCCGGAAGCTTGTACCCCCCACCGAGTGCCTCAACCAGGTCGACTGCGGTCTCCGGCGCGACCCGGTGGCCGGGACTCGCGTACACCGGATTGACGTGGCTCCGCTGGGGATTCGGGAACTGCCTGGTCTGGACCGCGTATCCGAGCAGGGTTCCCGGCTCGGTCTCGACCTCGTCGTTCGCCCGGATGGCGATCCGGGTCCCCGCCGCGAGCGGGTCGTCGAGGGACCGTTCCGGCCTGCCACAGAGCAGGTTCTTCGTGACACCGAGGGCGGGAACGTCGTAGAGGACCCCCACGTGGGTGGCGATTCCCGCCTCTCGGTAGTGGATCCGCCCGCTGCCGTCGAAGACGAGAAGGTCGGGTTCGACGTCGAGTGCGGCGAGTGCCTCGACGATCGGTTCGCCCTCGCGAAACGCGAGGAGGCCGGGAATGTACGGGATCGAAAGCGGCGTCCTGGCACAGACCGACTCCACGACCCGGCCGCCCTGAATGGCGACGACGGCACTCACGGCGGTTTCGTCCTCGAAGGCCTGGTCGATGCCGGCGACGATCGGCGCGGCCGTCGATCGGGCCGATCGTCCCCCGCGGCCGAGGGAGTCAGTCGATTCGGTCTGGCGCTCCCGATCGAAAGAATCGGGCAGGGTGTCCTGCCCCTCGAGGTCGAGTGGATCCGTCAGTTCGATCGCCTCCGGACGCGGAGGGCCGTCGTCCGAAAAGACGGCCGCTGCGGCGATGTCACGCTGCTGGGCCACCATCTCGTCGCGTGGGACGTTCGGATCCGGCCGGAATTCCGGGTTGACGGGTTTCATCTCAGCGCCTGCGTCGACGGCCACCGCCCGGGGGGCCGCTCCCGCCAATCTGGAGCTGGCTTGGGGCCCGCGTTCCCCGCTGCTTGAGGTAGAACCCATAGAGCAGGCCGATTCCCAGCCCGGCAAGGTGAGCGAGCTGGGCCACCCCACCAGCCCCGACGCCGCCAAGCGAACTCATGAAGACCGAGTAGGCCGCAAAGAGCGACGTCGCCATCCAGAGCGGCATCGGGATGATGAAGTAGATGTAAATCCGGAGATTCGGGTTCAGGACCGTGAGCACACCCATGAGCGCCATGATGGCGCCACTTGCCCCGAGAATCGGAGCGGCGCCACCCATTGCCGCCGAAACGAGCACCTGTGCGAGCCCAGCGACCACGCCGCTTGTGACGAAGAGAATCGCAAACGTCTTCGAGCCGACCTTTCGCTCGACGAGCGGGCCGAAGAAGTAAAGCACGATGCTGTTGAAAAGCACGTGCATGAATCCATAGGGGGAATGAGAGAAGATCGAAGTGAACCAGGGGTAGACGTAGAGGATGTTCCCCATGTTGAGCGTGAAAATCGAGGTGAATAGTTCGGTGCCGCTGAAGGTCAGAACGAGAAGTTCGACCGGATACACGAGCCAGATGATCGCCAGAAAGACGTAGGACATGTTCCGGCGGAAGTACCCACTGATTCCCCCAGGTTCCATTGAAATGCCGAGCTTCGAGAGGAGACTACGACTTCGCGACCGGGTGCGGCCTGTATCCCCGGAGACGCCAGTGTCGAAGCCCGAGTCGAAGACCCCGGCCGGGTCGCCCCACTGGTCCAGACCCGGGCAGTCGTGGTTCTCGGGCAGGCGATGTTTCGAACAGAACGTGCCGCCACAGCCCCGGCACTGGTACGGCATGCTCTCTTCGGCCCCACAGTAGTCACATCGCGCCATGCCACGGGGTATGAGAGTCCGAAGGATAAAACTCCCGACCCGGGTGGGTTTTTGGGACTGGACGCCGTATTTCCGTTCGTGAAACCCTTCGAGCGCGACCGGCTGCTCGAACGCATCGGCCGGGATGGAGCGACGGTCGGGGCGTCGATTCCAGATCGACTCTCGATCGGTAACGAGACGGTCGACCTCGCAGCCTTCGTCCACGAGTCGGGGGATGCGGGCAGTGGCCCGTCCGACGAACGGATTCGGGAGGTGATTCGGGGACTGCGAGCGGAGCGAACGCGGCGACGGGACGAGATCGCGAGGGGGGAGATGCCCGTCGAGAGAGCCGAGGAACTGGCCGATTCGATCCTCGGCATCGACCGGGCGCTCACGATCCTCGAATCCGATGGCGAGACCGACATCGAGGCCGAGTCGGAACGACAGCAGCAGGCGGATCGGAAGCGGTGGCTGTCCTTCGTGAAATCCGTGACCGGGAACGATTCGAGCCCACAGAAGAAAGAGCGGCCATGACGAGAAACGACGAGGTCGCAGACCGACTGGAGGAACTCGCCGACCTCCTCGAGGCACAGGACGTCGAGTACAAACCCCGCGCCTACCGAACCGCGGCCGACAACCTCAGGGCGAGCGCCGACTCGGTGAGCGAGCTCGTCGAGGAGGGCCCCGGGGCCGTCCGGGAGATCGAGGGCGTGGGAGAGGCGATCGGGGAGAAGATCGTCGAGTACGTCGAGACCGGATCGATCGAGGAGCTCGAATCCCAGCGAGCGGCGTTGCCGGTGGACATGGCCGCGCTCACGAGAGTCGAGGGGATCGGCCCGAAGACGGTGAAGTCACTCTTTGAGGCACGTGACATTCGGACCCTGGACGATCTGGAAGCCGCGGCCGAGGCCGGTGAAATCCGGGATATCACCGGGTTTGGTAAAAAGACCGAGCAAAACATCCTCGACAACATCGACTTCGCCAGAGAGGCGGGGAAACGGTCGTTGCTCGGGCAGGCCAGGCCCATCGGCGAGGAGATCCGGGAGTTCCTGTCCGAGAAGCCGGAGGTCGAGTCGATCGCGTTGGCCGGCTCGCTCCGTCGGTGGCGCCCGACGATCGGCGACGTCGACGTGCTCGTCGGAACCGCCGACCCGGAGGCCGTGACCGAGACCGTGACGGACTGGAACCGGGTCGACTCGGTGATGGAGTCGGGGGAGACGAAGACGACCCTCCGGATGGGGGGGATGCAGGTCGACCTCCGGCTCGTCGATGCCGGAGAGTTCGGCAGCGCGCTCGTGTATTTCACGGGGAGCAAGGATCACAACATCGCGCTCCGAAACCGGGCGATCGACGAGGGGATGAAGGTCAACGAATACGGCGTCTTCGAGGTCACCGACGCCGAACGGGCCGATCCGGACACGCGGGCCGGCGATCGAATCGCCGGGGAGACCGAGGATGAGGTCTACGACGCTTTGGAACTGCCGTGGATCCCACCCGAACTCCGGGAGAACCGCGGGGAAATCGACGCGGCGGCCGACGATGAGTTGCCCGATCTGCTCGAGGAGGGTGACCTCAGGGGAGACCTTCACGCACACACGACCTGGTCGGACGGCGAGTACTCGATCGAGGAGATGGTCGAGGGGGCCAACGAGTACGACCACGACTACGTGGTCATCTCCGACCACGCCGAGGGGCCGGGGGTCTTCGGCGACAGTGGCCTCTCGGACGACGAGATCAGGGAACAGATCGAGGCGATCGAAACGATCGACGCGGACGCGCCGATCACGGTGCTGTCCGGCATCGAGGCCAACATCGCCGCGGATGGATCGATTCGGGACACCGATCCCGAACTCCTCGCCGATCTGGACGTGGTGATCGCCTCGCCGCATGCCGACCTCGGTGACGGCGAGGATCGGACCGACCGCCTGGTCTCTGCCATCGAACACCCGGACGTGAACGTGCTCGGCCATCCGAGTGGCCGCCTGCTGAACCAGCGGCCCGGGATGGAGTTCGACCCCGAGGCCATCGGTCGGGCCGCGGCGGAAAACGGGGTCGCACTGGAGATCAACGCCAACCCCAATCGGCTCGATCTCTGGGGATCGGCCGTCAAAACCGCGATCGATGCGGGGGCCGCCATCGCCATCAACACGGACGCCCACGCGCCCGCGGATTTCGCCCATCAGCGCTACGGCGTTCACACCGCGCGGCGCGGCTGGGCCAGTGCGGCCGACGTGGTGAACACCCGGGACGTGACGGGGCTTCAAGACTTCCTCTCGACCGCCGAGAATGACCACTGAGCCCGCTGATACCCGACTCTGTCTCGACGTCATGCTCGGCGGCCTCGTCTCGACCCTCCGGATGGTCGGGTATGATACGGCCTACGCGCTCGATCGGGGGATCGAGCGCGACGAGGCGATCCTCGAGCTTGCCGAGCGGGAGGATCGACTGCTACTCACCAGGGACCGGGAAGTGGCCTCGGCGGCCGACGCGAGCCTGCTGCTCACCGAAACCGAGCCACTCGAACAGCTTCGCGAACTGGCCGAGGCCGGCTTTGTTCTCGAATTGACGGAGCCGAGGCGGTGTTCCCGATGCAACGGCGAACTGGAACGGGTAGCGGTGGAATCTGGAGCGGTGGATGGGCCGGAGCAGGGTCCGGATCCAGCGACGGAACCCGTCTGGACGTGCCAACGGTGCGGACAGTTCTACTGGAAGGGCAGTCACTGGGAGAACCTGCGAAAGCGACTCGCGACCTGCTGAGTCAGTCGATCAGCTACTCCCTTCCCACCACTTGCAGGCCTCCATGTCGTCCATCGGCTCGTCGTAGAGCCCGCAGTACGGGTCCATCCGCTCCGAGGGCGTTTCGTACTCGAAGTGGACACAATTGCCACAGTACTCATCGGGCCCGATCCGATCCGGACCCATCACCTCCGCATCGTCACCCGTTTGCATGGGATGATCCGGCCCCGATGGTTCGGGCTCGACGATCTCTGCGTCGGCGGAGGTTCCACCGTCCGAGACCGACCCCTGGCGATGTGGCTGGGGACCGAGATCGGGGGTGTCGGCCTCGCCACCGAAGGTCCCGATCCCACCCAGCCCGCTGCTAATCGCCTTCCCCGCGTTGTGGAACTCGGTCTGTACGGCCTCGACGACCCTGATCTTCGGGCCCTCGGAGCCGACCTGGAGGGACACCGTTCCCCCGGGATCGTTCCGGGTCTTGAACGTCGCGACCGCGGTGAAGAGCGACCAGAAGGTGATCAACACGCCGGTGAAGTAGACCAGCAGCAGGAGGAGAACCTGATTCGTCGGGACGCCGGCACTCGCGTACCAGTTCTGGGGATAGGCCGACTGGAATATCCAGACGCCAGCGAGCGCCAGACCGGCCCCCACGCCCGCTGTGATCCGGTGGGTTCCCTGACCCGGCAGGACGGTGGTGATGCCGACGAAGACGGCCGGGACGCCCACGCCTGCCAGAATTCCGGCGATTTCTCGACTCTCGAGGACGCCCCATCCGCTGCCGACGAGGAGGCCGGTTCCAGCGAACAGAATGCCGGCGACCACGAGCACGGCACCGCCGACGAAGAGGGCCGTCCCAACGAGAACCTGCTGGCGGCTCGCGACACCGACCCGACGCTCGTAGGTCTCCCCGAGACTGGGCATACTGGGCGTTACACCACCCGGGACCATAACAGTACGTCAGACATTCCAAGCGAGGTCGGCCTCCGCATCGAAAGCTTGAATCGGCGGCCGGGAAAAATTCCCCCCATGGCCGAAGACGCTGAGGAGGAAGAAGGCGTGGAGCTCGGGAGCGGCCCCGATGTCGAGGGAGCCCCGATTTCCCGGGTCGCCGAACGGCTCACGTGGGCGATCCAGAAGAGCGAGATCGATCGCAAGGAGGGAGGGACGGCGATCCGAACCCCAGAGGGGCCACGGGAGCTCTCGGAGATCCTCGCGGAGATCGAGGAGACCTACTTCCCGACGAGACAGTCATTCCGGGAGGCCGTGGAGGGCGTGATCGGGACCGGCCCCGTTCAGACCGCCGAGGAAACATAGAGCGCAGCCGGCACGTCTGCACGCATCGCCACCGTCAGATAGAGCGCCAGAAAGAGCGTCGAGTTGTACGCCCCGTGAATGAGGATCGGGACGAGCAGGTTCTGGGTGCGTTCGTACACGTACCCGAAGACGAGACTCGGGAAAAAGAGCAGCGCAATGGCGACGAATCGGGCCTTCGCCGCCCCCGTCAGGGCGAAAAAATGGACGGTCGCAAAGATGGCAGCGGCCAACGGAACCGCGATCCGGACGGGGAGTGCCTCGCGGAGCCGTCCCTGAACGACGCCCCGAAAGAGAAGCTCCTCCCCCGGTGCGATCACGACGATCGAAAGCGGCACGAACCAGAGGAGAAGTTCCGGGTTCTCCATCCCGAGTTCGGCGGCCTGATTCGTCGTTTCGGCCTCGATCTGGAATAGCGTTAACAGGACACCGACCCCGAACACGAGTGCGAGGGCCCCGACGTATCCACCGGCGGTGAAAAGCAAGTCGCCGAACCCGGGCACTCGGAGGCCGAGATACGATCGCAAACTTCGGTTCCGGAGCCCGAGAAAGACCAGGCCCGTGGCGATGAAACCGAGTGAGCCCGTGGCGAACACGATCGCCACGATGACCACGAGCGAACGGTGACCGACAGCCGGTGCGATGGCGAAAACCGCGACGCTACTCAGAACGAACGCGACCCCGAGTCCGATTGCGGCGGCCAGGATGGCCCCGAGAAGTGCTCGTTTCCACCCCGCCCCGATCTCAGTTCGAGGAGCCCACCGATCGGCTTCGGCCATGTCTGCACGTTCGATTCCGGCCCGAAGAGTCTTTCTCCCAGCCCACGTTCGGCCCCTGATTTTGGCCGGTCCTATTCGATCACCCCCGAAAGTCGGTCAGGCCGGCCTGTCGCCCCTCGACCAGGGTCGACTTCCGCCGAAGGTCGGCCAGGCTCACCGGGAGGTGTGGGACGATCTGTCGAATCGCCGAGTCGAAGGTCTCGGCCACGCCCGGCTCTCCCGCCAGGTCGGGATTCGGTCCATCCTCGAAGGCGTTGCGAACGCTCTCTCTCACCTGCCAGACCCCGACCGGCGCCCAGTAGTCATCGGAGACCTCCCGCAACACGATCGCCTTGGCCTGTCGGCCGATGGATTCGAGGTGCTCGAGGACGCCCAGTCGGGCGGCGTAATACGCCCCCGCGGTCTCCTCGACGTAGCCAGTTCGGCCCCCGTATCCCTCGTAGGCGCTCGACATGAACACGTTCCCGTCGGGTTCCGGATTCCAGATGCTCCCGGGGGATTTCATCTCGACGAGTTCGTACTCCCACTTCCCCGGGGCGAGTACGACCCAGTACCGGTTCCCCATGTACTGGTTGAGGAACACCTGCACCTCGTCGATGGAGGGGGCGTTTCGAATCCGGCCTCGGAGGAACTTGCTCACCGTGTCGTCCACGGCGGTGATCGACCAGCGGGTTGGTACGAGTCGGCGGTTCTCCCCACGACCGAGCGCCCCGACCGAGAGGACCTGGTTGATGTCGTAGACGTCCAGACCCCGGCGGTAGAGATACGTCATCGCGCCCTCGGCCTGCCAGTCGTCGTCCTCGAGGGTCTTTTTCACCTGGGTCGGGACGTGCGGGTTCTCCCCCAGAAGGGCCGTCTCGGCGGTCGTGTTGGGTCCACTCGGGGCATTTACCTGCGGTTCCCGGTAGCGATCGAGATCGATGTTCGGGGTGTCCTGCAGCCCGAGTTCGACGTCGACCGGCCGGTCGGCGATGGCCACCTCCCGCTGTGTACCGACGAAGCCGTCCCACACGTCCTCGACGTCGACCTTCGAGGACCGCCGGGAGTTGAGCAGGCCCGTCCGGTACTGGAGGACGTTCTGGATGTCCAGCCCCTGCTGGTACCACTTCCCACTCGTGGCAAACTCCGCGGCATGCTCCTCCTGACCGACCGGGGCGAGAATGCCCGTGTTCACGTTCGGATAGGAACTGCGACCGACGAACACCGAGGGTGAGGTGCTCCCGACGAGCGAGCCTCCCGAGATGGAGGACTGGAGTTCGGACTGGAGTCCCTCGACGTAGTCCAGAATCTCGTAGGACTTCTCCTCGGCGAGTCGGCGACGGCGTGCGGACTCGTCGGGCTGGAAGCCCTCGATGTACTCGTCGAGGCGCATTGGAAGGATTTTGGGCCGGGATCGGGTTAAAACTCTCGGGGCTGCCATCTCCCGTCCCTCGAAACACTCACCCGATACTTCGCTGCCACTCGCCGAGCCGATCGGCCGAGACGCCGTCGATCTCGGGGGCCACCGCTTCGGGTTCGATTTCGAGCAGGTCACTCGCGTCCTCGATCCCCGCCGCCTGGAGTTTCTCCTTGGTCTTCTCCCCGATGCCGTCGATCGAGGCGAGGTCGCTGTTTCGGTCGGCGACGTACTCACGGTAGTTGCAGATCGGACAGCCGAACTCCCACGGCTCCTCGCCGTCGAGGATCCGGAGTTCCGGGAGATCGTGTTCCGCACACCGGTCTTCGGTCACCTCGACGTCGCCGCGTCGGGGCAGGGGAACCGCGTACTCGCAGTCGGGATACCGGGTGCACCCGACCAACCGTGAGCCATTCCGGAGGTGTTTGATGGCGAGTTCGCCGCCGTGTTCCTCGCCACACTCCGGACAGGGCCCAATGACCTCGTCCTCTGCCGCGTCGGCGTCCTCGACCTTGCAGAGCGGACAACCGTGAACGAACGTGCTCCGGCCGTCGAGCATCTTGACGTGATGGAGGTCGTGTGTCTCACAGACGTCATCGAGGACCTGGGGCTCGCCCCGGTTTGGCAGCGGGGCGGTGAACTCGCAGTCGGGATAGCCGTCACACCCAACGAAGTACGATCCCCGGCGACTCTGCCGAACCAGGAGGTCCGAACCACACTCCGGGCAGGGACCCAGCGTCCTGTCGGCCTTGAGCGAGTCCCGGAGATGCTCCCCGATCGCGTCCCGGGATTCGGCCAGGGAGTCGAAGATGCGGTCCAGCGCCTCGCGGGAATCGGTCGTGACCTCCTCGAGTTCCTTCTCCCCCTCGACGATCGCCGTCATCTCCTCCTCGAGTTCCCGGGTCATCTCCTCGCTGACGACCAGATCGGCGTACTCCTCGGCCGCCTCCACGACCGCCATCGCGAGCTGGGTCGGTCGAGGCGGATCGTCCTCCAGATAGCCCCGATCGTAGAGCTTCTCGATCACGTTGTGTCGGGTGCTCTTGGTCCCGATGCCGAGTTTCTCCATCGTCTCGACGAGCCGGGACTGGCCGTAGCGCCGGGGCGGTTTGGTCTCCTTCTCCTCGAGAGTGACCGACTCGATCCGAAGGGAGACGCCCTCCTCGAGATCGGGAACGTAGTTCTCCGAGGTATCGACGTAGGGATACACGGCGTGGTAACCCTCCTCGACCAGGCGCTTGCCATTGGCCTTGAGCCACCGGTCGGCCGCGGCCGCGACGACCCGGAGGTGTTCCCACACCGCCGGCTCCGCAAGCGTGGCGAAAAAGCGCCTCGCGACGAGTTCGTAGATCTGCCACTCGTCCTCGGAGAGGTCCTTGCGGGCCGGCACGTCCGGCGTCGGGTGGATGGGTGGATGGTCGGTCGTCTCCGAATCGCCCCGAGTGGGTTCCAGATCACCCTGATCGAGCAGGAGCGTCGCGGCGTCGTCGAAGGGCGTTCCCTCGAAGACCGAGAGCAATTCTGCGGGATCGAGGTCGTCCGGGTATACCGTGTTGTCCGTTCGCGGGTAGGTAATGTACCCGGCGGTGTAGAGGTCCTCGGCGATGCTCATCGCCCGACCGGCGTTGAACCCGAGCGAGCCGGCGGCCTTGATGAACTGCGTCGTGGCGAAGGGGGCCGGCGGATCGTCGGTCCGGCGGCGACGATCGACCGACTCTACCGTGACCGAGCCGTTCCGTTCGAGGTCCCCCTCGGCCGCCGTGGCGTGACCCTCCTCCCAGATTCGCTCGGCCTCCGAGCCGTCATCGTCGTAGAAGTACTGCGCCTCGAAGGTGGTGTCCCCGCCCTCGAGGTCAGCGAAGAGCTCCCAGTAGGTCGTCGGGTCGAAGGCCTGGATCTCTCGTTCCTTGTCGACGATCAACTTGAGCGTGGGCGATTGGACCCGACCCACGCTGATGAAGTCCTTGCCGCGCTGACCCGCCGAGAGGGAGAGAAATCGCGTGAGCGCCGCGCCCCAGAGCAGGTCTATCCGCTGGCGGGCTTCGCCAGCTGCGGCGAGTTCGAAGTCGAGGTCGTCCGGGTTCGCAAAGGCCGTCTTGACCTCGTTTTCGGTGATCGAGGAGAAGCGGACCCGGGAGACCGGGACCGACTCGTCGACCTCCCGGACGAGTTCGTAGGCCTCCTTCCCGATGAGTTCGCCCTCGCGGTCGTAGTCGGTGGCGATGACGACGCTTTCGGCCTCGCGGGCGAGGCGCTTCAGCGAGGAGACGATGTCCGGTTTGGTGACCCGGGTCTCGATCGGGGCGTGGACCAGTTCGGCGGGTCGAACGTCCCGCCAGTCCGAGTACTCCTCGGGGAAGTCAACCCCGACGACGTGGCCGGCGAGGCCGATCACGCGGTGGGTGCCCCAGGCGTAGACATCGACCCCGCCGACGCGCTCGGTCCGACTGGAGCCGTCGCTCAGGATCTCCGCGATGCGGCGGGCAGCGTTGTTCTTCTCGGTGATGATGAGTTCCACGGGACCACCAGGCTGACTTGGGCGTAGGCCAAGACCACTTGTAAGGATTTCGTCGCCGGCGTCGGGGTGGGTTGGGTCGGTATGAAGGGAGACGTTGATAGTGGCACGTTCAGATCCCGATTTCCGAGGGACATCCCAATAATCAGGAAAATGCGTGTGGTGCTGAATACATAGCGCAAATTCAGCACACTCAAGTCCTACCGAACTATTACAGTCGGTACAGTATCATCGCGTATGTATCGGAATATATTGATCCCCACCGACGGGAGTGAGGGGTCCACAAGGGCAATCAGCGAAGCGGTCAACCTTGCCGAACTCACCGGGGGAACCGTCCATGGCCTCTACGTCATCGACACGCGGGACTACAACGTGCTCCCTGAATCCAAGTGGCTCACCATCGAGGACGAATTTACCGAAGAGGCAGAACGTGCTCTCGGGACTGTTCGCGAAACGGCAGAGGAGGCGTCAGTCCACGTCACGACGGATATCGCACGAGGTGTCCCAGCCGAAGAGATTCTGGATTACGTCGACGAGAACGATATCGATCTCATCGTGATGGGCACCCATGGACGAACCGGACTCAATCGGGTCTTGGTCGGGAGCGTTACCGAACGCGTGATTCGGCGAGCCACGGTCCCGATCCAGATCGTTCGACTCGAAGAGGGTGAGTGATCACCCGGCGAGAGCCTGAACGAGTAACCAGGACAATCCTATTGCAAGGCCCGCCCCAAGGAGATTCCCGAACGAGTTCATCACAGCCCGCCATCGTTCCTCGGTCTCCCAGAGCCTGACCGTCTCGAAGGAGAATGACGAGAACGTGGTAAAGGACCCACAAAGACCGACGCCGAAGAACCACGAAACCGTCGAATCGACGCCGAGGAACGTGATAGTCCCCAACAGGAACGTCCCGATAACGTTCACGGTGAATGTGCCCGTCGGATAGCCTTCGATGTCCACCCGCTGACTGACCCACTGACGAAGAATCGCACCCACGGCCCCACCGAGACCGACGATATGGGCTGGATCCAGTGCCACCATCACGACCACCGCCGTTGGGTATGTCGCACCAGTTCACGACCGGCCACGATGCTGAGGAACCCGAGCGAGTAGTTCGCCACGATGTTTGTCACCATCCACGTTGGATCGGCAAGCCCGGATTCGACCGCGAAGGTGGAATACGTAGTAAGGGACGAGAGGAAGCCCGTGGCGACCGCGATCCGGGTCTGGGATGCCATGATGCCTGTGTAGATTCGTTCATAGAGGATGAACCCGAGCGCAAAGCTCCCGATGGCATTCGCCAGGAGAGTTCCAGGCATGCCTGGAAGAATGAAGCCAACGAGATACCGAAAATTCGATCCGGCAAAGCCACCGATTGCGATCAGCGCTACCGACTCCACTCGGGCGATTGGGTGCGAAACTCCGTCTGACATGATTGAATCACTCGAAGAGGAGTCATCAGCCGACGGTCTCGGCGGTTGGATCAGGCAGACTCCATTGCCCAGTACCTGAATCAAATCGTAGAACAGGTAATAGCATTTCGGGACTAACACTATCACGTGTCGAGACGAGGAATCAATTAGGTCTGCGGTTGTATGTGCTGCATTCACGGTCTGAGTGCAGCACAGCAGTATCGTTTTATTCCGATCCCACTCGGCCCGGTTGATGTGGTTGGATCCCCATATAGTCACTCATCAGCGTCGGCGATCTCGATCAGGTTCTCGCGGCCCAGCTGGAGTTTCTCGATCGTTCCCTCGTCGACCATGTTCCCGATGACGCGTGACGTTTTCGAGGCCGACCAGTCAAATTCGTCGGCGATGGAGGCCTGTCGCATGCGCCCACCGTTCGCTTCGAGCAGTGCCTGGACGCGCTCGGGATCGGTCATGACCGCCCCGCCTGCCGACGTGTCATCCCCCGGCGCATCCTCGCCTGTCGGTGCCTGCGCCGGACTATCCTGATTTACGTTCGCGCTTGTTGACGCAGGGTGTTCCGTGCCGCCAGAATCGGTGCGTCGGCGCCAGCCGATGTACGCACCGATGCCGACGAGGGTCAACAGGAGTACTCCCCCCAAGACAGCTCCCAGCCCGATACGGCCGAATGGCGACGATGTCGCTCCGTCGGGTGTTGGTGACTGCTCACCGGGCTGCTGCGACTCTGTAGTGGGGTTGAATACCACGCGAGGGTGGCGGTTGGCGAAGTCCTCGCGACCGACCCACGTCACGACCCCATCGTCCCGGCTGTCGGGCGTCGGTTCCACACGACTGATTTCGTACTCAGTCGGAGCCTCGATCTCGAGCGAATCATTCGCTGCCAGGAAGAAGCCGCCCTGGAAAACATCGCCAACGGCGAGCGTCTCGTTCTGCTGAGCGGCGAAGTTCGTCCACATGAACTGATAGGTGACGAGCCCCCAGCGGCGAGGGACCTCCTGGATGCTCGTCGAGGCGGTGAAGTTCACGGCACGCATCTCGCGTCCGGTTGCGTTCGCCGCGTTGGCGACGACGCCCTGCATCCGCTGGCGAAACGGGTCGAGATACCGCGAGGTGTTCTCTCTGAATCGCTTCTGGAACGCTTCGTACTCGGCGACGCGGTCGTCGGTGTCCAGTCGGGTTCGAATCTGGATCGTCCACTGCGCCGACCCATTCGGATAGACATTAATCCGAGTGACTGTGTTGTCCGCCTCTGGCTGTGCCGTCTGTCCTGCAACGTTCACAGCCGCCATCGGCAGAAAGGTCGCTGTGAGCAAGAGCCCGATGACACACATCGAAACGACAGTCATCGAACGCTTCCGCAGTGACTCAGTCATTCAGTTGGCTCCAGATTCCGACGAAATACGTATAAAGGTTTGTTCATCGGAAGGGTTGCGGGCCAACCCACCCGTGGTGTACTTGATTGCGGATGGGCCTATGTCACCTCGCAGTAAGGCGGTTTGAACGGACACGTCGGGTGCAAATGAGTGCAAACGTCCGCGAATCACTCCAAACATCACGCCGGTTTATCAACATATCCCGCATACGGATATCTCACGATGAACGCAAAGTCACTCGGATACCTACTGCTCACGCTAGTGGTCGTCGTGGGGGTGACTGTCCCGGCAGCGGCAGTGTCGACAACCGATGGCGTGTCAGCCACCGATGGGAGCGCGGCGGTGGCCGCCACCGCCCAGGAGAATACGAATAACTCGAGCGTGAACGTCACCGTCGGACAGCAACTCTCGACGGTCATCAGCGTCTCAAGCGACGAGGTCCAGACCGACTTCGAGAACACGGCCTTCGAAGTGTCTGTCGAGGGCGCGAGCGAGGAAGCACAGGCCGAGGCCATCGCCGACCGCGCGGAAGAGCTGCGTGACCGCGCTGAGGCCATCCGCGAGGACTACGAGGAGGCCACCGAGGCGTACGAAGAAGGTGAGATCAGCAAGTCCGAGTACGCCCAGCGACTCGCCACGCTAAACGCGCGGGCGACGAACCTCCTAAACAGCTACGAACAGCTCCAGAAGCGCGCCCAGAACGTCTCCGCACTCGAACTCCAGGCGGCCGGCGTGAACCAGTCGGAGCTGCGTGCGTCCGTCGAAAACCTGAGTAGCGTCATCGGCGCTGGGCCTGCGGCTCTACTCAAACAGGTCACTGGCCAGTCAGAGGACGAGATAGAACTCGAGACCGCCGAGGGCCTCTCGATCGAAATCGAGAGTGAAGACGGTGAACAGTCCCGCGAGATCGAGCGTCCGCGGGACGACAATCGAAATATCACGGTGAACCAGTCTGTGGCCCTCGACACGGCGCGGGCAGCGCTCTCGACACCGGAGAACGGCACCTGGACACTCACGGAGGCAAAAATCAAACAGGACGGGGGGGCCTACGAGTTCGCGTTCGTGCTCCGGGGTGCGGACAACCAGACCGGCGAGGCTGAGGTCAGCGTCGACGGGTCCTCGGGCGAGGTCTTCTCGCTCGAAGAGGAGATCGAACGCCGCGACGCCGAGGACGAGGAGGACGAAGAGGAACGTGAGGACGAGGGCGAAGAAGGAGAAGATGCCGAAGATGCGGAAGAGGGCGAACTCGCGGTCATCGTCTCCGAGGGGACGCCCGGTCCGAACGCGACCGTGACGGTGAAGGTCCTCTCGAACGGGGCACCCGCCGAGAACGTCACCGTCTTCCTGAACGAGCAGGCCGTCGGGACGACCGACGCTAACGGAACGGTGACGATGACGCTCCCCGAGAGCGGCAAGGCGGAACTTACGGCCCAGAAGGGTGAGGCCGAGGGTGAGCTCGAATTTGAATTCGAGGAGGAAGACGAGGAGAGCGAGGTCTTCCGCCAGCTGAACGTGGATGCCTCGTTGGCTGACGACACCGTCTCAGTGGCCGTCTCGTATAATGGCTCGAGCGTCGCGAACGCGACGGTCTACGCGAACGGGCAGGCGGTCGGGACCACCGGCTTCGACGGGACGGTCACGTTCACGATCGACACGAACACGACGGAGGAACTCGATCTCGAGGTCGTCAAAGGCGCGTTCGAGGCCGAGCTCGAATTCACCGTGCAGAACGGCTCGCTCACTTTGACCGAGGAAGCGCATGAAGGCGACGGTGACAAGGCCGAGGACGAGGAGAAAGAAACTGAGACTCCCGAAGAAGACACTGATAAGACCGAGGAAGCGCATGAAGGCGACGGTGACAAGGCCGAGGACGAGGAGGAAGAAACTGAGACTCCCGAAGAAGACACTGATAAGACCGAGGAAGCGCATGAAGGCGACGGTGACAAGGCCGAGGACGAGGAGGAAGAAACTGAGACTCCCGAAGAAGACACTGATAAGGACGACGAAAGCTAGGTAACCTCCTGGCTCGCGCGATTTCAGGTTATCAACTGCACAGGCATCCAGTTTACTCAACGATGACCGTTTCCCATTCACTTATGATACTCATCCATGACTGACCGTACTGACTCGACCACACGGCTTGCGGATGTGGAGGGCGTCCGTCTCGGCTGCGTACTCGTTGCCCTCGTCCTGCTCGTAATGGTGCCTGTGGCTGCAACGGCAACGACAGCACAATCCACCAATTCGACACCGTCGCTGTCCGCGGAGCCAGCGTTCGTCGTCGCACTCGACGCTGATGGCTCGGCTCGCGTGACGCTGGTCACGACCTTCGATCTGACCACCGAAAGCGAACGCATCGCGTTCGAGGCGCTCCGCGCGAACGAGACCGCCCGAGAACAGCGAACGGACCGGTTCGCTACACGGATGCGGGCCATCGCAGCCCAGGCCGAAAACGACACCGGTCGCGATATGGCGATTCGAAACCCCGCCATGACATTTACGACCGAGAATGGCACCGGCATCGTCGGCCTGTCGGTGACGTGGGACGGGCTCGCCGCCCAGAAGGGCAACCGACTCGTGCTCCGGGAGCCCTTCGCCAGCGGCTTCGACATTGATCGGCCGTTCAGGGTCGTCGGCCCCGACGGCTACGCGCTGGACACGGCCACCCCGACGCCGACCAGCCAGCAGCAGAACAGCGCGACGTGGAGTGCGACGACGCAGTTCGAGGGGTTCGAGACGGTGTTTGCACCCGCAGCGGGCGAAACCGTGACTGACGCGGGTAATGAGACGAGCGGCGCCGGCGCGCCAGGATTCGGTATCGGTGTTGCTGTCGTCGCAGTGCTTACAGCCACCACGCTCCTAGTCATCCGTCGTCGCCGAAAATAAACAACCAGGGGCGCTTATATTCGAGACGATTCGTTCTCGAAAATCCGCTACGCATTCGATTGGCGCCGGCAGCCGTCCGATATGAGACTATCGTGTTGAATACGCGCTGTATACAGCACGCTTCTGACAGCGTTCCTGGCAATAGACGTACATCTACCTGACAGCGCTTTCATTTAAGCTGAAACGAACGTGGGGCGCTTGCTGAATACATGCTCTATAGTCAGCACTGAAGTTAATTCAATATCAATTACCTTGCCAAATTCAAACAGAGTCAACAACTCTGACTGATACGATCTACCACCATATTTCGACCCACCCACGCTCCCCGAAAACGCCGACTGGCGCTGTCGACGATACCGAACCGAAACTCACTCCGCTTCGGGCAATCGCTCACGCAACAGCTGGTTCACGTCGCCTGGATCGGCCCGACCGCCCGTCTCCTGCATGACCTGTCCCACGAGGAAGTTGATCGCCCCGTCCTCACCGGCTTTGACGTCCTCGACGGCCTCGGGGTTCGCCTCGATTGCCGCCTGGACCGCAGCGACCACCTCGTCCGCCTCCGTCTTGCCGAGCCCCTCGCTTTCGACGATCTCGTCCGGGGCGTCGCCGTCGTCGAGCATCGATCGGAGGACGACCTCCCTCGCGTTGCGCTCGGTGATCTCCTCGCTCGCGACGAGTTCGATCAACCGGGTGATCTCGTCGAAGCGGTCCTCCACGTCGGTGATCGCCATGTCGCGGTAGTTGAGTTCGCCGAGGAGGGTGTCCGAGACCCAGGTCGCCGCGAGGTCCGCGTCGAAGCGGTCGGCGACAGCCTCGAAGAAGTCCGCGATCTGCTTCGTGGAGGTGAGCTTCGAGGCGGCCTCCCCGCCGAGTCCGTACTCGTCCTGGAACCGTTCGCGTCTGGCGTCCGGCAGTTCCGGGATCGGGATCTCCTCCTTCCAGTGAGCGACCTCGAGGGGCGGGATATCGGCCTCGCGGAAGTAGCGGTACTCCTTTTCCGCCTCCTTCTCCCGCATCGAGACCGTGATGCCGCGGGATTCGTCCCAGTGACGGGTCTCCTGGGTGACCTCGCGGCCGCGCTCGATCGCGTTGCGCTGGCGGGTGATCTCGTAGGCGAGGGCGGTTTCGGCCCCCCTGTGGCTGGAGATGTTCTTGACTTCCGTCCGATTGGCGTCGGCGAGGACCGCTCCGGAGATCGAGCCGTCGACCGCGATCTCCGACTCGTCGACGAGGGAGATGTTCGCGTCGATGCGGAGGCTGCCGTCCCGCTGGCTGTCGTAGATGCCCAGATACTCGAGGACCTCCTCCAGTTTGGAGAGGAAGGCCCTGACCTCGCCGGGACCGCGGAAGTCCGGTCTCGTGACGATCTCCATCAGCGGCACGCCGGCGCGGTTGTAGTCGACGAGGGTGTACTCCGCGGTGTCGATGTGGCCCCCCTCGTGCTGGAGGCTTCCCGGGTCTTCCTCGAGGTGGGCCCGCTCGATGCCGATGTCGCGACGCTCGCCCTCGTGGGAAATCTCCAGGTGGCCCTCGGCACAGATTGGGGCGTCGTACTGGGTGATCTGAAAGCCCTTCGGGAGGTCCGGATAGAAGTAATTCTTCCGGTGAAAGCGGGTGCGTTCCGGGATCTCGGCCTCGATTGCCTTGCCAAGTTTCACTGCGGACTCGACAGCCACCTCGTTGAGCACGGGCAGGGAGCCGGGTAGCCCGAGACAGACAGGACAGGTGTTGGTATTCGGCTCGGCGTCTTCGACGTCGGTCGAGCACCCACAGAAGATCTTCGTGTCCGTCTCGAGTTGGACGTGGACCTCGAGGCCGATGACGGGAGCGAGGTTCGTCCGCGAGGAGACCGATGACATTGGCAATCGGTTCCGCGCCGAGGGCTATAGGCCTGACGAAGGGGCGGCTGAGGCAGATGTCTGACACGCGTCTGCCACACGGTTTAAGGCCTTCACGGTGGTTCGTCTATCCATGACTGACGGCGACGACCCCGCCGCAGCCCGCGTGGACGAACTCGCTGCCACCGTCGACGGCCTGACGGCCGAACTGCTCGACCTGCAGGAGCGGGTTCGAGAACTGGAATCCCAGCTCGACGGAGCGGACGCTGCAGGCGAAGAGGGGACCGAGTCGAAGACCGTGGAGGAACTGTTCGCAGCGGCCGAGGGCGGATCCGAGTCGGGGCAGCAAGGCTCCGCGGAATCGGCAGAGAGTGGTCTCGAGGACGTCGAGACCATCGGGGACGACATCCTCGTCGGCTAACTCACGCCACACCAGATGCACATAGACCAGATCGTCCTGGAGAACTTCAAGAGCTTCGGACGAACCACCAGGATCCCGTTTTACGAGGACTTCACCACGATTAGCGGACCGAACGGCTCGGGAAAGTCGAACATCATCGACGCGATCCTGTTCGCGCTGGGACTGGCCCGGACCAGGGGTATGCGGGCCCAGAAACTCCCCGACCTCATCTACAACCCGGCCCACGAGGAAGACCGCGACCACCAGGGAGCACGGGAGGCTCACGTCGAGGTGACCCTGGCAAACGAGGATCGAACGATCACGAGTTCCCAACTCGCCGCCGCGCTCGGGACCGAGACGGTCGAGGAGGTCGACCAGATCCGGGTGAAGCGCCGGATCAAGCAGACCGAGGACAACTACTACTCCTATTATTACCTCAACGGCCGATCGGTCAACCTCTCTGACATCCAGGATCTCCTCTCGAGTGCGGGAGTCACCCCAGAGGGGTACAACGTCGTCATGCAGGGCGACGTAACCGGCATCATCCAGATGACCCCCCACGAGCGCCGGGAGCTCATCGACGAGATCGCCGGCGTCGCGGAGTTCGATCGGAAGAAGGCGGACGCCGAGACGGAACTCGAGGCGGTCCGCGAGAAGATCGGCGAGGCCGAACTCCGGATCGAGGAGAAGCGGGAGCGACTCGATCAGCTCGAGGACGAGCGCGAGACGGCCCTCGAGTATCAGGGACTCCGCGAGGAGAAACAGGAATACGAGGCTTATCGGGACCTCGCCGAACTCGACGAGCGACGACAGGAACTCGCAGACACGCGGGCTGACATCGAGGCCCGCGAGGACGAACTCGCGGACCTGCAGGCCGAACTCGCCGAGCGGGAGGAGACGGTCACCCGGCTCACGGAGGATCTCGCGGACCTCGACGCCGAAATCGAGCGGAAAGGCGAAGACGAGCAACTCCGACTGAAGGGCGAGATGGAGGAGCTCAAGGGGGAGATCTCCGGACTCGAGGATCGCATCGAGGGGGCAGAGGAGCGTATCCAGGAAGCGACCGAGACGCGCCGACAGGCCTTCGTCAAGATCGACCGCAAGCAGGAGGAAATCGACGAACTCGAGGGCGATATTCGGGAGCTGAAGGTCGAGAAGGCCTCCCTCGCCGGGGAGAAGCAGACCCTCGAGGGCGAGATCGAGGAGGTGGAGGCCGAAATGGAGGCGGTCGACACGGCCTTCGACGACCTGAAGGCCGACCTCGAGGCCGTAAAGACCGAACTCGAGGAGAAGAAGGCGGAGCGAAACGAACTCCAGCGCGAGAAGGACCGCCACCTGGACGAGGCACGTCGGCGTTCGACGGAGCTCGAAACCGCCAAATCGGACCTCGAGGACGCCCGGGAGCGGGCCGAGGAACTCGAGGAAAGAATCAGAGACCTCGAACGCGAACTCGAGAAGTCCCGCGAGAACAAGGCACAGATCGAGGACGTCATCGAGGACCTCAAGGCGGAGAAGGCAGAGCGACAGTCGGACCTCGAATCGATCGAATCGGACCTCGAGGATGCACGGAAGGAGTACGCCACCCTCGAGGCCCGAGCCGACGAGAACGGCGACAGCTCCTTTGGCCGCTCGGTGACGACGATCCTCAATGCCGACATGGACGGGGTCCACGGGGCAATCGCGGAACTCGGCAGCGTCGATCGGGAGTACGCCACGGCTTGTGAGACCGCCGCCGGGGGGCGAATGGCCCACGTCGTCGTTGCCGATGACGAGGTCGGCGAGCGCTGTATCGAGTACCTCAAGTCCCGGAACGCCGGTCGGGCGACATTCCTCCCGATCACGAAGATGGACGACCGGTATCTGCCCGACCCGCCCGACCATCCGGGGGTAATCGACTTCGCGTACAACCTCGTGGACTTCGCCAGGGAATACGCCCCGGTCTTCTCCTACGTTCTGGGAGACACGCTCGTCGTCGAAGACATGGGCACCGCCCGGGAGTTCATGGGGGAGTACCGACTCGTGACCCTCGAGGGCGACCTCGTCGAGAAGAGCGGCGCGATGACCGGCGGCAGCGGCTCCGGATCGCGCTACTCCTTCGAGGCGACGGGCGAGGGACAGCTCAAGCGGGTCGCCGAGCGGATCGAGGAACTCGAGGACGAGCGAGCTGCAATCGCCGGCGACATCGACGACCTCGAGGAGCAGATCGAGCGGGCCCGGGAGAAGCGGGCCGACGCCCTCGATGGGGTTCGGGAGATCGAGGCCGAAAGCGGTCGCGCCGAGCGGGAACTGGAAGACACACGGGAGGAGATCGACTCGCTCACACAGCGGATCGAGGACCTCGAAGAGGAGCGCGAGGCGGTCAACGAGGAGATGGCCGAACTCGACGAGCAGATCGAGGAGACGACCTCCGAGATCGAGACAAAGCGGGCGGAGATCGAGGACCTGGAGGCCGAACTCGCGGACTCGAAGATCCCCGAACTCACCGACCGAAAGGAATCCCTCCAGGCCGACGTGGCCGAGATCGAGGACCGGATCGACGAGATCGACGGGGAGCTCAACAGCCTCGAACTGGAAAAAGAGTACGCCGAGTCGGCGATCGAGGACCTTCACGAGGACGTCGAGGCCGCCCAGAACACCAAGGCCGAACAGGAGGAGCGAATCGACGAGCTGAAGGCGGAGATCGAGGACCGCGAGGAGCGACTCGAGGAAAAGAAGGCCGCGATCGAGGAACTCGAGGACGAGCTGGCCAATCTCAAGGCCGAACGCGAGGAACTGCGGGAGGAACTGGCCGAGGCCCGGAAGACACGGGACGAGACGAAAAACGAGGTCGACAGCCTGCAGAACCGCATCCGGAGTCTCGAACAGTCGGCCGGTCGACTGGAGGCCGAGATCACCGAACTCGAGGAGTCCGTCGAGGAGACCGAACCCGGGGACATTCCGGATCTGGACACCGTCGAGAAGAACGTCAGACGCCTCGAACGCCAGATGAGCCGGCTCGAGCCGGTCAACATGAAGGCCATCGAGGACTACGAGAAGGTCGAGACGGTCCTCGATCGGCTCACGGAGAAGCGGGACGAACTGAGCGAGGAGCGAGCGGCCATCGAGGACCGGATCGACCGCTACGACCGGCTCAAGCGGGAGAACTTCATGGACGCCTACGAGGCGATCAACGAGCAGTTCCAGGACATCTTCGAGCGACTCTCGGATGGGACCGGCGAACTCTCACTCGAGAATCCGGAGGAGCCCTTCGAGGGGGGCATGACGATGCGAGCCCAGCCCGGGGACAAGCCCGTGCAGCGACTCGACGCCATGTCGGGCGGCGAGAAGTCATTGACCGCCCTCGCGTTCATCTTCGCGATCCAGCGATACAACCCGGCCCCGTTTTACGCACTCGACGAGATCGACGCGTTCCTCGACGCCGCAAACGCCGAGCGGGTGGGCGAGATGGTCGACGAACTGGCAAGCGAGGCCCAGTTCGTCGTCGTCTCCCACCGATCGGCCATGCTCGAGCGCTCCGAACGCGCCATCGGCGTGACGATGCAGGAGGACAACATCTCGGCGGTCACGGGCATCGACCTCGCCGGTCGGGAGGCGGTCGCGGATGACTGAGGTCGCATCGGTTGACATCCCCGAGGACGAAGAGCCGGTCGAACCGGTCGAGGTGCTCGTCGGGCTCGCCGAACGTGGCGAGATCGACCCCTGGGACATCGACATCATCCGGGTCACGGACGCGTTCCTGTCGGCCCTCGACGACGGCGAGATCCGCTCCTCGGGGCGGGCGCTGTTCTACGCCAGCGTCCTGTTGCGGATGAAGAGCGACGAGCTGTTTGCCGAGGATCTCGACCACGAGCCCGATGAGCCGGAGCGGATCGATCCCTTCGAGGAGCCGACCAGGTTCGACGGTCCGACCCCGGGCGTGGGCGATCCGATCGACGAACTCGAGGCGGAGATGGACCGCCGGCTCGAGCGCCGCTCGGCCCGCGGCACTCCTGAGACCCTCGACGAACTCGTCCGCGAACTCCGCGAGGCCGAGCGGGGCTCGTGGTGGAAGACCGGACGGAGCTATGACACGGAGCACTCGCCCCACGGCTTTCTCCGCGGGGTGCAGACCCTCGATTATCGGTCGGGCGACGAGACCCGATCGGAGGGTGAGCCGGACGAATCGGCCGTCACCGGCACGGCCCACGACGAAGACATCGACGAACTCATCGAGGCCGTCGCCGAAGCGCTCGCGAAGCGGTACGATCGTGGCCGGTCCGAGGTGCTCTATGCCGAAATATCTGTAGCCGCCGGGTCCCGGATCGAGACCTTCCTCGCCCTGCTCTTTCTCTCCCACCGCGGCGAGGTGTACCTCGAGCAGGACGACCTCTTCGGGGACCTGTGGATTCAGGATCGCGGACTCGGCGACGGGCAGGATTCGGGCACACTCTATCAGGAGCCCGAGTCCGATTCCGAGGGGGCCTCCGGATCGGAGACACCCCCCGAGTCCAATTCAGACCCCGAGGAGGATCCCCCGTCCGATTCGGTGAAAGGTTCCGATTCGGAGAGTGCTTCCTGATCAGATGTGGGAGAGGAGCCACCTGCCACGAACTGATCACACGGGCTGGTCCGGAGAAGCGTCAGCTTTCGATCACAGGTAGTCCTCGACCAACAACTCCACGGATTCGAGGGTCTCTTTCGGGACGTGTTCGGGATCGGTGTTGATGGTGCCCTCGAGGGCCGACTCGCAGTCACAGTCCCGCTCACCGAGCGACTCGATCGCCGCCCCGACGACTGCCTGAATCGCGCGCTCATTGTGCGAAGCGTTCTCCAGCACCTCCTCGAGTGAGACCGTGCTGTCTGTCTTCCAGACGTCCCAGTCGGTCACGCCGGCCACCGTCGCATAGCAGAGTTCGGCTTCGTGGGCCAGTTTCGCCTCCGGGATGGCGGTCATACCGATGATGTCAAAGCCCTGTTCCCGGTAGAACTCGCTCTCCGCGCGGGTGGAGAACTGTGGCCCCTCGATCGTGACGTAGGTGCCGCCGTCGGCGACGGACGCGTCAGTCGCCGATTCGGCCGCTGCCACGAGCGTCCCGGAGAGGTCGGGACAGAAGGGCTCCGCGAAGCCCTGGTGGACAACCATCCCCTCGCCGAAGAAGCTGTACTCGCGGTGACGAGTGCGATCGAACAGCTGGTCCGGGATCACCAGCGTTCGGGGTTCGAGATCCTCCCGGAGACTCCCGACCGCGTTGCTCGCGATGACGCGTTCGACGCCGAGGGACTTGAGGGCGTAGATGTTCGCCCGATAGGGGAGGTCTGTCGGTGAGTACTGGTGGTGGCGCCCGTGTCGCGGGATGAAGGCGACTTCGGTCCCGGTCCCCTCGTACGTGCCGATGGTCACGGGCGCGCTTGGCTCCCCAAACGGCGTCGAGACGTTTCGCTCCCGGACGTTCGCGAGCGGAAGGGCCTCGTAAATGCCGCTGCCGCCGATGAAGCCGATCATAACGTGCTCTTTTCGCGACTCGACCTAAACCGTTGGGTTCACGCTCGGGGCGAGTCAGTCCTCGGCGAGAGTCCAGGAATCGCCGCTCCGGACGATCACCTCCCGACGAACCATCTCCTCGAGAACCTCCTCCAGCCGGTTCGGCTGGGCGATCTCCATCTCGATGCGGTCGACGTCGTGATACGTGGACAGGAGGTTTCGAATCTCGGTCTTCGTGTACGGGCCATCGCCGCCCTTCTCCATGACGCCGGCGACGAGGTCGATCATGTCCTCGATGAAGTTCCAGGGATAGACGACCCAGGTCCACTCCTGGAGGCGTTCGCCGACGAAGTCGGGCTCGAACTCGCTCGTCTGGAGGAGCTGGAGCGTGGCCGTCCGGACCTCGCCTGAATCACGGTCGGTCACGTACTCGTAGGCGTGTCGGATCGATTCCCCGGTGTCCGCGATGTCATCCACGATGAGCACGTCCTTGTCCGCGACCGAGCCCTCGGGCATCGGGTAGCGGATCTCCGGTTCGTCGGATTTCGCGGCCGTCCCGACGTAGTGTTCCATCTTGAGGCTCGTCAGGTCGTCGAGACCGAGGAAATCACACAGCACCCGCCCGGAGAACCAGCCCCCCCGGGCCAGCGCCACGATGACGTCGGGTTCGAACTCCGCGGCCTTGACCTGGTCCGCGACGGTGCGACTGAGGCCGTAAATGTAATCCCAGTTCGTGATGGTGCAGTTGAATTCCTCGGGAAGCTCAGCCATTGGGTTCGGTCACCATCAGCAAACGTGGTGTCCGCGGACTTTAACTCATGCCATCTCGGTCGGCGAGCGAGCCGATGGACTCGGCTCGTGAAGCCTGTCCGTCGAGAAATCGAGTCGGGTCAGTCCTCGGACCCGAATTCGAAGTCGTCATCCTGCTTGACCTCCCTGAGTTCGCGGTTGACCGACTGGAGGTCCTGTTGCATGTCCGCGAGGCGGTCGTCGAGCACCGCGACGATGTCGCTTTTGACGTGTTCGGTGTCGAAGGTGTCCCCCAGTTCCTCCTCCATCGCCCCGGTCATCGTGTGATAAAGCGCCCACGCCTTGCCGAGCCGCCATACCGCGAGGCCGAGGACGACCGGCAGAAGCCCGAGATAGCTCTGGGTCGTGAAGTGGGGGTATCGAAACCCGAAGAGCGTGTCCGGACCCAGCACGAGACCACTGTAGACGAGGTACCCACCGAGACCGACGAGGGCCACCCCGAGCAACGACAGGGCGGTGGTGGAGAGGAAGTACCGGACCGCCCATCGGAGCGAGCGTTTCTGGTCCATGTCGGGGCCATGCGCGGACGTGGTTTCAATATTCCGCCACGCATCCAGTCACCCCCCTCTTCCGAACCGGTTCCTCTCCTTTGACTACCGCCGGGCCCGGGCGGCGTGGCCGACTCCAAAATGACTCGAACGAATTGCCGCAACCTTCATGGGTCCACTCCGGAATCATACACCTGCCACATGGCAGTACGCTGGCTGGATCACGTACGGACCGACGACATCGAAAGCGTCGGCGGGAAGGGGGCCTCCCTGGGGGAGATGACCGACGCGGGCCTCCCCGTCCCGCCCGGGTTCGTCGTCACCGCGGACACGTATCGCTCGTTCATCGAAGACACCGGCATCGCCGAGGAGCTGTTCGCAGCCGTCGACGTTGAGACCGAGGACTCGGGGGCGCTCGCGGAGGCCGAATCGCGCGCGAAGGAACTGATTCTGGAGACGCCGGTGCCCGAGGCCATCGAGGAGGAGATCATAGCGGCATACGGGGACCTCGACGGGGAGGAACCCTTCGTCGCGGTCCGCTCATCGGGAACCGCCGAGGACCTGCCGGAGGCCAGTTTCGCCGGACAGCAGGAGACCTACCTCAACGTCCGGGGTGACCAGCTCCTGGACCGCGTGCGACGGGCCTGGGCGTCGCTTTTCACGCAGCGAGCGATCTACTACCGCGAGCAACAGGGATTCGCCCACGACGCGGTGGACATCGCCGTCGTCGTCCAGCAGATGGTCGACGCCGAGAAGAGCGGGGTGCTGTTCACCAGCCATCCCTCCACCGGGAAGAAAAAGACGATCATCGAGGCCGCCTGGGGGCTGGGCGAGGCGGTCGTCTCGGGGTCGGTCTCCCCGGATAACTACCACGTCGATCGGGAGACGGGCGACCTCGAAGAGGCCACCGTTGCCGAGAAGAAACTGGAGATGGTCCGGGATCCCGAAACCGGCGAGACGGTCACCGAGCCGATCGAGGGAGACAGGCGAACGGCGCGGGTCCTCACCGACGAGGAAATCGAGGAACTCGTCGCGATGGGCGAGCGGGTCGAGGACCACTACGGGACCCCCCAGGACGTGGAGTGGGCGATCGCCGACGGGACGGTGTACATGCTTCAGTCCCGCCCGATCACGACGATCGAGGAGGGAAAGGAGGGCGAACACGACGAGGAGTCGAACGGCGAAAGCCTGCTGTCGGGGCTCGGGGCAAGCCCGGGAATCGCCTCGGGAGCCGTGCGAACGATCCGCAAGCTCGACCAGCTCGACAAGGTCGGGGAGGGAGACATCATCGTCACGCCGATGACGACCCCGGACATGGTCCCAGCGATGAAACGGGCCTCGGGAATCATCACCGAGGAGGGTGGGATGACCAGTCACGCCGCCATCGTCTCCCGGGAACTCGGCGTCCCGGCTGTCGTCGGAACCGGAAACGCGACGGACGTCCTCGAGGACGACCAGGTCGTCACGATCGACGGAGATCGCGGCGACGTTCGGGAGGGACGAGACACCGCCCAGGCCGAACGCGAGCCGATCGAGGAGGCACGACCCAAGGCCCCCGTCAAGCCCATGACTG
Source organism: Halodesulfurarchaeum sp. (assembly GCA_042216015.1). Lineage (GTDB taxonomy): Archaea > Halobacteriota > Halobacteria > Halobacteriales > Halobacteriaceae > Halodesulfurarchaeum. The sequence continues at coordinate 50,084 of JBDGUI010000007.1, read as the reverse complement.
CCACGGAGGTGAAGGTCAACATCTCGATCCCCGGGGCCGCCGAACGGGCCGCGGCGACCGGCGCGGACGGGGTAGGCCTGCTTCGGATGGAGCACATGATCCTCGGGACGAACAAGACCCCACAGCGATACCTCGCGGATCACGGAGCGGACGCTTACAAAGACGAGATCGTCACCGGCGTTCGGGAGGTCGCAGAGGAGTTCTACCCCCGGCCGGTTCGTGTACGGACCCTCGATGCACCGACCGACGAGTTCAGACAGCTCGAGGGCGGGAACGACGAGCCGAGCGAGCACAATCCAATGCTCGGATGGCGCGGGATTCGGCGGAGCCTCGAGGAACCCGAGATCTTCGAATACGAACTCGAGGCGCTCCAGCGCCTCTTCGAGATGGGATACGACAACGTGGAGATCATGTTCCCGCTCGTGAACGACGCCGCGGACGTCGAGCAGGCGAGAGCACACCTCGAAGCGGTCGGCATCGACCCCGAAAAGCGCTCGTGGGGCGTCATGATCGAGACGCCGGCGAGTGTGATGACCGTCGAGGAGATGGCCAGGGAGGGAATCGACTTCGCCTCCTTCGGCACGAACGACCTGACACAGTACACCCTCGCCGTCGACCGGAACAACGAGCGGGTCGCCGACCGCTTCGACGAACTTCATCCCGCCGTACTCAAGCTCATCGGCCGGACCATCGAGGTCTGCCGGGAACACGACGTGGACACGAGCATCTGTGGACAGGCCGGCTCGAAACCGGAGATGGTCGACTTCCTCGTCGAGGAGGGAATCTCCTCCATCTCGGCGAACATCGACGCGGTTCGGGACGTCCAACACGAGGTCAAGCGGACCGAACAGCGCCTCCTGCTGGATTCGGTCCGGTAGCGCTGCCCAGCATCCGACAGCACTCGACCGCCGGGGAACGACAGACGTTTTCGGGGATGTGTGCTACCAGAGCCATATGCTCCCGTTTCACACCGCTTTCCTGCTCCTGGTCGTGGGCTCGACGGCCTTCTTCCTGTGGCTCGCGGGGAAGAACGTCAGCTACGCAGAGCGAGCCGTCCGCGACCGTGCCGACTGGCTGGTAGACACCCTCGGGATCGAGGATCCCGACCGCCTCCTCGAATACCACCGGTTGACGACGGCGTCCGCGCAGTTGCAGCAGGTCGTCCTGCTCGGACTGGTGTTACTCGTCCTGTATTCGGGACTCTTCGGCGATCTGGTGACCGGCCTCGACGCAGCGATCGGAAACCAGCTACTGGCCGGAGTTGCACTGTTCGTCAGTGCCACGATCCTCATGCAGGTGATTCAGCTCCCCTTCGACGCCTTCGAAACCTTCGCAGTGGAGGAGGCGTTCGGATTCAACGAACAATCTCCGGGGCTGTTCGTCCGTGATGCGCTGGTGAGCACGGCCGTGGCGGTCGTGCTGGTCGGACTGCTGGGCGGGGCGATCCTGGTCGTCGTCCAGCAGTTCCCGGAGTGGTGGTGGCTCGCAGCGACGGGCGTCGTCGCCGTCTTCAGTCTGGCGAGCCAGGTGCTGGTTCCGCGGGTGATCATGCCCCTGTTCTACGACTTCGATCCGGTCGAGGAGGGGGAGCTTCGGGAGGCGGTCGAGACGGTATTCGAGCGAGCCGGGTTCACCTGCGAAGACGTCTACGAGATGGACGCCAGCACCAGGTCCGGTCACTCGAATGCCTTCTTCACCGGCTTCGGAGCGGCCAAACGGGTCGTCCTCTACGACACGCTGATCGACCAACTGGATACCGAGGAACTCCAGAGCGTTCTCGCCCACGAACTCGCCCACTGGAAGAAGGGGCACATCTGGGAGGGAATGGCCGTGAGCGTCCTGCAGGCCGGCGTCCTCCTGTTTCTCGCACAATTCCTCATGGAAACGACGTGGCTCTACGCGATGTTCGACGTCCCGGCAGTTCCGGCGGCCGGACTCCTGCTCGCGACCCTCTGGCTGGAGCCGATCGCCCAGTTCACCCAGCCGCTGTCGAACCGGCGCTGGCTCAAGAACGAGCGCGAAGCAGACGACTTCGCGATGGAGGTCGTCGGCGGGGGTGAACCGCTCGCCCAGGCACTGGCCACACTCCAGCGGGAAAACCTCGGGAACCCATTTCCCCACCCGCTCTACGAGACGTTTCACTACCGGCATCCGCCCGTTCCCGAACGAATTCGAGAGCTCACCGAGGGGTGACCTGTTCGCCGGGGGAATGCCGGAGCGGGGGAGCGCAATCGATAAGCGGCTGGTTCGACTCATCCTGAATATGCCCGGATTCCCGTCTTCGGACCCCCAGTCCTTCGATCGGGTGCTCTCCTCGATGTGCACGCGGCCGGCACCGGTGGCCGAGCGGGCCGCTCGGAAGTTCCTTGGGACCAACCCCGGCGATCCGGCCACCTTCGAGACGGCTGCCGACCTCGAGGCCACGGTCGTCACGATGCTCGGGGAAATCGTCGGACTCGAAGACCCATCGGGATATGTTACGGCCGGCGGAACGGAGGCCAACCTCCAGGCGGTGCGGACGGCCAGGAACCGCTCGAAACACGATGACCCGAACGTGATCGCCCCGGACAGCGCCCACTTCTCGCTCCGGAAGGCCGCCGAACTGCTCGACGTCGAGGTTCGATTCGTTGAAACCGATTCGACCCACCGGGCCGACCCGGACGCGATGGCCGAGGCCGCAGACGAGCGAACTGCGCTCGTGTTCTGTGTCGCCGGTTCGACCGAGTACGGCCGTGTCGATCCGATCCCGGAACTGGCCGCACTGGCCGATTCCGTCGACGCCCATTGCCACGTCGACGCGGCCTTCGGCGGGTTTCTGCTCCCGTTCACGGACCGCGAGTGGCACTTCGGACACGCCGGAATCGACTCCATGACCATCGACCCCCACAAGACCGGTCGGGCAGCGGTCCCCGCGGGTGGGTTCCTCGCCCGCGAGGAGGCCACGCTCGAGGCCCTCGAGGTGAAAACACCCTATCTCGCCTCCGAGAAGCAGGTTTCACTCGGGGGCACCCGGAGTGGGGCCGGCGTCGCAAGTGCAGCCGCGGCGATCGAGGCGCTCTGGCCAGCCGGCTACCGAGCCGCCTTCGAGCGAACGATGGACCTGGCGGATTGGATCGCGTCGGAACTCGAATCCCGCGGCTACAACGTCACGCCACCGACGCTCCCGCTGGTTTCGTGGCACCCGGCGGACGGGCAGTTCGAGGCCCTCCGGGAGGCGGGCTGGAAAATCGCCCGGACCCGAAGTGCCGCGATTCGGCTGGTCATCATGCCCCACGTGACCCGGTCGATGCTCGAATCGTTTCTCGCTGACCTCGACCGCCTGGAGCGGGAGAAGTGACACGCTTCGTCCCTGGCTGCAAAACGGGGAGCTTTAACCTGCCGGGCCGGCATCCATACCCATGAGCCACGAGCCGTTCCCCACGGACAACCCGGCGGTGGTGACCTGTGGGCTTCCCTATGCCAACGGGGACCTCCACATCGGCCACCTGCGCACGTACGTGAGCGGCGACGTCCTGACTCGCGCACTCCGGACGATCGGTCAGGAGACCGCCTTCGTGTCGGGGTCGGACATGCACGGAACCCCAATCGCGGTCAACGCCGCCGAGGCGGGGGTCTCCCCCGAGGAATTCGCCCTCGACTGGCACGAAACCTACGAGGAGACCTTCCCGCAGTTCGACGTCGACTTCGACCACTACGGACACACCCACCAGGACGCGAACGTCGAGTTGACCACCGAGATCGTCGAGACCCTCGACGAGGCTGGCCACGTCTACGAGAAGGAGATCGAGGTCGCCTGGGACCCGATCGAGGATCAGCCCCTCCCGGACCGCTACGTGGAGGGGACCTGTCCGTACTGCGGCGAGCAGGCCCGTGGTGACGAGTGCGATGAGGGCTGTGGGCGGCACCTCGAGCCCGGCGAGATCGAAAATCCGACGAGCATTCTCACGGGGAACCCGGCCGAATACCGGACGCGGACGCACAAGTTCTTCGAGGTCTCGGCCTTTCAGGACTACCTCGCCGAATTCATCGACCGCCTCGAGGGAACGAAGAACGCCCGTAACCAGCCCAGAGAGTGGATCGAGGGCGAGTTGCAGGACTGGTGTATCACCCGCGATCTGGACTGGGGGATCGACTACCCCGACCGGGACGGCGAGGAGACCGACCTGGTGCTCTACGTCTGGGTCGATGCCCCTATCGAGTACATCGCCTCCACGAAACAGTACACCGAAAACGTGGGGCGGGACATATACGACTGGGAGGAGGTCTGGCGCGATGGGGAGGGCGAGATCGTCCACGTGATCGGCCGGGACATCATCCAGCACCACACCGTCTTCTGGCCGGCGATGCTCGAAGGGAGCGGATTCAACGAGCCCAGAGCGGTGATGGCAAGCGGCTTCGTCAATCTCGACGGCGCGGGCTTCTCGACCAGTCGGAACCGGGCGGTGTGGGCCGAGGAATATCTCGACTCGCCCTTCGAGACCGACCTGCTGCGATATTACATCGCCACCTCGGGTGCGTTCGAGCGGGACATCGACTTCTCCTGGGAGTCATTTCAGGAGCGGGTCAATACCGAACTGGCCGACGACGTGGGCAACTTCGTCTACCGCGCGTTGCTCTTCGCAAGTCGAAACTACGACGGCACGCCGGAGGTGGTCCCGACCTCGGGCGTCGAGGCCGAAATCGAGGACGCGATGGCGGACTTCCAGGCAGCGCTCAACGAGTACTCGGTCCGGGATGCGGGAGCGGTCCCCCTGGAATTGGCCCGCTACGGGAACGAGTACATCCAGCGCAAGGAGCCCTGGAAACTAACCGAGGAGGATCCCGAGGAGGCGGCTCAGGTCATCCGGGATACGGTCCAGCTCGTGAAAGCCATCGCGATCACGCTCGAGCCGTTCACCCCGCAGACCGCCGAGCGGATCTGGGCCGACCTGAACGAATCGGGCACGGCCAGCGAGGCGACCCTCGACGCCTGTCTGGAGACGCCACCTGCGACGTTCGGCGAGCCGCGGGAGCCATTCGAAAAGATCGAGGACGAGCAAGTTCGCAACCGGCAGGAGGCACTGGAGGAAAAGATCGAGGACGCCGACAGCATGGAGGGGGACGGCGAAACGACCGCGGACGACAGCGAGGACACACCCATGACCGACATCGAACCCATCAGTGAGGATCGCATCAGCTTCGAGGAGTTCCAGGATCTCGACATGCGCGTCGGCGAGATCGAATCCGCCGAACCGATCGAGGGCGCGGACAGGCTCGTCCGCCTCGAGGTCGACATCGGACGGGAGACCCGGCAGGTCGTCGCGGGCATCCGACAGCTCCACGACATCGAGGAGCTTCCCGGGACGAAGATCGTGCTGCTCGCGAACCTCGAGCGGGCCGAACTCTTCGGCGTCGAGTCGAATGGAATGTTGCTCGCCGCCGGCGAGAAGGCCGACCTCCTCACCACGCAGGACGACAGTCCACCCGGCACGAAAATCCAGTAGGGCCAGTCACCTCGCTCGTGTCGAAGGTGGCCGTTTTTGCCACCGGCCGGATAACACCTTTATTCGAGGGGCGGCCGAAGGGAGGGTAATGCGAAACGCGAAGATCGTCTGCACCCTCGGCCCGGCCACCGAGGATCGGGACGCGATACGCGCCCTCGCGGACGCCGGGATGACCGTGGCCCGGATCAATTCCAGCCACGGGACCCGTGCCGATCGGGCCGAACTCATCGAGCATGCAACCGCGGTCGACGCCGAGACCGAGAAGCCCGTGGCCGTCATGGTCGACCTCCAGGGGCCGGAGATCCGAACTGGCGAGACCGACGAGCCGGTCGAACTCGCCACCGGATCGACCGTCACGTTCGTCGAGTCCACCCAGGTCACCCCCGATCGAATCGGGCTCACGGCGGATATCTCCCCGGTCGAACCCGGCGATCGGGTGTTGCTCGACGACGGCCGAATCGAGACGAGGGTGGAGTCGGTGGAGGACGACCTCGTGCACGCGACCGTGGTGAGCGGCGGGAGACTCGAAAGCCGAAAGGGGGTGAACGTGCCGGGCGTCGAACTCGACGTCGACGTCGTCACCGAGAAGGACCGGGCTGATCTCGAACTCGCGGTCGAATCCGGCGCCGACTTCGTCGCCGCCAGTTTTGTCCGGGACGCGGCGGACGTGCTCGAGGTGGGGCGGGCCATCGAGGCCCTCGACGGCGAGATTCCCGTGATCGCCAAGATCGAACGCGCCGACGCCGTATCGCATCTCGACGAGATCATCGGGGCGGCCCAGGGGATCATGGTAGCGCGGGGCGACCTCGGCGTGGAACTCCCGATGGAGGACGTCCCGCTCATCCAGAAGCGGATAATCACGAAGAGCCAGGTGGCCGGGGTGCCGGTGATCACCGCGACCGAGATGCTCGATTCGATGGTCGACCAGGCGCGGCCGACCCGCGCGGAGGCCTCCGACGTGGCGAACGCGGTCCTCGACGGCACCGACGCCCTGATGCTCTCCGCGGAGACCGCGATCGGGGCAGACCCCACGCGGGTCGTCGAGACGATGGACCGGATCGTCCGGGAGATCGAGGCCTCCCAGGAGTACGCGGACATCGTCGAGCAGCGGGTGCCCGAGGCCTCCGGGGAGAGCCGGACCGACGCACTCGCCCGCTCGGCCCGGTACCTGGCCAGGGACGTCGATGCAAGCGCCGTCGTGGTCGCCAGCGAATCCGGCTACACGGCCCGGCGAGTGGCCAAGTTCCGCCCGAGCGTCCCGGTGGTCGCGACCACGCCGAGTGACCACGTGCGTCGGCAACTTGGCCTGGTCTGGGGGGTCAACGCGCAGTACGCGGACGTGCAGACGGGAACGGCGACCACGGTCATTCAGGACTCGGTGCGGGCGGCCCTCGACTCGGGCGTGATCGACCCGGGCGATACCGTCGTGGTTCTCACCGGGATGATGACCGAACTCGAGGGCGAGGACACGACCAACACGCTCAAAGTCCACGTCGCCGCGGAGACGCTGGCAGTCGGTCGCGGGGTGGTCGATGGCCGGGTCTCCGGACCGATCGTCGAACTTGCCGCGACCGACCTGACGACCATCGACCCGGGGAGCATCGCCGTCATCCGGTCGGACTTCGAGGAGGAGTTGACCGACGGTGTGGAAAACCTGGGTGGCCTCGTCAGCGCCCGGTCGGGAATGACGAGTTATGCCGCCATGGTGGCCCGCGAACTCGAGATTCCGATGGTCAGCGGGGCCGACGTCGAAGACCTCACGCCGGGTCGGACAGTGACGATCGACGGCGAGCGCGGGGTCGTCTACGAGGGTGACGTGACGAAATCCGCGCTTTCCCGCCGGAGGACCGAGCGATGAGCGACTGGAAATTCGACCTCGACGAGGTCGGTCCCGAGGCAGACCCCGAGGAGCCGAAAATCGAACCGGGGACCCCCCGGCTCGAGAACGTCCTCCCCTTCCTGTTCGGCGTCGGACTCGCGATCGCGCTGCTACTCATCAGTCTCTGAACGGGCCCCATTCGATCGGGAGATCCGGCAATCCACGCGTTCCGGGTAACGGTTTTCCCCGCCGGGCCCGAATGGTGTGCCATGGTATCGCTCCTCGGCCAGTCGCTGAGCACACTCCTCCTCGTGTCCGGACTTCTCCTTACCGTTCTGGAGGGCTTTGCGCCCGGGGCCCACTTCATCGTTCTCGGGGTGGCCCTGCTGGCAGCCGGGGTGCTCGGCGTGCTCGTTCCCGCCCTGGCGACGCCGCTCGTGCTGGGACTCACCGTTCTGCTCGCAGGTGCGGGGTCGTTATACCTCTACCGGCACTTCGAGTTCTACGCCGGAACGGACCGGGGAAAGACGGAGGGGTCCGCCGAACTCGTCGGCCAACAGGGCTACGTCCTCGAGCGGGTCACTCCCCGATCGGGACGGGTGAAGATCGAATCGGGGGGCTTCGATCCCACCTATGCCGCCCGGAGCGTCGAGGGCGAGATCCCCGAAGGGACCCCGGTAATCGTGGTCGATCCGGGCGGGGGGAACGTCCTGAGGGTCGAGGCGATCGGCGAGGCAGACGAGATCGACCGGGAACTCGAACGGGAGCTCGAGCGGGCCGCCGACGAAGAGGGGCGAGTCGAGCACGAGTCCGCTCACGAGGGACGAGCCGAACCCGAGTCAGCCCCCGAAAGGAGGGAATAGCGGCTTGCGACCCACCAAAGCGGGGCGAGTGTGACCGGCTGGCGGACCTTTATCAGTGATCGGCGCCTAGTCATCGTATGCCATTCCTCCCCCTGCAATCGGTCCCGAACGTGTCGTCCCTGACGCTGGTCGGATTGCTGGTGCTGATCCTCCTCGTCGTGGCCGTCTACCAGGCCGTGGAGATCGTGGACGCGTACGAGAAGGAAGCCCTGACCGTTTTCGGGGAGTTCAGGGGACTGCTCGAGCCGGGGATCAACTTCATCCCCCCGTTCGTCTCCCGCACGTACATCTTCGATATGCGGACCCAGACGATCGACGTCCCGCGTCAGGAGGCCATCACCCGGGACAACTCGCCGGTGACTGCCGACGCCGTCGTCTACATCCGCGTGATGAACGCGAAGCGGGCCTTCCTCGAGGTGGACGACTACAAGCGGGCGGTCTCGAACCTCGCCCAGACCACGCTCCGGGCCGTCATCGGCGACATGGAACTCGACGATACGCTCAACAAGCGCCAGGAGATCAACGCCCGCATCCGGAAGGAACTCGACGAACCCACGGACGAGTGGGGCATCCGGGTCGAGTCCGTCGAGGTCCGGGAGGTCAACCCCTCGAAGGACGTCCAGCAGGCGATGGAGCAGCAGACCTCCGCGGAGCGCAAGCGCCGGGCCATGATCCTCGAGGCCCAGGGGGAGCGTCAGTCCGCAATCGAGCGCGCCGAGGGGGAGAAGCGCTCGAACATCATCCGTGCGCAGGGAGAAAAGCAGTCACAGATCCTCGAGGCCCAGGGGGATGCGGTTTCCACGGTCCTGCGGGCTCGCTCTGCGGAGTCCATGGGCGAGCGGGCCGTGATCGAGCGGGGGCTCGAGGCCCTCGAGGTCATCGGCGAGGCAGATAGCACCACCTTCGTCCTCCCACAGGAACTCACCTCACTGCTGGGGCGGTATGGCAAGCAGCTGACCGACAGCGACGTGTCCGAGCCCACCGAGGGGCTCGACAGCCTCGAATTCGACGAGGAGACCCGAGAACTGCTCGGGCTCGACAACATCGAGGAGATCCTGGACGAGATCGGTGCACCCATGAACGTGGAGGAGGGAGATCTCAGTCAGGGAACCGGCTCGATCAAGCCGGCCGAGGAAGTCATCGAGGAAATGGACGCCGAACTCGAGGAGGAGACCAACTGAGGAGACCGTGACAATCGACGAGGAGAAACGGACGACGCTTCGGAAATTCGCCGCCATCGGAGCGGGAAGTCCCTTGTTGGGGCTCGCCGAGGGCGAAAGTGCCGAGAGCGATAGCGACGCCCGCGAGGCCATTGTGGGATACGTCGAGACCACGCCCGGTGCCCACTTCTCGAAGATCAGAGACGATCTCAGGCTCGCGACGGGTGAGACGCAGTATCACCTGCGACGGCTCACGTCAGAGGGCGACCTCGAGATGTGGCGGGATGGGGACTACAAGCGCTACGTCCCGGCTGGAGGGTTCTCCCGGTTCGAAAAGCGGGCCCTCGGATATCTCAGACGGGAGACCCCACGAGCCATGCTCCTCGCGCTCCTCGAGGACCCGACGCTCACCGGGGCGGCCCTCGCCGAAACGATCGGTGTCTCGCCAGCAACGATCAGCACATACGCGGCTGAGATGGCCGAAGAGGGGCTCCTCGAACGACAGAACGGCTATCGCGTGAACAATCCGGAGACGGTCATCTCCCTTCTGCTCCGGTATGCCACGTCCTTCGACAGGGAGACACGATCGTTTGCGACCCGGGCGGAGACGCTCTTCAGCTACGATCCGTGACAACTCAGGCGGTGGTGACCTGCCACGTCGTCGAGGAGGAATAGCCCCAGCGTTCGATCTCGAGTCCGTGTTCGGCCCCGGCGATGGCGCGCATGTTCGAGCCGACCTCCTTTGCCGAGAGGTCCAGTTCCTCGCCGATGAGACGGGACTTGAAGTACGTCTCCGCTGGAACCCGCTCGCGAAGATAGCTGAGAATGCGACGCTGTTTCGGCGTCAGTCCGTCCTGGTTCAGTTCGGCCGCCGAAGCTCCCATGATCGAACCATGGGGAGCAGGAACAAAAGCCGGTTTGGTACGAAGGATTAATTTCGGGACCGCCGACAGACGTGAAACGTTCGAGCCGGCTGCACGTGTGGCGAGGTTCAGAAAGTTCTTATCGCGGCCTCCCCGAGCACCGAAACATGCACCGGTCGGCCGTCGAGGTGAGCGTCGTCCTCCCGGCGTACAACGAGGAGGCGACCATCGAGTCGACGGTCGACGTGGCGCTCGAAACGCTCGATGGGTTTCTCCCGGAAGGCGTGTTCGAGGTGATCGTCGCAGAGGACGGCTGTACCGATCGAACCCCCGAGATCGCAGACCGACTCGCTGCCGCAGACGAACGGGTTCGCCACTTCCATAGCGACGAACGGCTCGGTCGCGGCGAGGCCCTGAATCGGGCGTTCGATGCCGCCGACGGGGATACCCTCGCCTACTTCGATACGGACCTCGCGACGGACATGTCCCACCTCGCGGAGCTCGTCGAGAGCGTCCGTTCCGGGGAGTACGACGTCGCGACTGGCTCGCGCTGGATGCCGGGCGAGGAGGCCGATCGGCCGGCCAAGCGGGCCATCTCGAGCCGGGGGTTCAACTTCCTCGTCCGGACCCTGCTGGGTTCGGAACTCAGAGACCACCAGGCCGGCTTCAAGGCGTTCAGTCGGGCGGCCTTCGAGGAACTCCGGCCAGTCGTGAAGGATACCCACTGGTTCTGGGACACGGAGATGCTCGTGAAGGCCCAGCGACGGGGCTTCAGGGTGAAAGAGTTCGCGGTCGACTGGACGCCGAAGGGGGATTCGAAGGTCGATCTCGTCAGGGACGTGTTCGGGATGGGCAGCCAGATCCTCCGAACCGCCTGGGAACTTCGGGTTCGACCATACGCGAATCGCCGGACGGGAATGGTCGCCGGGCTCCTGCTCTCAGGACTCGCGATTGCCCTGATGTTCGAATACCTCGACCCGAGGACCGTCCTGGCGAAAATGCTGCGGGCTGACCCAGCGATGATCGCCCTCGCAGCAGGGGTCTACGTGCTCTCCTGGCCCATTCGTGGCTTTCGGTACGCGGACATCCTCTCCCGGCTTGGATATCGGGAGCGAGCGGGGTTTCTCATGGGGGCGATTTTTATCAGCCAGACCGGCAACCTCGTGTTCCCTGCACGAGCGGGTGATGCGGTCCGTGCCTACGTCGTCAAGGCCCGCAGAGCCGTCCCCTACACGACCGGCTTCGCGTCCCTGGCCGTCGAGCGGGTCTTCGACCTGCTCACGATCACGCTCCTCGCCGGTGGAGTGCTACTGGGAATGGCGGCACTGGCTCCGGAACAGGTCGAGTCGTTGAGCCGAACGCTCTTCGAGGGGGTGGGTCTCTCCGGCCCCCAGCAGGAGAGCGCCCAAAGGGCCGTCATCGTGGCGAGTGCCGTCGGAGCGACGGCGATCGGTGCCGTCCTCCTGATCGTCCTCTCGGCCAGATCGGACCGCAACCGCATCAGGGCCCTGGTAGAGTGGACCACCGAGGACTCCTACGTCGAGTTCGTCGCGACGACCCTCGAGCGGTTCGTCGCGGACGTCCAGCGGGTGGCAGCCGAACCTCGCGCATTCACGCGGGTGGGGATCGCCAGCCTGGCCATCTGGGTGATCGACGTCCTCACGGCGCTACTCGTGTTCCTGGCCTTCGGGGTCTCGGTCCCGCCTTTCCTGCTGGTCGCGGTGAGTTTCTTCGCGGTGAGCGTGGGGAACCTCGCCAAGGTCCTCCCGCTCTCCCCGGGCGGGATCGGACTGTACGAGGGGGCGTTCACGGTGCTCGTCATGGCGATGACCCCCATCGCACCGGCGGTTTCCCTGGGAGTGGCCATCGTCGATCACGGGGTGAAAAACGCCATCACGGTGATCGGCGGGGCCGGCTCCATGGTCCTCCTCAACGTCTCGCTAACCGAGGCCATCGAGGGATCTGCGGACATCGACGAACAGCCAGATCCCGTGGAGCAGTCCTGATCTGCCGGAATACCGATTGCCCGCTCAGTCGTAGTGCTCGGAAATCATCGGCCCGAGGGCCACGGCAACGGCGTTTCGCAGGGCGTCCTCGCGGTCGATCGCTCCTTCGGTGAACACGCCCACCGCCCCTGCGGCCTCCTTGACTCCATCCCTGTCGAGCAATTCGTCCAACAGGGGACCGAGTTCGGCCCCGTCCACGATTTCCGTGGCGATCGATTCGGGGAGGCACAGCCGTGGACCCGAGCCGAGTGTGCATTGTGATCCATCGTCGATTGCGGTCCACATGGTCAAAAACTGACCCTCCACCCCGTCGATCGTGGCGACGCCACCTTCGATTCCCACGCCCAGGTCGTAGGTTCCTGCGGCGCGGGCCCGCCGGGCCCGGTTTTTCGCCCCCTCGATGGTTTCGGCGGTCGATCGTGGCTGTTCGGACACGCCCGATTCGACCGCCACGGAGTCAATGGTCGTGGCCAGCTCACCGAACGCCCCGCAGGTCGCGGCGTGTTTGACCGGGTTCGTGCTGCCGACGGCGACGCGCATGCGGGAGAGTTCGGTGTCCGGCCAATCAGTGTTTCGCCCCGATTTCGTGTAAAATTCCCACAGGTCGAGGAAATTCGAAGGCTGTCCGAACGAGGGCGGGTGTTTTACGAAACGATAACCAAACAGTTAAGTTCGTTTTGTCGAAACCGATTGGCCACCGAATCATCGCTCGAACGGATTACACATATGTCAAACGCAACTCTCAGATCGCGGGAAACCGAAGAGACCGAGACGGAACGAACGGACGGCTGCCCGGAGTGTGGGGGCCTCGTCGTCCACGACGAGGAGCACAGCGAGAAGGTGTGTGCGGACTGTGGGCTGGTCGTCGAGGAGGAGGGAATCGATCGCGGGCCCGAGTGGCGAGCCTTCGACTCCCAGGAGAAAGACGAGAAGTCCCGGGTCGGCGCGCCCACCACGAACACGATGCACGACAAGGGGCTCTCGACGAACATCGACTGGCGCAACAAGGACGCCTACGGGAACTCGCTTGGCTCCCGCCAGCGCCAGAAGATGCAGCGCCTGCGGAAATGGAACGAGCGGTTTCGCACCCGCGACGCCAAGGAGCGCAACCTGAAACAGGCCCTCGGCGAGATCGACCGGATGGCCAGTGCCCTCGGACTGCCCGATAACGTCCGGGAGACGGCCTCGGTCATCTACCGCCGGGCGCTCGAGGAGGACCTGCTTCCGGGACGGTCGATCGAGGGGGTCGCCACCTCCTGTGTCTACGCCGCCGCTCGACAGGCCGGCGTTCCCCGAAGTCTCGATGAAATCAACGACGTCAGTCGGGTCGAGAAGGACGAGATCGCCCGCACCTATCGTTACGTGATCCGGGAACTCGGCCTCGAGGTCAGGCCGGCAGATCCCGCGAGTTACGTCCCGCGGTTTGCCTCCTCGCTCGAGTTGAGCGACGAGGCCCAGCACCGCGCTCGTGAACTGCTCGAGAACGCCAAGCAGAAGGGGGTTCACAGCGGCAAGAGTCCGGTCGGTCTCGCCGCCGCGGCCGTCTACGCCGCCGCCCTCCTGACCAACGAGAAGACCACCCAGGCGAACGTGAGCGAGGTCGCGGACATCTCCGAGGTGACCATCCGAAACCGCTATCACGAACTGCTCGAGGCCGAGGACTCGATTCCGGTCTGAGGACATGATCGACTTCGAATCGTTCCGACTCGCGGCCTCGACGAACACTCTCGAATCCGAGCCGCGAGCCCGCCCCCACGCCGACCTCCTCGAGTTCCGGATGGACCTTGCAGCGGATCCCCTCGCGGAACTGGAGCGATACGACGGTGAACTCGAGATCCTGGTCACGAACCGACCGGAGTGGGAGGGCGGGAACCGGGCGGACGGAACAGACCGCCGCGAGGAACTGCTCGACGCCCTTTCGATGCCGGCAGTCACGGGCATCGATCTGGAACTCCGGGCCCTCGAGGGGACCGGGCAGATCACGGACATGAGCCCGGTGCTCGATGCGGCCCGCGAGTCGGGCCGTTCCGTCGTGGTCTCGGTCCACGACTTCGACCGGGGTCCATCGCGTCGGACGCTCGTCGACTTCGCCCATCGGGGCTGTCAGTTCGGCTCGATCGCAAAACTCGCCGTGACCCCCAAAACCCACGAGGCGGTCCTGGAACTGCTGCAGGCGACCCACGACCTGACCCGGGAGGGAAAGACGGTCGCGACGATGGGTATGGGTGAAATCGGGGCCCATACCCGGGCGGTTTCACCGCTCTATGGCTCGAAGCTCGGGTACGCCCCGCTCGAGGCGACGGACGCGACGGCGCCGGGCCAGTTCGACCTCGAGACGCTGGCCTCGCTGCTCGAGACGTTCGGCGTGCGGGACGGATCGGATTTAAAGACTTAACCGTCGATGTCCCGAATTTTGCCCGTGCAGCGGACCTGGTTCACGCGACGGTCGCTGATCGCCTCGGTTTTGGCACTCGTGTACCCGGGGTTGGGTCACCTCTATCTCCGGGCGTGGCTGCGGGCCATCGCGTGGTTCGTCGTCGCACTCATCGCGGCGGCGATGGTGATGCCGGAATCGGCCTATGCAGCCTACGAGGCCAATGGCCTTTCCGGACTGATCGAGGCGAGCCAGCACTTGCCCATGGACGTCATCCTGAGCATGGCCGTGGTCCGGGTGCTGAACGCCATCGACGCCTACCTCACCGGGCTTCAGCAGTCAGCGACCGAGGTCGGGACGGAGACCGCGGCAGGCACCTGCCCGGAGTGCGGGAAGGAACTCGACGAGGATCTGGACTTCTGTCCCTGGTGTACCACCCGCCTCGACAGGGACGAAACCGAGTCCGAACGCACCGTTCGACGGTAGGACGGTCGGCCTACTTCTCGATGATTCGTTCGTCGATGGACTCGCCGAAGTGCCGGCCACCGGGCTGGGTGTAGACCAGTACCGCATCGCCCGCTTCGAGATCCGTCACGGCCTTCCGACCCGACTTGGCCTGAACCTTGATCGTCTCCGCGTTCTGGATGAGCGTCTCGATGAGATCACCGTCCTCGGTCTCTGCCTGCAACCGGAACATCGGCCGGCGCTCGATTTTCGCCCGGCCCACGACCGCCTCGCGAGTGTGACCCGCCGTGTCGACGACCTGGACCTCGTCCCCGCTCCCGATCTCCGAGAGGTAGGTCGTCGAGCCATCCGGCAGTCGGGCGTAGGCATGGACCGCACCCGCATTGACCCTGAAGGGGCGGGAGGCCACGTACGGCGAGTCGGCGGTTTCGGCGTGAACGAAGAAGAGCCCACGTGACATGCTGCCGATCAGCATGCCCTCGTCGTGGTCGAAGAGGCTGCCAGTGTCCACACAGACTCGGTCGGCACTCCCAGCCGGTTCGATGGTCGTGACCTCGGCGTACTCGAGATCGAGGTGCTCCCGGTCGATGTCGTCCCTGACGGCCACCGTTTGCCGGATCTCGTCCGGATCGTCCGTATCCAGAAGCACGCCGTCCGCACCCAACTCGAGGGTCTCGAAGGCCGTCTCGGCCTCCTCCGGGGTGGTGACGCCGGCGATGAGGTCGGTTTCCTCCCCGATCCGGGCGATGAGGTTCTCGAGGGGAATGATCTGCCAGTCCTCGCCGACCACGATGGTGTGTGAGGCCTCCGTGGCGGCCTCGCTGGCGAACTCCTCGTAGCCCGGACCGAAGATCCGCACGTAGGCCCCGTCAGCGCCGTCCCGACGGAGCGTCGAGAGGTCAGCGCTGCCCGAGAAGTCCCCTGGAAGTTCGATCGTGCCGTCGCCCTCTCCGTCCTTCCCGACGATGTAGCGGTCGGCCTGCCCGAGGTCCTCGGCCTGCTCTCCGATCACGTCGACGTCGTTCGTGACGAAGGCCGCCACGTTGACGTCTCCCAGTTCCCGGACCCGTTCGACGTCCCATTCGTCGACGAGAATCCAGTCGACCCCGGCCTCGAGACCGGCGGTGATCCGGCGCTTCCGTGACTCCCAGTCGCCGACCTCGTCGTCGGCCTTGAGCCAGACGCTGCGTGTCATACCAGGGCACACACGGGGGTCGGCCTTGAACGTGCCGGACCGGATCGGGATGGACTAAAGAACCTGGGGGCTCAACCTGGGACCCGGGCGAAGATGGATCCGACCCCGAGACGACATCGGCCTCGATCGAGGAGCGTCTTCGGCGGAGGGGGGTGGCCGTGAGCGCCCAGCAGGGCCGGTCCCCACAGGCGTCGCTCTCTCTGCTCGATGCGACCATGATCGGCATGGGTGCGATGATCGGGGCCGGAATCTTCGTGTTGACCGGATTGGCCGCCGAAATCGCCGGGCCGGCGGCGATTCTCGTGTTCGCACTCAACGGAATCGTGACCGGATTCACCGCGCTCTCGTATGCCGAACTCGCGAGTGCCATCCCGAAGAGCGGCGGGGGCTATGCATTCGTTCGGGAGATCTACAATGAGTTCACGTCGTTCCTGATGGGCTGGATGCTCTGGTTTGCCTACATGATCGCCGGTGCGCTTTACGCGCTGGGATTCGCCCCCAACTTCCTCGAATTGCTCCACGTCTACGGGGTCGTCCCCCCACCTGACCAGGTCGGCGCGGTTTTGCTCCCGGTCGTCGGAATTCGGATTCCGGCCGCGATGAGCCTCGCGTTCGGCGCCGTGTTCACCCTCGTGCTCGTGAACGCGCTCTCGACGGCCGCGAGTGGGAACCTGGAGACCCTCTTCACGGCCATCAAGGTCGCTATCCTCGTCGTGTTCGTGGCCTTCGGAGCGCTCTCGCCGATGTTCTCCACGGCGGAATTTCAGCCCTACTTCACCGGTGAGCGGGGCGCGTTCTCGGTCCTTCCGGCCATGGGGTTGACGTTCATCGCCTTCGAGGGGTATGACCTGATCACGACGGTGACCGAGGAGGTCGAAAATCCACGCGAGAACATCCCGAAGGCCATCTTCGCGAGTCTCGGGGTGGCGATCATCGTCTACCTCGCGGTCGTGACGGTCGCGGTCGGAACCCTCGGCGCTCCAGGACTCGCCGCCGCGGGCGAGGCGGGAATCGCGCAGGCAGCGACGGAATTCATGCCGACAGGGCTCCCCCTCATCCAGAACGGGGGTGTGATCATCGTGTTCGGCGCGGTCTTTTCCACGCTCACCGCGCTCAACGCGGTCGTCATTGCCTCCTCGAGGGTCGCGTTCGCGATGGGACGGGAGGGACAACTCACACAGTCGTTCGGACAGATTCACCATCGGTTCGGGACGCCGTTCCTCGCCATTCTGGGAAGCGGGGTCGTCATGCTCCTCTCCGTGTTCCTGCCCACGAAGAGTGCCGGGAACATGTCGAGTCTCTTCTTCCTGCTCTCCTTCATCGTCGTCAACGGCTCGGTCATCAAACTTCGGCGCGAACGGCCGAACATGAATCGACCCTACGAGATGCCACTGTATCCCCTGCCGCCGATCCTGGGAATCGTCTCGAACCTCCTCCTGGCGATCGTCCTCGTGGGATACCTCCTGGGGACCGATCCACGGGCGTTGCTCCTGAGTGGCGGCTGGGTGGCAGCCGGCGTCGGGGCGTATTACGCGTTCGTTCGCTCCACGAGCGGGGGTTCGAACCGCGGGGAACAGGACTGAGCGACTTGAAACCAAGAACCATGACAGGCAAACTCGACGTCATCATCGCCGGTGGCGGCCGTGTCGGCTTCAGAACGGCCGAGATACTCGCCGGGCGCGGTGATAGCGTCACGATCGTCGAGTGGAACAGCGAGACAGTCAGCGAAATCGCGGACGAGTGGGTTTCGACGGTCATCGAGGGCGACGCGACGAACCCGAACATCCTCGAACAGGCCGGTCTCGAGGACGCCGACGCGATAGCGGCGCTCACGGGGAACGCCGGACAGAACCTCGCGATCTGCCTGATCGCTCGGGAACTCGATCCGGACATTCGAACCGTCGCGCGGATCGAACACAAAGACCGCGAGACATACACGCGTTTCGTCGACGCCGTGGTCTTCCCGGAACAGCCAGGCGCCCAAGTGGCGGCGAACGAGATCGTCGGCAGCGACGTTCGAACGCTGGCGGACGTGACCCGTTCGCTCGACATCATGCAGATACGGGTCGCGGAGGGCGCACCGGCCGCCGGAAAGAGACTCGCCGACGTCAGATTCCCGGAGGGATCACTCGTCGTCTCCGATGAGGAGTGTGAGTGCATTGCCGGTCCCGACACCACGCTGGATCCGGGAAAGCAGTACGTGGTTGCGGTCGAACCGGACGTGGTCGACGAGGTCCTGAATCTGCTCCGTGGCTGATCAGGCCGTGATCGGGAGGTCGAATCGGTCCATCGCCACGTCCACACCGACGCCCTCGTGGACGACGGCCGCTACCGCCGCTGAAATCGCGTAGGGATCGGGATGCTGGAAGATCGTTCGGCCCATCGAGACGCCCGCCCCGCCGGCGGCGATCGAGTCCCGGACGGTTTCGAGGGTTTCGCGGTCGCTCGACGGACTCCCGCCGGCGATGATGACGGGCTTGCCCGTGGACTCGACGACGTGCTCGAAGCTCTCCGGATCGCCCGAGTAGGCCGTTTTCACGAGATCGGCCCCGAGTTCCTCCGCCAGTCGAACGGCGTGGCCGAGGTTCTCGGCGTCGTGCTCGTCGATTCCCGGGCCCCGGGCGTAGGCCATCGCGAGCACGGGCATCCCGAATCGTTCGGCGGCCTCGGTCACCTCGGCCAGGGAGGTGAGCTGGTCGGGTTCGTGATCGCTCCCGACGTTGATGTGAAAGGAGACGCCGTCGGCCCCCAGCCGGACGGCCTCCTCGACGGTCGCGGTCGTTCGCTTATCGGCCTCGTCGGGGCCGATTTCGGTCGATCCGTTCAGGTGGATGAGATAGCCCGCCCCGTTTCGGTTCGGAATCACCCGTTCGGCGAGTCCCTTCTGCGTGAGGACGGCGTCCGCGCCGCCATCCGTGACCGCCGAGATCGTCCCCTCGATGTCCTTGAGCCCCTCGACGGCCCCCATCGTCAGACCGTGGTCCATCGGTACAGTGACGAACTTGCCGTCCCGCCCGAGGCGTGCCAGTCGCGCGTCGGTCCCTGTAGCCATTGCGAGGGTATAGCAAGCCGGTGGCTATGTTCGTTGCGGTTTATCGACCCGATCGCACGCCCGCGGCCAGCTCTGCGGCCCGTTTCTCGAGCCGGGCGGGAACGTTCGTGCCGTCCGCAATGACGTCCACGAAGACGCTCCCCGCGACGACGCCGTCGGCCCCGCCGGCGACGATCTCTGCGGCCTGCTCCCCGCTGCTCACGCCGAATCCGACCGCCTTCGGCACGTCGGTCTCGGGAATCCGCTCGAGGGAGCGACCGGTGTGATCGCTGACGTCCGCCTTCGCGCCGGTCGTTCCCATGCGGGCCTGCACGTAGAGAAACCCACTCGCCAGATCGACGATGCGGGCCAGTCGCTCCTCGGTGGTGGTCGGCGCCACGATGAATATCGTCGCGAGGTCGTGGGTCCCACACGCCTCGAGAAGCGGCTCGCTCTCCTCTGCGGGGAGGTCCGGGACGATCAGCCCGGAAAGTCCAGCCTCGGCGGCGTCGGCGACGAACGGCTCCACGGCCCCGTCGCCGTAGCGATACAGCATGTTGTAGTAGGTCATCGCGAGAATCGGCACCCCGAGGTCCAGGTTCGCAACGATCTCGAGGTACCGGTCGGGGGTCATGCCCGCGTCGAGTGCCCGCCGGATGCCGGCCTGGATCGTCGGCCCGTCGGCCACCGGTTCCGAGAACGGCAGGCCCAGTTCGAGCAGGTCCGCGCCGCCGTCCACGAGTGCCTGGGCGTACTCCCTGGTCGCCTCTGGACTCGGATCTCCAGCCACGATGTAGGGGACGAGCGCACCGTCCTCGAACGCGGCCCGGATCGCCGCGTCACTCACCGCTCATCACCCCCAGGTCCGGTGCCGAATCGAGGTCTCGCCGATCGCTCTCCTCGATCACGGTGTCCAGATCCTTGTCACCGCGCCCGGAGACCGTCACCAGCACGGGCTCTGTCAGGTCGTATTGCTCCACCGCGGCGACGGCGTGGCTGCTCTCCAGGGCCGGAATGATGCCTTCGGCTCTCGAGAGGCGGTGGAACGCCCGGAGTGCGGCCTCGTCGTCGACCGTCACCGGCTCGACCCGGCCCTCGGCGACGAGGTGCGCGAGTTCGGGGCCGACGCCGGCGTAATCCAGCCCCGCGCTGACGCTGTGGGACTCGACGATCTGTCCCGTCTCGGTCTGGAGGAGACGGGTCTGGGCTCCGTGCAGAACGCCGTCGGTCCCCGTCGAGAGCGAGGCGGAGTGTGGGGCGTGTTCGGCCTCGTCGTCGATCGTGAGGGATTCACCGCCGGCCTCGGCGGCGACGAGGTCGACCGGATCGTCCCTGAAGTGCTGGAACGAGCCCATCGTATTCGAACCGCCGCCCGCACAGGCGAGCACCGTCCCGGGCAGCCCCCCCATCATCGACTGGGCCTGTTCGTGAGCCTCCTCCGAGATGACTGCCTGGAAATCACGGACCATGCTCGGGAAGGGGTGTGGGCCCACGACCGACCCGATCACGTAGTGGGTGTCCTCGACGTTCGTTGCCCAGTCCCGTAGCGTGGCGTTGATCGCCTCCTTGAGGGTTCCTGAGCCCTCCTCGACGGGGTTGACCCTCGCGTCGTGGGTCAACATCCGGAAGACGTTGGGTCGCTGGCGGCGGATGTCCGTCCGGCCCATGTAGATCTCACAGTCGATATCGAGGTGTGCACAGGCCATCGCGACCGCCGTGCCGTGCTGACCGGCCCCGGTCTCGGCGATGATCCGCTCCTTGCCCATGTACTCGGCAAGGAGCACCTGTCCGAGTGCATTGTTGAGCTTGTGGGCGCCGCCGTGCAGAAGGTCCTCGCGTTTGAGGTAGACCTCGGTGTCGGACTCCTCGGTCAGCGCGTCGGCCCGGTGAAGCGGCGTCGGGCGCCCGCCGAACTCCCGGAGCCGCGTTCGGAATTCGTCCATGAAGCCCTCCTCGTTCTCCAGGACGTAGCGTTCGTAGGCCGATTCGAGTTCCTTCACGGCCGGCATGAGTACCTCGGGCACGTACTGGCCCCCGTAGTCGCCGAAGCGTCCGGTGCTCATCGCTCGACCAACCTCCGGGTGTTCGCCTCGACGTCCCCCTCCATGATCGCCGACCCCACGAGAAGGCCATCGACCCCGGCTTGCACCATCCGCTCCCTGTGGGCCGGCGTCTCGATGCCGCTCTCGGCGATCAGCGTCACCTCGTCCGGAACGAGGGGTGCCAGCTGCTCCACGGTCGAGCGGTCGACCGTGAGCGTTCCCAGATCGCGGTTGTTCACCCCGATCACGTCGGCGCCTGCCGTAAGAGCCTCCCTCACCTCGGATTTCGTGTGTGTCTCGACGAGCGGTGTCATGCCCCGGTCGCGGGCCGCCTCGATCATTTCGGAGAGATCCGGGAGAAACCGGGCGATCAGGAGGACCGCGTCGGCGGCCACCGCATCCAGATGGGCCGGCTCGAGCAGGAAGTCCTTCCGGAGCACCGGAACCGAAACCGCCTCCCGGACGGCCTCGAGTGCCTGGAGAGACCCGCCGAAGTGCTCCGGTTCGGTCAGCACCGAGATGGCACATGCCCCACCCGAGACCATCGCCTCGGCCGTCTGGCTCGGATCGAGCCGCCGGTCGTACTCGGCGGTCGGACTCGTCGGTTTGACCTCGGCGATGACGGGGGCCCTCCCCGAGGCGTTCGCCTCCCGGAGGGCCTCGGAAAGCGACCGTGCCTTCACGTGGAGTTGCCGGTCGTCGTCCGCGGGGGCCCTCTCGCCGTCGCGGTCGCGGGCCGTGGCGAGGATCTCCCGAACCGCCGGGGCCAGGGACTCCTCGGTCGTCGGCTCTGTGGTGCCCATTATTGTTCATCGATGAACGGATATGTACATAACTGTTGTGACTCGGGGGCGAGCTTCGACGGGCTTCCGTGGCGAATCTTGAAGGCCGAACCCGACCTACGAACGGGCATGACGGGGACCGGCATCTTCGCCCGCAAGTTCGAGAAACTCGAGTCCTTCGTCCAGATCGGCGTGGCAAACGGCCGGGTCATCAGCCTCTCGTTTCCCGACGAGCCCGAGGACGAGGCTGCCACCGAGCACGAGATCCTGGACTGGATCGACGAGTACCTCGCGGGGAACGCGAGGGACGTTACCGAAATCGAGATCGGATTGACGGTCCCGACCGACCAGCGCACCGTCCTCGAGACGGTGCGAAAGATTCCCTCCGGCGAGGACGTGACACTGGAGCGACTCGTCGCCCGGAGTCCTGGACTCGATCCGGACGCGAACGAGGACGTGGCCACCGCCCGCACGGCCCTCGCCGAGAACCCGGTTCCGCTCCTGATCCCCGATCACCGCGTTCGGGGCGGGCCGAGTGCTGCCCCGCCCGAAATCGAGGCTGCACTCGAAGATATCGAGGGGCTGTAACGACGATCCCGGTGCACCGGGCATTTCGCAGTACGGTCCGTGTCGCCCGATGCAGCGGACGGAACCGGCAGAAACCGTGAATCCCGATCACGATTGCCGGACGAATTCCACGAGGTCCACGAGGTAGTGTGCGCCGATCACGAGCCAGAGACTCCCGGACCAGTAATACGCGACCCCGAGACCCACGCCGAGGACCGTCGCAATGGCAATTCCCGGCTTCCCCTGAGCGGTATGGGCTGTGCCGAAGGCGAGGGCGGAACCCAGAATCAGCACGACCGGGGGGAATGACGTGCCAGCACCGAGCGCCCCGATCAACAGTCCCCGGAAGAGAACTTCCTCCGTCACGGCGATAGTCGGGAGCAAGAGGCCCGCCAGCGCGAGCCACTGGGTCCCCCGCTCCGGGGCCAACAGTTCCCGCAGGTGATTCTCCGGATCCCCCACGGTCCGTGCGAGCAGGGCTGCCACCTCGTTTGCCCCGATCAGAGCCACCACGAGGCCCGCGAGCCAGCCCGCTTCGGGGACAGTTTCGATTCCGAGCGACGAGAGGGGGACCCCGGTCCACCAGAGGAGCAGGAACGCCAGTCCGAGAACGAGTGCGTGGGAGACGGCGACGTTGAGGTACAGCGTGGACTTCGGTACCCGACCGAGCGGACTCCGCTCTGTCCCCAGCAGCCGTGCCGTCCGTCTGGAGAGGAAGACCACCCCGAGGACCAGTGCCAGCGAGAGCAGGCCGAACACGTCCCAGGCCGGGGTTGGCATCGATATCGTATCCGGTCCGCCAGGGCAAAAAGGCGGGGAAAGCGTGCCCCGACGGGTTCACTGCGGTGAGGGGTTCGTCCCCGTCGCCGCAGTGCCCTCGGTCGCCTCAAGGGCCGTGCCCGTGATCGATTTCAGGCGGTCGACCAGCGAGTCCTTCTCCGGTTCGCCGGCGAGGGCGACGTCGAGGACCTCGCTGATGTGGGCGACCGGAATGATCTCGATCATCTCCTCGTACTCCTCCTCGATCATCACGTCCTGCTCGTTGGCCTTCGGAATGATCACCCGATCGTAGCCGGCCTTCGCGGCCGCTTCGATCTTGTGGGTGACCCCGCCCACGGGCAGGACGTCCCCCCGGACCGAGAGCGAGCCGGTCATCGCGAGGTCCTGCTCGATCGGAATATTCTCCAGGGCGGAGATGACCGCCGTCGCGACGGTGATCGAGGCCGAATCGCCCTCGACCCCCTGGGTCTGGATGAACTGGACGTGGATGTCCTTCTGGGAGATGTCCTCGTCGGAGAACTTCTTGATGATCGCGGAGACGTTCGAGACGGCCTCCTGGGCCATCTCCTTGAGCTGTCCGGTGGCGATGACCCGGCCGCCCTCGCCCTGTCGCGGGGTGACCTCGGCCATCACCGGAAGCACGATTCCCGAGTCGCCGCCCATGACTGCAAGGCCGTTGACCCGGCCGATGGCGCTGCCCTCGGTCTCCTTGAGTTCGTAGTCCTTCCGTCGTTCGATGTAGTCGTCGGCGAACTGCTGCTCGATCGACCGCGAGCGCTTTTTCGCCTCGAGGACGTGTTCGCGCTCGACGAAATCGCTCCCCTCCGCCTTCGCGATGTCGCCGGCCACTCGAACCAGCCCACCGAGGTCGCGGAGTTTGAGCGTCAACTGGCCCTTCCGTCCCGAGCGGCGCTTGGCCTCGAGAATGACCTCGCGAACCGCCGCCGGATCGAAGTGGGGGAGGCGGCCGTCCTTCTCGACCTCCTGGGCGACGAAGCGGGCGTACTGGCGACGGGTCTGGGGCGTTTCGTCGATGGTGTCCTCCATGTAGACCTCGTAGCCGTATCCCTTCAGGCGGTCCCGGAGCGCGGGGTGCATGTTCTCCATCGCGTCCATGTTCCCCGCCGCGACCATGATGAAGTCACACGGCACCGGTTCGGTCTGGACCATCGCCCCAGAGGAGCGCTCTGACTGCCCGGTGATGGCGAACTCGCCCTCCTGAATGGCCGTCATCAGCTTCTGCTGGGAGCGGATGTCGAGCGTATTGATCTCGTCGACGAACAGCACGCCCTTGTGAGCCTTTTGAATGGATCCGGCCTCGACCCGGTCGTGACTCGGGGTCTCCATGCCACCGGACTGGAACGGGTCGTGGCGGACGTCCCCGAGCAGGGCGCCGGCGTGAGCACCCGTGGCGTCCTCGAACGGGGCCACCGTGCGGTCACCGTTGTTGACCAGAAGCTTCGGAACCATGGCGTCGCTGCCCCGGTTCGTGTAGCGGAACGCGAAATAGATGACCCCGGCGGCCAGGAGACCGAGCAGTACCTGCCCGGCGATCAAGAGCGCGTACCCGACGATGATCGCGATGACGATCCACATCAGGAAGGATCGCATCTGCTTTCGCTTTCGGGCCTCCTCCTGGTGGGCCTCGACGATCTGGTCGCCCTTTCCCGCCGGGACCG
Organism: Halodesulfurarchaeum sp.; assembly: GCA_042216015.1. GTDB lineage: Archaea > Halobacteriota > Halobacteria > Halobacteriales > Halobacteriaceae > Halodesulfurarchaeum. The sequence continues at coordinate 24,975 of JBDGUI010000007.1, read as the reverse complement.
TCCTGACCCGGGGTTCGTTCGAGTCCTCCGGGTTGTGGTAAATGAGGACGTCCTGGAGGGATTCCTTCGGCAACAGTCGGCTCATCGCCTTGGCAAGCATCGACTTCCCGGTCCCCGGGGAGCCGATCATCATGACGTGACGGTGTTGCTTTGCGGCGCGCTTGACGATCTCGCGGGCCTCCTCCTGGCCGATCACCTGATCGACCAGCCGTTCGGGTACCTCGATGTCGGCGGTCGAGTCGATCTTCAGCCCGCCGAGGAGATCGTCTTCGGCGTTCTCCTCGTCAATCGTGAGGTCCCCCTCGACGTCGACTTCGCTCCCGAGATCCTCCTCGAGCGGGACCTGCTCTTCGGCCCGCTCCCGGTCCTCGACCGGCCGCCGTTCGACCGGCTTCCGGACCGGCTCGGGATCGTCCTCGGGGGGTGGGTCACTCGTGGGATCGTTACTCATTGAATGTCTTCGACGGTGAAATCCAGGGTTCGGCTATTGATATACTTTCTCCCTTCGGCGATCGCCCGAAACCCGCCCTTTCGTCCGGTTTGGGGCGGCACTCCTGTTTGGGCAGTCCCGTTCCGATGACGAGAGACGATATCGGGCCGACGACGTGTGGGCAATACCGTGTCGATGACGGACAGGGCTAACGTCTGCGAAGAGGAACGATCGGGGGACGATTCGAGTGGTGATCGGTAAAAGTGGCGATCGGCTCGATCGATGCTCGACTCGACCCGTCCTCGGAGTGGATCGCCCCATTTGATGTACGTGCCCGTCGTAGGCCCGGCAATGACACGGGGGTTCTACATCGGCCGGTTCCAGCCCTACCACCGGGGACACCATCGCGTGGTCGAGCAGATCGCAGCCGAGGTGGACGAGGTCGTCGTCGGGATCGGCAGCGCCGACCAGAGCCACACCACCGAAAATCCATTCACCGCCGGCGAGCGCATGATGATGATCACCAAGTGTCTCGCCAGGCTGGATCTGGTCACCTACGTCGTGCCCATCGAGGACATCAACCGGAACTCCGTCTGGGTCAGCCACGTCACGGCCATGAGCCCGCACTTCGACGTGGCCTATTCGAACAACCCGCTCGTGATCCGACTCTTCGATGAGTCCGGCATCGAGGTCCGTCAGTCCCCGATGTTCGAGCGCGAACAACTCGAGGGCGAAACCATCAGGGAGCGCATGCTCGAGGACGAGGGCTGGGAGGAACTGTTGCCCGGGCCGGTGGTCGAGACGATCGAGGAGATCAACGGCATCACCCGCATCCAGCACATCGGCGATACGGACAAGAGCGGGGCGGCCGATCCGGAATGATCACCCTCTCGAGCGACTTCGGCTCGCCGTATCCCGCGGCCATGAAGGGCGTCATCCTCTCGACGGCGTCGACCCGGCTCGTTGACGTGGCCCACGACCTCCCCCGGCAGAACGTTCGGGCCGCCGCCTTCTGGCTCCACCAGGTACTACCGTACTTCCCGCCCGCGGTCCACCTCGTGGTCGTGGACCCCGGCGTCGGTACCGAACGTGGCGTGCTGGCGGTCGTCGCGGGCGAACACGTGCTCGTCGGCCCGGACAACGGCGTGCTGATCCCGCCGGCCCGGGCAATCGCCGACACGATGACGGTCTACGCGGTCGACGGGGGCGAACCGGCGAGCGAGACGTTCCACGGCCGGGACGTCTTCGCACCGCTCGCCGCCGACATCCACGAGGCAGGGGTCGAACTGCTCGAGACCGACGACCGCTGTACGCCGACCACCGACTACGAGACCATCGCCTTCCCCGAACCGGAGCGCGACGGCCCGACCATCCGGGGCGAGGTGCTCGTCGTGGACGGCTTCGGGAACGTCGTCACGAACGTCCCGGGTTCGGTCCTCGACGGACGCTACGGCGGTACAGTTCGAATCGACGGCGAGACGGCACCCGTCCGCCGGACCTACGCGACGGTCTCCCCGGGGAAGCGACTCGTCACGGTCGGGAGCCACGGCAACGTCGAACTCGCCGTCAACCAGGGTCGCGGTGACGACGGGTTCGGCCTCGCGGTCGGCGATACGGTCGAACTCACCCTCCGGACGGACTAGACCTCCGATTCGAGTTCGCGCAGGTCGCGCTCGATGTGCTCGCGGTCGAAGTACAGGAGTTCGACGCTGATGACGGCGACGGCGATGACGACGACCGTCCCGAAGACCCCGCGTTCGGCGGCGTACAGGTGCCAGAGCAGGGCGAGCACCGTCGCGATGGCCCCGACCGTCCCGACCAGCGGGATGACGGTACTCCGGAGCGAGGTGCGCTCGCGGTAGGCCAGATAACTCACTGCACCGAAGATGGTGATGAACGACAGCGACGCGAAGGAGGTGATGCCGTCCAGACTCCCGAAGAAGGTGAAGACGGCGGTCAGCGCCCCGAGGACCAGCAGGGCGCGGACCGGCTCACCGTCGCCGTTGCCCCTCAACTGGTTCGGCAGGAAGTCCTCTGAGACCAGCTGTTTCGAGAGGCGGGCTGAGCTGAACAACGTCGCGTTGATGGCGCTTCCCGTTGAGAACAGCGCCGCGAGCGAGATGAGCACGAACCCGAGGTGGCCGAGGAAGGGTTGGGCCGCCACCGCGAGCGCCGTCTCCGAGTGCTGCTGGATGACCTGGGTGGAGACGAGGTTCGTCGTCACCACGGCCACAAGGACGTAGAGCCCGGTCGCGACCGCGATGGAGATGTAGACCGCCTTCCGCACGGTGGCCTCGGGGTCGCGGATGCTGTCCTGGTCGAACAGCAGGAGTTCCCACCCCTCGAACGCCACGAAGGAGATGGCGGCGGCGATGAGCGGCCCCACCCCGAACTGGGCGAACCCGCTCGCGATGCCCTGGTGGGTCAGCCCGTAGTAGAGGCCGCCGCCCCCGAACAGGAGCAGGATGGCGACCTTGAGCCCGACCAGTACGTCCTCCGTCCGGCCGGAGGAGTGGGCGCCGAGCACGTTCAGCCCGACGAACGAGGCCACGACGACCAGGGAGACGATGGCTCGCGCCGGCAGTCCGACGAGCGACTGCACGCCCACCAACTCGACGAAGTAGCCGCCGAACGCGAAGGCGTACATCGCCATCGTGCCGACGTACCCGAAGATGAACGTCCACCCGGTCATCCCCGCGAGGGTGGTTCGCCCGGTGAACTGTTCGACGAACGCGATGGGACCGCTCGGGTCGGTGGTGAGACGGTTGAGGTAGGTAAAGGAGTAGCCGGCGCTCGCCGCGATGACGCCGGCGACGACGAAGGCCATCCACGCGAGCGTCCCGGCGGCGCCCGCGACCACGCCCAACACGGCGAAGATGCCACCGCCGACCATCCCGCCGACGGCCATCGACACCGATTCCGTCAAGCCGACCGACTCCGAGGACATACCAACCGGCTGGGAGGCCAGGGCTGTAAGCGTTGAGGCAGCGGCACGGCACGAACCGCGGACGGGGATTCGAAAGAACGGTCGCTTCGCGGCCTATTCTGCGGCGATGACGTCGTCGATGCGGACGATCATCGTCGCGGCCTCGGTGGCCGACTCGATGGCCTCGCGCTTGACCTCCGCGGGGTCGACGATGCCCATCTCGAGCGGGTCGGCGATGGTGCCGGTCTCGCCCTCGGAGACGACGCCGGCGTTGCCCTTCTCGTTGGCCGCCCGGAGGTCCACCAGCGCGTCGATGGGGCCCATGCCGGTGTTCTCGGCGAGGGTACGCGGGATGACCTCGAGGGCGTCGGCGAACGCCTCGACGGCCAACTGGGCGCGTCCCTCGACGCCGGAACCTACGCCGCGGTCGCCCCGGCCGAGCGGCTGGTCACGGTCGGCAGTCACGGCTACGTCGAGCTGGCGGTAAACCGGGGCCGGGGGGATACGGCCTTCGGGCTCAAGCGGGGCGAGACGGTCTATCTCGCGTTCGACGGCGTCGAATCGGCGTAGCCCGCCGGCGGGACCGTTAGCCCGATATGGGATGCCCACGGAGCCTGTGCCATGCTGGAGCTGGAACACGGGTTCCAGGCCTTCGACGTGCACGCGCGCCTGCACCCGGGGCCGGGGCGCCCGATCCGGGGGAAGACGATCGACGCCGAGGCGCTCCAGCGCGAACTCCACCAGGCGGGGATCGCCCAGGCCGTCGTCTTCCCGGGGCCGGTCAGCGGCGAGCGGGGGTACCTGCGGGCGAACAACGCCATCGCCCGGCAGACCGTCGAGCGCCCGCTGATCGCGATGGCCCGTCTCGACGGTCCTCGGGAGGGGTCGGGGACGGTCACCTCGACCATCAGGGACGCGATCGCCCGGCCCGATCCCGCCCACACGACCCCTGACGACGTGAAACAGTACGCCTACGACGATCGATTTCACGGATTCAAGGTCGACCCGCCACGAGACGGGCTCCCCACTCCAGAGGTGCTCGACGCCCTGGAGGACGTGGGACTCCCGGTGCTCCTCTATGGAGGGTCCGGGTTTCCCCCCGAACAGGTCGACGAGTTCCTGCTCGGGCGCTCGATGCCGATCGTCCTGGCGCACTTCGGTGGACATCCGGCAGACCGCGAGTTGATGACCAGGGCCATCGATCTCCTCGATAGACGGGATTCGCTATACCTCGACACGAGCGCCGTTCGCTACCGTGACCTCCTGGAACGCGCCATCATGGAACATCCGGATCGCATCCTCTTCGGGAGTGGCACCCCGACGGTGCATCCGAACGTCGGGGTGATGGAGATCCTCACACTCGACGTCCCGGAAAACGTCATGGAGCGGGTGTTCACCAAGAATCCGGCGCGTGTCCTGCCGGCCCTCGAGGGTGGAGAATAGAACCCGGAGACCGGATCGACGAGTCGCTGTGTCGGTTCTTAGGGATCACACCGCGAAACCGGTCGATCCCTGCGGGCCGAAAGCCCGTGGGGATTGCGACGGGGGCTTCGGTCGGTCACCCGTGCGATCAGGCCCTCCCTCGTTCCCCGGAGGACCTGACTCACCGCGTCCCGGCCGTTTCCAAGCCAGAGGGAGGGTTTCGCCTCACCGACGGCGACGGATTTGGCCGCCGCGAGCCCGTCCCGAGCGAGGGGGCCGAGGAGCTTGACCGCCGTCTTCCATCCGAGTCCGTAGTTCTTCGCCACCCGATACCCCCGGGAGCGATACTCCTGGGCGTGGCGATGTGTGGCCGACTCGTCCTGTCGAGTGGGCTTCGGTGTGGATCGGAGCACCGTCGCCCCCGGCTCCCACCGCAGCGTTCTGTCCTGACCCGCGAGCCGGTGGGCCAGGTCCCGGGCGGCTCCCACCTCGAGGTGTTCGTCGAAACCATCAAGGGATTCGATCGTCGAACGCGAGAAGACCACGTTCCCGCCGTCGAAAAACCGGACCGTCCGGGAGCCGATCTGGGACTCCTCGAGTGTCTCCGTCGTCACGTCCTCGCCCAGTTCGCGGTGGACCGGCCCGGTGACCGCGTCGGCGCCGGCCGCGAGTGCCGCGTCGACGGCCCCGGGCCACGTCGCCTCGATCTCCGAGGCCTGGTCGAGAAAGGCGATCGCCTCCCCGGAGGCGGCAGCCAACCCCGCGTTTCGGGCGACGTTCGGATTCCGTTCGGAGAGTTCGAGGAGGACGTCGACCGCTTCGTGCTCGCAGACGAATCCCGAGGTGCCATCGGCCGAGGGGCCGTTTGCCACGATTACCTCGGCCCCGGGGAGGTACTCGGCGATGGCTCCGAGGGTCGCCGGGAGTTCGGCCCGGCCGTTGAGCGTCGGAATCACCACCGAGAGATCCATGCCCCGGACTAACCACGGACACGCATAAAACGTCTCGGTTTCCCGGTCCGAAGACTCGACACCCCGGACCGAAAACTCGGCACTCGAGTGATTGTCCGGAAGACCCTCACCCGAGAAACCGAGCGGGACCGGACGACCGATCAGTCGGGGACCCGGGCGGTCCAGTACGAGACCGTCGCGAGCCGCTCTCCCAGCTCCGATTCGACGGTCGACTGATCGAGGTCCCGGAGCCCATCGGCCATCCAGTCCGGTATCTTCCGATAGACACCGTAGGGAATGACGAAATCGTGGGACTCCCCGCTCAGTTCGAGTTCGGCCTCGGCGATGAGATCCCGCACTTCCCGGTCCTCGTAGAGCCTGGAGCCCATCGGAAGCGCCCAGTTGTAGACAGTCCGTGCGCTGCCAGCGTTGAACGTGTCGAAAAAGAGCAGGTCCTTCGAGACCCGGGCCATCTCCGCGAGGAACGCCTGGGGGGTGTCCGCCAGGTGGAAAAATCGCATGGCGAAGACGGCGTCGAAGTGATCGTCGGGGAAGGGCAACCGGCCCGCGTCCCCGCGCATGAATTCGAGGTGGTCGCTGACTCCGGCCTGCCGTGCCTTCTCGCGGCCCTGCTGGAGCATCGGCCTCGAGATGTCCAGACCGATGACATCAGCCCCGCGCTCGGCGAGCATGACGGTGAACCGACCGGTTCCACACGCGATCTCGAGGATCTCGCGGTCCTCGAGCGGCGACAGCGCGTCGAGGACGGCTGCCTTCTCCCGGCGGTCGATGAGGCGCCCGCCACGGGAGAATCGCTTGTCCTCGTAGGCCTCCGCGACCGCGTCGGCCTGGTACCATTCCTGTCCCTTCACGTCATCACAAACACGCCGGTCCGAGGTTAAAACCATACTGGAAACGATCGAACAGGTTCCGGTCAGCCCCGGGCGCCCGAATTCATGCACCACCCCACCCTCGAATCCGCCAGTGACGATTCTCCGGGTCCGGGCATTCGCCGGTCGAACCGCCCTAATATTGTATAAGGAATATAGTCACACGTATAGATAACCTTTACCTTTCCTCATATGTGACCCACAGTCATGAGTACGACGGCCACTGGCCAATCCCCGATCCAGTCGAACGACGAGTTCCGCGAACGCCTCCGCGAGCTCCCACCGAGTGCGAAACTGGTCGCCAAGGTCCTCGAGACCGAGGAGCCCCTCTCCCAGGGCCAGCTCGCAGAGGAGAGTCTCCTCCCCGACCGCACGGTACGCTACGCCCTCAACCGACTGAGTGAGGCCTCCCTCGTGGATTCGCGCTACAGCTTCCGCGACGCCCGGAAGCAGGTGTACTACCTCGACATCTGAGTCGGGTCACTTGCTGTGGTCTTTTGACCGTCGGCCACGTCAACCGTCCATGGACCGCCTCGAAGCTGCGCTCGAGTGGGCGCGCTCGATCGATCCCGAATCGATCGCCACCAACGTCCGCGAAATCGGCTTCGAGTGCACCCGCTGTGGGCAGTGCTGTCGGGGAACCGCGGATGACCCCCACACAGCGACCGTGTTTCCGGAGGAGATCCGGGAGATCCGCGAGTCGACCGGACGGTCCTGGGAGGAAATCGCCCGCCCGATGCCCTTCGGCGTTCACGGGGACCGGGGGGAGACCTTCGAATGGGCGCTCCAGACCGACTCGGATCGGAATTGCACGTTTCTCGAGACGGCCGAGGAGCATACCGGCTGTTCGATCTATGCCTCCCGGCCGCTGCTCTGTCAGACCTACCCGTTCAGTCTGGCGCTGCCGGGAACCGGCATCTCGGAATCTGCCGCCGTCAGGTCTGCCGGTCGGGTCCGCGCCTCTGCGTGTCCGGGCTTGGGCAAGGAGACGAGCCACGAGCGAGCCCGCGCCATCGCCGAAACGCTCAAAGAGCGGGCGATCCGGGAGATTCGAGAGACGATCGCGGTACGGGACAACTACGACCCCCAGGTGACGGCGGACTCGATCGTCGTTCACGACTCGGAGGGAGCAAAGTGGCCCGATGGCCGCCCGATACGCCGGTCCGCAGGTGACAAGGACTAATACCGGTCCGCTTGCAGTATCAGCCGGACACATCCATGGAAATCTCTGAGCAACTCCTCTGTCTGTTCAACGGAGAAATCACCGAAACCGACGACGGCTACGTCGTCGAGATCCCCGAACGGGAGATCGAAAACGGGACGATCGACCCCGAATCGATCTATCGCGTCGCCATCATCGCCCGCGGGGAGGGCCCCGCCGAGACGACCGAACAGACCGAGACCGGCGTGCCGTCCGAACCCCAGCCGCCCGTCGAAGTCGGCGAGATTCGCTACGTCGAGATCGAGGACATCGGCAAGCAGGGCGACGGGATCGCCCGGGTGGAGCGCGGTTACGTCATCATCGTCCCCGGCGCAGAGATGGGCGAGCGAGTGAAAGTCGAGATCAGCGAGGTGAAATCGAATTTCGCGGTCGGCGAGGTCATCGAAGCGGAGTTCGAGTAGCCGTTCCCCCGAGAAACGGGGCGAGCGTTTCTGCGGCGGGAGCGGCGTCGAGTGAGTCGTAGGGCCGACCGACGAGAATGTCACCCGCGGTCGAGGCGCCGATGCCGGGAATGGCTGTCAGTTCGTCCATGGTGGCCGCAGAAAGCGAGAGCGGATAGGGGACCGCGGTGACCGATCGGGGGCCGTGATCGACCACGGCCACGTCGAGAGTGGTTCCGAGCGGGTGCTCGCCAGGAATTCCCACGAGGAGCGGATACGTCCCGGCCTGTCGCCCGAAGGTGTGCTCGCCCTCGTGGTACTCCATCCGCACGTCGGGAAGCACCGTTCCCGGTGGGGCGACCCGCCGGAGCATCGGCACGTCGATCTCCTCCCGAACGGCTGCTCGATACGATTTGAACTGCTTCTTGTGAGCCCTCGCGAGGTCCGCGCCCGTCGACTCCATCTCCGTGCCCTCGAAGGCCATCACCTGACGGATGTTGATGCGGCGGACCATCAGCCCCGCCTCGAGGATCGAATCCAGGAATTCACGGTTGTGTTCGAAGGTCTCCTCGCGCTCGCCGGCCAGGCCGTGTACGAAGTTCAGTCCCGGAAGCAGCGTCGGGAGTCGGGTTGGAATCCCAGGGTCGATCGATGGGGCCCCAGATCGGTCCTCCCCGGGCCGAAAGCCACCGATCTCGTTGACGATCCGGACGGCCTCCACGGCCTCCTCGGGCGTGACGAGGAGGTCGTTTTCCTCCTGGACGACCGGGTCCGCGCTCTCGACGCCGAAGGCCGCCGTGTCACCCGGCGTGTTGTACGTCGCGATGGTCGAGAGGGCCTCCCGGGAGCGCTCGGGGTACCTCACGATCGTCACCGGGTTCATGTTGTCCATGTGGAGGGTATCGAGGTCCGGTGCGACCTCGCGGATCCCGGCGTAGAGGGTCTCCAGGGCCCCGGGATTCGGTCGCTCGCCGTCGCCACCATAGGCGAGTATGTCCGCCTGTCGACCGAGTCGGAAGTGTGAGACCCCCCGTTCGGCGAGGGCCGCCACCTCCGCATGGATCGCCCCCGGATCCCTGAAGGTCGGATCGCCGTACATGGGTTCGGTGCAGAACGAACACCGAAACGCACAGCCCCGCGCGGTCTCGATCTCCACGATCAACCCGTCCGGGTGGTCCGGATGTTGGCCCGTGAGGAAGGCTCCCCGTCTGGCCCAGCGGTCGGCCTCCTCGAGGTCGCGATACCGGTCGTTGAAGCCCTCGAGGCCGTTCCGGACCAGGTCGTGAACGGCCGCCTCGACGTCCGCCCCGGCCACGAAGTCGAAGTCGAGGTCCGCACGCGAGGTCTCGGTCCCCCCTTCGTTCGCGGTGCCGACCCCGAATCGAACCGGTCCGCCCATCACGCTGGTTCCCTCGGCCGTCCAGGCCAGTTTCCGGGCTTCGTCCGGTTCGGCGGGCGTGCCGCCAACGTAGCTCCCGGGAACGGTCATTCCACCGAGATACACCAGCAGATCGGCCGATTCGACGTCCCGCCACCGGGAGCGATCCTCGCGCAATTCGTCGATCGTGTGGTAGGTGATCGACTCGCGCGGAACTCCCGCGTCCCGGAGCGCCCCGGCCGTGTATCGGGGATAGGTGGAGAGGTACGGCGGGACCCCGAAGTGGGCCGGTTCGTCGACGTAGCCGTCGACGAGAACCACCGAGAGACTGCCGGGATCGGTCATCAGATCCGATTACCGTTCGACCGGGAAAAGGACACCGGGGCGGTCCACAGCGGGATTTTCGCTGTGCAGGAGAGTCCGGAGCCGGCCCATCGGGCTTAAACCCACCCGCGAGTAAAGGAGCCCATGCCACCGACGAAGGAGTTCACGTGCACGAACCCCGACTGCGAACTCGACATGTTCGAGGCCCACTATACCTACGACATGCCCGAGGACACCGGCGTCGAGGACTTCGCCTGTCCCTACTGTGGACGGACGGACACGCTCGAGGACGTCACCGTCTGACAGGACCGTTCGGATCACTTCATTCGCTCATCGACTCTCCCAGCAGCCGGGCCGGTGGCGTCGGTTCGATCCACTCGGTGCCAAGTGTGAGCAATTGAACCAGCATCCGTGCCGTCGCGCCCCAGATGGTGTACCCGTCCACCCGGAAGTGATGACAGGGGACAGTGCCATCTTCGGGGTGTTCCCGCGGTTCGAAGGAATGGTTCTCCGGGTCGGTTAACGCCGAGACGGGGAGGGAAACGACGGTTGCGACCTCGGCGTCCGTCGGTCGATAGCCGCGGCGGGGAACTCGAGCGACGAAGGGGGACACGGTGTACCCGGTCACCGTCTCCACGTCGTCGAGTCGACCCACTGGCGAGATCTCCTCGCGATCGAGGCCGATCTCCTCGCCCGATTCGCGAACGGCCGTCGCCCAGCGGTCCTCGTCACTCGGCTCGTAACCACCGCCGGGAAATCCCATCTCCCCCGGATGTTCCGCCAGGTTCGCGGACCGCTCGATGAAGAGGAGTTCCGTTGCCGGACCGTCGATGACCGGGACCAGCACGGCCGCTTTTCGGGCGGGGTCCGAAACGATCGTCGGATCGCGATCGGCGACCGGTCCGAGGTCCATACGCCCAATTCGCACACAGCAACTTAGCTTTCCTGCTCCGCGAGACCGGAGAGCCGGTCCCGAACGTCTCCCAGGTCGATGTCCGCCCAGGCCTCGGCGTCGTAGGTCACGTCGATGAGTTCGCGTGCGCGATCTGATTCCTCGATTCCACCCGGTCCATCCTCGATTCCCGTCCCCGCCTTCTCACGCTCCTCCAACCGCTTCTCGATCGCCGTCGCCCCCTCCTCGAGCTCCGCGGTCGCTGCGGCGAGTCGGTTCCTGAGTCCAGATTCGAGCGCGTCCACGGGCACCGATCGGCGGTCGACGTCCATGACGTGTGGGAGATCACTCGCCGCCTCCGGAGCGTCGGGAAACGCCCGCGGCCCGGGCACCACGAGTGCCTCCCCGTCCAGGTCCACCGTCAGAAGCGAGAAATCGGCCTCGGCCCCGTCGATCCAGTCGTCGATCGTCGATTCCTCGAGATCGACGCCGGCCCGAAAGGCCGTCTCGCGAATCGCCCGTCGAAGCTCCGCCGGCGAGAGGGCGCCGAACTGGTCCACGATTCCGGCGAGTTCGTCCCCTGAAAGCTCCATGGTCCGATGCTCTCGCTGCTCGGCCATCACTATGTTCCTTCGGGCAGGCGATTTGTCGCGTACAGGACGAAGAGGAACAGGAACACCCCCACAAGGACGATCGAAAACGAGCGGTAGACCCGATCGAAGGTGAACCCGGTCTCGACGAGCGTCCCCACGACCACGCTTGCACTCGCCTGGATCACCATCATCGAGGCGCTGTAGGCCGAATAGGCGCTCGACCTGTCGGCGTCGGGGAGCGCGGTGAGGAGGTAGGTATCGATGACCGGGAGCAGGCTGTGAAAGACCAGCCCCATCACGACCGTGACCAGGACGATCCCGAGCAGCCCGGAGACGACCGTCATCCCGAGCAACGAGAGCACGAAGGTGCCGATGATTCCCAGCATGAGCGGGACGCGGGGCAGCCGGTCGGCGAGTCTCCCGCCATAGAAGAAGGCCGGGAGCCCGGCCGCGAAGATGAGCGTCAGCATCGCCCCCGCAAGCCCCGGGGAGAGGCTCTTGGTCGTGATGAGATAGCGCACGAAGAAGTTGAAAAAGCCGTTCCAGACGAAGCCGGTCGCCCCGATGACCGCAACGGCAGTGAGAATGATCGGCCAGTGGGCGCGCACGGAGCGCAGGAGATGTTGCTCCCCGCGGCCCACGTCCGGGAGGTCGGTTCGACGCGCGGTCACGACCAGCCAGCCCGTCCCGAGCATCGCCGCGACGGCCATGGCCACGAAGAGGAGGCGCCAGTTGGAGAGGGCGATCGCGACACTCACCAGCAGTGGAGCGACCACGGCGGCCGTCTGGCCGGCCGTCCCGTGAATGCCAAGGACCCGTCCCACCCGATCGGGGAAAAGTTCGCTAACCAGCGGGTTCGCGGCGATGAAATAGATGCCACTCGAGCAGCCGAGGAGGAACGCCCCGATCCCGACGTGCCATACCGACTGGGCGAGTGCGGTGAACAGGGCGGCACCCGTCAACAGGACACCGGTGCCGAAGACGACGTGTTCCCGCTTGAAACGCGTGAGGAGGTACCCCGTCGGAAGCCTGGGAACGGCACTCCCGAGCCACGCGAGCGTGGCGATCAGCCCGACAGTCGCCTCGCCGGCGTCGAACACCCGGAGGAAGGGATCGAGCAGCGGCGCAAAGACCACCCGTCCGAAGTTGACCAGGAACACGAGCACCAGAAGCGAGGAGAAGGCCTGCAGACGGCGGCGCTCGACGGCGGGTGATTCCGGGGGCTGCACGCCCCGGGATTCGCGACGCCCCCAATCAAGGTTTGCGATTCGACGGCAACGCGACCACGACGGATCTCCGCCCAGCCAGCACGGAAAGGGGCGGAGCTCCAAAGCTTACCGATCCAGAGCGACTCGAAGCCTGGCGTACTCGCGAAGCGTGAGCGAGCGGTCCCCCTCGATTTTGTCACGCACCGTGTGGACGTCATCGAACCCGTACCGCGACGCGAGGGATTCGGCGTCGGTGGGCCCGCGACTCATCGAGAGAATCAGGTGATCACGGATACGAGCCCGGACCTCGGTCGGTGAAAACGTCGACGCCACGGCGAGAAGTTCGGCCGCCGTCCCCAGCGTGATCCGTTCTCCGGGTTTGTGCTCATCCATGACGGACCCATCCCTCGTGGCACGGAGCAGGTCACGATCCAGCCCCGTCTGCTCGGCGACGTGTGTGACCCCGTATGTGGCCACGATAGCCGCCAACACGTCCATCAGCGCCTCCGCTTTGTGCCCGACAGGATCCCTCAGGTTGCCCCCCGCATCCGGGTTGGAAATGGCGGCGTCGAGAAACGCGTCGAGGGGCGGTCGATTCATCCCCACTCACCAGGCAGGTGATTCCTCGCTCCGGTCCCCGTCCACGTCGCCGACCCCGGCTCCCCCCGGTGGAACGACGATGACCACCCCGGTCCGAGCATCCAGGGTGATCGCCCGATTTGAACCGAGGCGTTCCAGTTCGTCGTCGGTGTCGATGTCCGCCCGCACCGTCGCATTCTCCCTGACGAACTCGACCGTCCCGTTCGAGATTGATCCGGGTGCCACCCGACGCGCCCTGACGACGAAGCGATCGTAGGACCCCTCGACCGAGACCGTCCAGACGTTCGCGGTCGCATACCAGTAACCCGGGACCGGGAGGATCGGCAACCCCGCGGGCAGCCTGGTGATCTTCGTGTCCGTCGCCGCGTCCCAGGCCCGCCGACCGGCCTCCAACGAGGCCGCTCTCGTCGTCTCCACCAGGAGACCCGGCCCACCGGTCGTCGCCTCGGCGCGGACCGCCTCGACCAGTGACTCGGAGACCCGAACCGCGGTCGCCGACCGAGCGTCCGTCCCGGCCACACGGAGTGCCACCTCGATCCGATCGTGCTCGATCGCCGGAATGGTCCCCGGAAGTTCGGCGGCGATTGCCCGCGCCAGGCGTCCATCCGCGATCGCCAGTCCCCGATCTGCCACGGATTCCCACTGCGCAGCTGCGGACTCGACCAGCCGACGGGCCCGTCGAGTGCCGAGGGATTCTGCGAGTACCGTCTCGTACCGTCGGGTCGCCCCCTCCACCGCGTCCGCGACGTCCCGTCGAAGTGCCCGACGCGATCGTGGGTCACCCGCTCCGGTCGCTTCCACGGCGGCGAGTGTCTGGGCGGCAGTTCTGAGCGAAACCGTGGCCTGGCCCCCCGCGCCCATCCGCTCGGCGATTGCATCGGCTGCATCACCGTAGGGAATCGTGAAGAGGTTCACGTTCCGGGCGGCGAGTCTGGGCTTGCCTCCGCCCGGTGGATCGATGGAGAGGTAGGCCGGCCCACCTTCGACGGAGGCAACGTAGGTGTCCCGACTGGGTCTCGCCCGCCCGGGAGCGCTCCTCGGCACCATGCTCGCCGCGAGCCGGTCGGCGAAGGCGTTCTGCGCCTTCTGAACGATCGACGTCTTGGCGTCGAGTCGATCGACGGCGCGCTCGAGATAGGTCACGCGAGCAGCCGTCACCGCCCGATCCGCCGCGCTCCCGTATCGCGACGGCGTGGCGAGCAACGCCGTTCGATCGTCCCTGATCGCCCCGGCGAGTGCCGCGGCCGGATTGGTCGAACTCGCCACGGACCGCGTTTCGAGGGTAACGGTGACGGCTCGGATTGCACCTCTGAGGTCGGCCGTCCGTCGCTTGGCCCGCTTCAGTGCCGATTCGGGCGGCGAGATGTCCACCCTTCTCCACCCGGTTCTGGCGGATCCGGTGACTGCGTCGATCGCGCGGTCCTCGAGCGCGGAGCCGGAGAGCAGCCGACTCGTCCCCGCTCGAGCGAGACGATCCCGGGTCAGTGGACCGAACGGACAGCGATCGTCGGGTCGGTCTGGGGCGATCCCCGGCCCACGATATCGGCAGGTGAGTTCCAGCTGAACCCGGTGAGTCGTCCGCTCGACGGTTCTGGTCGTTCCGTACGTGTGATTCCCGACCCAGTAGTGAGTCGTTACCGTCTCCTCGATTACGCGACCCGTGAACGTTCGAAGCGTCTGAGCGCTCCCCTCGGCCCAGGATCCCCCGTCGAGCCATCGATCCGTTCGCGACCACGAGTGGACCTTCGTCGTGTTCTCCGGCGGCGTTCCGACACTGCTCCACACGGTTTTCCCGCGTGTCGCACGACCTTCGACCCGAACGTCCGCCCGATAGACCGCGTCGACGACCGCCTCGAGACTTCGGCCGTCGCGTCCGTCGAGGAAGGCGAGATAGGCGGTGTCGGCGGCGTGGTCTGCGTCCACGGTCTGTTCTGTGTCCACGACGCTCGGCAGCGGCACGTTCGGGCTGGTCACCGGTTCGCCCGATCCCGCTGGTTGCTGCTGGAGTGCGCCCAGGGTCCGCTTCACGGTTTCCTCGGCGCCGAGGAAGGCGTCGCGGGTTGCGACGTCGGCCGCGGCGACTCGCGTCGCCTCCCTCCCGCCCGGATCCTCGGTCCCGAACGCGGCCGCCTGCTGGGCGAGAAGGGCGTCGTTCGTCATGACCTCGACGTGCCGGTTCGCGAGCACGTTCACGATCGGGGCGCCGCCGTACTGGGCGTAGCCGCGCATCCAGACGATGGGGAACAGCCTGGCCGTGAGGCCGCGGGACAGACCTGGCCGGGCAAGACCGGCCTGCAGCCGGGACTCGAACCGATTCGTCCGCTCGTGGAGTTCCATCGAGGGGAGCGCGGTCGTGATGGTCGCGTTGTAGCGAAACCGATCGATAATTCGCTCGTGGCGGGAAAGCCTCACCCGAAGCCCCTCGATCCGCACCCGGTACAGATTCTCCCCGACGGGAGTGATGCTCACGTTCTTTAGGGCTCGTTTCGCCGAGGCACGGTTCCGAATCGGTGGAAGGCTCACTGACGCCGCGAGACTCTCCCGGGTGACGGTCGTGCCGTTCAGTGCACTGCGGGCCGTTCCAGCCATTCTGAGTTCGAGCGCCCGTTCGAAGGTTTCGGAGGCGGGCAGGACCGATCCGATGCCCGCTTCGGCAGGCTCGAGGACGGGCTCGGCAGCCGCCTTTCGATCGGCCTCGCGGATCGCCGCCTCGAGGACCAGTCGCGCCTCGATCTGCGCATCGGTCACGACCTCGTCCGCTGCGGGAGCGGTCGCCGGTGGTGGGGCCATCGAGACCGCATACAGCGAACTGGAGAGCAAGAGGATCGCGCCGAGGAACGCGAAGGGGATCCGGCCCCTGCGGTCGGCGGCGAGGCTCATGGCGACCACCGTCGGAGCACGACGATCGGCTCACACCCACTGGAGCCCCCGGACTGTGTGGATGGAAGTTCGTACACGGTCGCCCGAACGGGTCGATCCGCTTTCGGCGGCCGGCCGGCGACGAGCGGATCGATGGATTCTGCACCCCGACAGACGCCGACGAGCTGGAGATGCACGCCGTGTGTCTCGATGTGGTCGGTTATCGCCGTCCGTGTGGCGCGTCGATAGGCCCGCTCGGGGGGTGTTTCCACACCCCAGCCGGCGACGGCCGCGTCGGCCAGCAACCCGCCGACGGTCTCCCGCACGGTCCAGTCGCCGGCGTCGGTATCGAATTCGACCACGATCGAGCTTCCCAGAATCGCCGCTCGCGCATCGTCTGGCGGGGTCTCGACGGGTGCTGGAACGGCCATCACCACGACGCCGGCCGCGAGTCCGATCATGAGCAATCCGAGGACCACATCGATGGGCGTGCTGATCCCTCGATCGGCGGTCATGCTTCCACCCGGAGAATCCCGGGAACCTCGCCCGACTCGGTCCTGACGAGCACGTGCCGGCTCCGCGATTTCTCTGGCCTCTCCGGTGACGTGCCCCGCACCCAGGTCTGCCCGTCGGCCCGCACGATGACGACCACACCGGTCGGGAGATCCGCCGCCCTTGACTGTAGCCGCCCAGGAACGACCACCGGCCCCTCAGAGAGTGTGTCGTAAGTCACATCCATCGTCGCGTCACTCACCTCGGGACCGGTCCCGAGCGTGACACCCTCGAGCGTGACCGCGTAAAGCGAGAGTCCCATGGCGAAGACCGCGAGGGCCAGCAGCGCAGGGAGGGGCTCCACTTGCCCCTTACGCCCCGACGAGAACACCGCTCACCCCCCCATAGTGGACGTGTTTGATCGTCAATCGATCACCGGCAGCCCGCCATTCGGAGGGGCTAAGTCGGGCCCCCGCTGCCGCCCGCTGGAACGTTGCCGGACGCACGAATACCGTCCCCGGTGGACGTCCCTCGAGTACCCGTTCGAGCTTCGAGTCCGGTGGCACGGGGATGACCGCTCCGTAGTGAATGTCGGCATGTGAGCTCCCGCCCGGTCCCCGGAGGCCGATCCGATCCGGTCCAAGCCGGATCTCGGTGGCGCGCAGTTCCAGCGTCGCTTTCCCCCCATGCTCGCTGACCGCCACGTCCTCGATAGCCGTCGCGACTCGTTCCGCATTCGGCGCGGCGGTCGGGACCCCGAGAACGAGGGCCAGCATCGCGGCCGATGCGAGTGTCAGGCCAACCCATATCCAGGTCGTCTCGGCGGGCATTCCGAACATGGGCCGACGTGGTCCGGTGTTCCTATTTAAACGTACACCAGCGTGCGTGCGGCGACGAAGGAGAGCGGATAGACGATGGCCCCCACCAAGAGCGCGATGCCGCTCTGGAAGCCCATCCGGACGGGATCGAACCCGCGAGCGAGCACGACCGAGAGCGAGGGGAGCACCGCCCCGAGAAGCAGGACGTAGATGCCGATCACCTGGCCGAGCGCGGCCACGTCGAGGGGCTGTCCCGACCCGTCGACCGCCTTCATTCCAGTCGCGAGAGCCACGGTCACGCCAGCGATGGCCGGAGCAAACACCACCGCCGTCTGTCTGAGCGTACTCGTGGTCTGTGAGAGGTTCCGTCTGGCCGCCCGTTCGACGTCGAGGAGTTCGGCGAGATAGGTTCCGACGGCGTGCAGCGTTTCCCCTCCTGACCCACCGTATTCCCCGGCGGTCATCGTGAGGGACAGTCCTACACGGACCCGCTGGCTCGGCACGTCGTTCAGGAGGCCGTCCACACCCAGAAACACGGCTTCCATCGGTTCACCGGACCTGGCCTGTCGGGTTCTCGCCCGGACAAAGAGGTCGCCGAGTGGGCCGTCGAAGCGGTCGGCGACCGACGCGATGGAGGTTTCCACAGGCTCGCCTTCACCGAGTCGCTGCCCGACGATCGAGAGCGCGTCGGGAAGCCGGGCCTCGAGCCGGTCGAGGCGGTCGACTTCCTCGAGGACTGGCTGCAATCCGACGATGAGGGCGGTCCCCAGCCCGACTCCGATGGCGACGATCGGTATCGACCAGTCGGGAGCGAGGAGGTGTGCCGGAAGCCCGGCGAGAGCCGCCCCGAAAACGCCGGCACCAAACGTATATACCGGCGATCTTGCTCTATCGAGGAGCCCGACATCGAAGGCCGTGTCCGTCACGGCGGGGCGGCGTCCCCACAGCCAGAGCGCACACCCGATGAGCCCGACCGGAATGAGCAGATCGTAGATTATCCCGAGTGCGAGTGTCGAAACCCCTCCGCCGGAGGAGGCGAGGACCGGAAGCAGCCCCACCAGCGCGAGCGGGAGCATCACCCCGAACGCGTAGATTCCCATCGCCGGCCCACGGATCGCCGCCGAGAACTCGACGACACGCTCGCGGGCTCCCTCAAGCACCGCGTCGAGCGCCGATTCGAGCGTTTCGCGGCGTCGTCGCTCCGGGGCGTCCATGGCCACGGCCATGAGGGTGACCGCTCGCTGCAGTGATTGATCGTACTGGGCCCACTCCGTGGCGAACGCGCTGAAGGCCCGCTCCCCGGAAACCGTCGCGAGTCGATGAGCCACAAGCGTTCGGCTCAATCGCCCGTCGACGGCGTCCGTGGCGAAATCCGCAGCCCGCTCGAGAGAGGGCGTGAGGGTGAGCTGGAGGATCGCAAACGCCAGCAGGTCCGGTCCCGTACCGACAGCTCTCCGCCGCCGAAACTGTGCCAGCCACGCGGCCCCGCGGGGGCACAGCGCCGCCACGTGGAGCTGGTTCCTGAACCACCGAAGAGCTGTGGACACGAAACGTGTATCAGACATCTGCGGGAACCTCCCCAGCGTTCCGATCGCGCTGCAACGGGCACGGTTCGAGTTGGGACGCCCGAGACTCGATCGCCCCCATCACGTCCGCGTAGGTTTCCGCGGGCCGCGCGATCGAGGCCACGAATCGACTGTTCCCACGAGCGAGCCGGGGTGTCGGCTCGAGTCGGGTACCGTCGAACTCGTACAGGGTAGCAGCTCCGTCCTCCATCACCTCCTCGATCGCGATGACCCGCTTGCCGTCGGCCGCTGGTGCCAGCGTGACCAGGAGGTCCGTGACCGCAAAGGAGGACTCGGGCACCCCGAGATCGGCAACGACCCGCTCCTTCACGCCGTCGTAGCCCTCGCCGTGGATCGTGCCGATGACGGTGTCGCTGGCTGCGCCGACCCGCATCGCCTCGTACAGGACCGCCGCCTCCTCCCCACGGACCTCGCCGATCGCGAGGGCCCCATCGCCGAACCGGAGTGCCGTTCGGAGCGCCGTCGGTGGGTCGATAGCGGCGCCCGCATCTGCGGCGGCCTCGAGCCGCTGAGCGTCACGGCCGGCGAGCTGGAGGGCCCGAACGGGCAGCTCGGGTGTGTCCTCGATCGCCAAGAGCCGCGTCTCTCGGTCGAGTTCCCAGAGGAGTGCCGAGGTCATCGTCGTCTTGCCGGCCCCGCGTGGCCCGGCAACGAGCATCGCCGCCCCGCGGGCCATTCCAGTCGAGAGCAGTCCCGCGGCACTGGCGCTCACGGTTTCGTTCCCGACGAGTCGGGCGAGTCGCCAGCGGTCGGTTCCCTCGGCCCTGAGTGCGAAGGCGTATCCCTCACTCGCCGGTTCTCGAACGCCAGCCACCCGTATCGATTCGGCCCCGCCCACATCGGAAAGCGTGGCGTCGATCGTCGGTGCGGCGTGGGAAAAGGCACGGCCGCTCTCCGTTCTGAGCCGCGCTGCAAGGCGGTCTGTTCCCCGTCCGGTGAGTCTGACGTTAGTGAGAAGTTCCTCGCCCGGAACCCGCACGAAGAGCCGATTTTCCGTGGCCGGCGCGTTGACGAAGACCTCAGAGACGAGTTCGTCGCTAAATAGGTCCTCGAAGACGCCATACCCGGCGGTATGCTTCCGGAGCACCTGCGTGAGCGTATCGACCGGGCACTGCGCTCCAGCGACGGCAGAGACGGCCTCACGATGCTCTGTTGGCGAGCCTGTGGCCGTCGAGATGAGCTGGGATCTGGCCGCAGCGAGCGTTTCGAGAGCCGCGTCATCAAGCGTGTATTCGAGGGGTTCGAGCTGGTAGACTGGGCGGTCGTCTGGCCGATCGTAAATCCGAACAGTGGCCCCCGAATCGATCACCCGGGAGGTGCGCAGAGTGGCGGTCTCCGGTGGCCTTGTATCGAGGTGACTGGCGGCGATCGAGGGGATCCGAACCGGATCGAACAGGGCCGCCGAATCCGTCGATGAGGCCCCGAGATCCGCAAAGCCGGTGGCATCGGCCACATTTCCGACGAGGCCGGCTCGGCCGCGGGCCTCGGACGCCGCCGGAACCGGATCCTCGCGAGCTTCGGTTGCCAGTCGGCCGTCCCGGTCGGCGATCCGCGTGGCGAACTCGGCGGTGGCCGCGAGCGCGGCGACCGTCGCGTCGCCGTGGACGCGGTCGACGCCCTCGGCGTGGACCAGCAGTCGGGAAACAGCCGTCGATTCGAACGCCTCGCACACTGTGTGCCGACACGCCTCGCTCTCGGCGAGCCGCCCGTCGCCCGGACAGTCGGACGCGTCGACCCGGAGTGACCCGTCGTCCACGGTCGGCTGGCACCCGCACTCCGGCTCGGTCGCCGCGGTGTCCCCAAACATGGCCCGCCCTGGCCCGGTGGCCCTATTTGAACCCTCGGGTCACCTCGATGACAGGGGTCCCGTCCGCCCGTCGGTAGGTGAAGATCAGTTCGATTGGCTCGCTGACGGTGACCGATTCCTTCCATCTGACGGACCCCTCCGGTCCCAGGGGCCGGATCGTCGGCGCGAGGAGGGTTTTTTCGGCTGGCTCCCCGGGAATCATCACCGTCAGCAGACTGCCGTTGCGTGAATCCGAACCGGGAGCGGGTTCGATGGTCAGACCCGCCCCGTCAGGCTGTGCCGGTGGCTCCACCCTGACCCGGCGGGTTGCACCGGGCACGTGTGGGGGGACCGGATCACTGTGTCGCACCATGGCCGACGTGGCGATCTCGATCTCGTCGACGGCCGTCGAAAGTTCGGAATCGGCCCGTGTGCGCTGGGCGGCCTCGATCGCCGGAAGGGAGGCGGCCACGAGCGCACCCGCGAGCACGACGGCGAGCAGCAGCCGGACGCTCATCGGAGCGCCCGGAGCCGGTCGAGGATCCCGTCGTCTGCAGCGTCGGGGTCGGTTTCCTCGGCCGAGACTGCTGCCCCCTCTTGCTTCGTGGCGGTCCCCACGGTGGGTTGGTTCGGGGGCGTCGCGGTCGCGATGGGTGGAGGCGTCTTCGGGGCGGATTCGAGGCGTTCGACGGCGGCGATCGCCGCGTTCGCCCGGCGCTCCACGCTCTCGTTCACGTACTCGACGTTGCCGACGTAGCCTCTGAGTGCCTGGAGTCCCGCCTGCAATTCGTCGAGTTCGGCCTCGAGGCCCTCGACTCGCGAGCGGAGGGCGGCATCGGGTTCGGCGGTTTCCTCGACCGCGGTCGAGTTCCCGCCGGGGGCTGACGCCTCGGTGGCCGCGGGGTCGTCGAGACGGCGTTCAAGCGCCGACAGTCGGTCGTCGAGGGTCCGTCGTTCGGGCATCCCGGCGAAGTGGTCCCGTCCTCACTGATAAAACTCGGGATCAGATCCGGACGACCCTCACGCAAGGCTGCTGCCGTCGAAATCACTCGCCTCGTACTCGATTTCGAGGAGGTCCAGAATCGTCGGCGTGACGTCGAGCAGATCGGTTTCGGGCGGGACCTCGATGTCTGCGTCGATCAGGAGCGTGGCTTCCTCGAAGGTGTGCATCCCGTTGCGGGGCCCGGTGTCGAACACCGCCTCGTGACCGGAGAAGCCCGACTTCAGGTCGAAGCCGTCGTTCGGAATTGCGACCAGGTCCGGGCCGATATCGTCGTGTGGGCCGGCGAAGGCGTCCTCCTTGTGAACGACGCGGTCGATCACCGGGGTACCGTCCGGACCCGTGAGGGATTCGAGGGCTGCCTCGAGTTCGCTCCGTACCTGCTCGTACTCGGATTCCGGGACCGAGCCGCGGGGTTCCCGCCCCTCGAGATTGACGTAGAAGCGTCCCGGGATGAACGAGTAGGCGGTCGTTTCGCCGTCGATGTCCGCCAGATCCTCCGGATCGTCCGTGGCATAGGAGAGCCAGCCCTCCTGCTCCAGCCAGGCGTTCAGGTGGACCTCGTAGTCGAGGGTGGTGAAGCCGTGATCGCTCGCGACGACCATCGTCGCGTCCGGCGGGAGGCTGTCGCGGATCGAGCCGAGGTACTCGTCGACGGTCTCGTAGAAGTCGAGGAACTCCTCGTGGTACTCGCCCTCGCGCTCGTAGTGCTCGAAGAGGAAGTGATTCACCCGGTCGGTCGTCATGAAGACGCCGAAGAAGAGGTCCCAGTCCTCCTTCCCGAGGTATTTCTCGAAGGCCTCGTATCTCGCGTCGAGGGTCGCGTGGGCGTCCGCGACGAACTCGGATTTGTCCTCGTCGTGGCCCAGTTTCGCGTTCACGTCGATCCGGTAGCCCATCGATTCGAGGTCCGCGGCGAAGGACTCGGGGACGGCGGCCTTCTCGACGGAGGGCGAGAGGAATCCGGAGACCATCCGCGTGGGATCCCGATCGGGCGGGAACGTCACGGGGACGTTCATGACGGTGGCGTCCCGGCCAGCGTCGTTCACCCAGCTCCAGAGCCGTGTGGACTGGACGTCGTTGCCCATCGGAACGTACGTGTCATAGGAGCCGACTTCGCGGTCCTGAAACCCGTAGACACCGGTTTTCCCCGGATTCGTTCCAGTTGTCAGCGCGGGCCAGCAGGCACTCGATTCGGGCGGAACGATGCTCCGGATCGGGCCGCCGCTACCCTCCTCCGCGAGCGTGGTGAGGTTCGGGAACCGCTCCGGATTGTCCGCGATGAGCGACCACGGGACGCCGTCGATGCCCAGAAACGCGACGCGCGGACCGTCGTCCCCGCGTAACCGATCGAACAGACCCATATCAGCCTGGCTCTATCGCTTTCACACCCATGAAGCTTCGTATCCACGGGCGCGGGAGGGGCGAACTGGAGGCAGGGATGAACGGGAGACTGGGAGGATCGGGAGGCTGGGGAAACAGGGGACAGCTGTGACCGAGAGCCTGGGGTGACACGGGGCAGGGGTGACCGAGAGCCTGGGGTGACACGGGACAAGGGTGACCGAGAG
>JBDGUI010000007.1:0-1551 GCA_042216015.1 Halodesulfurarchaeum sp. | reverse complement strand
ACGGGGCAGGGGTGACCGAGAGCCTGGGGTGACACGGGACAAGGGTGACCGAGAGCCTGGGAGGAACGAGACGGCGGTGAACAAGACGCGAGAGCGAATTGGCGTCTCTCCGTTCGAGGTTGCGGAAAACGGAAGGCCTGCAGAGACCGGGGCCTCCAACTGCTATTCCGGGGCTGTCTCGGAATTCGAGTCCTTCTCGTCGTTGGGTTCGGACTCGATTTCGGGATCGAAGTTCGCCGGAACCACCGTCAGATGCTTGATTCCAGCGTGGGTGGAGCGAGCAGCCATCACGGTTGGTCGTATGCGATGAGCACACATGAAATTACCCATACGCATAATACATGGCTGTTCGCGGCGTGATACCTCCGGCTCATCACTGGCGAACGGGGCCTCGTGTCCACCGCTCCTTCCAACCTCAAAGCGTGAAGCGGACTCGTTTACCTACGCGAGTTTCTCCTCGTACAGCTCCTGGGAGTGTTCGATGGCCTCGAAGGCGGCCTCACGGTCCTCCCAGCCGAGGGTCTCGACTTCCTTGCCCGGTTCGAGGTTCTTGTAGGTCTCGAAGAACTCCGCGATCTCGGCCCGGGTCTGCTGGGAGAGGTCATCGAGGTCCTCGACGTCGTCGTATCGGGGATCCTCGTCCGGAACGGCCACCACCTTGTCGTCCTGTTCGCCGTCGTCGTCCATCCGCATCAGCGCAACGGGCCGGGCCTCGATGACACAGCCTGGGAAGGTCTGGTCCTCGACGAGCACGAGCACGTCGAGGGGATCGTCGTCGTCGTAGTGCGATCGCGGGATGAAGCCGTAGTCACTCGGGTAGTGGACGTTGCTGTGAAGCACCCGGTCGAGCACCACGCCGGGCAATTCCTTGTCGTACTCGTACTTGTTGCGTTCGCCCTTGAGACACTCGATGACGGCGTAGATCGTCTCCGGCGGATTGGGGCCCGTTTCGAGGTCTTCGAACAGGTTCGTCATACTATCTCCTGCTTGTGTCCGCCGCATAGATGTTTCGTCTTCCCGCAATCGTCGTCGCCGTGAACCGATCCCCTCCCTGTCTCCCCCCCCCTCCTTTCCAATCTTCGACAGACAGCGGGGAAAGGGAGTGAGAAACGCATCCCCCACCCATTTGAGAAGGGTTAAATAAGACAGTAGCTTTCGGCCACTCATGTCAGAGGGACGCCGAGTTGCGGTGGCAGCGTCACGAGACCTGACGGCCTTCCAGAAGAACATCCTCAAAGTCCTCGCCGAACAGTCCCGATACGGGCTCGCGATCAAACGGGAACTCGAGGCGTACTACGACGACGAAGTGAACCACGGCCGGCTCTATCCCAACCTCGACGACCTCGTCGAGGCGGGCTACGTGGAGAAGAACGCCCTCGATAAGCGCACCAACGAGTACGGATTGACCGAGGAGGGAATGGAGGCCGTTCGCGACGATCTGCGGTGGTCCCTCGAGCACTTCCTCACCGACGAGGAGCGATGCGAGTTCGTCGAGTCGATCATCGAGGGAGAGTGATCCCATCGGATCGGTCTCGGTGCCGTCTCCTGCCG